>JABHLR010000007.1 GCA_018693315.1 archaeon | reverse complement strand
TGAAGAGAACCCAGACTTTTTGAAGAATGGGGACGTTGCTATTGTTAAGATCAAACCGATCGGAAATTTAGTTTTGGAATCTGCTGATAAGAATCCAAACATGGCGAGGTTCGCTATCCGAGACGCTGGTGTTACAGTTGCGGCTGGGGTTTGTAAATCTCTTACTGCTAAGAAACTTTAATTTTATTTGAAAATTTTGGCGTTGGAGCCGAGCTCGTGTACCCATGTACACCACACTCGACTCCGCCTAAAAATTTCCTAACTAAAATTAAATTTCTCAAAAACTTTAAGGTCTGAGAAGACCTATTTTTATTTTTATAATACCTCCTTCGGGGATTCTTTTGAATCCTCAAAGGATTAACTATTTTTATTGATGTGTCGGGAGACCGTAATATTTATAATGAATGGAGGTTCGTGTTCTTGATGAAAACATTTAGATTTTCCAAAGGAGGACAGCATTATGTTTTTAGGGCCGAAACTCCTTCGAATGCAAATGATCTAATTGGTGAGATAAATGGATTAGCAAATGATTCAGAGTGTAATTTGGATTTTCTTGATGCGGAAACTCTTTCTTTTCAAGTTCGTCAGCATTATGATGGTCGAGTTTAGATGGTGGATTGAGTGTTTGATTGGGATTAACTTGATTATATAAATTCTTAAAAAGCTTTGATGCGATTTTTTGTTATGGCTATTCAGGTTAGAGAGAGGACTATTGAAGAGATTGAGGGTAAGTTGGCTGGGATGAGTACGGCTTTGAATAAGATTGGTTATTTGGAGTCGGCTTTGAATATTTCGGGGTTTAATTTTGAGATTAAGAGATTTTTGTGGAATGAGCTATCTAGGCTTTATGAGGAGCGGAAAATGTTTGAGAGGGCTGCTAGAGCGATGGCGAATAAGGCTGGGATGGAGGTTACGTTTAGGGATAAGATTGATAGTTATGTGACGGCGGCTGAGTTGTTTGCGAGGGTTGGGAAGGTTGATGATGCTGATGATATGTTTGTGCGGGCGTCGAGAGATGCAAACACTGAGCAGAAGTCGAAGGTTAGGTTGGCCAGGAAGAATATTTTTTCTGTTTCTGCGAAGGAGTTAGAATCAAAGGGTAAGAAAGCATCAGCTGTTAAGTTTTATGAGAAGTTGATTAAGATGAATTTGGACAGTGCTGAGAAGGCTGAGATTAAGGTTAAGTTGTTGACGACATATAAGGCCCTGGGAATGTTTAGGGAAGCTAAGTTGTTAGCGGGATTGTAGTTCTAATTAAAAAATAAAAATAAGAAAAAGTTAGTCACAGCCTTCGTTTAAGTCAACGTCGCTATCTTCGTTTTCGAACAATTCGTTCAAATCTTCTTTGGTTTCAGCCATTTTGTTTTTTAGGGTTAGTCATCATCCTCGAGCTCTTCCTCGTCGTCGAATTCTTCTTCTTCAAGGTTGTCTTCTTTTTTGATTTCCATGTTACCCTCTTTTATTTACTTTTTACTGAGTTAAAATCTTTATAAATATTTCTGTGAGATTTTTGGGTTAGTTGAGGACACAAAAGAATTTAAAGAGAAAGAGGTAAAAAAGAGTGGAGATTTTTCTGGTTATTTCGGGTTATAACAAGCTTTATAAAGGGAAATTTGTTTTGTTTTTTGTTAGAGATGGCCGAGTAAATTATTATTACGTATCACATTCACGATTATGGAATCGGGGGCGCTTTGCGCTAAGAGTAGGTATATTTCTAATGAATTAAATATGGAGAAAGAAAAGAAAAATGGCTAAAATAAGTCCAGCGTCGATAAAATATTCGATTATTGCAGACTTTACAGCGGATGGTCCGTTTCAGAAACCTGATGTAATTGGGGCTCTGTTTGGACAGACTGAGGGTTTACTTGGTTCCGATATGGAATTGAGGGAGCTTCAGAAAGAAGGAAAGATTGGTCGTATCGAGGTTGAGCTTGTCACTGAAGGTGGTAAGACAACTGGAGAGATCGTTATTCCGTCTGCTTTAGATAAGACTGAGACTACAATTATAGCGGCTAGTTTGGAGACTATTGATAAAATAGGTCCGACTGATGCGAAGATTACTATTCGAGATGTTTCTGATGTTCGTGGTTCTAAGCGTGATTATATCATGGAGCGTGCTAAGGCATTGCTTGCTGGAATCAAGAATCAGGGGATGGATTCGACTGAGATGGGAACTGAAATCCGGGAATCTACTCGAACTGCTAAGGTTGTGAGTTATGGTCCTGAGAGTTTGGCTGCTGGTCCGAATATAGATGATGAGAAAGAACTTATCGTTTGTGAGGGTCGAGCGGATGTTGTTAATCTGTTGAAGTATGGCATTAATAATGTTATAGGAATGCAGGGAACGAGATTTCCAAAGACTATCGCTACGCTTGGAGAGACTAAGGAATTGACTTTGTTTGTTGACGGTGACCGTGGAGGTAATCTAATTGCGCAGAATGTTTTTGACAATGCGAAAGTTGTTTACATTGCACAAGCACCTGACGGCAAGGAAGTTGAAGAATTGACTCAGAAGGAAGCATTGCAGGCTTTGAGGAAAAAAGTTCCTGCGAAGGTTTTTTTGGGTGGCAAATCTACTGCTCGAAGTTCGCGACCTGCTGTAACTAGTGCGCCTGTTGAAGATGTTGTTCGAAGAGAATTGACTGATGACGATATTTCGAAGTTGAGAGAAATTTCGTCTGAGATTAAGGGCAAGAATGTTCTGGTTCTGAATGAAGATTTGGAAGTTGTTAAGAACGTTTCTGTTATGAGACTCGGCACGGTTGATGCGAAAGACGCTTTTGTTTTGATGGTTTCTTCGGCTGCTGGGACTGTTGTTCAGGCTGCTGAGAGAATGAAGTCAAAGGCAGTTGCGGCGAAGACATTCGGAAAAGTTCCAGCTACAGATGTACGACTAGTTTCACTTTAAAATTATAAGGTCGATAAGACCGATGCTTTATTTGTCCCGATTAGGGCTTTTTATTTTTTTGATAATATTTATATACCGGTTTGGTGTATTGTTGTTATGATAGGTGTTGAGAAAAAGAGGTACTTTAGCTGGAAGTGGTTTGTGGTTTTGATTGTGTTGGCGCTTTTGGTTTGGGGAGTTTGGGCTTTCTTTTTTAGTTATGATGAGTGTGATACTTGGGATTGTTTTAATGCGCATTTGGAGAGGTGTGATAAGGTTATTTTTATTGGAGGGGATGAGATGATTTTTGAATATACGATAAAAGGAGATTCTGGTGATGAGTGTGAGGTTGGAGTTGAGCTTCTGAGAGGTGAATTGAATAATCAGGACTCGTTGAAGCTGGAGGGGCATAAGATGACTT
Organism: archaeon; assembly: GCA_018693315.1. GTDB lineage: Archaea > Nanobdellota > Nanobdellia > Pacearchaeales > GW2011-AR1 > JAGVXH01. Next base: position 34,547 of record JABHLR010000007.1, on the reverse strand, counting down.
GTATGCTTCCTGAGAACGTTGTTATGCTTCCTGAGAGCGATATTGGTAGGTGTAGTGGTTTGTTGAAGGAAGGGTTGCAGGATTTGGTGATTAAGAAGTTGCATACTTATTTGGTGCAGAATTTGGGTAGGATTAATTTGGAAGTTTTGGATGTGCCGGAGGCTAATTAATGGTTACAAATAAGAGATTAAAATTTTGGGCTCGTCAAATTGAGATTGCTCATATTATTGTAAGTATATTGGTTATTGCGTCGGTTATTGCGGTTTTTGTTTCTGAGAAGTTTAAAGTTATACCGGCACTTTTCATAATTTTTGTTTTTTTGGTTCAACAGATTTATGGTTTATGCCCCCTCACTAGATTGGAGAATATTTTGTTGAGGTTGTCTGGAGTTGATGTTAAAAAAAGAAATTTTATGCCGAGGTTTTATAAGAAATATTTTCATATTAAGATTCCTGAATGGCTGGCGGAGTTTGCCATGCTGTTGTTTTTTGTTTTGGCTATTGTGGTTTTGACAAGATATTTTTGTGGGTGTTAGTTTTCGTTAAGTTTAAATTGTTGCCAGTAGTCTTTTGACTATGTCTAAAATAAAGTTTGGTCCGACGGGGCTTGGGTCTGTGAAGGATGCGGTTTCTAATTTGGAGATGTTTCATGATATGGGGCTTGAGGCCTGTGAGATTGCGTTTACTTACGGGGCTTATATAAAAAATAAGGAAGATGGTTTGAAGATTGGGAAGGCTGCTAAAAAGCTTGGGATTTTTTTGTCGATACATGCGCCGTATTATGTTAATTTGAATTCGAAGGAGGATGAGAAGATTGAGGCGTCGAAGAAAAGGATTTTGAAATGTTGTGAGGTTGGAAATTGGCTTGGAGCTAAGCGAGTTGTTTTTCATCCTGGGTTTTATTCTGGCATGGAAAGTGAAGAGGCTGCTATTAAAATTAGGGAAGGGATTTTTGAGATGAAGAAAGTTATTGAGGATAAAGGTTGGGATGTTGAATTGTGTCCTGAGGTGATGGGGAAGAAGAATGTTTTTGGATCGATTGATGAGGTTGCCGATTTGGTGAATGTGACTGGCTGTGGTTTTTGTATTGATATTGCTCATGTTTTGGCGAGGTATGGGAAGTATGAGTTTGAGAAAATTAAGGATGCGTTTCCACAGGATGAGTGGCACTGTCATTTTTCGGGGATTATATATGGGGATAAGGGTGAGAAGAAGCATAAGGTGACTGAGGTTGATGAGTGGAAAAAGGTGTTGGATTTTTTGAAAAAGTTGGATAAGGATGTTGTGATTATTTGTGAGTCGCCGGATCCAGTTGCTGATTCGGTTGTTGGGAAGAGAATTTTTTCTGAGATGTGATTTATTGAAATGTTTGTGTTGGTCTTGGTGTTTGTGGTTTGATTGTGGGACGAGAGCCAGATTGTTTTTTGGGAAAGGTTTTTGGTTTTTTGAATATGGAATATATTAAGACTACTAGGATTATGATTATGATTACTGCTAAGGCTAACCATAATATTGGGTGATGAGAAGTTTATAAAATGTCTTTTTGTTTTATTCTATTTTGTTTTCGTTTTCTAAATCTTCTTTTTGCTGTTTTTCTTCTTCAATCATTCTTTGTCTGAGGTTTGCGATTCTTTCTAGAACTCTTTTTGCTTTTTCTGGAGACTCTCGTGCTGTGTTTAATACATATAGAATTTTTCGAAGAATGTCATCATAGGATTCTCTTTTGTGTTCTCGGAGTTTTTCAATACGAAGTTTTGTTTCCTCTAGGAGTTTTATCGTCGTGATTTTTTCTGCTGGAGATTTTTTCCGTGTCATTTTTTTATTACTGATTTTTACAATAGATTGTATACCTAGGTATACTATTTAAGGTTTTTCGTCTCTCTGGAATTACAACAATAACAAGCTTTAAATAGTTTTCAGGTGTTTTGAATTTAACTAAATTGAATATGAAAAATATGAAAAGAAATATGCTTTTGGTTCCTTTTGTTGCAGTTCTAGCTTTGTTAGTTGTCGGATTCGCTTCTGCGGGTTTGGCTAATAATGTTCAGATAGAGCTTAATGGAGAGTCAATAGATCTTGATGATAATTTAGCGAGTTTTGCTGGTGATGTTGTGCCTGTGAGGGTTACTTTTGTTGCTGGTGAAGATGCTGAAGATGTTAAGGTTGAGGTTGGTATGTATGATGGCCGTGATGATGTTGACGCTTCCACTGGAAGATTTAATGTTGTTGCTGGAAAGAGATATACTAAGCTTTTGTCTTTGAGGCTTCCGTCTGATATTGACGAAGACTTGGACGAGATGACACTTAGCGTTGAAATTTATGACGCTGACCATGACACTGATGACTATGATGAGGACTATCGAGTAAGTATGCAGAGAGAATCTTATGTTTTTGAGGTTTTATCTGTTGACTACACTTCTAAGGTTTCGGCCGGCGATGTTTTTCCTGTTTCCGTTGTTGTAAAAAATGTCGGATTTAATAGGATGGACGACGCTTATGTTGTAGCTTCTATTCCTGCTTTGGGTGTTTCCACTCGAGGTTACGTTGGGGATTTGATTCCTAATGAGGATTATGTAGATTACGATGATGAAGAGGACTCGATGTTGCGAACGGTATACCTGAAAGTTCCTGCTGGCACTGCTGCTGGTGTTTACGAACTTGAGGTAGAAGTTTACAATAGTGATTCTGAAACAGTTGTTAAGAACTTGATTAGTGTTGGCGATTCTGCCTCCACTTTGGTTCTGGCTTCCGTAAAGAACAAGGATTTGAACGCTGGCGATACTATAACCTATGATATGGTTATTGTGAATTCTGCTGATGATGTTAGAGTTTTTAACATCGAGACTGTTTCTGGAGATGTTTTGAGCGTATCCGCGCCCTCAGTTGTTACTGTTGGCCCAGATGCTAGCGAGACTGTTTCCGTTACTGTGACTGCAGATTCTGACGCTGACGTTGGAACTTATACTTTTTCTGTAGATGTAGACGGCGAGCAAACTGTTTTTAGTGCTAATGTTGTTGGAGCTTCGGTTTCCACTTCCATTGTTGCTTTGACAGTAATCCTTGTGATTATCTTCGTTGTTTTACTTGCAGTTTTAGTTGTTCTCCTTACAAGAAAAGAAGCGCCAATTGAAGAAGTAGAAACTAGCTACTATTAATTAAAATAATTTTTATTTTTTATTTTTATAATTGCCCCCTTTATGGGGGTTGATTTTTTGTTTTGAAAGTGTCGAGAGACTATGGAATAGTTTTAAATAATATACTTGTTTGTCTGTTCTATGAGAAAATTGTGGTGGTGGGTGATAATAGTTGTTGGGATTTTTCTTTTATTGTTTGTCTCTTTGTCGGTGTATTTTCTTTTTCAAGATTATCCCGGGATAAGAGAATGTGGTTCTGGGAGTGCTGATCAGTGTAGTCGAAGTTGTGAAGTAGATAGCGATTGCGCATTGCGTTCTTGTTATTGCATTAAGGGGGATCAGGACTTTTATGATTCTGGGGAAGGGCCAATTATCACAAGAAATGGAGAAGTTATAGCTTGTCCTTATTCGGGTTGTGAATGTATTGAGGGATTTTGTTTTGGTCAAGAAGAGTAATTTTCTTAGAGATTAGACTTTCAGAGATATAATCTTTGACATGTTTTCTTGCATGCTTACTCCGTAGAGATTTGTGGCTTCTGAGATTAGTGTGTCGTTGTGTGTTATGATTATGTACTGGCCGGTTGTCATGTATTTTTTGATTAAGGCTGCTAGTAGCTCGGAGTTGTGTTTGTCTAGGGCTGCGTCGATTTCGTCGAATACGTAGAAGCAGTAAGGTCGGTATTCTTGGATTGCGAAAATTAAGGATAATGCTACCATTGTTTTTTCGCCGCCTGATAGAGATGTGATGTCGAAGTATCTTCCACGTGAGACTTTTACTAGGATGTTTAGTCCGCCCTCGAATGGTTCTTTTTTGTTTTCTAGCTCTAGGAAGACCTCACCTTTTCTTGAAAGTTGTGAGAAGTTTCGTGTGAAGTATTCATTGACTGCTGTTAGTGTTGTCATGAAGGATTTCTTTTTCTTTTTGTCAATTTCGCCAATGATCTTTTCGATTTTTTCTCTTTCGCCTGAAATTACTTCGACTTTGTCTTGGATTAGTTTTACTTGTTCTCCTACTTTGTCGAAGACTTCTAGAGCTCTTAGGTTTACGTTTCCTAATCTTGAGATTCTAAATTGTGATTTTTGTAGTCGTTCTTTAAGTTGGTCGACTGGTAATTGCAAGAGTTCGACTTGGCCGAATTCTAGGAGTTCTGATTTTAGGGAATCTATTTGCGCTTCGATTTGAGCTCTTTGGATTTTGTTGTGATTAATTTTGTCTTCGAGGTTCTTTGCTGTGTGTTGTAATCCGATGATGTCTGTTTCTAGAACTTTTTGCTGATCTTGTAGTTCGTTTCTTTTGTCGAAGAATTTTTGTGCTTTTTCGTATAGTTTTTGTTCTTCGATTTCTTTCTTTACTGCTTGCTTATCTTTTTCTGTTATTTGAACTTCGATTTTTCTTAATTCGATTTCGGATTCTTCGATATCTCTTGTTGTGGATTTTAATTCGACTGTTAGTCTGTTAATCTCTTTTTGCTTCATTGTTATTTCGCTGTCGACATCTAGATCTGCGAAAGATAGTTCTTGGAGATTTAGTCTTGTTTCGTCGTATTTTTCTTCGATGTCTTTTAACTTTTCATAATCGGTTTTTAGTTTATGGAATTTTTCGTTGATTGATGTTAGTTCTTTTTTCGTTTCGATTTGGTTTTCTGTGATTCGTTTTATTTGTTCTTTTTTCTCTTCGGAGTTTCTTAGCTTGAATCTATCGATGTCTAACTCATTTAATTTTGCTCTTAGTTCTGATAGTCTATTTTGAAGATGATTTATTTTTCCAGCTTCTTCTGTTTTTATTTTTAGATTTCTTTCGACTTCTGTTTTTGCTGAATCTATTTTTGTGTTTGCTGAATCTGAGATTTTGTGTTTGTGTCCGTCGCTTACATCTTGCTTGCATATTGGACAGGATTTTAGTTGGGTGATGTCGTCTTTTAGTTTTTCTTCTCGTTTGATGTCTGTATTTAGGATTGCGTTTCTTTTTTCTTTTTCTAAAATTTCTTTTTCAAGATTTGATATTTGAGTTATCGTTGTTTCGAGTTTTGATTTAGATTCTAATTTTAGTTTTTCATTTTCGCCTGTTGATTTGGAATATTTGATTTCGTGGAATAGGGACGTGATTGTTTGTTCGATTAGCTGGACTTCTTTTTGCGATTCGATTAGGAATTTTTCTTTTTGCGATTTTTGATTTTCGAGAGTTGAGAGGTCGGATTTTAGGACGTAGAATTTTCTTCGCTGTTGTTCTAGGATGTCGAATTTTTCTTGGAGGATTTTATGTTGTTCTTGTTGTTCTTTTATTTTTGGAGATGAAGTTTGGATTTGTGATATTTCGAGGTTTAGATTTTCGATTTTATTTTTTAGTGATTCGATTTTTTCCTTTCCTTGAGCCGTTCTGTTGTCGAAGTTTTCTCGTCTTACGTCTAATCCTGCGAGGTCTGCTTTTAGGTCTGAGATGTCTCGGTGTAATACTTCTTGTTCGTTGCTGGTTGAAGATTGGATTTGTTTATTGATTACTAGGATTTTATTTTGGAATTCTTCCGCGCCGATATTTTTTTCTTGAATTTGTCTTTTTAGTTTTTCAATTTCTGAGTTGTAGTTCTCAATTGTTTTTTCGATTTCAGATGTTTCTTTTTCTTTGGTGTTTTTCGTTTTTGAGATTAGAGTTGCTTTGCATCGCTTGATTGTCGTTTCAAGTTTTTGGTAGGACATTGCTTCCTGTCTTTCTTTGTCGAGATTTTTTAGATACGATGTTCTTTCTTTTAGAACGGCTGAGACTTCCTTCAGTTTTTCTTCGGTTTTTTCTAATTCCCTTAGAGATTTGTGTTTTCGTGTTTCGTAGATCGAGATACCTGCGACCTCTTCGATTATTTTTCGTCGTTCTTCTGATGTTGCTTTTACTAAGGATTGTATTTCTCCTTGTAGTACGATATTGAATCCGTTTGGGTCGACGCCGGCTTGTGCCATTAGTTCTAGGATTTCTTGTCGTGTTTTTGTGTGCCCGTTTATTCTATAGATTGATTGCCCGGTTTTTCTTACTGTTCTTTTGATTGTGACTTCGTTTGAGTCGACGCCGAATGTTTTGTCTGAGTTGTCGAATGTTAGTTCTACTGATGCTTCGGCTGCGCCTTTGTATGTTTTGTTTCCTGAGAAAAGTAGGTTTGCTGCTTTTGCTGCTCGGATTGATTTGATTGATAATCGTCCGAGTACGAAGCAGAGAGCGTCGGTGATGTTTGATTTTCCGGAGCCGTTTGGTCCGACGATTACGTTCATTGCGTTTTCTAGGGGGATTTCTGTTTTTCTCGCGAAGGACTTGAACCCGTGCATCACCATCTTTTTTATGTAAGTCATGTTTTAGAATAGGAGATTGTGGTTTTTAAGGATTGTTGGAATGAGATATATTTTTAAATGGGATTGGTATGTAGTTGTATGGAAAAGTTACACCCTGGGGCAACGTGGCTGTTTAGAGTTAGGGGATATTTTGGTGCGTTTATTTTGATGATATTTTTGTCTTGGTTTGTTGCGCCTATCGTTGGGATTGTTGGGGCATTGGTATTTGGTATTGGGAATATTGGTGGGATTGTTCTTGTTGGGTTTGTTGTTTATATTGTTTTGATAATTGTTGTTGCAGAGATTTATGCGAGGATGTCTTATACTCGGTGGTTTTATGAGTTTACTCCGACGAATTTGAAAATAGAGAAAGGGATAATTTGGAAGAAATATTCGAATGTGCCTTATGAGAGAGTGCAGAATGTTGATATTCATCGAGGGATTTTGGCGAGGATGTTAGGATTTTCTTCGGTTGCGATTCAGACTGCTGGACTTTCTTATAGTCGTCGTGGTGGTGCTGGGGCAGAGGGTTCTATTCCCGCGGTGAGTCCGGAGAAGGCTGAGAAAATTAGAGATTTTTTAATGAAGAAGATTACGAAGAAGTCTGATGGGCAGGGTTTGTAATTAGAATAGTTTTTGTTGGTTTGCTTCTTTGGCTTTGATTAGTTTTTTTACCGTGTTCCATGAGAATCGAATTATAGTATTGTATTTTGGGTTGTCGAAATTTTCTGCTATGAATTCTTTTGTTTTTGGGTCGGCTGGGTAGCCTGAACCGAAGTCGGTTTTGAGTTGGAGTTTTAATTTGTAGATTTCATCTTCTCGTTTTTCTTTTGCGATTATTGATGCGGCTGATACGATTGGATGGTTAAGGTCGGCTTTGTGTTCGCAGGATAGTTGAATTATTTCTGGTTTGCGGATTAATTTTTGGACGTCGTTTGTCCAGGACTCGATGTTTACTGATGGGCAGTCGATTATGACTTGGACTTTTTCTCTTATGTCTTTTGTTAGTTCGTTGATTATTTTTGCGGCTTTTTCTGCTTCGAGTGTGTTGAGGTTTTTGTGGTTGTCGATTTCTTTTGGTGATGAGGTTTCGATGTGGTGTTTGTATCTGTTTTCTATGTTTTCTTTTATTTCGCCTCGCTTTTTTGGGGTTAGGAGTTTTGAGTCTTTTGCGCCCCAGTTTTTGATTGTTTGCTCTTCAGATGGTTCGATTATGACTCCGGCTAGTACCATTGGGCCTAGGACTGGTCCGCGTCCAGCATCGTCGATTCCGAGTAATAGTGTCATGGAGTTGGTAGAACAATAATGTTTATAAGGGTTTTTGGTTAGGTTCTTTTATAGCGGGGTGGAGCAGTCTGGTCAGCTCGTGAGGCCCATAACCTCAAGGTCGCGTGGTTCAAATCCCGCCCCCGCTATCGCTTTCGGGCGTGATTTGAACAAGCTCAAAACCCTTTTCGCAATTTGCACCTCATAAAATAATAATTTTTTCAAAATTATTTTATTCGGAGCGAATTACTCACCCCCGCACCATAGCACTATTTGGCTCTCCGATAATTTTATAATCTCTTTTTAGTGCGTATTTATGTGTGGGAGTGCCGGAGTCCGGTCAAACGGGCAGCCCTTAAGAGGCTGTGGCTTATGCCTACGCAGGTTCAAATCCTGTCTCCCACATGTCTTCAGTGTTAAGGATAGTTTTTTATAGAGAATTTGTTTTTATGTTATATGAGAAATAAGAACGTGGGGTTTTTGATTGTTGGAATTGCAGTTATGATAGTTGCGATTATTTTGCTTTTTAATTCTGGGATGAAGGATATTGTTGATGAGACTTGTGATCATGGGACGGCCTGTCAGATGTATGATACGATTTCGATGCAGACGAATTTGAGTTTGATTATTGCTGGGTTGGTTTTGGTGATTGGGTTGTTTTTAATTTTTAGTAAGGAGCATGAGAGGATTATTGTGAAGAAGGTTAAGGCGAAATCGCGGGCGAAGAGGATTGATATGAGTAAATTGGATGCTGATGAAAAGAAGGTTGTTGGGATTTTGAAGAGGGAGCATGGGGCGTTTTTCCAGAAGAGTGTTATGGATGAGCTTGGGGTTGGGAAGGTTAAGATGACGAGGTTGGTTGATAAGTTGGAGGCGAAGGGAATTGTTGAGAGGAAGCGTCGAGGGATGAATAATATTATTGTTTTGGTGCGTTGAAACTAGTTTCAGCGAAGTGGTTATATAGAAAGTTAATTTAGGTTTTTTATGGAATTAAATATAGGGAGGTTAAAATGAAAACATGGTTAATGATTGCGGTTGTTGTGGCGCTTGTCGTTGTGGGGTTTGCAGCTGTTGGTGCGATTCAGGGGAATGTAGTTGCTGATTCTGAAGGCGAAGCTTCTGTTGCTGCGACTTGCGGCGGTGGATGTAGTGCTGGGAATACTTGTTCCAATGCTGCTTGTGGCGCTAAAGTCGGAAAGAGTTGTGGATGCGGTGGAAGATAAATCCGATGCAAATTAATTTTATTTTTTATTTTTTGTGAATGTTTAAATATGGAAGTTGGTATAATTTAAGATGGCGAATAAAATGAAGATGTGGCAGAACCCTGGGTTTTATATTGGGTTGATAGTTGCTCTTGTTTTGTTGTATGTGGTTTGGCCGAGTGGATCTGGTGAGTATGATGAGTTTGCTAGTTGTTTAGGTGAGAGTGGGGCGACTATGTATGGTACTGAGTGGTGTCATGTTTGCAGGTCGCAGAAGGATTTATTTGGAGATAGTTTTGATTTTGTTAATTACGTTGATTGTGATAGACAGAGGGATGTCTGTTTGGCTGCTTTAGTCGGCGGCTATCCTACGTGGGTTATTGGTGGGGAGAGTTATCCCGGGTTTCAATCATTTGAGAAGTTGGCTGAATTGAGTGGGTGTGAGTTGACTAAGGATGAGTAAGCCTCCGACGGGAGTCAAACCCGTGACCTCTTCATTACGAGTGAAGCGCTCTATCAACTGAGCTACGGAGGCGTAAGTTATATAAAATAACTTCTTTTTGCTATTCTATGTTTGGAGCCTATATTGGTATTGAGAATGAGTATTTAAGAGCTTTTGTAGTTTTTGTAGTTTCTTTAATCGTATTTAGATTGGCGTTGGGAATTTTGACCTATGTCGTTACTAGGCTTACTGCAAAAACGAAGACGGATTTGGATGATATGATTATTGGAAAGTCGTCGTTTCCGTTGTCTATGCTTTCTTTTGGGATTGCTTTTCTTGTTATGTTGCCGGAGTTAGCTGTTGGGGAAGGGTTGGCTTCTATTCTGGATGGTCTCGGATTTACATTGGTGGCGGTCGCTATTGGGATGCTGATTTATTTTGTTGTTGATCTGGTTCTCTTTAGGGCGCTGAAGAAACTTTCCAAAAGGACGAAAAATGAGATGGATGATAATATTATTTCGTTGATTCATGGGGCGGTTAAGGTTGCGTTATTTGTTTTGGTTTTTATTTATATTTTAGATATTTGGGGTGTTGAGATTGGTCCGTTTTTGGCTGGGCTTGGTATCGCTGGACTTGCTCTTGCTCTTGCTTTGCAGCCTATTTTGAGTAATATTTTTTCAGGTATTTCAGTTATTATTGATAAGTCTGTTAGGGTTAATGACTTGGTTTATTTAGGGACGGATGTTAAGGGGAAGATTTTGAAGGTTGGACTTAGAAGCACGAAGATTAGGACTTTTGATAATGAGTTGATCATTGTTCCGAATAATAAATTGGCAGATAGTATGATTCAGAATGTTGCTTTGCCTGATCCGAAGACCAGGGTGACTATTATGTTTGGCGTTGCTTATGGTTCTGATGTTGATAAGGTAAAAAGAATTGTTTTGAAGGAGCTGAAGACTATGACTGATTTGGATGATAGTGAAGATACTGTTGTTAGGTTTCTTGAGATGGCGGATTCTGCTTTGAATTTTAAGGCTTATTTTTATGTTGATTCTTTTGATAATAAGGCGAATGCGGTTGATGAGGCGAATACTAAGATTTACAAGGCTTTGAATAAGGCTGGCGTTGAGATCCCTTTCCCCCAGATGGATGTTCACTTAAAGAAGAAGTAGTTTAGAGTTTTTCTTTTAGAGTTTCTTTGTGTTCTTTTTGGCAGGATGAGCAGATAAAATGTTTTTTTGATGTTTCGCCTTCGCCTGTTTTTATCAGTGTTCCGTCTAACTTATCGAGGAATGTTGTTTTGATTTCTTCTTTGCATAGTTCGCATTTCTCTGCCATTGTGTAAAAGGTTTGTGAAGATTTATAAAAGCTTCTGATTTTTTGTTGTTATGAAATTGGATAATGCGAGTTATATTTTGGTGATTGTCGTCGGGCTTTTAATTGCGGTGGTTGTTTTTTTGAAATTGGTTTTTGGTTTTAATATTGATTCTGATTGGTTTTGGTTTTTGGCTGGACTTGGGGTTGCTGTTGAGGGGGTTATTTCTTTGCAGAAACAGAAGATGTTTAAGAAGAAATTTAAGGTTATTAGGCGAGTATAATAAAATTTAAAAGAGGATTTTTATTTAAGATAATATGGATGGATTTGATTTGACAAAATACCAGGAAGAAGGGGAAGATAAGGATAAGATTCGTAAGATTATGGGGAAGGTGCTTTCTGGGCGGAGTGATTATGAGGTTGCTGAAGAGAAGAAAGTTGAGAAGCAGAGGCGATGTGATTGTGGTTGGCCGATTGAATCTGGGCAGAAGTTTTGTCAAGAGTGCGGGACTAAGTGTTAGATAATATTATAAAGTTTATAAATTAAATAAAAAAAGGATGAAAAACCGAAGCCTATCATCCTTACATTACCGAAGTAATGTTATATTATATGATATTTAATGTATTTAAGTTTAAGCGATTACTTTGGGGTTAAGACAGATTTGGGTTTTGAGAAGGTTTAAAACTTGATTTTTATTTTGTATAATATGAAATTAGCTATAGTTCATAAGGAAAAATGTAAGCCGACTGTGTGTGGGCATGAGTGTAAGAAGTATTGTCCGGTTGAGAAGAAGGAATATGATAGCTGTGTGACTGTTGATCCGAAGTGTGCGATTGATGAGAATACGTGTGTTGGTTGTGCGATTTGTGTAAAGAGGTGTCCGTTTGGCGCGATTGATATTATTAATTTGCCGTCGGTGAGCGAGGAGGATTTGATTTATCGTTATGGTGATAATGGATTTGCTTTGTATGGTTTGCCGACGCCGAAGGAGGGTTCGATTTTGGGATTGCTTGGGCGGAATGGAATTGGGAAGTCGACTGCTGTGAAGATTTTGGCTGGGACTGAGGAGATTGATGTTTCGAGATTTAAGGGGACTGAGTTGCAGACTTATTTTGATAATTTGAAGGATAAGAAGATTTCCTATAAGCCGCAAAATTTGTCGTCGCTTGCTATTGATGTTGGCGTGATGGAGTTGTTGAAGAAGCGTGGTTCTAAGAAAGATATTGAGAAGTTGGCTGAGAGGTTGGGCGTGACTCAGGTTTTGGGGAATAAGATGAATAAGCTTTCTGGTGGTGAGTTACAGAGGGTTGCGATTTTGGCGGCTTCGCTTGGCGATGCTGATGTTTATTTCTTTGATGAGCCTTTGGCGTTTTTGGATATTGGGGAGAGGTTGAGAGTTTCAGATTTTTTGAAGGAGATTGCTAAGGAAAAAACTTTGATTGTTGTTGAGCATGATCTTTTGATTCTGGATTATTTGACGGATTATTTGAATGTGTTTTTCGGTGGTCAGGGTGCGTTTGGGACTGTGTCTGGGGTTAAGAGTTCGAAGGTTGGGGTTAATGCTTATTTGAATGGTTTTTTGAAAGAGGAGAATTTGAGGATTAGGGATAAGCCTTTGAGCTTTAATTTTACGAAGAATCCAGCGATGAGTGGGGCGAAGATTGCTGAGTGGCCGGCTTTTGATTTGAAGTTTGAAAGTGGTTTTGAATTTAAGACTGAGGCTGGCGAGATTCATCAGAATCATGTGGTTGGTGTTTTGGGGAAGAATGGAACCGGGAAGACGACTTTTGTTCGGGCTTTGGCCGGAGAGATTGAGACGACTAATGGGAAGCTTGATTTGGATTTGGAGATTTCGTATAAGCCGCAGTATTTGTTTACGGATTCGGATGAGACGGTTCGAGATATTATGTTTAGGGAGAAGATAAATAAGAAGTTGGCGTCGACGTTTAATCTCGGGGTTTTGGTTGGAAAGAAGTTGTCGGCCTTGAGTGGTGGGGAGTTGCAGAGGTTTTCGGTTGCTAGGTGTTTGGCGAAGGATGCTGATGTTTATTTGATTGATGAGCCGTCTGCTTATTTGGATGTTGAGGAAAGGATTGTTGTGGCGAAGGCGATTAAGGAAATTATGATTGAGAGGGAAAAGACTGCGTTTGTAGTTGACCATGATTTGCTTCTTGTTTCGTATTTGGCAGATTCTATTATTAATTTTTGGGGAGAGAGTGGAGTTCGTGGGGAGGCTTCTTCTATTGTTGATTTTGAGACTGGGATTTCTTCGTTGCTTGAGAGTTTAGATATTACTTTGAGGAAGGATAAGGATAGTGGGCGGCCGCGGATTAATAAGTTGGGGTCGGTTAAGGATAGGGAGCAGAAGGCTAAGGGAAAGTGGGCTGTTTTCTAAAAGTTTTTATAGTTTGAATTGTTAGTTATTCTAGGATGGTGAAGAAAAAAGTTGGTTGGGGTAATATTATTGGAATGATTGTTTATTGGGCGATTTATCTTACGTTGACGATGGCTTTGTTTGAGAGGTTTGGGGTTGTGCCGCACAATGTTCCCTTGGGTGTTTTTGGGTGGACTGTTTTTGTTGAGTTGCCTAGGGTTATTGTTGGATTTGCGATAAGTTTGTTGATTTTTAAGAAGTAGTTATTGAGCGAATGGAAGGTATGCGAGTGGATCTGATTGTGCGATGTATTGTGTTGCTGCGAAATATACAGTTGTTGCGGCAGCACCTATAAGTATGGCCATTCCGATTAATGATTCGGCAAGTTCGGATTTCGTTTCTCGTCTTTTTATTTCTTCGCTCATTTTAATATGGTAAGATTCCTAGTCTGTATAATGTGCAGCCGACCCATAGGATTAGCGCTAGGTAGAGTGCTGCCCAAGCTTTTGTGACAGGGATGTGTTTCCAGAATTTTTTTAGATTTTTCTTTGCCCATTTTGGGAAGATCCATGCCATGATGTTTGCGCCAACGCTGTCTAGTAAGAATATGTACCAGATTATTGCTTCGATGTTTAACATTTTGTTTTAAGTATGATGTATATGATACCGAGGATGATGAAAAGGATTAGTCCTGCGATTGTGAACCATAACATTCTTTTTTGTTCTTTAGTTGTTACTTTTCGTTTTTTCCATTTGTTTTTGTTCGCGATTCCGATGACCAAATAGAAGAATCCGAGAATTGCGAAAATTGTTCCGATTGAATTTGATGCGCCGCCAAAGAATCTCATGATTATACCGAAAGGAAGCCAGACGAGTCCGATTGTGAAAAGTGTTTTGTAGTCGGTTGGGGTTTTGCTTTTCTTTTTGTTGAAGATTGCGACGATGCCGAGAATTACTATTAGTGCGGCGATTGTGATTATTAGCCAGGGTGTTGCCATGATTTGTTAAGGGCGAATGTTTTTATAATGGTTTTGGTTTCTGGTTTTATGAAAGATATTATTGTTAAGTTGGTTTCGAATGAGACTGGTTTGAAAGTTGGTGAAGTCGAGAGACTAGTTGAGATTCCGCCGAAGGATGAGATGGGGGATTTTGCGTTTCCGTGTTTTGTTTTATCGAAGAAGTTGAAGAAGAATCCGATGTTGATTGCTGAGGAGTTGGCTGAGAAGTTGCGGAAGGATTTGAAGAAGACGGATATTTCTAATGTGGATTTTAAGGGGGCTTATGTGAATTTTTTTGTTGATAAGAAGATTTTGGCTGAGAGGGTTTTGAAGGATGGAGGGAAAATTGTTAAAGGGAAGGGGAAAACTCGGTTGGTTGAATATTCGCAGCCGAACACACATAAAGCGTTTCATGTTGGGCATATTCGTGGGACTTCTCTTGGGGAGAGTTTGGCTAGAATTTTTAGAGCTTCTGGAGAGAAAGTTGTTCAGATGAATTATAGTGGAGATACTGGGATGCATATTGCTAAATGGATTTGGTGTTATAAGAAATATCATGCGAAGGAAAAGTTGAGTGATGATGAATCTTGGATTGCTGGGATTTATGTTGATGCGGTGAAGAGGTTGGCGAAGAATGAGAAGTTGCAGGAGGAGGTTGATGAGATTAATCAGAAGATTGAAGATAAGAGCGATAAGGAGATTAGTGATTTGTGGAAGAAGACTCGAGCGGCGTCGATAAAGTCTTGGGATAGGATTTATTCAGAGCTTGGTGCGCATTTTGATGTAGGTTTGTTTGAGGGCGAGTTTGAAGCTGATGCTAGAGATAAGGCGCTTGATTTGCTGGATAAAAAAATTGCGAAGAAGGATGATGCTGTGTTTATGGATTTGAAGAAATATAACTTGGGGGTTTGGGTTTTGCTTAGAAGGGATGGGACTGTTTTGTATTCGGCGAAGGATATTGTTCTTGCTTTGAAGAAGTTCAAGGAATTTAAGAGTGATAATTATTTGGTTACTGTTGGGAACGAGCAGAAGATGCATTTTGAGCAGTTGGTTAAAACTTTGGAGTTGATGGGGTTGAAGAAGGAAGCGGCGAGTTATGGGGTTTTGCCGTTTGGAATGGTTCGATTTCCTGAGGGTAAGATGAGTTCTAGGACTGGGAATAATGTTTTGTATAGTGATTTTTTGAAAAATGTTAAGGATGTTGCTTCTGGTCGTTTGAAAGACAGGGGTGAAAATCCTGGGAAGAAATTGGATGAGAAGGCGCTTAAGATTGCGATTGCTTCTATAAAATATTCTATGTTGAAACAGGACCCGAAGAAGAATATAATTTTTGATCCGAATGCTGCGGTTGCTTTTGAGGGAGATACTGGTCCTTATTTGTTGTATTCGTACGCTCGAGCTTCGTCGATTGTTCGGAAAGTTAAGAGCAAGAAGAAGGTTAAGATTTTGGATTTGAAGAGCGAGGAGATTAAGTTATTGAAGAAGATTGATTCGTTTGGGGATGTTGTTGCGAAGGCTTATGATTCGCTTGCTCCGAATTTGATTGCTAATTATTGTTATGAGTTGGCGCAGATGTTTAATGAGTTTTATCATGCGTGTCCTGTTTTGGGTTCTGTTGAGGAAGGATTTAGGTTGGCGCTTGTGAAGAAGTTTAGGGATGTTTTAAAGAGTGGATTAGATTTGTTGGGAATTGAAGTTGTTGAAGAGATGTAATTGAGGATATAAATTTTTAAAAAGGATTAGTTGTGGATTATATTATGGCAGATTGTACTGAGGATCGTCAGGTGGTAGGAGAAATGATGGTAGATGCATATGTTGCTTTACGTAAGAAGTATCCAAATCATGAGTTATTGGGGTTGGTATCTTTAGATGAGGATTGTCGAGGGTGGAGGTATTCAGAGGGTTTTTGGGATAGGTGTTTGAGCCCAAAAGAAATAGGGATTAAACGCGAAACTCTTTTTGCGCAGATACATTATACCGATGCCTTAATTGATGCTGAGAATGGAGCTCTTGTTATGGGTTGTCTTAATGGTCATTCTCAGAATTAGAATAATTTTTACTTAACTGGTTTGAAGTTTTTCCAAGCGATTTCGAAAAGACTTTCTAGTGCTTGTGCGAAGAATTCTGTGTTTAACCAGACACCTACGTCGTATGTTGGGTGGACTTCTTCGTCGTTTAGAAGCATGAACATTAGTTGTTCGCTATCGATTAACATAAACCTTGCTCGTAGATCTTTAACATCTCTTACTTCTGCTACTTTTGCGAAGTCGGATGCTACCTGTTTGTTTTCTGGAGTTATTGGTGCTGCGATTCTAATTATTACTCCTCTTTTCTTTGCTTTTTCTAGAGATGGTAATAGAACTTCTAGCTTTCTGCTTAGTCCATCTGCTGTTGTTACTAGTGTGATTGTTTTTTGTGCTTCTCTGACTAGCATGTCAAGATGATTGTAAATGTTTTGTCGACCTTTTAGTGCGCCAGATAGATCTGTTGGTTCGATGTATTTGATTCCGTCTGAGAATAGTCCGCTTAGTTCTTCTAGTACGTCGTCCCCCTTTAGCTTTTCTAATCGTTTGGATTTTTCTTTTGCGTTAGTTAGAAGATTTTTCTTTACTCGTTCGATTACTTCTTCTGGTTTTAGTGCTACGAACTTGATTGGTTTTCCTAATTTCATAACGATGAAGCCTTTCTTTTCTAGGGATTCTAAGATGTCGTATGTTCGTGATCTTGGGACGTCGGAGATTGATGATAATTCACCTGCTGTTGAAGTTCCCCTCGAGAGTAAAGCTGTCCATACTTTTACTTCATAAAGATTTAAATCGAATATTTTTCGGAGCCGACTTAAAAATTCCTCTTTGACTATCATAGTTGTTCTAGTTAGATTTAGTATTTAAATGTTTCTTTGAGTTGTCTGGGTATTGAGGGGTGAAAACAGGTTTTATCGACGGTGATTAGATTTTATTGAATTGTATAAAGAATGATTTGTCTTTGATTTTTCCCTCTTCAGAGTGACTAAAGTTTTTGCCAGATTTGTCTAGTGATATTTGTTTTGCGCCGACTCTTTCTTTGATGAAGTCTAATTGAGAGTCCAGTTTCTCTTTTATGTCTCCTGATATTTCTAATTCGATTGAGTCTGATTTTACTAGGCCTGCTTTCTTTCGTGTTGCTTGAACTTTCCTTGAGATTTCTCTTGCGAAACCCTCGGCTTCTAGTTCTGGAGTTTGGGTTGTGTCTAAGATTACCGTTGGGTGGATGGATTGTTCTGAATGTGGTTTGTATTCTAGTTTCTTTATATTAAGTTCTTCTTTTATAATATCTTGGAGCTCTTCTTTTACTTTGAACATATCCCCTAAAACTGTTGCTTTTGCGAGTGGCCATTTAATTCCAATGTGTGCCCGGTCTCTTTCTTTTAGTGCGCTTGAAACTATGTTTCTTGTTGCTAACATTTGTCCTGTTAGTTTTTCGTCGATTGCTTTTGTATTTGCTTTTGGATAGTCTTCTAGGTGAACTGATTTTGTTTTCCCGTTCATGTCTTGGTAGATTTTTTCTGTGACGAATGGAATTAGTGGGGCTAGGGTTTTTGTTAGTTTTTCTAGGACATATCTTAGTGTTTTTCTTGCGGTGGTATCATTGTCGTTGAATCGGTCTCGTGAATTTCTGACGTACCATGTTGACAAATCGTCGATGTATTTTTTTGCGAAGGCGCATGCCTTTACGGTGTTGTATTCTTCTAGATTTTTTTGGATCACTTGATTTAGATCTTCGGTTCGTGAGATTATCCATTTGTCCATTATGTTGTTTGATTTTTTGTAATCTTCGTCGCCTTTTTGCTGGTAGTCTTGATAGAAGTTTGAGACGTTGTATAGGAGGACTGTGATTTTTTTGTAGGTTTCAACTAACCCCTTTTCTGAGAAATTTGTGTTCTCTGCGCTCATTACTGGAGATTGTAATAAGTAGAATCTTAGTGTGTCTGCTCCGTATTTGTCGACGACTTCTAATGGGTCTGGGTAATTCTTTAGTGATTTTGACATTTTTTGTCCATCTTCTGCCATTATAGTTCCGGTTGTTAAGACGTTTTCGAATGGGATTTTGTCGAAGAGGATTGCGGATAATGACATCATGTAATAGAACCATGCTCGTGTTTGGCCGATGTATTCTGTGACGAATTGTGCTGGGAAATGCTTATCGAAGTAATCTTTGTTTTCGAATGGGTAATGGAACTGTGCGAATGTCATCGAGCCTGATTCGAACCAGCAATCTAAGACTTCAGGGATTCTTGTATATTCTTCCCCGTCGATTTTGAATTTTACTGGATCGAGGCAATCTTTGTGGAGGTCTGTGATTTTTTGTTTGCTTAATTTTTCTAGTTCTTCGATTGAGCCGACGACTTTTATTTTACCTGATGCGGATTTCCAGATTGGGATTGCTGTTGCCCAGTATCTGTTTCGCGTAATGTTCCAGTCTGGTGCGGTTGAGATGTTATGTTGCATTCGGCCTTCTTTGAGGTAGTCTGGGAACCAGTTTATTTTGAGGTTTAGTTTTAGAAGTTTGGCCTTTACTTTTTGGATGTCGACGAACCAGGCAGGGAGTGCTCGGTACATTAATTTTGTGTCGCATCGGTAGCAGAATGGATATTCGTGGTCCATTTTTCTTGTCATGATTGCTTGGCCTGATTTTTTTAAGTCGATTGCGATTTGGTCGTTTATGTCGTGTATGAATTTTCCGGCGTAGTCTGTTACTTCTTTTGTGAATTTCCCGCTTTCGTCTACAGGTTGTACCATTGGGATTTTGTATTTTCTGCATACGGCATTATCTTCTTCTCCGAATGCTGGTGCGGTGTGAACAATTCCTGTTCCGTCTTCGGCTGTTACGAAATCTCCTAAGATGAATTGAAATGAATTTGGATTGTCTTTGAAGTAGGGGTAGAGTGGTTCGTATTTTCTGCCCTCGAGTTCTTTTCCTTTTACTTCTTTTGTGATTGTGTATTCGTTTTCGGATTTGTAGAATGTGTGGAGTAGTTCTTTTGCTAGGACGTATGTGTTGCCGTCGGACTTGTCTTTTGCGAAGGCGTATGTTAGTTTTGGGTTTACTGTTAGTGCTAAGTTGCTAGGAAGCGTCCATGGTGTTGTTGTCCATGCGATTGCGTATGTGTTTTCTTCGTCGAGCATTTTGAATTTTACTGTTACTGTTAGGTCTTTTACGATTTTGTATGAGTTGTCCATGGAGATTTCGGATTTTGCTAGAGGGGTTGAACATCTGGGACAGTACATTAGGATTTTTTCGCCTTCGTATAAGTAACCTTTTTCGTAGAGCTGTTTGAATGCCCACCAGACTGATTCGATGTAGTTTGTGTCCATTGTTTTGTAGCCTTGTTTGAAGTCGACCCATCGTCCGATTCTGTCGATGTATGATTCCCATTCGTTTGCATAGGTCATTACTTTGCTTCTGCAATGAGCATTGAATTTTTTTATACCCATTTTTTCGATTTCGTCTTTTGAGTTTATGCCCAGATCTTTTTCTGCGATGTTTTCGATTGGTAGTCCGTGGCAATCCCAGCCCCAGTTTCGTTTTACGTATCGACCTTGCATTGTGAAGAATCTTGGGAACACGTCTTTTATTGTTGAAACCAGAAGGTGTCCGTAGTGTGGTAATCCTGTTGCGAATGGTGGTCCGTCGTAGAAAATATAGGGTTTTCCTTTTTTAGTTTTTTTTAGTGATTTTTCAAATGTCTTATTCTTTTTCCAAAATGTTAGGATTTCTTTCTCGATGTCTTTAATGTCTGCCATGATATGATGATGGTTGTTTAATTTTTAAATGTGACTAGTGGAGTCAAATCTTTTTTAGGATTCTGAAATATGCGTCGACTTTGTATTTCTGGTTGTCAATCTTTACGGTTAGATATTGGTGGGCGGTGATTTTTTTTGTTATCATAGCCATTGATTTTATGTCGGAGTTTTTGAATTGTCCGGTATTGACAAGTATGGTTCTGACAATTAGGTTTTGTACGCAACATGGTAGGAACTGGGATTTTTTGAGAAGTTTTTCTGGATTGTTATAGAACCATTTTGGGACTATCGCTAGTTGCATCTGGTCTTCGTAGCTGGTGTATTTTTTTGTTACAAATTTAAATACGTTTTCTAGAGTTTGTTTTTTTGATTTAGCTTTTAGTTTGTTTGCTAGTGTCTTTATTTTTTTTGTTCTTTGGACTTTCCCTTTGAATTCTGTGAAGTTGGGGATTGTTAATAACGGGACTATGATGGCGCTTAGAAGCCAGAATATGATTATTGCCAATATTATTGTTATGATTGAGTTTATCATTTTGTCATCTCTTGTATTGCTTCCTCTTCTATGAAGTGGAGTTCTGTTGGAATTATTAATGCAAATGGCATTTTAACTTTTTCGTTTTTGAGATTGTCTGGTGTGTCATGGAATATTTTCTGATTTGGTGTTCCAGCATTTGAAATTGCTATAATTTTATCTGGAAGATCCTTTGTTGCTTCTTGGAGTTGTTCGATCGCCTCTTTTATTTCTAGTCCGATGTCTGTTAAGATTAAGGTGTGTGCTTTGATGGATTGGTTTTCTTTGATATAGTTTGCGAATGATGTTGGCTTGTTTGTGTGTTCTGCCCAGTTTGGCATCGAGGCTGTTTTCCCGAATTTGTAAAGTTGTAATCCTGTTTCTGCGATGGCGGTCATGATTGATGCGTTGTGGAAAACTTTGTGTGGGATTTTTTGCTTTTTTGCTTCGAGGATTAGTTGGATGTGGGTTGTTGCTGATAGTGAGTCTCCGTAGACTAGGAGTGATATGTTTTTTTCTTTTGCTTCTTTAAGGATTGATTCGTCTTCTACTTTTGATCTTTCGAGTTCTATGATTTTTACGCCGTAGGATTTTTCTAGGTCTTTGATTTGGTAGGGGAAATTTACAGTGTAGTTTTCCAGGTAGACTTTGTCGGAGGATTTGATTGCTTCGAGGGCTGCGACTGATATTGAGCTTGCGTTTAGTCCTGTTCCGATTAGGTTTAGTGTCATTCTTTTTTCTCCGGAAATGCGATTGATTCGAATCCGCATTTTTGACATTTATGCGTTTGTGGGACTGCCGTTGCCGCTTGCATTGCTGTCGGATCTAGTTCTATGTTTGTTGATTTGCATTTTGGACAAAATTTTTGTTTCATGATTTAAGGAGTAGATTTAGTGTTTTAAGATTATGCTTTTTGCCAGACGAGTGTTGTGATAAAAATGAATGTTAGCGTTAGGGCGACGGTTTTGTTTAGGGAAAATAATATTGCTGCGGCGATTGCCAGGACCCAGAGGATGACTGGGAAGTAGGGGGGTTTGGAATAAATTTGTTTTTCATCTTTGGTTATGTTTGCTAGCGCGAGGCCGAGTGGGATTGCTAGGATTAGAGTTAAATATTCTATCATAAGTTTTTTAAGGTTGGAGTATTATTAAACTTGATGGATTTTGTTGATGATATCAAGCATGGGGCGGTTTTTATCTACCCGACCGATACTATTTATGGCTTGGGTTGTGACGCGACGAATTTGGAATCTGTTGAGATGATTAAGAATCTTAAGTATAGAGATAAGGATAAGCCGATGAGTGTGGTTGCGCCGTCGGTTGATTGGATTAAGGAGCATTGTGTTGTAGATGATGAGTTGTTGGAAAAATATTTGCCTGGGCCGTTTACTTTGATTTTGAAGAAGAAGGACCCGGAGTTTTTGAAGGATATTTCTTCGAATGATTCTTTGGGCGTTAGGATTCCAGATTGTGAGTTTACTGAGTTGGTTGAGAAGGCGGAGGTTCCGTTTATTACGACTTCAGTTAATTTTGCGGGAGAGCCCTTTGCGGTGAAGATTAGTGATATTGATCATGACCTGATTGATAAGGTTGATATCGTGATTGGTGTTGGTGAGTTGGATGGGCGGCCTTCGACGTTGGTTGTTGATGGTAAGGAAATTCGACGGTAGATTATCTAAATCTTTATAAAATGTGAGTGAGTTTTGTTTGTATGGATCCTGAACAGAAAATAATGGTGATTGATCGTGAGGCGCTTTTTGGAGAAGATTTTTTTGAGGGGTTTAAGGTTTGGACTCATATTGATTTTGAGTTAAGGATTTTGGAGAATTGTAAGTATTTGAAGAGGGGAATTGCGGAGTGTGATCCGACGCACAAGCAGCCGATAGGTTATGCGATTATTGTTAATCCGGCGTTGAGGAAAGTTTTTGTTTATCGGAGGTCTGTTAAGGGTGAGAATTATCATGAGAAGCGGCTTCAGGGTAAGTGGTCATGGGGAGTTGGTGGACATATTGAGGAGGTGGATGTGGAGAATCCGATTCATGGAAGTGTTTTGAGGGAAATTGAGGAAGAAATTGAGATGGATGGGGGCGTGAGTCCGAGGGTTCTAGGATATATCAATGATGATTCGAATGATGTTGGGAAAGTTCATTTTGGGGTTTTGTATATCGTGGAGACGGATTCTGTGATTGTGAGGCCGAAGGATTTGGAGGCCGATGATGGGAGGTTTATGACGATGGAAGAGTTGGAAGAGGTTTGTGGTTCTCCGGATTCTGTTGTTGAAGAGTGGTCGAAGATTGCGCTTGAGCCCTTGAGAGAATATTTTGATTCTTTGTAGTTTGAAAGTTAAGTTTTTAATTGGTGAATTGTTTTGTTATTTATGAAATTGATTGATGTTCATGCGCATTTGGAAGGGGAGAAGTCTGAGGAGGGTTTGGATGCGGTTGTTGATCGGGCTGAGAAGGCTGGGGTTAAGGTTGTTGTGAATTCTGGTGTGAATCCCGAGACGAATCGGAAGGTTTTGGAGTTGAGTGAGAAGTACGATATTTTTAGGGCGAGTTTTGGGATGTATCCGATTGATGCGATTGCTGATAGGTTTAGTGATTTTGGCGCGCCTCCGCAAGTACCCTCTGAGGAGGGCAAAGATGGGTATCTAAGGGGAATTGAGGCTTATGATGTTGATGATGAGCTTAAGTGGATTGAGGAGCATGCGGATGATTGTGTTGCGATTGGCGAGATTGGTTTGGATTTTAAGGTTGTTGAGAATACGACTGATGAAATGAAGGTTGCGCAGGAGGAAGTTTTTAGGAAAGTTTTGAAGTTGGCGAAGAAGATTGATAAGCCGGTTGTGATTCATTCGAGGGGGGCTGAGCTTAGGTGTTTTGAGATTTTGGAGGAGATGGGTTTTGCAGCACCCAAGGGTGTACCTCCTGCCCAGAAGGCATCCGCTGATGCGGACAAGGTCGGCATAGTGATACATTGTTTTTGCGGGAAGAAGAGTTTGATTAAGAGGGGTGTTGAGAATGGTTGGTTTTTTAGTGTGGCGCCTGCGATTAAGAGGTGGCAGAATTTTCAGATGATGGTTGAGATAGTTCCGATTGAGCAGTTGTTGACTGAGACTGATTCGCCGTTTTTGTCGCCTGTTGTTGGCGAGAGAAATGAGTCGGCTAATGTTGCTGTGACTATTGGAGAGATTGCTCGGATTAAGGGAATTAGTGAGAAGGAAGTTGCTGATAAGATTTGGGAGAACGCGGGGAAGTTGGGGCTTGTTTAGGTAATTATTTAAACACGATTATTGTCGTGTTATCATGTGGGTTTTGAAATTGAATGTTGAGTCCGCGAAGCAGCCGTTTGGGAGTTTGGCTATGAAGCATAATATTTCGGTTGCGAGTTATGTTCTTTCTCATTATAAGGATAAAGGTGATGTTTATGTTACTGGGACGGGGTTTTTGTTTGGGGATGAGAAAAATAAAAGGGCGTTTATTCGTGATGCGAAGAAGCAGGATTGGATAATTAATTATGAGCAGAGTGGGGATTTTGTGATTGGTGTTTTGAGGGAGCCGCTTTTTACTGAGGTTTTTTGGCATCCGAAGGTTATTCAGATTAGTCCGATTATTATTCATCCCGGGGAGAAAAAACATGTTTGGAGTTTTGCTAGTTTTGAGAGGAAACTTTTGGAAGATGTTTTGGAGGTTGCTGAAAAGTATTTGGGTGCGAAGGTGATAAAGTTTAGGCAGGAGAAAGTTTCGAATATTTCGTTTACGAAGTTGCTTCCGGATTTGACTGATTTGCAGAAGAAGGCGATGGGGATTGCGATTAAGAATGGGTATTATGATTATCCTAAGAAGGTGAAGATGGAGAAGCTTGCTGAGATTATGGGGATTTCTTATTCGACTTATCAGGCTCATTTGAAGAAGGCAGAGGGAAAGATTTTGCCGGAAGTGTATAGAGAGCTTTGATTTTATTCTGGGTTTTTACGTGTAAGACACGACAATTGTCGCTATAAATTGTATAAGGAGATTTTTGGGTTTTTTATTATGGAGAAAGTAAAATGATGAGTTTGTCTGGCCTTGACTTTGTACTGGTAGGTTTGTATTTTTTGGTATTGATTCTGATTGGATATTTTACTTCGCGGAAGAAGGATGATGAAGAATTTTTGATTGCTAAGCGTGGGCTTGGTGGTTGGTCGACCATGATGACTACGAATGCCAGTAAGACTGGAAGTGTCATGATGATTTTTACTGCGCTTGTTTTTTTGTGGGGGATTTCTGCGATTTGGTATTTTATTGGGATGGTTATTGGGATGTTGATTTTTCTTCCTTTTGCGATGAAGTTGAAAGATGAATCTGCTGGGAGATATTATACTCTTGCTGATTATTTTAAATATAATTATGGAAAGAAGGCTGCGGGTTTTGCTTCGTTGATTACTATTGTTGTGATGGTTGGTTATTTGGTTATGAATTTGATTGCTGGAACGAAGATTTTTGTGTTTTTTACTGCCTGGCCGTTTTGGATTTGTGCTGTGATTATGATGTTTGTCGTTTTGATTTATCTTTTGATGGGTGGATTTAAGGCTGTGGCGAAGACTGATATTTTGCAATATCTTGCGATGATTTTTATTCTGGCTGTTTTGGCTTTGATATTGTTTCAAGGATCTCTTGTTCCTGTTTCTGAATGGAATGTGTTTCGGGCTGATATTGGAACGATAATTGGGTTTTTTATTATTGGTTTGTTTTATCCTTTTGCTGCGGCGGATATGTGGCAGAGGGTTTATTCTGCTAAAAATAAGAAAGCTTTGAGGAACGGTATTTTGTCTTCGCTTGTTGTTTATGCTATATTTGGGTTCTTGCTTGCTCTTGTTGCTTTGACTGTTAAGGGTCAGTTTCCTGGGATTGATCCGGATTTGGCGTTGATATATGGGTTTGCTAATTTGTTGCCTGTTGGGCTGTTGGGTTTGGCTGTTGTTTTGTTATTTGCGGCGGTGATGAGTTCGATTGACACTTATATTTTTACGGGGGCTTCGGCGGTTGTGCAGGATTGGTTTGATTGGGATAAGAAAAAAACTGTTAGGAATATTCGGAAGGTTATTTTTGGTCTTGCTGTTCTTGCTACTATCTTGGCTATTGTGATGCAGGACTTGGTTGTTAGTACGTATATTTTTGTGTCATTTATTATTGTTCTGGCTGTTTGTGTCATCGCGACGTGGGCTAGGAAGAATATTAAGAGTTCAACCTTGGTTAGTGGATTCTTTGTTGGGTTGGTTGGGATTATTGGTTTGCTTAGTTATTATCTTTTAGTTGTTGGAGAGGTCCAGCCAGTATTGGTTATTGCTGGATTGGGTTTGACGATTGTTGGTTTGTTGATCGGCGGAATTTATAGTTGGGCTAAGAAATGATTACTTTGTAAATTTTAGTCCTTTTGCTATGTTGATTAATCCCTTCCGGTCTTCGGGAATATCTTGTTTTTTCGATTTTTTTAGGTAGCGTATTACTTTGTTGTATTTTTGTGGGATTGTTAATTTTTTTGATGTGTGTGGGCCGCCGATGCATCCGCCGTCGCAGAAGAGGCAATCGAGGAATTTGATTTTTGGATCTGGGTTTTCTAAGAATTTTATTACTTTGTTTATGCCGTCTATTACTGCGACTTCATCTTCTTTGAGGGTGCCTTTTAGGTGTGCGGTTTGTGCTAGGCCGCCTGATAGTGGATATATCTTTGTGTAGTCGTTGTAAAATTTGTCGAAGAGCCAGTCGGATTTTCTTTTGAAGATTGGTCTGCCTATTTTGTTTTTTTGGAAGAGGAGTTTTAGTTGGTCGTAGTCGATTATGTGGTCTAAGGTTTTGCAGGATTCGGTTTCGACTTTTTTGAAATCGCATGGTGAGATGAAAATTGTTTTGTGATTTGGGAAATGTTTTTTGCATATTTTTGCCATTGCTACGACTGGGCTGTCGACTTTGATTAGTTTTGATTTTAGTTTTGGGAATTTGTTTGTTATTGTTGTGACGATTCCTGGACATGGTGATGATATCATTAGGCCTTTTGATGTTTTGAGAATTTTGTGATAATCTCGGTTGATCATTTTTGCGCCGAATGTTACTTCTGTTACTTTATCGAAGCCGAGTTTTTTCAGGCGGTAGATTAGTGATGGATATTTGAAATCTGTGACGAATGATGGTGCGACTAGTGCGATTGCCAGTTGGTTTTTGTCTTGGAGAAGTTTTTCTATTTGAGTGATGTCGTTTTTCATTTTTGTTGCCAGTTTGTTTTGCTATTTAGAAGTTTTTTGAGTTGCGGCCATTTTTCTGCTAGAGATTTTTCATCTGATTTGTAGATTATGCCTAATGGGATTTTTCCTGATTTCGAGTTGTAGTTGAATTGGTCTGCTAGTTTTTCTGCGATTTTTTTGTCGGAGTTATCTTTTATTTTGTACATTAGTTTGTCTTTGTTATTCGCGTCAAGGTTGAAGATTAGGCAGTCTTGGATGACTTCGACGAACGAGAAACCTTTGTGCGCGATTGCTTTTGAGAATGTTGATATCATGTGTGGGATGTCTTTCGCGTTTGTTCTTGCTATGAAAGTTGCGTTTGATGCCAAAGCTAATTTGATTGGGTTGAATGGTTTGTCTTGGGTTCCTAGTGGGGATGCTTTTGATTCGTAGCCTTGTTGGGATGTTGGTGTTGGTTGGCCTGTTGTTAAGGAGAATGATTGGTTGTCGTGGAGAATTAGGGTCATGTCGGCGTTGTATTTGAAAGCGTGAATGAAGTGTGCGATTCCTTCTGCATATGCTGCTCCGTCGCCGGCGAATGCTAGGACTTTTAGATTTGGGTTTCCGAGTTTCATTCCGATTGCTGTTGGGATTGCTCTTCCGTGGAGGCAGTAGATTCCTGAGAGGTTTAGGTAGTCGAACATTTTTGCGTGGCACCCGATGTCCGTTGTGATTGCAAATTGTTTTTGATCTATTTTTGATCTTGTTATTGTTTGCTTGACTGCTTCTAGTATCATGTGGTTTGGGCAGCCAGGGCACCATGTTATTTCTGAGTTTGTTTTTAGGTTTGTCATTTTAGTTTTTTATTCAAGATTATTTCATCATTATTCTTCTGGAAGCCAATTTTTTTATAAAATCTAAAAGCCTTTGCTTTTTTAGACGTCATTACACTAATTGATTTAGCTCCTTTTTTCTTGTATTTATTTTGTACGAATTTTAGCATCTCTGTGCCAGTACCTTTTCGTTGATACCTTTTCTTTATCCAAAATTCATCTATATAAATATTTGATTTACCCTCTCCTGCAATTGCAATAAATCCAGTTATTTCTTTGTCTGTGATTGCTAAATAAATGCTTCCAAAATTAAGCATATCTTTGACTCTTGACTTTATTGTTTTGGGGCTGTAATTTTGAGAGTATGGCTTCTTGTTTGATTCTTCGAGGAATATTTTGGAAATTTCATTTGAATCTCTTTTAGTTGCTTTTATTATTTTCATAATATTTCCTCCAAATATTTTTTTAGTTCGTCGGAGTGGAATGGGCGGCCGTTGTATTTTAGGAGTCTGTTTTCTATTTTGATTCCGGTTTTTTCTCGGATGAGTCGGCCTAGTTGCCCTGTTACATTACATTCGACTAGGATTACTTTGTCTGCTTTTTGTAGTTCTTTTTTAATTTGAGGTGAGAGTGGTTTGCAATATAAGACTTGTAAGAATTTGGTATCGAGGTCTTTGATTGCGTCTTTGATAGCGCCTGTTGTTGAGCCCCAGCCTATGATTAGATTTTTTGAGTTTTTATCGCCGTGGATTTTTATCATGTCGTAATTTTTTTCTATGAACTTTTTTGCTTGTTTATATTTGTCGATTCGTTTGTTTGTGTTGTCTTCAGTTAATGTGTAGGATTCTGTGGAGTTTCCGAATTTGTCGACTTCGTACGAGGAGGCTTTTATGATTGTTTGTCCGGGGACCTTTCTATCTATTTTGAATTTTGGAGTTTTTGCTGGTTGTTCTGTTGTTGAGAATTCCGACTCTGCTAGGTGTTTATCTGATAATAATATTGAAAGGGTTTTGAATTTTTCAGCGAGGTATAATGCTTCGGATGTTTTTTCGATTGTTTCTGTTGGGTTGGATGGTGCGACTACTATCCTTGGGAATTCGCCGTGCCCTGCTCGGAGTGCAATATCGAGATCTGATTGTGCGGTGTAAGTTGGGACTCCTGTTGCTGGCCCGACTCTTGATGCGAGGTAGACTGTTAGTGGGATTTCGGATTGGCCTTGGAGGGATAGTGATTCTGACATGAGGTCGAACCCGCCGCCTGATGTTCCAGTCATTGTTTTTGCTCCTGCAAATGAGGCTCCGAGGGACATGCTTATTGCTGAGATTTCACTTTCTGCTTGGAACATCATTAGGTTATTTTCGATTTGGTTTTTTGCGAGTTCGTGCATTGCGTTTGTCGCTGGTGTCATTGGGTAGGCGATGTATAAATCTAGTCCTGAGTTTCTTGCGCCTTCTGCGACTGCTTTGCTTCCGGATGAGATTGATATTTTGTTATCTAGTTTTTTTAGATCTGAGATTTTTTTCTGAGATTCGAATCCTTGTTTTGCTGCTGCAATTGCCTCGGTGTGTTCTTTGAATTGGGATTTGATTTCTTTTTCGAGTTCTTGAATTGGAATTCCGAGGATTTTTATTAGAGCTCCGGATAGTGCGATATTCAAGTTTCGTCCCAAGTCTTTAAATTGGTCGCCGAGAATTGTGACGCCGTTTTTTTTGAGGGCTTGTTTGTGAGTTTGTATTGTTCTGTCGTCGAGTGCCACTAAAATGTCGGCTTTCGATTCGTGGCTTTCGATTGGTGTATCTGATATTGAGAGGACGTTGAAGTTGTGGCCGCCTCGAATTAACGATTGGTAGTCTCGGTAGTTGAACGTGAAGTAGCCGAATTCGGAGAGAACGTTTGCGACGATTTGTGAGACTTTGTTGATGCCTTGTCCTGCCTTGCCGCCGATAATAATGTTTAGTCTCATTTTTTAGTTTTGATTATTTTTTTTATTGCGTCGACGGATTTGGGATTAAGTAATGTTGAAAGTCCCTTTGGTTCTTCGTCGATCAGTAGGGCTTTTAAGATTCTTCGCATGATTTTTCCTGAACGAGTTTTTGGAAGTGCTTCGACGATGTAGATCTTTGCTGGCCTTGCTGTTGGGCCGATTTTATCGTCCGTTAGTTTTTTGATTTCTTTTTCGAATTTTTCTTGATCTTTGATTTTATGTTTTAGTATTACGAAAGCTACTGGGACTTCGCCTTTGACTTCGTGTGGAATTGGGACGACTGCGGTTTCGTTTATTGCTTGGTGATCTGTGATTGCATTTTCTAATTCGGCTGTTGTCATTCTGTGACCTGCAACTTTCATAACGTCATCAGTTCGTCCTGTTATTCTAATTAGTCCGCCGTTTGTTAGGAATGCTCCGTCGCTGGTGTCGTAATATTTTTTGAATCTCGACCAGTAGGTGTCTTTGTATTTTTTGGGATTTTTCCAAACTCCGTGAAGCATTCCGGGAGCTAATGGTGGTACCTGGACCAGATTTCCTACTACATTTTTCTTTTTGATTTGTTTTCCTTTCTCATCAACAATGATTAGATTTGTTCCGGGGAATGGTTGGCCCGAAACTTTTGGGACGAATGGTCCGATTCCAGGGAGGGCGTTAATCAGGGTTCCGCCGGTTTCTGTTTGCCACCATGTGTCGATGATTGGGCATCGTGAGCCGCCGATTGTTTTGAAGTACCATTTCCATGCGTCTTCATCGATTGGCTCACCGACAGATCCTAGAATTCTTAGAGATTTGAGATTGTGTTTTTTGATATATTTTGGATCGAATTTTTGAAACATTCTAATTGCTGTTGGTGCGGTGTAGAAGACTGTGACTTTGTTGTCTTGGATTATTTTCCACCATCGTCCTGGGTTTGGGAAATCTGGGGAGCCTTCGTAGATTAGGGTTGTTGCTCCGTTTAGCAGTGGTCCGTAGAATGCGTAGGTGTGTCCTGTTACCCATCCGACATCGGCAGTGCACCACATTACATCGTCGTCGTGTAAATTGAAATTCCATTTTGCTGTCCAGTATGCCTGAGTTGCGTAGCCTCCAGTATCGTGGACTACTCCTTTTGGTTTGCCTGTTGTTCCAGATGTGTATAGGATGAACATGGTATCTTCTGAATTGACTATTGTTGGCTCGCAATTTGGTTCTGCTGATTCTAGTTCTTTGTTGAAGTTTAGGAATTTCCTTCCTGTGGGGATTTTCTTTCTTAACCTTGGAACTATTATAACTTTGTTGACAGTTGTTGATTTGACTGCTCGCCTTGCTTTTGTTAACAGATCTTCTTTTTCGCCTCGTCGATAATAGCCGTCAGCAGTGATTAGAATTTTTGCTTTTCCATCTTGGATTCTTGCCTTTAGTGCATCAGCTGAGAATGCTGAGAAAACGACAGAATGAATTGCCCCGATTCTTGTGCAGGCTAGCATTGCGATTATTGCTTCGGGGATCATTGGAAGGTAGATTGATACGACATCTCCTTTTTTGATTTTATGTTTCTTTAGTACGTTTGCGAATTTGCAGACTTTTTCATGAAGCTCTTTGTAGGTTAGTTTGATTGTTTTTTCTTTTGTTGGTTCTGGCACCCATGTTATTGCGACTTTGTCTGATTTGTTTTCAAGGTGTCTATCGAGGCAATTTTTTGAGAAGTTTATTTTTCCGCCCTTGAACCATTTGAAATATGGGAGTTTTTGTTCGTAGGCTTTTGTCCATTTCTTTTCCCAATCTAAACCCTCTGTTGCGAGTTTCTCCCAGAATTTGATTGGATTTTTTGCAGCTTGTTTGTAGATATTTTTATTTTTTACGTGAGCGATTTTTTTCATGGCGTCGCTAGGAACTAGCTTGTTAGATTTTTTAATTACGTATTTTGCCATGTTTTATAGAGCTGTTTCTTTGTCGATGAATTTGTGTTTGCCTGTTGCTCCTTTGTACCAGAGCATTTTTGTATAGCCGGTATTGTCGATTTGGTTGAAATCGATTTCTAATTCTTTTAGAACTTTTGTGATTAAATTGATTCCTTTTTTTGCTTCGGATTCTTGGCAGAGGAATTCCATTTCCATGAAGTAGCCGAGATGTTTGACGTTGTTTATTTCGATTGATAATCTTTTGTTTTTATTGTATGAATATGTTTCATTCCTTTTTATTTTCTTTACCCATTCTGTGAAGCCGAGATCTTTGAAGAGTGCTATGAGATCTTTTGCCTCTTCTTTTCCTTTTAGGCTGAACTCAAATTCTTCTTTTACGACGACTTCTGGTGTCCAGAGATGCTTGATCCATTTTTTGAATGTGACTTCGAGTTGGTCTTTTGTTGCTCTGATTCTAAATGCTTTTTTTGGGAAGCCTTTTTTTTGGTTTGCAAAATAGTCATCTGTCTTTGTCCCCTTTTTCTTTAGCTTAGCTATTGATTTAATTTTTTTTCTGAGAGCTGCGACCTGAGAATTTTCTAGCTTGACTTTTGTTTCGACCTCTAACCATACCATAGTATCACCTATCTATAATTTGTTTGAGAAGTTTATAAAAGTTTGCGAGATTACATGAGTCCGGATTCGTCGATGCCTGAGTTGTCGTCGTCGGCTGCGGCTGGTTCTGCCTGCGGTTGTGGTGCGGATTGCGGTTTTAGATCGTTTGTGTCTATGGAATTAATCATTGATTTGAAATCTTCGAATTTGTCTGCAGGAATTCTTAGGCCTTTTTTTGTTGGGCCTGTGTATTGTTCGCTTTGTGTAAATTCTCTGATGTCAACTCCGGTTTTTCCGTTGAATTCTCTGAGCCCTATTATGATATCTGTCGTTGTTCCTTGCCATTCGCCTTTTGATATTTTCCCGATTTCTTTTTCCATGTTTGTTTTTGAAGATTTCTTTATTTAAAGATTTGTGTGATCTTTGAACGCCCACACTCGGAGTCGAACCGAGGCGCCCCGAAGGGCCCGAGTTAGCAACCCGGTGCAATAACCACTATGCGATGTGGGCATGAGATTTGTAGAACAATAAGTCTTTTAAAGGTTTCCAGCCTCTATTTAATGTAGGTCAGGTTGGCGAGTTAGCCCCTCGCTGTTCGCAAATGGGCTTTATGGCGGACTTGAGGCAAGGCGTGAGATGAAGCTGTCGATGTTGTTGATTTGACGTTGAGGTTTTGTCCTTTTTGATCTTGCTTTGGTGAAGTGGGTCAGGACAGGAATGTAGCAGCCCTAAGTTAAAGTTTGGATGCTTAAAGGGTCGCAGAACTGAGGATTATCAGTAACCTCTGGACTTTGGATTTGAGCAAATTGCTGGGCCTACACTAATTTTATAAAGTATTAAGTTGTTTAATTGTTATGGTGATACATAAGAGGGCTCAGTTTTTTTTGTTGGCGGCTGTGATAATTTCGGCTGTTGTTATTAGTTTGGGTATTACTGCTAATCGGGCTACTGTGAATCGTGAGCCTGGGAATTTTTATGATTATAGTTATGAGGTGAATAGGGAGGTTGGAGCTGTGATTGATTATGAGATTTATAGTGGTTTTGATGAGGGGGCTAATTTGAGTTTGTTTGTTGATTTATTAGCGAGGGATATTAGGGACAAGAGTCCTGATGCGAATTTTTTGTTTGTTTATGGGGATACTGTTGATGGTATGAATGTGACTAATTATGGAACTGAGACTGCGAATGTTGGTTCTGGTGGTGATAATGATGCGCCCGATACTGGTGTTATTGGGGGTGGCTCTAGAGTTATAAGCAGGATTTGTACACGTAATCATTGTAGTGAAGTTAGTGATTTAATTGATACTTTCAATGAAGATGTTGGAACTGGTGAAATAAGCGGAGATCATTTGAAAGATGCTGGAGATGATGTTGTTGTTGAGGTTGCAGGGTATGAATATGAGTTTCCGGTTTCCAGGCATCGTAGGGTTATTTTTATAATGCAAAAGGATGTGAATGATGAGAGCTTTGTTACAGCCAAATAAGAACAAGAGGGCACTTAGTAATATTGTTGCGTATGTTTTGTTGATTGCTATTACAATTTCTTTGTCTGTTATGGTTTATGGTTGGTTGAGATTTTATGTTAGTGAGGATGAGGTTGAGACTTGTTCTGATGGTGTTAATATTATCATAAGAAGTTATGAGTGTTTTAAAGATTCGAGATTGAATATTACTTTGAAAAATAAAGGTCGGTTTACTGTTGATGGGTATGTGTTGAGGGTTCATGATCGTGAGGGTGCGGCATTTGGGATTTATACTTTTGATGAGGCTGGTGTCGTGATTGAGCCAGGTGAGGAACATTTTCAAAATTATCTGTTTAATGATGCGAACAGTATTCAGGATGATGGTTATAAATTGAGCACGGTGACGTTGGTTGAGGTTCAGCCTTTTATGAAAGAGAATAACGGGGAGATTAAATGTAAGGCTTATGCGTCTCAAGAGATTACTTGTCTTACTTAGGTTTATAAAATATGGAAGTATATAATAATATGAAAAAGAAAGGTTTGTCGCCGGTGATTGCGAGTGTTATGATGATTATGTTAGTTCTGGTTTTGGCGGCTATGATTTTTTTATGGGCGCGTGGTTTTATTAGTGAGCAGATTGAGAAGTTTGATAAGCCTATCGGCGATGTTTGTGCGGAGATTAATTTTGATGCTGTTTTGGTTGGTGATAATGAATTGGAAATTATTAATCGTGGGAATGTTGGGATTCGTAGTTTTGATATTAAGTTGATTAAGGGTGGGACTTCTGAGGTTGCTAAGTTTGATTTTGGTGGGCCACAGATTGATCCAGGGCAGGCGGTTAAGAAGCAGGTTACTTTATTGATGGATGATAATACGGAGCCAGATAGAATTATTATTTATCCTGCATTACTTGGGAGTGTTCGTGGCAAGAATGCGAATAGGCCGTTCACATGTGTCGACGCTGGAAAGGCGATTTGATTTTAGGAACGTTTATAATGTTTAATTTCTTATATTTGTTGTTGGGATAAGTCCTAATTAAAAAAGGTTATGAGGGTTTGGTCAAAGACCAATCGCTCAATCTCGATAAACAGATTGAAAGGAGGTATGATATATGAATAATAAAAAAGGTATAAGCGCGATTGTTGCTACGGTTTTGATAATCTTGATTACTGTCGCTGCTGTTACAATTATTTGGGCTGCTATCATTCCTATGATTTCGAATGAGCTTGGTGGA
>JABHLR010000006.1 GCA_018693315.1 archaeon | reverse complement strand
GTCTCTATTGGGTGCAGGCAATTCGTCTAAATTATCAATCCTTGGAACCTGCCCAGTATATTCCCACTTTCCTTTATTTTTGAAAAGAATTCCCTTGATATCTTTTTCATTTGCTTTTGCTTCTAATCCACTAACTAAATTTAACAAAGGTTTTTCTCCTTCAAACGGAATAAAATAATCAATCCCTTTCCGCCCACAAGACTTTTCGAAAAACCCAGGCTCATATTTTTGGTCTTCTGCGAAACTTCCAGTAACATGCTCTCCTCCAAAAACAGTCTTCACATTTGGATTGTAATCCTTAAGTCTCTTAGCCAAATCTGAACCCTCATCATAAACACAACTCATTGTTGAGAATCCTGCTAACTGAGGATTATATTCAGCGATCTTATCAACTAGTTCTGAATCTGATTCGTCTACTTGATGAAAGACCTTTGCTTCATGCCCATTATGTTCAAGATAAGATTTCAGGTAACAAACACCTAGCGGAGGTCTAGCCACTTGATTCATTCCTTCCATTTCCTTTTTACCGCCAGGAACAACTAATGCAACTTTCATTTACTAACCTCCTGGTTCTGTAAAACATGGTAGCCCAATTGCCACCCTAAATGGACTTCATTAGACCTAATCTTAATTGAAAAATTCTCATATAGAAATTTCAACAAGTAGTCAATAGAAATATCAAGACCAACTAAGTTTTTAACAAAAAAAGCCATATCATCTCTCGATTTAAATTTCCAAGGAGTTTCTTTTAGTTTTGATTCCTTATGAAAAAGACCCACTTCTTCTGCTAACTCACCAACCCATTCTTCACTTAAAAAAGGAAATTCATGACCCGTAATGCAATAGTCTCTAACTATTGTATCAAAAAATTCCTGAGTATTTGTCTTAATCATTACATCAGCTATGACAAAGTGACCTCTCGGAGCTAGAATTCTCTTTATCTCTTCAAAAGTTTCTTTCTTCTTTTTTACATGATGAAAAGTGGCTAAAGATACAACTAAGTCTACAGAACCGCTTTCTAAAGGAATATTATCACTATCTGCATTAATTAGCTCAACCTTCCCGTTTGTGTGCTCTGAAAGCATAGATTCTGAGGCATCTAAAGCATAGATCGTAGCATTAGGATAAGTTTTAGCGAGGTATCTAGTAAGATAACCATCTCCAGCACCCAAATCTAAGACGACTAAATCTTTCTTATTTAGAGCCTTGTCTAGCTCAAATCTTTCGAGCTCAGAGTTTCTCGCTGTCGGATGGTTTCCCATAGCAAGATGATATCTCCTAGCTCTTTCTTGATTAAATTCTTCTTGTTTCATAACTTAATAGTGGTAATATGCTATTATTAAAATTCCTAAGCTATTTTTTGACAAAACGCAATATTTATATACTAAATAGCATAAAGTTATACATATGGAAATAAAACTAGACCTTAAGGATAGAAAGATACTTAGAGAACTAGACATGAATGCCAGAGCTAGTTATGCTTCTCTAGGTAAGAAGGTCAGATTGTCAAAACAGGTAGTAAAATATAGAGTCGATAAATTGGAATCACAGAATATTATTCAAGGATACAACGCATTAATTGACATCTCAAAACTGGGACAAACAATTTATGTAGTATACTTCAAATTGGTTCAAATCTCCTCCTCAAAAGAAAAAGAATGGATCGATAAAATAGAAAAACACCCCTCTGTTTTGGCTGTGGGTAAGAATGCAGGGCAATGGGATATGACTATCGCTATTCGATGTAGTAACAATCAGAATTTAGATTCAGTTCTAAAGGAGATTATCTCTAATAAATCTGAAAACATAAAAGAGAAATTAATCACTAGTGAGATTGAAGCAACCTATTTTGCAATGGACATAATTCACAAAGAAAAAATTAAAGAAACATCTACTTCAAACAATCCTCCAATAGAGAAAATAGACAAAGAAGACGAACAAATAATATCCCTTCTATCTCATAATGCCAGAATGAGTTTGCTGGATATATCTGAGAAGGTTAAGATGTCTCCCAATGGTGTTAAGCATAAAAGAAAAAACTTAGAAAAGAAAAAGATAATTATTGGTTATAAAACAAAAATAAATTATGAGAAACTAGGATATCTTCATTTTAGAGTTTTTTTACATTTAGGGAAATTTACCAACGAGCTTTATGAAAACATTAAAGATTTTTTGAACCATAGGGGAAATGTTGAAAGTATCTCTAGGTATATGGGATACGCTGATGTTGATTTTAGATGTTACTCACAGGATATCGTGGAATTGTATAATCTAATCTCGGAACTAAAAGATAATTTTCTGCAGAACATTATTGGAGTAGATTCAATGCCAATTTTTAGATGGGAAAATATTAATTATTATTCCAAAAAATAACCCTACCCCAAACTCCCAGGAAAATAAGTACACTTATGCTCCTCAATCAACTGCACAGTCTTCTCGTCGGCAATCAACCCACTAAACTCATTCGACACTTTATCCTTAACCCTCTCAAACTCATCCAACGTCTTCGTCTGAAACTCAACCATCAAATTACAATTACCAACTCCCCTAACAACATAAACCCAATAAACATTCCCCTCCCAAAATCCGTGTAAATCTGCGTTCATCCGCGTGCAAATTCCCCTCCCTCTCCGCGTCAGTCCGCGAAAGTCCGCGGTTAAATTTCCCCTCCCAAAATATCCCCTATGCTTACTTTTATAAATTCTTTTATTCTACTCATATCATGACCAACAAAGAAGAACCAGCGCTAACAGACAAAGAAAGAAACATGCTCTGGAAAAAACTAAGCAAAATAAAAATGCAAGCTCCTCGAGGAGAAAACGACCTAAAATCCAACGTCGAACTCGGACGAGACCTAGACCTCTACATAGTCAACGACGTCATCGGGCAAGGGCTGCCATTGTTAACTCCAAAAGGCGCAACAATAAAAAGAGAAATTGAAAGATTCACAACAGACGAAGAGCTCAGAAGAGGGTATGAGTATACATCAACTCCAATCATGGCGAAAGCGGACCTGTTCAAAATCTCAGGACACTGGCAACATTACAAAAAAGACATGTTCGTTCTAGATGTCGGCGGAGAAGACTACGCGCTAAGACCAATGACATGCCCATTCCAATTCGCACTCTTCAAAAGAAAACCAAGAACACACAAAGATCTTCCAAAAAAATACGCAGAAATCTCGACACTTTTCCGAAACGAACAATCAGGAGAATTAAGAGGGCTAACAAGATTGCGGCAATTCACACTAGCCGATGCTCATATTATCTGCACACCAGAACAACTCGAAGAAGAATTCGGAAAAGTTATGGATTTAATAAAACACATCATGGAAGTTTTCAATATCGAAGTATGGTACCAATTCTCAAAATGGGATCCGAAAAACAAGAACGACAAATACATCAACAACCCAGAGGCATGGGAAGCATCACAAAAATCGATGAAGAAAATATTAGACAAAGCCAAAATTAAGTATGTCGAAGCCGAGGGCGAAGCTGCATTCTACGGACCAAAACTAGACCTTCAATATAAAGACGTCTACGGAAAAGAAGATACTCTAATTACAATTCAAATCGATTTCGCACTCCCAGAAAAATTCAACTTAAAATATCTTGACAAAGATGGAAAAGAAAAATCCCCAATGATAATTCACAGATCATCCACGGGAGCAACAGAGCGAGTTATCGCGTATCTTCTAGAAAAAACACAAGGAAATTTACCAACATGGTTAAATCCAATCCAAACAAAAGTAATGAACATGAACGACGACGTAAAAGATTATGCAATAAAAATAAACCAAAAACTACAGGAAGCCGGAATCCGAACACAGTTAGACTCATCAAATAATTCAATGGGCAAAAAAGCAAGAAGAGCAATAACAGAAAAGGTGTCTTATCTAGTAACAGTCGGTGAAAAAGAAAAAGCAAAAAAACAAGTTGCAATCCGAGCAAGAGATTCAGAAAAAATAACAACAATGGATTTAGATAAATTCATTTCCAAAATTAAAAAAGAGATCGAAACAAAAACAAAATGAAGTGGGGTAAAATCGTACTAATATTTCAAGCAGTAGTGACACTGGTCCTCGGAATAATTTTCTTCGCCCAAGTTCTAGCATTAGACATCGCAAAAGTTTCAGAACTTCAAGTATCGGAAAATAATCCATCAGGAGCAGAAACCGCAGAGCCAATTGACATAAAACAAAGATACGCATCCGCCGCATACATTCTCCTATTCATATCCCTAATGGAACTCATCATCATAACAAAGCTTTTAACCTAACAATTTCTATCCAATTTATGAAAGTCAAAGATCTACTAAACGAACTAACAGAAACAGAACACTACAAAAATTTCAAATCTCAAAACCCAGAATCATTCTTCGCAGCAGCATTCTTCATCCTAGACGTAGAGACCAAAACAGAAAAAATCCAGCTAGACTTCTTTCTCCCAAACCAAAACAAAATCGCATCATTCGAACACCCATGGAACGAAGCACAAATCCACGATGACGAAATAAAACCAATGCAACCTCAATCTACAGAAATCAAAATAGACATCGACGATTTAGAATCAATTTGCAAAAAAACAATCAAAGAAAACGAATCAGCAATAGTCCCAACAAAAATCATAGCAATCCTAAGAGACAATCAATGGAACCTAACCTGCATGGACAACGCGCTAGGAATTGTAAGAATAAAAATCGACGCAACATCAAGCGAACAAGCAGATTTCAGTAAAGGCTCGTTAATGGATTTCATGGGAATCAAGAAAAATTAATTTCCTGAACGATTATTATAAGAGGTTCTTTTTCTACTACCAGCACGACGCCCACTAGCTTCATACC
This sequence comes from archaeon, assembly GCA_018693315.1. Taxonomy (GTDB): domain Archaea; phylum Nanobdellota; class Nanobdellia; order Pacearchaeales; family GW2011-AR1; genus JAGVXH01. The sequence goes on along the minus strand of JABHLR010000006.1, from coordinate 15,083 downwards.
CACCAACTCCGCTCACACTACGATGAGGATCCGGAACACCATCAACACTATGACGCATCTCCCGAAGGAATTTTTCCATTCTTGCCTGCGCTTCAGGACTCATTTTCTTTTTAGCCATAAAAAACTACCACAAAATCTCCTTTTAAGCCTTCCGAACAACCGCAACAATATTCTTCCCCTCTTCCAAAGAAACAATCTCAAACCCAGCACCCTTCAACAAATCTTCAAACTCATCCTTATCATAAATATAATTATACCGCTCAAACTTCTCACCACCAACAGTCCAGGGAATTACACCTTCTTTCGGTTTATTCTTCACCCTCTGATTCCCCCGCCCAATAGTAGAAATCACAGCCTCACCACCCTTCTTCAAAACCCTATAAACTTCCTCCAAACTCTTCCGCCTCTTCACCTCTGTCTCAACACAGTGCAAAACCCTAACAAAAACAACATAATCAAAAAATTCATCACCATAAGGAATATCATCGGTCACCCCTTTCTTCAATTCAACATAATTTCTCTCTTTAGCAACATCTAGCAACTTCTGGGAAAAGTCAACCCCATAAAAATCGAACCCTTCAACAAAATTCCGCCCACTTCCACATCCCAAATCCAAAACCTTGCCCTTCTTCCCAGCCAAAAAATCATTAACTTCATCAGCACGCCTAGTTCTATACCTAGCCCAATCCCCTGAAACTCCATCCCAAACATTTTCCTGATCCATAAAATACTATTCAAAAGACCCTTTATATTTTTTGTCAAAGTTAGGAAAATTTACGTTATCTTAAGTTGTAAAAATTTATATATCCCTTAAAACTATAAGAATTATGAAAGCAAAAAAACTAGTCGGAATTTTATTTTGCATTAGTGGAATGTTATCATCATTGCATACAATTAGTATAACTGGAAATGTGATCGGTTCTTCAGGATTTTTTAATCTGAGATTAATTATTTCACTTTTAATTATTTCACTTGGGTTTTTTCTTTTAATTACAGAAAGGCTTGAAGAAAAATTGGATGAAGGAGAATTTATCTCACTTGATAATAAACAAGCAAAGTCCAATCTTTTATTTCAAAGAGGGTGGTCTGCTTCTATGGATAACTTGGTCGAAAAAATTCATGACAATCAATATAAAACAATCTTTTTAACACAAACCTCCACAGTTCCACAGGGAGTAATGTTAAAGGAGGCCTATAAAAAAAGGTATCACGGGGAGAAAATGCCTAATTTCTTAACAATAGATGTTAAAGAGATTAGAAGTAATCGGTCTAAGTGGGAAGATTCGGAAGAAAATCCAATAAACAAGAGGGTTAAAAAAATTGTTCGAAAAACAGCTAAAAAGATGAAGAATTATGGTGTTGGTAGTGGAGATAAGATTCTCCTTTTGGATGAAACAATTCCCTATTGGGTTTCCCAGCCAGAAGCAATGGGAAGAGATCCTACTAATTATTATACCCATAAAGAGGCAGGAAATATCTTAAAGTCAAGAGCAGAAAAGGGATATAATTTTGGAGGAACCGTTGGAATCGCTTATAAAGTTTTAAAGGAGGCTGCAGAACTAAACCATACAAGTAATAGAATCGACTTTGATTTTGTGGGTGGAGATAAAATACTCGGTGATGGGCGCGCAAAAGGAATTGCAGGATGGGTTCGTGCATTTAAGGATGGTGTTCCATATGCAAGAAGATATTCGGGCAAGGAAGAAAGAAAGATATCAAAAGAAAATATTAGATTATTAAAAAAAATTGGAAGAATGAGTGGTGATGAAGCTATGAGGGAACATAGGAAAGTATATGAAGAATAATTTTCCACCACAAGACTATTTTATTTTCTTTTCAGAAAAAAGGAAGCAAAGTTATGAAAAAATTTCCTGAGACAATCTTCCAAATTAATTTTACGAGATTGCTACTATCCCGCTCTGTAAAGTTAACTTCCTGTAATTTATTATTAAACAACCCTCACACATTTAAACCTTAAAACTCTTCCCCTCCCATGAAACCAAAAATAGCATGCCCCAGCAAAAAAAAACAAATGGGCGAGGGTACCAAAAACCAAAAACCAAAAACCAGTCTCCGTAAACCAACAAAAACAATTTCAGGCGTAGCCCCACTAGCAGTAATGCTCCCACCAAGAAAATGCGATCACGGAGCTTGCTTATACTGTCCATCTCTAAACGCCCCACAATCCTACACTCCAGAATCCCCAGCAGTAATCCGAGCAAGAGAATGCGAATACGATCCATCAAGACAAGTCAAAGCAAGACTCAAAGCATTCAAAGCAATGGGACATCCAACCGACAAAATCGAACTCATAATCATGGGCGGCACATTTCTATCATACCCAGAAAAATTCCAATTCGATTTCGTAAAGAAATGCTACGACGCACTCAACAATAAGAAATCAACATCCCTAAACCAAGCAAAAAAAATAAACGAGAGAGCAAAAAACAGATGCGTCGCACTCTGCATCGAAACGAGACCAGATGTCTGCAAACCGCATCAAATAAAAAACATGTTAGAATGGGGCGCAACAAGAATCGAGCTCGGAGTCCAAGCTATCGACGACAAAATCTATAAAAAAGTAAACCGAGGCCACAGTGTCCAAGACGTAATCGACGCAACAGAAAGGCTAAAAAAGGCAGGCTTCAAAATTGGCTATCATCTAATGCCAGGCATTCCAGGATCCAATCCAAAAAAAGACATCCAAATGTTCAAGAAAATATTCAAATCTAAAAACTTCAAACCAGACCAAATCAAAATCTACCCATGCCAAGTTCTCAAAGGAGCAGGAATCGAAAACCTATATTACGGCGGCGAATACGTCCCGTACACAAAACAACAAACCGCAGAAACAATAATCAACATGCTAAAACTCACACCACGCTACTGCCGAATTATGCGGATCATGCGAGAAATTCCACCAACATATTTAGTGGCCGGAATAAAGAACATCGACATGAGAAAGGACATCGAAGAAAAAATTCGAGCATCCAAAACAAAAATAAAAGAAATAAGATTCCGAGAAATTGGATTCGCGCTAAGAGACAACAGGAGAGTAAACCCAGAAACAAAAATCAAAACAACAAAATACAAATCATCAAAAGGAACAGAATTTTTCATCGAAGCAATAAACAAAGACAACATTCTTTTTGGGTTGATAAGATTAAGGCTAGATAAAAACATGGCAACTATCAGAGAACTTCATGTTTACGGCCCAGCGCTCAAACTGAAAGAAAAAGGCCAACACAGCCAACACACGGGCCTCGGAAGACAACTTCTGAAGACAGCAGAGCAAATCACAAAGAAATACAAACAAAAGAAACTAAGGATTATTTCAGGAGTAGGTGTCAGAGAATACTACAAAAAACTTAACTACAAATTAGACAAAGACAAAATCTACATGGAAAAAATTATTTCTTAGACTTTCTTTTTTTAACGGCAACAAAAGCAACAATTGCCAAAATAACAAAGAGTGCAACAATCAGCCAGCTACCAACAGTTCCAACACCTGTAACCGCACCAGTAATCAAAGAAAAGAACCCATTCCCAGAATCATCATCTTCTTCACTACCAGCAGAACTAAAATTTGTTTCGTTAGATGATACATCATCCAATTCAATAACAGTACAATCTCTAACTACCGTAGAGCTACCACAAATCCGGCTTTCTATTCCATCAATACATTCACTCCATATTCCACAAGTAGCCCCACCACCAGTACTAGGACTTGAGGAAGAAGAAGGCGTAGGTTTTGGAGCAGGAACAGCAGTAATAGTAAAGCTTCGATTACCGCTCATATTAACATTCGTATAATTATCAACACACTCAACAGACCAAACATAGTTTCCAGGGACCAATCCAGCAATAGTAAAATTAACAACATCACTAAAATCAGTACCATTATCAACTTCCGCACCATTTAAGTAAGCCCTACAAATATCAAGCACATGATCCCCGCTAGCATTAAACTCAAAAAACATATCGTAAGAATCAGATTGAACTGAAAAAGAATCCACAGGAGAAATCAAATCAATAGTAATATTGTGAGGAATAATCTCGTTATACTCATCCAAAATTTCCGTATCGTTCAAAACATCAGAATAAATTTTAATTTCATCAATCATACCGAAAAACGGTTCGGCGTAAGCCTCTTGGTAAATATTCGCTTGAATATGATTCAAGCTTCTAGATTTTCCAACAGTAAAAACCGAAGACGAAGCATCAGTCCATCTTGTCCAGTCCGACGGAGCAACACCACTCAAATTAAAATTACTATCCAACTTTCCATCAACATAAATCGAACCAACCTTAGTCACATTATCAAAAGTCGCAGTCAAATAATACCACTTATCCTCAACTAAATCAACATCCGAAGAATAATTATTAGAATTTTCCCAGTTGTTAATGTGCCCAACTCTAAAGTGAAATTTGTCGCTAGGACTAACCCAAATTCCAAACCAACTAGTACCAGCACCACCAGAATTGTGCCTATCATATTCTAATATAGTTTGCCAGCCCCCAGTAAGCTCATCAATTTTAACCCAAGCTCCAACACTAATATTTCCCGGAGCCAACTCAAAATTACTCATACCGGGATTAAGCAAATGACTATCATTAACAAACAACCCATTATTCAGAATCCCATTATCAAAACCACAGCTATAATTATCCAAATTATTGAGCCCAGCAAAATCACTATAATTACCATCAAAATTCCAATAACCAATAGGACTAGCAGCCTGAACCATAGAAAAACTTAGAGCAACAACTAACAAAAACCCAAAAGAGAATACATAGTTCTTTTTCATGAAAATACATCGTTTTTCAACGTTAAAAACTTTTCTAAAGAAATTCGTCCCCGACCCGAGACGAATAGAATCGCAACTCAACCATAGAATGCCCCAACCTATTCTCCAATATATATGTGAGGGTACAATAATCTTTAAATCCAACAATACCCTCAAAATCCCATGAAAAGAATCAAGCAATTTGAAAAAGATACAACCACAAAGATCAAACGTTTCGACGATAAAATCAAGACCTCTTTCACTCTAATTAGACAAGACGTCGACGAGATGCAAGTCACGATAGACGCAATGCGAAAATACCTCAAGAAAAAAGACAAACAATACACAAAAGATAAAGATAAAGATAAAAAAATCCAAGACGAATTCCAAAAAGACGTTGATGAATTCACACAAAACATATCACAATTAAAACTGGCCCTGTCAGCCGTCCGAGACCTAAAAGAAGAAGTCGTCACAAAAAAAGAACTAGCACAAATTGAAGATCGAATCAAAACATCATTCAAAAACGAAATCGACAACTACAAAGGCCAAGTAAAAAAACTAAGACTCTACCTAAAAGAATCAGAAAAAAGAATCACGGCCCTCGAATCCGGAAAAGTCTTCGAAAAGAAAAAAGGCTGGTTTTTCAAAAAGAAAGAGGAATGAAAATCTTATAAACACTAATCTATTTAGACAAATATGAAAAGCAAGCTCGCCATAACAAGTTTAATTTTATCATTAATTGCCCCAGTAATATTCGCATCTTCCTATTTATTTTTCTTTCTTGATGTGAGAGCGGATAACATATTATTTACATCATTTATAATATCACCATTTCTCGCAATCCTAACAATCATACTGTCAAAAATTTCATTCACCTCAATAAAACAAAGAAAACTCGAAGGGAAAAAGTATGCAATTGCCGGACTCATAATTGGTAGCCTAACGCTACTTATATGGCTAATATTTTTATTCTCAATGAAATCCTTTTAGTTATCTATCTATATAACATAAATCTTTAAAAGCAACTCCGCCAACATTATCATACGAGGTGCTTTATGTGGTCATTATACAACAGAGTTAACAATCCAGATTCTATAAATCCATTTGATAGCGACGGTGAAGCACTTCCTCCAATGAAATTCTCAAACGGCAAAACCCAAGCCGACGTAGTAAAAGAAATTCTAGATTCAATCGAAAAAGGAAACAAACTAATCTTCATCAAAGGAGTCTGCGGCACAGGCAAATCAGCAATCGCCCTAAACTTAGCAAGACATTTCAAAAAAACAAGCATAGTCGTCCCAATCAAATCCCTCCAGGAACAATACGAAACAGACTACACAAAAAAGAAATTCATCTTAAAGAAAGACAAAAAACCACTAAACATCGCAATCGTAAAAGGCCGAAATAATTTCAGGTGCCCATTCAATGGAGAACGAGCAGACGATCAAGAGCTCCCTTGCACAATCGAAATCCGAGAAAAAAACACAGGCCAACTCTTAAAATACATAGACTCAAATCCAGACATAGACAAAGAAGACTTCTCAACAGCTTCAGATGTAAAGCGAATGAACGTCGCATCAGCCTGCCCATATTGGGCCCCATTAATGCCAGCAGAAATAAACCCAAAAGGTTTAACCGACGTGAAAAAGAAAAAATACAATGCAATTTGCGGAAAAGAATTCGCGCTATTTCAAAGAAAAAAAGGATGCGGGTACTGCGATCAATACACAGCTTACGCAGACGCAGACGTCCTAATTTTTAACTCAATGAAATACCAAATCGAATCCCAAATAGGACGAAAGCCAAAAACAGACCTCGACATAATAGACGAATGCGATGAATTCCTAGATTCATTTTCCTCAGAAAAAAAACTAAACATAAACAGGCTCCAAACAGCCATCACAAAACTAACACCAAACGACCAAGAAAAAAAACAAGCCCTAAAAAAATTAATCCACGAAGTAAACGACATTCTTTTCTCAACACCATCAGAAGAAATAACAGAACTAAAAAAATCACCAATACTAAAACTCCTAGAACTCGCACTAGAAAACCCAAACCTAGCAGAAGATGAAGAAATGAATTACTACAACGCGCTAGTAGAAATAGCAAGATCATTCGAAAACCTCGTCGACGAAACCTACATATCCGTAAACAAAATCGAAAAAGAAAAATCCCAAACTGGACTTTTCAATAAAAAATTCTCAAACGACGACACAATAATAGTCAACATAGTCTCAATCAACCTGGCTCAAAAACTCAAAGAATTAATCGAACAAAATAACGTATTGGTACTGATGTCAGGAACCCTACATTCAGACCAAGTCCTAAAAGATATTTTCGGATTAACAGATTTCAAAGTCATCGAAGCCGAAATAGAAATGCCAGGAGACATCAACAAACAAAGAACAGGATTAGAAAAAAGCTGCTCATATGCAAACTTCCAAAACGGAACACTCACCCGAAACAAATACCTAAAAATCCTAGACATGTGCATGGCAAAAGCGACTCCACCAACACTAGTCCATGTCTCAGCATTTAAAGACCTCCCCTCAGAAGAAGAAAACCAAACTCTAATGCTAGACAACCTAATCACAAAAGAAAGGTTAAGGGAAATTCAGTCCCGTGGCAACACAGCAGTAGACGAATTCGCAAGTGGCGAAGAAGATATACTATTCACAACAAAATGCGCAAGAGGAGTAGATTTCCCCGGCGACAAATGCAACTCAATCGTCATCACAAAATTCCCATATCCAAACATCCAAGGCCTCTTTTGGCAAATCCTAAAAAGAGAACAGCCCGAAAAATTCATGGAATTCTACCTAGACAAAGCAAGACGAGAACTAATCCAAAAAATCGCAAGAGGCGTCCGATTCAAAGGCGACAAAGTAAACCTCTACAGCCCCGACGCAAGAGTGATTAATGCGAAGCTAGAATAACAATTAATCTTTTAAACTAACATCTCCCTCTCATTATATGCCCATATCGCATAGTGGTATTGCACGAGACTGGAACTCTCGGCCCTCCGGGGCTCCCAGGTTCAATTCCTGGTGTGGGCGTTTGAGAACATGGGAGGCTCCCAGGCGAAAATCTTTGCTCGAATTTTCTCAACGAAGTGACTAGAAAATTTTAGAGTGAAGTTTGAGTAAATTCCTGGTGTGGGCGTATAGGTTCTCAACCACAACAATTCTTTTAAATTAAACAACACTACATCGAGCATGAGAAAAATGCGCGGGATTTTCAGAAAAAACTATACGGAAGTAGTTCATCGTGCCATGCTTCAAAGAAACCAAGCCTCCAACATGGCAACATCAATAGACAAAACAATAGACGCTTGCATCACGCACCCAATCTACACAGCATTTCGATCAATTGGAAGGGCTTTCAAAAAACAATCAACAGCAAAAAGCTACATGATGCCAAGAAACTAATTAGCCACACCAACAGCCCCTTGTAAAGAAGGATCATATTCTCCAAATCTTTCAATAAGCAAACTCTGTGTTCTTTCGCAAAATCTATTTTTAGGATCAGCTGCAGCTGCAGTAACTGCATCTTTAACAATTTGAGTAAATGGCACATCAGAGGTAGCATTCCTTAATCCATCCAAAACATATACCCCGCAACGAGCCGTATAGGATCCATCATCAAGCGAGCTAATATCGCCACCAATCCTTTCTATCAATGCTTCATTTCCCATTTTATTATTTTCCTTATTTTATTCGCAAAAATCCTGACTATTGTAAAACGAAATCGATACATAAAAAATCTTTAACAACGAAATCGAGAACAACGGTCAAAATCAATCGACCATCTCGATCTTAATCTTAACGGTTCGAGGAATCGAAATCCTCATAATGTTATGCAAAATCTTATCGTTCGCAGGCAGATCAACAATCCGCTTGTGAATCCTCATCTCATATCTATCAAAAGTAGCAGTTCCATCACCACACGGCGATTTCCTAGTTGTAATTTTCAATCTCTTAGTCGGCAAAGGAATCGGTCCAGAAATCGGAATGCCAGCTCCACTAGCAATACCTTTTATCCGATCGATAACAGCATTCAACTTATCGATCTCTACACTCTGTAACTTTATCCGCACGGTTGTCATAACCAATATCATAAAATTACACTTTTAAACCTTACTGTCCTAAAACAACAATGACAATAAAACCAATAATCATCACAATATTATTCCTCACATCCGGCATCTTCTACTACAACATCACCGACGCCAAATCAAACCTACAAACATTCCAAATCTCACAAATCGTCGACGGTGACACAGTAAGATTAACAAACGGAGCAACCCTCAGATTAATCGGAATCAACACCCCAGAAAGAAACATGCCATACTTTCAAGAAGCAAAATCATTTCTAACAACTCTAATCCAAAACAAATCAGTCCAAGTCCAATCCTTCGGCATCGGCAAATACGGAAGAACCCTAGCCTTCATCTTTCTAAACGACAAAAACATCAACACCCAAATCCTATCAGCGGGCTTGGCAACATTATATTGCTACGAAAACGATCCATGCTTAGACGAACTAAAACAAGCCGAAGAATTCGCAAGACTAAACCAAAAAGCATTATGGAAAAAATCCCCAGATGAAAATTGCATAAAATTAATCCAACTCAAAACAGACGAACCAGAAAAACTAATCCTCCAAAATAAATGCGACAAACAAATTAACATCACATTCAAAGATGACGCAACTCACATCTACCGCGAAACCTTAAACCCAAAATCAACATTCACAAAAAAATTCTCCCACATCTGGAACACAAACGGCGACTCACTCTACATCTCAGATGACAAAGGATTATTATTATTCCACAGATACCAAGCCTCTACCGAATATCCTTAAACCACGCAATCTTTTTCATCAAACCCCTGGGAAGACGCTTAGGTTTCTCAACACCCCCATCGGGCAAAGTAATAGTAATATCCTGTTTACAGTAAACCTTCCCTGGAGAAATCTCCGAATTAATAGTCCTTATCAAAGAACCACTAGCATCACGCTCCTCGACATTAATAGAACGATTTTCACCACTTCCATACCTACGAACAATTCTTTCCCTCACAATTCTATCACCAACTTTATCATTAGGATCATCATAAGTCACACTATAATATTTGCGACTAGGAAGATTAGGCAACAAAAATTTCATCCTCCCACCCCCGGGAAGCTCTATTGACTCTCCCGTAATACACGCAGTAGTACTATATCGTAAAGTATCGCCGCACCCAGCAACACCAAATCCAAAAGCTCCAGCAGCAACCTTAAAAAAATCACGCCTCCCCAATTTAACCATAGACCACACCCCACTCCAACTTATTTAAACATTTATATATTCCATTAACCAACAACTACCATGACAATCGACACAGCAACAAACGCGCTAATGCAACAAATCCAAAATCCATTTCTAACATCAATTTCAAAACTCATCGCATTCATCACGGATCCAATCGTCCTCCTAATCGCCGCACTCATCATCGCATCCTATCTCTACACAAAAAAACAAAACAAAAAAGCCACGATTTTCGCATCGGCAATAATCATCACAGCAATCCTAATCAAACTCTCAAAGGCAATTTTCCAAAGAGCTAGGCCAGCAAATGCCCTCGTCCAAGAACTAACACAATCTTTCCCAAGCGGCCACGCAACAATGGCAGTCATATTCTTCGGATTAGTAGCCTACATGTTCGCAAGAAAAAAATACAAACCCGCAACAGTAATCACAACACTAATCATCCTAATAATCGCCTTCACAAGAATTTACCTAAACGTCCACTGGTTAACCGACATCATCGCAGGCCTCGCACTCGGAACAGCAATATTAATCCTCTCAATCCTAGCACTAAAAAAATCATAAACGTTTCCCAACAACATAAACTTCACATTTCCCAACCCTCATCCCAAAATCAACCCCAACATCATCACCCTTCTTCGCAACCTTAACAGACTTCCCTTTCAACTCAATCGATTTAACAACAGCTTTCTTAACCCCAATATCATCCGAAATCAAATAAACATCATCCCCAACTTTCAACTTCCCAGTATTAATCAAAACAGAACAGGCTCCAACTTTCGGCCAATACTTATACGCCTTCCCAACAAAACTCTTCGACTCACTCTGCTCCCCATTCTCACTGAAAGAAAAATCATCGGCCGTCGGGATCTTCAAATAAAATCCAGAACTAAATCCACGATTGTAAACCTTCTTCAAATTCCCAATCCCAGAAATAATCTCTGCTCGGCTCAAATCCTTATCCAAAGCTTTCCGATATTCAGCAACAACAGTCAAAACATATTCAGGACTTCTATTCCGCCCCTCAATCTTAAACGAAACAATCCCAGCCCTTTTCATCTTCTCAATAAACGGCAACGCGCACAAATCCTTAGCAGACATAACCCTAGAATTTTCCATCTTCAATTCATGACCATTATCATCCTTAACATGCCAAGCCCTTCGACAAAGCTGCGCACATTTTCCCCGATTCGCAGAAAGCCCATGAACATGCTGCGACATAAAACATCGACCACTAACAGCGACACACATAGCCCCATGACAAAAACACTCAACATCAACAATCTTAGAAATTTTCGCAATCTGTTTCAGCGACAACTCCCTTGCCAAAACAACTCTCTCCGCTCCAAGCTTCTTATAAAATTTAGCAGCCGAAACATTCGAAATCGAAGCCTGAGTCGAAACGTGAAACGGAATCTTATACTTCCTACAAAGTTCAATCACAGCCAAATCCCAACAAATAATCGCATCAACATATTTCTTCGCACCCTTAACAATCTTCTCAATTTTCTTCAACTCATCGTCATACATCACAACATTCAAAGTCAAATACATCTTAACATCACCACAAATCTCCCGCACCTTTTTCAAATTCCTCAAGCTAAAATTCTTCGCCGAATCCCTCATGTTAAATCCACGAATCCCAAAATACACAGCATCCGCTCCAGCCGCAACGGCCGCGCGCAAATTCCTAAAATCCCCAACGGGAGCCAATAGTTCATACTTCATTAGAAAAAATCTCCCGATTTTTGACAAGCAAGGGCTCCGCCATTGCAATATCTAAAACCCATTGCCGCAGGCATTTTATGTATCATAATATAAAAACCAAAAATCAAGTTATAAGCTTAACGATCATAACTCATCCATCAAATCATCTAAATCTTCCAACAAGGCGTCCATAATTCTTTTAGATGTTTCTTTCTGGTATCCCAAATGACGATCTTCGCGAAGATATACAGCATATGAAACAGGATCCCAAATATCAGTAGGTTCGCGTCTATCTAGTTCCCAAACACATCCATCATTTACAGGCTCACCAACCTTCCTCGGCTTAAATGAATATTTTTCTAACTCACTGATAAGAATTTCCAAATAAAGTTTTTTATCTTTTCTAGAATAGGGAAGCAATTCAAGCTGTTGCTCAACAACATCAGCCATATGTCTCCCAAACGTTTCCCCTCTTCCTTCTCCTTCCATCCACAACCAAACCAACTCCACACTTTTAAATATTACTCTACTGTAGTAATTCTAAAGTTACAAAAGTTTATAAATATCAAAGATATAGAATATCATGGAAAAGACAACACACCAAATCGAGAAAAATGTTTCTGCAAGTTTTGCTTACGTAAAAAAAGATATGCTAATGTTAAACGACGCCTTCTCAGACATCCACGACAAAGTCCAACACTTATCTCTAAATCACGCTATGCTACTAGAAGAAATCGGAAAACTAAAAGCAGAACTAGCAAAATCATCAAAACCAAAAAAAACTGTTTCCAAAAAGAAACCAGCTAAGAAAGTTGCCAAGATAAAAGAAGATTTAACAAAAATTGAAGGTGTTGGCCCTGCAATAAAAAAACTTCTTTGGAAAAACAAAATTGAAACTTTCAAAGATTTGGCAAAAACCCCAGTCCAAGAACTAAGGGATATCTTAGACACTAAGGGGCCAATGTTCCAAATGCACAACCCATCAACATGGGCACGACAAGCAAAACTAGCTTCTCAAAAGAAATGGATTGAATTAGAAAGATACCAGGCAAAACTAGACGGCGGAATTTCAAAGAAGTCCACTAAGAAAACTACTACCAAAGCCCCAACAATAACAAAAAAAGTTACAGCTCCAAAAAACGGCAACGTGAAGAAAGTTGTTACAACTGAAGAAATCGTCTACTCCTAATTTCAGCGCAACCAAATCTTTAAAAACCAATTCTCCAACTAATTATCATGCCTCAATAGTATAGTGGTTAGTACACGGCCCTGTCGCGGCCGAGATCCGGGTTCAATCCCCGGTTGGGGCGTAGGACCTTCTTGCGACTTTAATGGGTGTATGTAGTTACCTACAGACGCCTTATAATGAGTTTTTTGTTATAAAAATTATGACAAAAATAGATCCATATAAACACAAAGAAAGATATGAAGCCTGGAAAGAACGAATAGATAGGGTAGGTTTTATAGAAGATATATCCAAAATTAATTCCAAAATTATATTAAATTATATTTTTGATATGGAAATTGGGATAAATGTTTCCAGGGTAAGCGTTAAGGGATCAAGAAGTTATACCCGACTTAATAATATAAAACAACGGATGGTTTTCATTACAAAGGCCTTAGAGCGCACCTATAGTCTTAATGACATCACTTTATTACAAGAGAAACAGATTATGTCCTTTTTCTCTAAAATGAGAAATGGAGAAATAAAAAGACAAGATGGGAAAATATACCTTTCAGTTGTTGACTTTGTCAAAATATTCAAGGCTTTTTGGCATTGGCATATGAAAGTTCGGCAAAAAGAAGGAGTAGTTGTTTTAGATATAACAATGGATTTAGACACCTCAAAGGAAAAGCCAAAATGGGTTTATCTAAACGAATCACAAATAAAACTTCTTATAGATAATGCAAAATATGAGTATAAGGTTCTTATATGGTTCTTATACGATACGGGAATGAGGGCTCCTTCGGAATTAATCAACATTAGAGTGAGGGATATTGTTGAAGATTTTAAAAAATTAAATATACGTAATGAAATCTCAAAAACTTTTGGAAGAAAAATTAATCTAATGCTCTGCTCCGAACTTATAAAAGAATTTATTTCAAGAAAAAAGTTAAATGGAGAAGATCATCTTTTCACTATAACTCCCAAAAGAGCAAATGAATATCTTAAAAGATTGGCAAAAAGACTATTCGGAGACGAAATTTCTGAAGCAGGAGAGAAATATTCAAATTTAACAATGTATGATTTAAGACATTGCTCTTGCTGTTATTGGTATCCAAGATATCCAAAAGAATCTGCCTTAAAACACAGATTTGGGTGGAAAAAATCAGACAAAATTTATTATTATTCTGAATTCTTAGGGATGCAAGATACAATCACAGAGGGGGATATGCTAATTGATATTACTAAAACAGAATTGGAGCAACAATTAGCCAAAACTCAAAGAGACAATAAAGTTCTTCAGGAAAGGATAGATATCAATGAGGAAAAACTAAGGGAAATGTCATTTTGTATTGAGAAAATAAAATCTGAAATTGGGATTAAAGCATAAATTTTAATAGATCTGAAATAGTTAAATAATATGGCAAAAATACATCCACAAGTTTATGGTCTCATTTCAAAGTGCTATTTCTATATTGGAGGATATTCTTTCAATTATCTTGTTGAGATTATTGATCTTTTTTCAATGTCTAAAAATTTTGATATTGAGAGCAAAGAGAAAGAAGTAAAAGAAGATTTTAAGAAAAAACATCCACTAAATGATAAGCAAATAGATGAGTATTTTTCTTCACAATTTAGTCCCAATGACAGAAGGAACACATATTCAGAATATGTTGTTAATTATCTAAAGAGCCTTGAAGAAGTAGAAATTTTTAAATTATTATCAGACCTATTGCCACATCCGAAATTTAAAGAAATGCAATGGGATAGCTGGAATCATAAAGGAGAATATGTAAAAAGCTGGAGAACTGACCTAATTTATTATCTTAATTTATGTGGTGTGGAGTATGATTTTGAAAAGAAGGAATTTAAAGAAATAAATAATGGATTGAATATTCAAGAAGCAATTTTTATTCCCGATTTAATAACAATCAAATTTGAAGATATCTTTTATAAAAATTTATCAAATGAAATAAATAAGTGTTATAAAATTGGATCTCATACTTCTGTTTTTGTTTTATCCAGAAAACTAATTGAAAATTTATTGATTGATACCTTAAGGAAAAAATACCCAATTAATGAAAATAATAATATTGAAATTTATTAT
>JABHLR010000005.1 GCA_018693315.1 archaeon | reverse complement strand
GTCACAGAACTCCCATTAATCGAAAAAATAAAATCAATCGCAATCGGCTCCTCGCCATCATTCCCCCGTTCAACCTGAACCTCCAAAACACCCTCCTCCTCATCCCAAAGAGTATACCCTCCAGAAGTCACAATCTCAACAACCCCAACATCACCAACAACAACACCAACGTCCCCAATCTCATCAACCACAGGCAAAACCCCCAGCCAAACAAAAGCCGCACCCGCAACTATTATCAAAACAATAAGAACCGTCGCAACCACAGAACCAATCCCCTTTTTCATCAAACAACAACTACTCATAACATTATAAATCTTAGTAATCACCCAAAACACGCCACTACCACTCCAAAATTACTTAGCACCACTCGCCAGGCAAACGCCTTATAAATCAAATTATCCTCCCAACTATATATCAAACTTCATATTTCTATATAAACAAAAATAACCAACTCTTATCAAAGGAGGTTATAACATGATAGTCAAACTACAATTTGAATCAAACCACGGCGGACGCTGCGATCGAACAGCAGCAGGCGATGCCATAATTCGTGCCATAGATGAAAGATTGGGTGGAGCAAGCTGGGAATCCAGCGGAACGGGCTGGATAGCTCGCGCATAAAAATGCCAAACTCAAATCGATCTAAAATTGCCGACAAGGCTCTTAGACACGAATCAAAACAAATTTATTTTTTATTTTACTAATTCTAATCACAACAACCCTTAAAAAACGAAACCCCATCGAAAATACATGGAGAACCGAGGAAGGCCAAGAAAACCAAGAAAAGAACTAAGCAGAACAGAAATCAACTGCTGCTACATACCAACCGGAACAATCACATTCGTAAGATACGAAGACGGAGGATCAGAATACTCCTGCACACACGGCTGCAAAACAGGAAAAAGAAACTCAACACAATGTTCAAGATTAGACGTTCACAACAACCCAGTACAACAATTCTGCACCGCAAGAGATCAACCTTAAATCAAACCCTATCTCCGACTTCTATTTCGCCCAGCACTATTACCACTAAAACTTCTACCTCGACCACCACGCGCACCATTACCACTAGACCTTCCTCTCGGCGAATCGCCACGAGCAGATCTTCCATGACCACCACTATTTCCTCGACTTCGACCTTCAGAACTTCTACCTCGACCACCATCTCTAGATCCTCCACTAGCATTTCCTCTACCACGATTACTTCCACCAGTTCTACTTCGTCCAGAATCTCTAGACCTTCCAGAATTTCCTCTACTTCGATTATCTCTACCACCCCTAGAATTTCCTCGACCACCAGAACTTCTACCTCGACCACCGCCACCAAATCCTCTCCGAGGCGCAGGCTTAGCCGCCGCACCAACAGCATTCTTAGCCGACAACGAATGATACTTATGATCCGCATGCTCAATCCTCTGCTTCGTAATCCTCTCAATCTGATGCAAAAAATTCCTATCACAAGCCGCACAAAAAGAATAAGCAGTCCCATCCTTCCCAGCTCTAGCAGTTCGACCAATCCTATGAACATAATTCTCAGGCTCGTTCGGCAAATCAAAATTAATCACATGCCCAATATCCTTAATATCAATTCCTCGCGCAGCAATATCAGTCGCAACCAAAACTCTAGCCCGACCACTCTTAAAATTATTCAAAGCTCGCGTCCTCTGATACTGAGACTTATTACCATGAATCGCCTCGGCACTAATTCCCGCCTTCCCCAACATATCAACGACCCTATCAGCCTTATATTTCATCCCAACAAAAACCAAAACCTTCGTCATATTCTGTTGCTTAATCAGATCCAACAACAACTCATTCTTATCATACTGATCAACGAAAAAAACACACTGCTCAATCTTATCAACAGGAGTCGATTCCGGAGTAATATCAATCCTAACCGGATTTCTCAAAAAGTTCATACTCAAATCACTAACAGCCTTATTCATCGTCGCTGAGAAAAACAAATTCTGCCTCTCAACAGAAAGCGAAGACGCAATTTTCTTAACATCATGAACAAATCCCATATCCAACATTCTATCAGCCTCATCCAAAACAAAAAACTCAACATCCCTCAAAGTAATCTTCCTCTGATTCATCAAATCCATCAATCTCCCAGGAGTAGCAATCAAAATATCAACCCCATGCTGCAAAGCTCTAACCTGCGGAATAATCCCAACACCACCATAAACCGCCAAATGTTTCAAATTCAAAAACTTACCATATTCATCAAAACTCTCAGAAATCTGCGCAGCCAATTCTCTCGTCGGTGCCAAAATCAAAGCTCGCGGATTCTTACCTCGCGGTCCATTACTTCGCTCATGCAACTTCTGCAAAACCGGAACAACAAACGCCGCAGTCTTCCCAGTCCCAGTCTGCGCAATTCCAATTACATCCCTATCTTCCAAAAGCAAAGGAATAGTTTTCTCTTGTATCGGCGACGGTTTCACATAACCCTTAGTTTTAAGCGCACGCAAAATCGGATCGATAATATCTAATGATTCAAATTTCATAACTAAAAACCCAAAAGTAGCCTTATAAGTCTATGCATTATGTAATTACTAAATAGTGACGATATCTAATCGTCACAAACAAGCTGACCCAAATCAGCAACAGGAGCATACTGAGTATTACGAAGAACAGGTAACATATCACCAGCCCTAAAATTATACTTACCATTTGGGGAACCAAGACTCGCAATCTCTTCTCTAACAACAACAACATGTTTAGAATCTGAACCCATAGGAACCTCAGCCTCATAACGATTCGCATCAGTTTTTTTCCATTCAACCTTCCCATCCAAAGTAGCAGCGAGGGCCTTTCTAACCGCTTGCCTCATAGGACATTCAGAATCCGGAACTGTCTGAAAAGTCATCAATGTTATATCCATTCCTCCAACACTTATCATACAATTAAGCACAAATTCAACTTTATAAATTTCATTGTTCCACACCACCACAACAATCCTTATAAAACAAAACCTCCATAAAAAACCCATGAGCGGAAAAAGCAGAAGAAAAGGGAAAGGCGGAAAAAGACTTAGAAAAGACGGACAGGTCGCAGGAGGCGCAGTCCACGTAAACAAATACGCAAAGCAAAGCCGAGCAGAAGAAAGAGCCGCAGAACTTGTCGCAAGAGACAGAAGACAAAATCAAACAAGACAAGCGCCGCCAGAACGAAAATATTGCAGCATGCTAGGAAAATATTTCGAAAGAGGATCCGACTGCCCTTATCACTCTACCGTATCAAGAACCAGGTGCCACTATTCCGCTGGGACATGCAGCCTTTAATCACTTCTCACCATCGCTTCGCTCCCGTAAATTATTCAACTAAATATTCGGATAATTCTCTTTGTAACTTTCCCGATTAATCCCACAAGTTTCAGGACAAGGCCCACGATAAAGCTCAGTACCATTCTTCTCAAAACACTGATACCCTGAACAAAACTCACAAGGAACATAGGTCACCGGATTTTTCCTATCGCTATCATCAATAATAGCCTCATAACCAGAACCTCTACATTCAGGACAGGGCTCACAAATCGCATCAGGCGTTTCTATATTTTCAAACAACGGCATATCTTTTGACATCCCAAAAAAAGCGAATTAAGTTATTTAAAAATTATCGTGCCCCAGTTCCCATCCCCTGCCTTGAAAAAACAATCTGCCTTCCACAGAAGGTACTTGCCGCAGCGCGACCCCCCGTCGTAACAATCCGCACCCCCAGACGCCACAATCGCCACACCCCACATCTCCATCCATATCGCATTCGCTCCACAATCGACTTCGTCTCCCGTAAATTATTCAACTAATCTTGTGTAACTTGTTCAACTAACGAGCAGACGGGCGGGATAACAGTCAAGATATATGGATCTTTTCGCCCAGTCTAACTGCCTATCTTATTCACAGAATCACTACGTTCCAAAAAATATCTAAACCAACTTCTTCAACTCTTCAATATCCTTACTCAATTCAGAATGAACTTTCCCAATCTCTTTCAATATAACTTTAGGCTCCCGATAAACCTCTTCCTCATAAACATGCTCCTTGTACTTAGACAAACTCAAATCAAAATTATTCTCCCTAATCTCTTCCACAGGAACCATAAAATGTTTAGCCTTCCGATCAGTATTATCTTCATCTTTCCTTTTATTAAAACTCGTCAGAATATCTGGAACATCATTCGCTTCAATAGGATTCCTCTTATCATCCAAACTAAACCCATCAGCCTGCATGTCATAAAACCAAACTTCCTTTGTCGGCTCACCCTTTGTAAAATATAAAACCGCAGTAGAAACTCCAGCATATGGCTTAAACACTCCCGAAGGCATTGAGATAACAGCATCTAATCGGCATTCTTCCAACAACATCTTTCTAATTCCCTGATGTGCCTTAGAATTACCAAACAAAACTCCGTCCGGAATAATCACAGCACACCGCCCCCCATTAGATAAAGAATTATGCATCAACTCCAAAAACAACAACTCTGTCTTCTTAGTCTTAACAGTAAACTCATCACTCTGCTCACTAACATCAATGGACCCTTTAAACGGAGGATTAGCTAAAATTATATCATAAGTTCCATTCTCATTATATCTCTTAGATAAAGTATCTGTCCGAGAAATCTTCGGATTTGTTATTCCATGCATCATCAAATTCATCAAAGCAATCCTAACCATTGTCCGATCAATATCATATCCGTAAAAAGTATCTTCATCCAAAATCTTCTTCTTAGCCGGCGTCAAAACACTAACTCCATCCTTCCTGTTCGCCTTCAATATATGCTCATACGCACTAACCAAAAACCCCGCAGTCCCACAAGCCGGATCCATAACCCTGTCACCATACTCCGGATTAGCAAGCTCAACCATCATCTGAATAATATGTCTAGGCGTCCTAAACTGCCCATTTTTCCCAGCAGTAGATAATTCCGAAAGCAAATACTCATAAATATCTCCCTGGGTATCCTGATTCTGCTCCTTAATATGCATATCATTAATTATATTCATAGACTCAATCAAAAGTGAAGCCGTCGGCAAAGAAAAACTAGCATCCTTCATATATTCAGAATAAAGAGTATCTTCCTCTCCCAATTCCCTCATAAACTTAAACACAACATCCCGAACATGATCCAGGATCTTATCAGAAGAATACTGCGACCACTCACTCCATCGACAATCTTTGTGTTTCTCAAAAATAGACTTGAAAGTTTCACCCTTCAAAATAGCATTCTGCTCTTCCAGAACATCCTTATCCTCAAGCTTCTTCATGTAAATCAAATAAGAAATCTGCTCAATAGCCTGAAGCGGATTAGAAATTCCACCACTCCAAAACTTATCCCAAAGCCCTCTAACTTTCGATTTTAATTCTTGTTCAAGTCCTACCATTATTCTTTATCACCTTTCTTCTTTTTAGTTGTTTTCTTCTTTCGTTTTTTATAAAATCTTAATCCGAGCTCAAAAAAAGTTATAGAGATTAATGAAAGTCCTATTGAAAAGGCAATTGTAATATAAAAGTTATTGTCTGAAAATAAATTATATTGGTAGTTACCTCCAGTACAATTCCCATTTGTACATTGGTAATTTTGAGACTTATAGCTCCCATTCATATTAGCATATTGCAGTATACGGTTGTCTACATAATTTTCAAAATTTTGTACATTGTAACTAAAAGGGTCAACCCTCTCCCCTCCCCACCTGTAAGTATAAAGATTAACGGCAAGATTCTTTCCATTACACGATAGAAGAGTTATACCTTCCGCCCCACTAGAAAGAGTAAGTGAAAAGGGTTCACGGTCAACAATAAAACTTGTTATCTGATAGAGATAATTTAAGTCATAATTCGGCCATTCTAAGAAAGGGATGGATTCGTTTGTGGTTGTATAATGCCAACCCAATGGACGAACATCAATGTCATGACCTTGACAATCCTCATAAATTGTCTGCGCAAGATATTTTTTCATATCGTCTCCCGCACTAACAAAACCAATCAAAACCAATCCAATTAATAAAATAAAAAATAGTTTGTTCATATCAACTCCCCCGAAAAAGCCTTCTGCATCAAAGCATTAAACAACTCATCAGAATCCTTCTTTTCATCTTTTAATTTATCCTTAATCTTCTCAGCCTGCTCAACAATCGAAGCAAATTTTCCCTGAAGTTCCATTGGCGGATAACTAAACTTTATAGTGTATACGTCGTTACGATTTAATCCAGGAACCGCTGCGGATTTATTGAGATGTTTAAGTCTGGTAAACATTAACAAATAAAACAAAAAAGTCCAGTCAAGATCTTTCTTTGGAATAAGATAGTATGTTGTGTCTATCGGCCAAAAATCTTCCTTAGAAAAGTTTATCTCTCCTATCGATCCCTTCCTTCCAACAATAATACCTGGACCATTCACTAAAGCTTTCTCATGATAGCCGACAACACCGTTCGAACCATAGACTGCAAATCCCAAACCAGACCTATCTTTTCCAGATAATCCTTTTCCGTAAGCTAAATCAAAAAGATCTTTCCCGAAGACCTCTTCAAATTTACCCTTCTCCTTCAAAAACATCTCATAAAAAATACTCTTCGAATATTCATCAAACAATTCATCCAACCCCTTCCGCTTATCCTTCAACCCCTCCGCCTTTTCCAATATCGCAACAATCTGCTTTTGCTTCTCTAAATCAGGAGTTCCATCTTTAAGTAATGGAATTGGAACTTTAGTTGGGAGAATAGCTCCTTGATTAAGACTAGCCTGATTAACAGCCTTTTTACATCTAAGCTCAAAAAACCTTCTCACATCCCTTGTTTTAAGAAATCTCTCCAAATACTTTGGATCAACAAATTCTTTATTTGGCCGAATAAGAAGTAAATTTATTCCATGGATTAAGACTTCTGGACTTCCTAGATAAATTGCAGTTTTCCCTATGTGTGAGGGGCTATTAATATGACTGAATAATATATCTCCATAAATTAAAGAATATTTTTTAATAGCTTCATTCGAAGGATCACAGAATTTTACCCTTTTTTCATCAATCTTAGCATTCCAGATAGTTTCTATACGAGTTATGGGAAACTTTCCTTCCTTAGATTGTTTCATGTTTGCGCCATTACGAATAAATTCAATTATTTCCCCCAATTCAAATTCTTTCCAATTATCCATTCTGCAACACATCCCCCATCTTTTCATTAACTTCTTTCCGAATCATTTCCCTCAGCTTTGCATTCACACTCTTCCCCTCACTCTCACATATCTTAGTAAAATTAGCAAACTCAGGACGGTAAAGCCTACTAGAAACAACCTTCCTCTCCTCGCCCCACAAATCATTTTGATCTTTCATAACGTAACTATAATACCTCACTATATAAATATTCCCATGAAAACATGTAAACACCTTTTTTGCACAATTCTGCTAAATTACGGAACTATTTCCACTTCAACCCATTGCACTTCTCAACAACCTTCTCTAATTGCTCCCGACTAAATAAATCAAGGGGTCTTCCATCAGCCAAAGGATGCTCTGCGAAACTCTTCAATTCAATATGCTTCGCCCGAACAAAAACCTCCTCAAGATTCCTCAAAAACTTCAACTGCTCAGAATTATAATGCTCATTCCGATCAATCACGTGCTTATCAAACTCCCACTTAATCATCTCCTTGGGATCAGGCAAATCCTTAACATCAATAAGCGCCCTCAAAAACAAAACAAAATCCTCCCTCTCCTGAATATTCTCAATAGTAAGCCGTGAATTCTTCGCCCTCAAAGCTGCCTCAATCTCCAAAAGCTCCTTCGAAGTAACCCCATCGCCATTCTTAATTTTCAACATCAAAGGATCAGTTACAAACTCTTCATATTCAGGATCTTCTTTCAGCTTCTTCTTAACCTCTTCAACCCCAATAACAGCATCGGGCGCATTAACTTTCAACATCCCTCTCCTAGGCTTCTCATAATAAATCATCAAAGGGGCAATTTCCCGAATCATAAAATCAATATCATCATATGTCAAATCTTCCCAATACTCATCCTTCTGGATCTCAATCAAATCATCCCGCTTCGCCAAGATCGCCTCAAGATTCTTATCCCAAATAGTCTCCGCCCGCTCAACAACAAACTTCTTCACCTTCTCAACTTTCTCCAAGTCACCCTCCTTCGTATAATCAAACAACTTAACACACTTACCAACAAAAGCATAAACCTTCGAGTTCTCACTCTTCGAATAAATCAAAAGCGGCGCAATCTCATTCTTCAACTTGTCAATATGTTTCGCCAAGTCAAATTTAATAGAAACAACTTTCTTGATCATCTCCTTCTTCTCAAGAATCAATGGCGAATCTACATCAATCTCCTTAATCGTTTCCCGAATCTGCTTCTCAACAATTCCCTTCTCCTTATCGTCCAAATCTTTCTTCAATAAATCAACCCTATCCAAAAAAACCCGCGTCTTCACATCCTGCCCACTAGCCTTCTTCATAGCCGGATCCAATCCATGATAATGAATATTCGAAAAACTCCCAAACATAAAATCCATAATATAAAAATCATTCTTAGCAGAAACGCCATCTTTATTCGGAAGCCAATCCTTATGGTCACATGCCTCAAAATTCCTAGTCCCCCGACCAAGCATTTGCCAAAACCGAACCTTAGACATCACCGGCTTTACAAAAACCAAGTTCATAATCTCAGGAACGTCAACTCCAGTATCCAAAACTCCAACAGACAAAGCAATCCGCGGAGAATCACGTTTCTCAAATCTTTTAACCTCGTCCATATAGCGAGCCCGATTAGAAACAATAACCTTAACGTCCTTCGCCAATCCCGGATACAATCTCTGAAAAATCAACTCTAAGGATTCCGCATGTTTAACACTAGCACAAAAGAAAATAGTTTTACATGGTCTCCCTCCAGACATATAACATCTATCCATAAACTCTCGAACAATCAATTCGTTTGTCTTCTCATCAGTAAATAACTTTTCAAACTTAGAACCCGGAGTCTCAAAATGCTCAGGATCTTCCTCCTGTTTCTTTAATCTATCTTGAAGCTCTTTGCTCAACGTCTTTCCTTCAATTCCCAAAGATAACACCTTTGTCTCAATAACTTCCGCAACATAAGGAGCCAAAACCTCATCTCTCACGGCCTGATCATAATCGTATCTAACAGTAGGCTTCCCTTCGTCACAATCAAACAAATCAAACGTTGTGGTATCTCTCATATCCGCAGTCAATGGCGTAGCCGTCAACCCGATCTTAAGCGCATCAAAATATTTCATAACCGAATGATTCTTATCGTAAATCGAACGATGCGCCTCGTCAAAGATAATCAAATCAAAAGCACCAGCCCCAAATTTCTCATAAACTTTACCTCTAGGTTTCATGTTAGCCATCAGCGTCTGAATCGTTGAAACATAGATTCGGGCAGTATCACTAAAACCTTCTTCATTCAATTCTACAACTGGGTCATTAGGGAAAAATTTCTTGAACCCTTTTTCTTTCGCTTGATTTGATAACGCAGTCCGATCAACCACAAATAATATCTTTTGAACATAATCAGCTTTTCGAAGTCCATCAATAATCCCCATAGCAACACGAGTCTTTCCCGTACCAGTCGCCATATTTATCAGAGCCGACCTTTTCCCATTCCCAAAATGCTCCAGAACTTGCTTAACTGCCTCAATACTTCTATGTCTATCAACAATCTTAGAATTAATCTTAACCTTTGAAGGATCCTTTCTTTTCTTCTGCAAACTGACAATCCTCTGTAGATCTTTCTGAGAAAAAGGCAACAAGATCTTCCTTCTCGTATCATCAATGTCAACATAGTACCAAGTTTTGCCATTAGTCAAGAAAACAGGAACCTTAAATCCCACCTGTTTCTCTACATCTTCCCGATAAGTCCTTCCTTGAATCTCTCCCTTCTCAATATCAACAGAAGTTTTCTTTGCTTCAATAATCGCAACAGGATTTCTTTGTTCATCTAATAACAAATAATCTATGAACCTATTCTCTCCATCTTCAGTCTCATCACCAATATATTTGAATTCCTTTGTCTTGAAATTTGATTTAACCGCATTAGGTTCCTCAATAACATACTCCTTCCTCCATCCAACTCGATCAAAAAGAATTGGATCAATAAGATCTTTCCGAGTCTTAGCTTCAGTCATTTTTTCTGCCATCCTACTTAATCTCCCCCAACTGCCAATCCCTCAAAATAATCCTAGCAGTCCTATCAACATCAACCTTACCACCCTTCCCCAAAAACCCTTTCTTCTTACCCAACTCCTCTATCATCTCATTAACTCCCTCGTTATCAATATCATAGAAAGCAGCAATCGCCGCCGCGTTCCGCGCCGCCTCATCAATCTTAGCCTGCTCTTCCTTAGTCACACTATCCGCATCCTCAGGCTCAGGAGCACTGATCAAATAAAACACAACATCCTCAGGATCCTTAACATCACTATAAGTCCGCCCTCCAACCTTCACATCCTTAGCAAACGAACCAACCTCAGTCGAATACTCCGAAGCAGGAATCACCCCAGGCGTATCCAAAATAAGTATTCCTTCCGACATCCGAATCTTCTGCATCCCCTTCGTAAAACCCGCCTGTTTCGCCGTCTTAGCCACAGCACGCTTCGTTATCATATTAATCACAGAACTCTTCCCCGCATTCGGATACCCAATCACCCCAACATGAACCCGCCTCTCAGAACGCACACTCTTCACGACCTTCCCCTTCTCAGCCTTAGCCAACGCATCCCGCTTCTCCTTATCCTTAATCTTACTAAACTTGCCAGATTTCTTATCCGCCCCCATTTTCTGAGTCCCCTCAGAAAACGCCTTAAGAATCCGCTTAGCTTCCATCTGTATCTTCCCCTTCAAATCCCTACTCCCCTTCCCCTTAGTCGCCGAAATAAAAACAAACGGCCGCATATCCTTAGGCAACTTAACATCCTTCTCATCAACCAAATCCGATTTATTCAAAACAAAAATCAACTTCTTCCCCTGCCGCAAAACATCCGCCTCAACTTCCAAGTTCCTAGTCTCCTCAACATAACGCGCATCCAAAATCTCAAGCACAATATCCGAAATCCTAACCACATCCCTCATCACAGCCGGATACTTGCCCCGCTGCTTCTTAATATTACTAATCCTACCAGTATGCCTAGACCCGAAACTATAACGCACTCTTACCATTCTCAGAAGACGCCAAAACGATTTATAGACTTAACCATCACGATAATTCTTATAAGCATCATTTCTCAACTCTATACATGACAGAAACAGCCCAAGCCAGAAAATACTTATGCAAATACACCCCATATGCAGACAGCCGCCAATTAACCGAAAACCAAGGAATGCATTGCGAAAGTTTAGGATTAGATAAAACCTGCGCCTACGAAAAAGATAGAACCATAAAATGCATGGTCATAAGACACGCGATAGTAGATCGAAACAGAGCTCTCTTCGAAGCCGGCAAACGCGACTGGTAAGCCTACTTCCTCTTAATCGAATACCTAGCAGCCAAAGCTAAACCAGCCGCAACAAAATACCCCGCAGCCCAACGCCCGCTATAATCAGTATCCTCCAAATTCTCAGTCATTTTATCATACCATCCAACAGGCCGACTCTCCGCCAAAGCATCCGCCTTTTTCTTAGCTATTAATTCAATCACCGCAAAATTATCCGCTCTATCTTTCAAACTAACAATCCCCATGGCCGCACACCCAAAACACGCCGCCAGAAATCCCGACCGAACAATATCCCGCAAAGTTCCCATAAAATTCCACAGATCAACGCTACTTAAACCTAATCCCTCTTCATAGCAAATCCAGAAAGCCCAACCGCTGCCGCAATCCCTGCAAAACCAGCAACCGCATAAGTATTCTCCTGCTGCGCCCTCGCGTCCCGCATCCTCTCATCATACATCTCAACATCACTCCTTTTCTGAGCAAGCTCCTTCTTCGCCTTATTTTGCTCAACCGCATATCCAGTACAATACCCACTAAAACCACTAGCAGCAGTAACACTCACTCCAAGAATAAACAACCCAATTAAAGCATTCCGCAATCTTCTCATTAAATCAAAATCCCTCCAGATTATTTAAACATTTATACACTACGCTACCCTAAGTATCAACTCAGCAAGAGCAATCCTCTTCGGCGGCAAAAACAAAGTCTTCCTAAATCCCCCCACACCCATCGGATGAATACCCTCCGCGACAACACCCGTCAAACTACGAACAAGATCAAACTCCCGAGCTCCCGGCCTCCCATTGGTCAACTCCTCCGCAAGGTGCTCCATACTAAACTGGGGATAATTACTACCACCATTTCTAAAAAACGTAGCAGTCAAATTAACAAGATATTGAAGCGCCGGCAACGCACACCTATCAAACTCCAGAGAAACATTATAATAATTACTATCATCCTCATCCTGCTCAGCCCCCCGAACCGCTGCCCCAATATGAGGCGGAACATAAATCCCCCCGCCCCTAAGAACACCCCCACCTCCTCGATGATCCCCGCAAGCCTGGTAATTATGACCAACAATCGAAACACTTTTATCTTCACCCTCCGATATAACCAACGGCACATCCGGTCGCAACACAACGCCAACCAAGCCAATCAAATCATTTCTCACAAAATCCTTAATTTCAGCAGCAGAATAACCATCAACCCCATCAAAAGTTGTCGCCTTATAAAAAAACGCAGGATCATCCGCACGACATTCCTCTCTACTCGGTCCATGAACCCTTCTCAAAACTTCAAGCGCCTGCCTAGGAACTTCAATAGTATACTCAACATCAACCATCTTACTCCTCAATAAATCAAAGAAACACAACATAATAAACTTTACCATTCACAAGTTTCAACACACATTTATATCCCCAAAACACTTCTAACAACAATGGAAGAGAAATGTTCATGCGGCAAAGAGAAATGTTCATGCGGCGGATGCAAAGAATGCAAAACATGCACTTGCGGCAAATAAATATTTAAAGACCCTTAGAGGATAATAAATATAGTCTTACAAAGAAAAATGGAAAAGAAAACCAAAAACCCAAAACTAATCGCATGGAAATTCGCACTAGCCGCAGCGATAATCGTAGCAGCAATAGTATTCCTAACAACACTCGTATCAATCTGGGGCGTCCTCGGCTCATTCCCAATGTTCACAGCAATGATCGCAGACATCTACGGCTCAGTCGGCTACTCAATCACATTCCTCGGCGCAATTCTAGGCGCAATATTCAGCTTCGTCGACGCATTCATAATCGTATTCATCTTCGCCTGGCTCTACAACAAACTCCTAGAATAATCTTTCAATCGCCCCAGCATCTTTATGTCTCAGAGCAATTCCCTTCAATCGCCTCATAAGATCAGTATGAACCTGACTCACCCGACTCGGAGCAACACCGATAACATCAGAAATTTCCCTATTGTTAAATCCTTCCTGGTAGCGCAACCTCAACAACAACTCTTCATCATGAGAACATCCTCTCAACATCGCCCTAAATAAATCAGAACTTCCAAAATCACCGACATGATCAGAACCATTATTAATACTATCAATTTCCAAAATTTCCTTATTGTCCCCATCATGTTTCTTCCTACTCAAACTATGAATACCAAAAAAGCGATCAGCCTCCCCCAAAATCTTATCGGCATTCTTCCAGCCAGCCTTACCGGTGGTGGAATAAACTTTCTTAGTTAATTCTCTTTTTAATTCGCTCCTGCTAGGATTTCTCCCCAACTTAAACCTCAACAAAGTCTCCGCTTCGTTAAAATGATTCTTCCTCTCTCGCGCCAACCTTGGAACATAATCAAAACGCCTAAGCTCATCAATCATGGCCCCCTTCACTTTTGGATTAGCATATGTCCAAAACCTAACTCCCTTTTTGGAGTTATACTTCTTCAACGCATCCATCATTCCAAATGACCCAGCAACCTTCAAGTCATTAACATCTATGGAATCCGGCAATCTGGACTTAAGCCTCTCAGCTGTATAGTCAATATAGGGCGAATAAAACATAAGCAAAACATTCCTAAAATGAACTCCATCACCTTTCCTTTTGCCAGCTCGATAATCCTTCCAAACAGCAGAAAGCTCCCTTCCCTTTAAAGCATCTCTATTAACAGATGGCATCCAATAGCCACAACAAAACCCCTTATAAAAATTACTACACTTTACCGCCTACTTTTTTGCCTAACATTCCTTCCCCCACCCCTAAATCCATCCTTAGAACGCTTATTCCTCTCCCCCCTCTGCTCTCTTCCCCTACTATCACCCTTCCTATCTTCAGGCCTTCTACCGCCAATATTACGACCCCGACCTCTTGAAGCCCTACCATGAACTCCTCCATACTTACTAGCTCTAGGCTCATCAAACTTAACAGCAACCCTAGGAAACCGCGGAGTATTCTCTCTCTTAACAACTAAACCCTCATTATGCCTCTGTATATTAGAAAAATTATCATAATCCCGACTCGCCAAAATATTAACAGCCATCCCAGACTCACCAGCCCTAGCAGTCCGACCAATCCTATGAATATAATCTCGATGGTCCTTCGGCAAATCATAATTGTAGACATGAGTCACTCCAGTAATATCTAAACCTCGAGCCGCAACATCAGTACAAACAATAATATTCATCTTCCCATCAGCAAATTCCTTCAAAACACGAATCCTCTTACTCTGATCCATCCCACCATGAATCGCCCGAGCATGAACACCATTATTAATCAAATTCTTAGCAACAAAATCAGCATTCCTCCGAGTATTACAAAAAACCATAGCCAACTTAGTCCCCTCTCCCTTCAACAAATGAACCATCAAACCAAACTTCTCATTATCACGAACATCGTAATAAATCTGCTTCAGCTTCGACGTATCAACATAACTCTCAACAGAAATCTCAACAGGAGCCTTCATATACATATCAGCAAACCCAGCAAGGTCATGACTTATCGTAGCCGAAAACAAAAGCGTCTGCTTATCCTTAGGACAATTCTTAACAATCCTACCAACATCATCCTTGAAACCCATATCCCACATCCGATCAGCCTCGTCCAAAACCAAGTAATCAACCTTAGCCAAAGTAATATTATTATTCTGCATATGATCCAGCAAACGTCCAGGAGTCGCAACAACAATATCAGCATAAGCCAATTTCTTAATCTGGGGACCCATCCCAACACCACCATAAATCGCAGCAACCGTCAATTCCTTATAATAAGCAAACTCTTCCAAAGCACAAGCAACCTGCTCAGCCAATTCTCGAGTCGGTGTCAAAATCAAACCCTGCACACCATTTCCCTTAACAACATTCTTAATCATCCCAGCACCAAACGCCAAAGTTTTCCCAGACCCCGTTGCTGAGCCAGCTATAACATCCTTTCCTTCAAGAATTAACGGTATCGTTTTCTCTTGAATCTCTGAGGGCTTCTCGAACTTCTTATTCGAAATCACTTTCAAAACATGCTCGCAAAGGCCCAATTTTTCAAATTGTTCCATGTTCTATTATAAATTTCCAAGAATTTTTCTCAGACCTGAATCCCCATGACAAAGGTCTAAGGACTCTAACTTATATCATCAAACCCAAAAATAAACTTATAAAGCTTTGCATCCTAATTACCTCATGCCAAAAAAATGCCCCGCCTGCAACTCAACTCGCTACGAAAACATCGAAGGAGATTTCAAATGTGCACGATGCGGCTTCATAAACAAATCAACAGAAAACCTAAACAAAGATCTAGAAATTAATCCTCAGTCCTAGCGTCATCCCCACCCTCAAGCCTCTTCAGTTCAGCCTCTTCTTCAGCCAACTTCGCTCTAGCCTTTTCAAGATTCTCTTTCTTATCTCTATCGTCCTTAATTTGCTTAATCTTATCAGACGCTTGCCTAACTCGATCATTAACATCCTTCAGCTCTTTATCATCATCACCCTCAACAACCTTTTTTTCTTTCTTGCTATGAAACATCAGAGCAAGAAAAACAATCAAAACCAAAACAACGACCCCACCACCAAGAGAATATATCCACTTAATTGAACCATCCTCATTCGTAAAAATCGCATTTCCCGTCGGCGCAACATTTGTAGATTCATTCGTGACAACGCTATCATTAACAGTCTCATTAACAACAACCGTTTCATTCACCACATCATCGACAAGTTCCTCGACAACTTTACACTCAGAATCAGTACAATCAATATTCAAAGCCTCACTAAGATTATGTCCTGGGAAATTTGCATCTCGAACCTTTTCACCATCTCGAATCACAAAAATATTAAACCTCGCAGGAACACTCAAGGAAAAAAACGTAGCATTAAAATTTCCAGCACTATTAGCAACACCTTTCTTCATTGTCAAAAGTGGTCCACCATCAGCAGGCCAAGCATAAATCTTAACCTCATCACCAGCAGTCGCTTTAACACTAACAGGCTCGGTCATAGCCAAAGCTCCACCAACCAACAATAAAAACATCAAAGCAATCACAACTTTTTTCATGCAAACCAAAAACACCTTTCCTTTATAAAAATTTCTATAGTAAGTTTTAAAAGCCGATTCTTTCTTTATCTTTTACGACCCCATAGTCTAGTGGCAAAACGACTCGTTTACACCGAGTAGTCCCAAGTTCGATTCTTGGTGGGGTCATATGAGAACCGACCGAGGTTCAGCAACTCCACATTGGGATTCTTTGGAGGTGTGTGCAGCGAACGCCAAGAAAAAAGGCCTCGAAGCACATTACGCAAATATTAGAAGAATAGACGCAATAAAATCAGTAATTCGTCCGCTCTATGAAATGATGATAGAAAAAGTCGACCCGAAAGGACACATAGGGATAAACGACAGAGTGTATACTCATATAATTGAAACACTAGACACTCTAACAAATACAGCCCAGTGGGAAGATCGCACAGTATATTTACCACACCCAGACGAAGGAGAAACCATAGCTGCTGCAGTAGAACTAACCCTCTTAGAAAGATTCGAAGGTACACCAGAAGTCCAATTGACAGAATTGGGACAAAAAATAGTCGGAAAATTCATAGAAGCAAAAAACGCAGACTACACGTCAGACATTCCCCAAGTCGACATCGATTCTTTTCTTGTTGAAGACAACCTTTAAAAACTAAAACTACAATATAAAACCATGACAGACCACAAAAGTAATTCTTCCGAAAATTCAGTCGAACAAAACTTAGCAAAAGATTACGTCCCAAAATCAAAACTAGGAAATCTCCCTATCGCAAACCAAATCGACGACGCTCTAAAAGAAAAGATGGACAAAACTCAAAAAGAGTTAGAAAAATTAAAAGACGAACTTACAAAAAAATACA
The DNA here is from genome assembly GCA_018693315.1 of archaeon. Lineage (GTDB taxonomy): Archaea > Nanobdellota > Nanobdellia > Pacearchaeales > GW2011-AR1 > JAGVXH01. The sequence continues at coordinate 145,167 of JABHLR010000005.1, read as the reverse complement.
AATACATCGAGGCTATGGGTATCATGCCAGCACAAGCCGCTAAAAAAATCGAAGAAGAATACGAAATCTCAGAAGAAGATGCAAAAAAAGAACTAATTCATATCCTAGCAATCATTCCAGAAAAACACTTCAAAAACATCGGACAAGTCCGGCTCGATGCAATCGAAACCGCAAAAAAAATAAACGAAAAATTCTGGGTCCACGTAATGACACCAGTCGACTTCTGGAACCTTGGTCTCGACTCAAAATTCGAAGTCATGGAAGCAATCGCAATGTCATACCCAATCATGGACAAAACATTTCTAAGCCACATCCGAGTCGCGCAAATCCACAAATCTTTAGTCCTAAAGAAATTCGAGAAATACGTAACATCATACGTAGTAGGTGGATCAATAACAACAGGAACAACAAAGAAAGACTCAGACGTTGACACAATCGTAATCATCGACGACACCGACGTAAAACGAATGCCAAGACTAGAACTTAAAGAAAAACTAAGAGGAATAATTATGTCCTATATACAAGAAGCCGAAGCAATTGCAGGCGTACCAAAAAACACACTTAACGTTCAAATCTACCTAATGACCGACTTCTGGGAAGCAGTAAAAGACGCACACCCTGTAATGTTCACATTCATCCGAGACGGCGTCCCACTTTATGACAGAGGAACTTTCCTGCCATGGAAATCATTATTGAAAATGGGGAAAATCAAACCATCTCCTGAAGCAATCGACATGTTCATGGCCCCAGGAAACAAGCTAAAAGAAACAGTCGAAAAAAGAATCTTCGACATCGCAACCCTAGATTTATTTTGGAACATCAACACACCAACTCAAGGACTACTAATGCTCTACGGTTTAGCACCACCAAATGTTTACGAAACAATAAAACAATTCCGAGAAGTCTTCGTAGAAAAAGAAAAGTTAGTCGAAGCAAAGTACGCCGATATCCTCGACGAAATAGTACTAAAGGTATGGAAGGCATATGAACACGGAAAACTAAAACCTGGCGACATCGATGGGAAAGAATTAGACAGGCTAACAAAAAACGCACTTGACTACATCAAAAGACTAAACGAACTAAGAGAACAAATCGAAAAACGGGTCCAAGAAAAATCAATCATACAAATTTATAACGACGTATTCGGAATGCTCGGAGCACTACTAAAGAAAAAATCCGAAGCCGCAATCATAAAAGAGTTCGACGAGAAAATAATTCAAGAAGGAAGATTCCCTCCAAGATTCCTAGATAACTTAAAACAAATCTCTAAGACAAAAACAGCTGTAGAAAAGGCGAAAGGGAATAAAGGAAAAAAGAAGGACAATCTCACAACAAAGCAAAGCCGAGACGTAGACAATGCAAGAAAACTAGCAGTTGAAATCACAGACGCACTAGTAGAATACACACAAAGATGCGAATTAGCATCAATGGAAAAATCACGATTCATAATCAAAGGCAAAACAATGGAAGCCGAAGTTTTCTTCCTCCCAAACACTTTCATAATCCAAAATCAAAAGATCCAAAAAATCTCAGGAGAAAAGCTAGTAAACGCAACACCAAAAGAACTCCAAGAACAACTAACAGAACAAAGAAACAAAGAAACAAAAATCGATTTCAACGCCATCAAAACCCTAAAAAAAATCTTCGGCGAATTCGATCTAGTCTACTAACCCCAATCTTTAAATACCCAAATTCCACAATATAACTACTCTTAATAGTATCTTTACGGAGAAATGCCCTGAAGTGAGTATATTTTTAAGACACATATCAAATGGTAACAGCAAAAGTAATCCAGTTCCGAAGAGGAAGAAAAACATTCAAACCTAGACACTTCCTAATCGAGATTCCAGAAATTAAAACAAGAGAGGACGCTTCTAAATTCGTCGGTAAAACAGCCGAATGGAAATCCACAGGAAAAATACAAACAACAATCAAAGGTAAAATATCATCTGCTCACGGCGGCAACGGCGTGGTCCGAGCAATCTTCGAGAAAGGTTTGCCAGGCCAAGCAATCGGAACAGACGTAGAAATCAACTAAAATGGCACTAAGAAAAGGATCAGCATACTCGAAAAGGAAAGTAACCCCATACACTCGTACGTCCAAAAAGCGAACAAAATCCTACATCAAAACAGTACCAAATTCAAGAATCGTAAAATTCAAAATGGGTGACATCAAAGGCTTCGACAAAGGCGAACTCCCAATCCAAATCCACATAATCTCAAAAGAAAACTGCCAGATCCGAGACAACTCTATCGAGGCTGTTCGACAGTTTCTAAACCGTTTCCTTCAAATCAAAGTAGGAAAAGAATTCTACCTCGGCGTACAAATCTACCCACATCACATTCTGAGAGAAAACAAAATGCTTACTGGTGCAGGAGCCGACCGTATGCAGACTGGTATGAGCCGGGCCTTCGGAAAAACAATGGGCCGATCCGCAATCGTAAAACCAGGCCAAGTTCTCTACATAATCGGCGTAAAAAACACAAAGGCAGAGGCAGAGGCACGAAAACTAATTCGATCAGTAAAGGCAAGACTGGCCTGCAAAACAACAACCGAAACGATCCGAGCCAAAATCAAAGCGTAATCTTATAAAGTTACCAGCACATTTATTCTCATGAAAACATTTTTTATCCTAGGAAGAAACCCCGAATTATCAAGAGCAGAGATAATTGAATTTCTAAGAGCAAGAAACCAAGAGCACACAGAAATCTTATTCGAAGAAAACATCTTAGTAATAGAAACAAACGACAAAGTAAAATTCAACATCCAAGAATTCGGTGGTACAATGTGGCTCGGAAAAATTAATTTCGAAGGGAATAATGAAAATCTCGCGGAATACCTCAATAAAACCGAAATAATTCCAGCAGATAAATTTTCATATGCAACTTTCGGAAACCAAGATCCAGAAATCCTAAAGGATAAATTCAAAGAACGAAAGAAAAAAGCAATGATAAAACACGGCGGCAAGCAAATCAAATTTCAAAATCAAGAGAAACAAGGATTACCCTCAGCAGAGTTCTATATTTTCTACCACAAACACAAAGGCGTAGTATACCTCGGAACATCAACACAAAATTACGACAACACAGAGGTCAAAAAACGAGATATGAAAAAACCAGCAAGAAGAGAATCTTTAGCGATTTCACCGAGGCTGTCAAAGATTTTAATTAACATTTCTGGAGCAAAGCCAGGCAACTTATTGCTAGATCCATTCTGCGGCATAGGTGGAATCCTCCAAGAAGCTCTAATAAAAAACATAAACGTTCACGGAATCGATAAAGATAAGCAAGCAACAATCGGCGCAGAACAAAATCTAAAATGGCTCACATCAGAATACAAAATAAACTCAAAGTATACCATCCAAAACATCGATTCGCGGAAAGCACCAGATTTACAATTTGCAGCAATTGCGACAGAAACCCCACTAGGAAAAATTTTGCGGCAAAAACCATCAGAAAAAGAAGCAAAACAAATTATTCAAAATTTCGAAGCCTATATAATTCCAATTCTAGCACGTATTAAAAAATCCAAAAAACCCGATGCAAAAATCGCAATAACATTCCCAGCAATACGAGAACATCACGTAAACGCACAAAAAATAGCCGAAAAAACAGGACTTAAAATTTACATGAAACCAATTTTAGAATCACGAAAGGATCAATTCATCTCCAGAGACATCCTCGTCCTTCAATGAGCACTGCATCTTCTTAGACTCAGCAACCACCTCACGAAAAACCCTCTCAATAAAATCCTCATCCAATCCATTCTCCCTCGCTAAATTCCTCACACCCTCAAAAACATTATTCTCCCTGTCCTCATCCAAAATCCCCAAACCGTTACTATCCTTATACCCCTTAATCTCACAAACAACCTTGGCCCGCTCAGCAAGCAACTCAATAATCCCTTCATCAAGCACATCAATCCTCCCCCTCAAATCATCAAGTTCCATCACCAAAAGAATAAAAACGCAGTTATAACCTTTTCGCTCAATCAAACAGCCAATTCTGTCTCAACTACAAAGTAACAACAATAGAAAGATTTATAAACCAAAAATAGCACCATTCTAGATGGAAAACCCGAATAAAAATGGAATACCTCAGAAATACGACGCAGAGAATACCTGGAATACGTCTGAAGGATTCGATTCAGTAGGAAAAGCAAAGGTAGATTCCCTTAAAGATCTTATCGTAGAAGTAGATGAAATGATCACCGAACGAAAAATTCTAAGCAAGAAATTTGTAAAAGAAGGCGAGGGTATGAAAAATAAAATTCATAATTTTCTATTAGAAAACGCACCAAAAGGAGAGGATGACTCAGAATTTGCACGAGAAAGGGCAGAGTTAAGAAAGAAACAAATCGAAATCTCAGAACTACAGCTTAACGAAAAAATTGGATGTTGGAGAGATATTGCATTACTAAAAAAAGAGCTCCGAGAAAATTCCAAAGAGCTAAATGAAAAAGAAAGCCGTGCAGAAATGCTTGGAAAAATTCTATCTGATTAAACATGGTATTCCAAAAACCCCTAACCGTAGAAGAAATCTGTAACAAACTTAGACCTGTTTTCGGCGAGAAAGTAGATCAGATGTATTTCCAGTATACCGTAGCAGACGGCCGAGAAGAACGAGAAGAAATCGAACACATTCTAAACGCATTATACCAAAAACATCTAAATCAATTACTAGACAAAGGAGTTTTACTAGAACCCCCAAGAGCAGGCGTAATTGACGGAGATTACACACTTGCAACAATCAGTTACGCACAAAGAAAAATGTTCGACTTCAACCTAAGAGAAAAAGATTGGCCACGACATATCTGTATCACAGGAATGTCCGGTTCCGGTAAAACAACTTTCGCCTTCAAAATAGTCGAAGCGCTAAATAAGAAAAATAAACCGTACCTGATCTTCGATTGGAAGAAATCATTCCGGCCACTTTCAGCAGACGACAACTCAATCATGACTTTTACCGTCGGTGAGGACAAAGTATCCAACCTATTTAAAACAAACATAAACCAACCCCCAAAAGGTGTAGCCCCAAAAGAATGGATCAACGTTCTAGCAGATTTACTAACTGAAAGTTTTTCCGCATCGTTCGGTGTCCATAAAGTAATCCTAGAAACACTAGACCAGTCCTTCAAAGAATGGGGAATCTACAACGGATCAGAAAACTACCCAACATGGAACCATATCAAATGGAGACTAGAAGAGAAAGTTGACAAGGTGGGCGGACGAGAAGCAGGATGGTTGGAATCCGCAATAAGAATCGCAACAGTTATGACATTTGGTGAATTTGGTAAAACTGTAAACTACAAAGGTGAAAATAGTGTTTCAGTCGAAGAACTATTAGACAAAAAAGTAGTTATGGAACTGAACTCACTCGGTGGAATCGAAAAGAAATTCTTCTGTGAATTTGTTTTAACATATATCTATAAGATGAAAAAGGCACGACAAAACTATGCAAGCAACGGTTTTGATCACGCAATCATCGTCGACGAGGCGCATAATATCTTCCTAAATAAGCCAACAAACTTTACAAACGAGTCCACAACCGACATGATTTACCGAGAGATGCGAGAGTATGGAACAAGTTTAGTCTGTCTAGACCAACATATCTCAAAAATCTCCGACACAGTTAAAGGTAACTCCGCATGTCACATCGCATTCCAGCAACAGCTACCTCAAGATATTTACGACATAAGCGAAATTATGAGTCTAAGAGAAAATAAACACTACTTCTCCGCACTACAAGTAGGAACAGCGATCGTAAAGCTATCAGAGCGGTATACCTCTCCTTTCTTAATCGAAGTCCCTTACGTAGAAACACGAAAAAAAGACATAACAGACGAAGACATCAAATCAAGAATGCAAGCAATGATAATGAACCAAGAGTACGAGAAGGAAATAGACCCAGAATTCAACAAAGCAATCGAAAAACCCAAAGAGGTAGTGGCAAAACCAGTCGAACCAAAAACAATAAAAACAAAGCAAGATATATTTGAATCTAAGCCAACTGAGAATCCAATCATCGAATCCAAGCCAGAGATCAATCTAACAGAAGTCCAGCAAACACTACACGACTTTATCGTCGACCACACAAAGGCAGGAATAGATCTGAAAGACATTGAAAACACATTAGAAAAGAGTAAGGCGCAAGGAAATTACACATCCTCAGATATTATGACAGCTATCAACAAGGCGTTTGAGAACCAACTAGTAGTAACATTTAAAAGGAATGATGTCACTAAAAAGGGAGTACATTCAGAGCTAAATACTGATGAGCAAGTCTTCATGGAATTCTTGCAAAAAAACCCAAATCACACCCTAAGTACAACTGAGGTATACCGACAAATCGGTCTTTCAGCAAGAAAAGGAACGAACGCGAAAAAGGGTCTAAACGAAAAAGGACTAATCAAAATTGAAGAAGTAAAATACGACAAAGGTTGGAAGAAACTAATACGACTATCCAACTAATCACATTCACAAATAACCCTTTATCCACAGAATACATAGACAACAAATTCGACATCACGCCGAATTTTATTGACACACCAAAAACACATCGTGGATATACAAATACAAAGGAATACCCTATGAGAACCACAAGTTTTCACGGAATAGGTTTCCATTAAACAAAAATTCTATAGCTCCGCTACTGTCTTATTAACAAAAACAAACCGGAATACCCATATATGGTGTTCTATTGACAAAAACCCGGCAACCTCTTGAAAGGAGAACGCCATGACAAACGATCGAAAAATTCTGACAAGCTTCACTATCGTATCGCTGCAACAAGGAATCAAGGAAGAAAACGCGGACGGAGACAACCCCTTCAATGAAGACATATCCCTGGCCATTGCAGAAAAAGCCGCGCCTTTCTTGGCAGAAATGCTCACGGGCTGGAGTTCGCACCTTGTCTCAGCACTTGCATCCACCTCTCCGAAAAAAGGACGAGAGGCATCAGTACCCTCCGATAAGGAAATGCTCGAAAGCATCGGCGAAATCGTGCCCGAAGCACTCGTGGCAAGCAACTGCCTTCCCACTCCGAACGCAGCAACAGCGCTCGCTAGTGTCATCGTAAAAGCCCTGTTCAGAGACAATACGATGGAAGCCTTAATTGGTGCGACCTGCTTCCCCCCCGCCGAAAAGCCCGATGACGTATCCACCGAGTCCTAATCGCCAAACCGCAGATGGGTACCTCAACAGCTCTCATAGTTGGGGTATTAATGCACTACAACCATATGTTTGGTTGTACCGGTCCACAGTCCGGATAAAAGGCACATGGAAGGCTGGATCCAGGTAGGATCCCAAAAAGAAAGATTTGATTATGAAAACGAAAGAACTAACACTAGAAACAGCACAAAAACTCCTCGCAGATTGCATCAGAATAGAAGAAGATGGTAATCCTGGTGAAGCCCGTAGTATCCGCTTCATCAACCCTGCCGGAGTGGAAATAGCATTCGGCACAGATGGGGAAGACAAAGACACAGGTCTCTTGTTCGTCCAAGGCACAGGAGAGAAAGAAGAGCTCGTCGGGGATTTCCATTGTGATGAGGCCAGGATTCTCTTCGGATATGGAACGAAAAAAGTCGTCCAAGAAGTAGACTAAATATAACCGCAGATGGATATCCCAATAGACTCTTATTGGGGTATTAATGCACTACGATTACTTGTGTAATTGTACCGGTCCACAGTCCGGATAAAAGGCACATGGAAGGCTGGATCCAGGTAGGATCCAAAGAAAAAGGAAAGTATCATGTTAATTAGCACAAACACCGTATCAGTCGGAATCAAACTGTTCTGCACAGAAGGAACAATTGATAAGATTAACGAAGAAATCAGAAGTAAGATTCACAGAGTAGAAGAAGTCGATGGTCTTATACAAATCACCTTCTCTTTCTACAAAGACGCCTTAGCCGTTCGAAGACTCATCGACAAAATGACAGGCGAACTCGAACGCGAAGAAGCCTTGGTCGTTAAAAGACTTATTGGAAAGATGTCCAACGAATTCGCATTTCATTCGCTAATGTCAGAAGCAGCATAATCGCAGATGGGTACCTCAACAGCTCTCATAGTTGGGGTATTAATGCACTATAGTTACTTGTGTAGCTATACCGGTCCACAGTCCGGAGAAAAGCACATGGAAGGCTGGATCCAGGAAGGATCCCAAGACAGGAGTCAAAAATGATTAAATGGGTTACGCCGGTTATGAATGGTTTGGTATTTGTAGCAATTTTTGGTTTGACTGGCATTGCGATTGCAGCAGTCATACTTTACTACAAATCAACAAAATCATTCACACATGATCTAGGAATTGCAATGAACCGGTGCAGCTACTAGGTTCATGAGTTCTTAGAACCGAGCTACAATAGTGAGTAACGCTTGCTAAGGAAGCTCGGTCCGCATTGTATCTCAAAGAAACCAACTCCTTTAGATCTGCAACCTCATTCGCCGCACCGCAGATGGGTACCTCAACAACTCATAGTTGGGGTATTAATGCACTACGTCCATATGTTTGGATGTACCGGTCCAAAGTCCGGATAAAAGACACATGGAAGGCCGAATCCAGGAAGGATTCCAAAATGAAGGATTTAATCATGAAAACGAGCGAACTGACAGTCGAAACAGCACAAATGCGCCTAGCGGATTGCATCAGAATAGAAGAGAACGATAATCCTGGTGAAGCCCGTAGTATCCGCTTCATCAACCCTGCCGGCGTGGAAATAGCATTCGGCACAGACGGGAAAAACGAAGAAACAGGTCTCCTATTCGTCGAAGGAGCAGGAGACAAGCAAGAGCTTATTAAGATGTTCAGTGAAGATGATGCAAGAATTCTCTTCAAATGTGGAACACGAAAAGTCGCCCAAGAGATAGACATAGAATAACCGCAGATGGGTACCTCAACAGCTCTCATAGTTGGGGTATTAATGCACTACGTCCATATGTTTGGATGTACCGGTCCAAAGTCCGGAGAAAAGCACATGGAAGGCCGGATCCAGGTAGGATCCCAAGACAGGAGAAAAGGCAATGGAACAGGCAAGAATAAAAGGCTTCGTACTAGGCAAAGACAAAAAAGGCGGTAAATGGGTCTGGAAAGTTAGAATCAAAGACTCTAGGCAGGAAGAACTCAATGACAAGAGAGTTGAGGTAGGATCCACTCATGATAATATTGAGCTCTTCCAAGGACAGAATGTCACCTTTCTCTTAGGCACAACACAAGAGAGAGGTAGAACTGTGACAAGGGCAACGGATGTCATGAACGACACCAGCAAACAGGAAGATGTGGAACAGGAAGTTCCGAAACGTAACGAACCAAACAATCAACAAGAACCTCAGAAATGCGAAACGATCAACGTTGCAATACTGGAAACAAAGAATGGCGAAGTTTATGCCACATGTGCATGCGATGACGAAGAACTAACAAGAGAATACTTCAAAAGCGAAGGCGGCGAAGAACTTGTAAAATTCATTCAAATTCCAATAGACACGAGTGGGATGAACGCGATTGATGCCTTACTGAGTGTCTCTGATGAAGATACAGATTCCATCTGTCAAGCATTAGAGCGCATCATAATGGCAGTATTCAGCGCCGGCACTTCCACAAAAAACAGACAATCTTTCGCAAAGGACAATATCATGTTATATCGTAATTGGCCTCTAATTGCAACGGTAAAAGACTTCTTTCTCCGCTTGGCGCTCTGTTTTGCCAATCTGGAAACAGATGAAGGAAAGGCACTGGCCGCCGCTTTCACCGAATGCTTTACCGCTGCACCCGTAAAAAACGGCCCTGTCCCGCTCTCCTCAATCGTCAGAGCAGCACAAGAAGAGGAACCCGAGCTCGCCCCGCCGCATAACACAGGAGTCTCACTGGTAATCGACGTTCCCAAAGTGTTCGAAATTCCGGTGTTCAAATATGCAAAGCATATTGACTGCGCAACAGCAAAAAAGATTCCTATGCTTCCAGAAAGAATAGACAAAGAAGTAGAATTCGGCAACACGGTCGAAATCAACGGGAAATCGTTCGTAGTCCTTGACAACACTTCCGATAGCATGGATTATGAGTTCTCATACATGCTCTTGGCCCCCGCCGAATGTATCATGACCGACATCTAAACCACAACCCCAGCAGTTTTCAAAACATTCTCTCTCGTGAAAGAATTAACTCACCCAAACAGAGATGGCTCAGACGCACATTCATACTAGCCTCCCGCTAGGTGCCCCGGGCCCTCTCTATATTTAATGTCCAGAAAGGACAAACCCATGAAGAATCTAACAACACTTATCGTGTGTGTGAGCCTCGTAGCAGCGTTCGCCGGATGCAACAGAACTGACAGCGCAGACCAGGAAGTTTTCAGAGATGACCAAATCGGCATCACCCTCACCAGCCTCAATTACGGTCACGGAGGACGAATCGTAAACTTCGGAAAATCCACCTTAATGATCGAAGCATGGAGCAACGACGGCAAAGGAGAAGTAAAAGACTGGTACTTCAAGGTCATGCCACTGGACACCTTCGGTCACTACAAAGAGCTAAGAGGGAAAACAATCCGAATCTTCGACGTCAGCGACAACCCCGACCCCAAGTCGTTTCAAGAACCCATCATGGAAATCGTCGTTCCGATGGAACTTACCGGGAAAACAATAAAAGGCACCAGGCCCCCGGCAACAACCCAGCCGAAAATCGACAAAAACGATACAACTTCCATCTACGACGAAATAATCGAAAGCTGCGAAGCAGTAGTCAAAGAACGAGAAGCTATCATTAAGTCTCAAAAAGAAGACCTGAAGAAGCACAACATCAAGATAGCAAAGACCACCGACGAGGAGACGCTAAAAATCCTCAAGAACGGCAGAAACCTCAAGGTCAACCTGCTCGAAGCTGCCGAAGAAGCTCTGGTTAACGAAAAAGAAGATATCGAGCTTCTAAAAGAAGTAAAAGTTTTAGAGAAAAGCCTGAAGGCAATGAGAATGCCTCGCAGGACAATCAAGTCTCTAGAGCAGATAGTCGAAGAAATCGACAAGGTTACGGAAAGGTCCGTTAGTCTCCAGTAACCTGACTAGTCCTGGTCGCACCGCAGATGGGTACCTCAACAACTCACCGTTGGGGTACCCATGTGCTACAATCACTAAAATTGGCAACCTCATGAAAGGAGAATGCCATGAATAGCTTCAAAACAACCGCAGTACTCGCCGGGATTGCCGTATTCCTTTTCTTCTTTGTGCTCTGTATATCGGGCCCTTGCGGATCTGTACAATTCGCGGCAATCGTCACACTGGGTCTCATTATGGCCGCACTCGCAGTCGCATGTTTCCGCCACGTAATCGTCCTGGGCAGAGAGCGCGTCCAGTACACAGCCTTAGGAGTAATATCAACCCTAGCGCTCGTAGCAGTCATCTGGGCAGGAAAATCATATCTGTCCTATGACGCAAAAAGATATACCAGCTCGGCGAGCGCAACAACGAACCGCGTAGCCGAATCGCCACAACCCCTAGATAAGGAGATCTAGACCATTGCTTGATCACGAATGCCTCACGGAGGACGATGCTATCGCCTTCCACAAAGACGGGACCCTTCTCGTAGTAGCCATGTCAATAATTGGCTGCGAAAAGTGCGAAGCTTTATGCGAAAGGATCCTAGCAACAAGTCGTTAATTCGAAAACCTCAGATGGAGCGTAAAGATGCAACAGACGCAAGAAGCAAAGGCAGAGCATTCGCACCTGACGGCCAAACAGCTACAGGCAGCGAAAGAGAGAGATCTCAACGAATTCCATAATCTGGTTAGAGATAATATGGAATGTCCAGAGTGCAGAAAGGTATGTAGCGAAGCACTCAAGGGAACAGGGAAGAAAAAGCCGGACGAAGCCTAACAGTCGCAACACGAACCAGAGACCCCGGGCGCACTTTTCCCACTGTCCGAACCCGCCAGTGCCCCGGGGTCTACTATTAACAACGATTCCAGGATATGCCCTCCAAGAGAGGTAATATTCAGTAACCGTTAAAACCCCTAACGCTCACAGCCGGAGGAGAAACAAATGTTCGGTACATCAGAAGAAGCAAAGCACAGAAGAAAAGTATTGTTTTTCACACTACTATCCTTCGCCGCAATGTGCTCAGGCTAAATGAAAGGAGCTCACAGTGAACCGAAAATTCGCAGCAGTGCTCATATTCCTTGCAATCGCAGCCGCATTCGTGCAGTTCGCAAGCAAGGACATCATCGCTAACCCCGCCGGAACAGATAAAAGCGTTCCGACTACAAACGCCGCACCACAGAAGCCAAAGCTGACACACAAAAATATCAACGACCCGTCAGCATGGTCAGATATATACGACATCGATGAAGATGGAAATGTCTACAAAATAGGCGAACCAACTGCCGCGCAAAGCGACATCGCCACGATAGGTTACTCCAAGGCAGGATACCGAGTCAACAGAAAGACCGGCGCAATCCTCGCCCCCGCAAAGAAGAAACCCCGTTAGCATGAAAGGATTGTGCTATGATCTCACGAATGGATTTAAGAACTGGATCCGAAAAGCCGACCGTCGTTGTACTGGTCATAACAAAACCGACCAAGAAGCGAACGAAAAAGTCACAGCCAGAAAAAGCACCATCGAAGCTGTCGCCAGATGCAGCAAGGGCCATGAAGTTTTCGCAGCAGATAATAGCCGCAGCAGCAACCCCTGCAGAGAATGCATCATAAAGTCCGACATCAAAGCCTAGTCCAACCCGTCGAAATCAAACGGTAGCTAGTCATAGCATCACCTGCAATGATGAACTACCCGGTCGGGCAGAGGTCCCCCCCGCCTCCATCCTGTCTCCCCCCACAGGAGCGCCTGGCCAACCGGGAGAGTAGCTCAATTGGCAGAGCAGGTCACCTCAAATGACCCGGTTGCAACGGTTCGAATCCTGCCTCTCCCAGTCGCAAGACAATTGTACTAACGCCTGAAAGGAGACTCATGAAACAGGCAACCCGATTTATTGTGTGTGCAAGCCTTGTAATGATAACAACGCTCGCCGGATGCCGGGAACGAAGATCCTACTCAAGAAAAGATGCCCATCTAGGAGTAGAGATTGTCAGACACGAAGGGCAAGAAGAAGGCGAGATCCACAATCTTAAGGGCCGGTTCATACGAATCGAGACCGCGCGCAACGAAAACGAACCCTCAAATGAGGAACCAACCGGAATCGTCAGCTTCCAAACAAAATATTGTGTAATTCGAGACGGCCAAGAATTCATAATATTCGTGGAAAACTCCCATAGCGATACGGGATGGCTCCGCGCCGGAACAATACGCGCGCCGGAACGAACACGAGAGTTCGAAGTGCAGAAGTAACCCACACAGAGACACGAAGTAGGCTGCACCGGTTCCATTAGCTGGTGCACCCTGCCGCATGCCTTTGTAAACCGAAAATTCTAAGCTCGAAAGGAGCAAGCGCGATGGCAAAAGTCGATACTATTTCCGACATAATGAAACGAATAGGCCCGAGCGAAGAAGGTCACTTAAGGATCTTCTTGATACGAAACAAGGGCTTTCCAGAAGTAGATGACGCAATAATAACGGAAGCCCTAAGGAGTTTCAAAGCCACCTTCCGAGTATGGGGAAGCTTGAATATTGAAACCTTCCGCAAAATACTGACGGAAGTCAAGAAGAGGGGCCCATCAAATTAACCCCACGCAGAGACACGAAGTAGGCTGCACCGGTTCCATTAGCTGGTGCACCCTGCCGCATGCCCCTGTATCAGAAACTCTAGAAGAAAAGGATAAAGCGTATGGACGACTTCGCAACCGTTGGAATAATGCCAGCAGAAGCAACGTTCCTAAAGGCACGTCTAGACGAGGGCGGCCTCCCTCAATCATCGAACTGCCGAGAAATGCAAGACATTCTAGCAGCATTTGTAAAAACCTTCCGTACAAGAGAAGGAATCACAACGCAAATGCTCTACGATGAAATGGGCAAACTCTCGACAACCGACTAAACGCAGAAAGGAGCCCAATAATGGGTATAATCGAACTACTTATCGGCGTCGTTCTCGCAGCCATCGCAGTACTCCTCATGATTCGAGTAGCACCGAAACTAATGCGAAACTATTTCTGGGGCGGAATATTTTGCATAATTGCTTCGATCTTACTTGGAACAGCATCTGCCGTGTTCATAAACGACGGCCTTAAAAAAGGATGGTCGTTCGCACAGCTAAAAGAAGAGCCGAAAGCCGCTCCAGGAATCCCAGGAATTCTGGAGTAACCCCGCAAACTCTCGCTCGCATAGGAGAGTTCTGTCCTGTACACCTTGGCAAGTGTACGCGATAGAACTCTTTAGTCGAAACAACGCCAACTAAGAAAGGAATTCTGAAATGGCAAAGAAGTGCGCAAAAGTTTTATTCGAAATGGTAGCAATGGTGATCATTACTTTAGTATGCATCATCATAAACGCCGCCACTCTCCACAGACGAAAAAGTTCTAGCTGGACAATGTTCATTCCAGTACGGAGAATAACAAAGTAACCATTCGCCATGGTTTTCTCCAAGGGATCCTGACAAGGAAATAAAACTCCGCCATCAGGATTCCTTAATTACCAACATCGAGAATCAGGTAAAAAAAGATCAGGTATTTGTGCAGGGTTCAGGAAGATGAAGTAAATCCTGGCTTGACACTAAAAAGCAAAGTGTCTACCTGATTTCTCGATTATTATAAGTTGAGTGGTGCCAGCTTGACCTTCCCAGAAGGAGATCACGATAAGTAGGTTTTGACCGGCTCCTGCGATTCTGATGATCCGTGACAGGTTGCTGCTGTCATGTTCCAAGCTCGCTTTGGCGGTCCGGGATATTTGCCACAGTGCCGCACTCACTGTGATCCCGGCCGCCCCACTCGACAACACAAGAAGTGGCTGCTGAAGATAGCATTCACTGCACGCAAAGGGGCTCGAGATTTGGACTCGCCATCCTTGCAGCGATCTCGAGTTCCCTTTGTAATTTTTACGAAAAGGAGACGCACAAACAAAACAAGGCGGCGTGGGCTTTGGTGAACCGGTTTCTCTCCTTTCCCGGTTCGCCATTAATAGTGCCACGCCGCCGCAAAATGTCCCGAGTGCAACGCTGATTGTTTCGGCAAGATCACTCGTTACACAGAAGGAACCCGGAACACCAAATGTGGGTGGTTCGTGCAGGCCGGGTTCCTTCGCATATACAAACTAAGGCGCCATGAAAGGAGCCATTATGAGAAAAGGGCAGAGCGGTTCGTGGGAAGGCCTCTTCAGGTTCCCAATCAAGGCGTTGACAAATTCGGAAACCACAATCGAGATACCAGAAAATGTCTTCGAGCGGAGCGCTCTCTATCTCTCCGTCAAGACGTTCCTCGGCGTCTTCGTAGCGGCATTCCTAGTCTACTACTTAACCGTCATCTGGACGTATAAAGTATACAAAAAAGTCTGGCCGAAAAAGAAACGAAGGGACCCTCCAAAAGAAAGTTTCACAATGCTCACAACCCTGCTTGTAGTATTCGTGACCCTGATAATAGCAGCTGATACCTGCCAAAGAATCTGGTCCGCGACAACAAGAAAAATCAGGGCAATCAGGAACGACCCCAAAGCATGGATAGCTATCGCCCTGGTGATCATAACGGCAGCAACTTGTATAGTTGCAGGAAAACTCTTGCTCTCGCTAGCCGTAACAGTAATTGTCGCGATAGTGGTCCTGGCGCTATCAAAGGAAGTCGCAACCGGCCTATCTAACGGCCCGCACAACAGGTAGCTCTCCGAACTCGGAAGGTCTGATCGCTTCAGGAATAGACAATATATTCCACCACAACAAGCGAATGACCACAAGTAGGTCGCTGGGGATTCCCCTGCGAGTTCAGCCTACAAGTGAGATCGACATGGGTGAGATCCATGTTTAAACAGGCCTTCCAATTTACAAACCCGCGGAGCTCATGTTAACTCGATATCGGATCTACCTCCACCGATAACTACGGGTAAAGGTTACCGGGCATTCACCTGCCGCCCCAAAGCCTGCATGAGCTCTTTTATTATACGCTGGGCCTGGTCGCGAAAAATCTTATGTCCCATATGCTAGACGTCATTAGCATCCCGGCAATTACCGCGTGACCAGGCCCGGTCCCTTTTACTAAGAACTACTGCGATACGCCCCACGGGACTTATCGTTGTATATCTTAGTCGCACCTAGCAAAGGGTGCATAGAAAGGAGCCGCAAGATGAAATTCGTAAAAGCAGCAGTATTGGTATTAACCGTGTTGTTAGTTGTATACGTAGCCGGACACATTTATGGTTACGCAAACAAAGACACGGCAACCACGCAGATGACCGGAACAAGCGACGAATTGCGAGCAAGAACGCACATAGAAGAGAGCAGAATAAGAATCTATCTCTACATATTGCTTCTAGTCACAACCCTCGCTTCAGTCGCGATACTGGGAATCAGATCTCTATGGAAGAACATTAAAGCCAACCACCGCAGCTTCAAAAGCGCGATGGCACAATGGGTAGGCCCAGCTCTCGGAGGACCAATCCATCCAAGAACAGGCGAAACGGTTCTTCTGCCAGAGATCATAAAAAACTCCCATCGAGACTAGTCCAACGCCGAAACTGCCTGGCCGTGGAAAATCCCCTTTGTCTTACTAAAGATGGACGAACAACCCCTTCCGCGGTCGGGCCTATTTTACAAAAACTTACTGCAATATCGCAGTATGCCTATTATTAAGCACCTAGCAAAGGGTGCCCAGAGAAGAAAAGGAGACTCACATGTCGTTTCTAGAATTAGTCGGTATCGGGCTGTGCGTAGTATGCATAGCGAGTTTTATCATCGCGGGTCGTAAGATGGTCAAGCGCAAAAGACTGTGGTTCCCAGAAATTCTGCTGATTCTCATTGGAGTCTACTCGGGTGCCACAGCCTGGGGATTTCTGGGTCAATCTATCAACTTCTTCATCTACGACCACCTGACGCCCGAAAGTCAAAAGGTCAACAAAGCGACACAAACAGATGAAGAACGAGAGAAGGTTGCAATCGAGAGCATGAGGAACGCCAGTGCGGAACTCCTCAAGGCAGTACCCGACTGCGTCAGTCTAAGGCTCACCTACGAACCCGGCATTGAGCTAATTGCCAAAGTCGAAAAAGAAAACTGCTCCAGAATAACGTGCGTTCTCTCCAACAAGCGAGACGTCGCCGGCCCCCCTAGAGACATAATCAACGAGACCAGAGAAAAGTTGATAGGGCTAATGCAAGGCGACTTCGCAATCTCGGGCGTTAAGAATGATGAAGGAGAGGTAACCTACTGGCACAAGGACCGCCTCACCGAACAGTTGTTCGAGGCGTATTCTGAAAAAACCGGGAAGAGAAGCGAAAAGGCCACCCGGATGCTAGAGCAGTTCGGAACATTCACCTTCCCAGTACTTAGCAAAAAACTGGAACAGGGAGGGAAGGATACCGCAAACGCCGCACAGATCCTCGGAATAATCGGCGCACAAGCCAAGCCGATGATACCAAAGCTGCGAGAAGCCCTAGAATTGACCAAGGGAGATCCTGACGTTGAAGCAGCCATCAAGCTGATTTCAGAAAAATGGACGGCAAGCAAGCGGCCGCTCAACGTGCCAGAAATCCGTTAGCATCAAAGCCAGCCAGCCCGACCGCGAGATCCTTGTAAGATAAAAGCCACAAACGATCTCGCGGTCGGCGTTGTTTTAGGGTCTGATCTGATACGCTCCACGAGAGCTTATCACGGCAAACCTTAGACAAACACTAACACACCACAAGGTGTTCACGATAAACGACACAGCGAAAGGAGAAATCGCGAAGTCACACACGCCGAAATCCGAAAGGGTTGAGAGATTGTAACCGGAAGGAGCTCTCGATCTTCAAGAACAAGACGCTGGGTAAGCTTTTGTTCAAAATGGATTGACAAACCAAAGCACGGATGCTTTTCCAAATGCACTTGGGTGCAGGAGAAAAAGCGATGAACGCTCACAGAAGAACAGCTCAGATCGTAACCGTAATCGTACTGGTGCTTGTATCCGCAATGACGATGATGACAAGTGGATGCGTCGATGTCAGGGACGCCGAATACAAAACAAGTCTTCGGTTCGGAAGAATCAGGACTTCCCTCGGCGACCTCCGGCACAAAAGTGCTAAAGGCAGCGAAACCACTCTCATGACCCCCTTCGCCGAGAAGACACAGAAGCCCGGCGGAGTCGAAAACATCATGGACTAGAAAGGAGATTATTATGCAGCGAAAAGACATAAAATTCAATGCGTTACTCCTGATCTTCCTGGTCATGATGTCAATCGAGGTCCCAAAAGATTGGAGAGTTGTTGGCGCCGCCTTGCTCGGACTCTACGCCGCCTACATGTTGTGGCAAACGTCCGAAAGTCTAGCAGGAAAGTTCGTAGCCGCAATCGCACCGTTCGCAACGTTTATGCTCGCCAGGCTTTTCACAGCTGAGATGTCCGGCGTTCTCAAGCGCAACACGGTGGAGAAAGTCGGAGCCTTCCTGAAACACTATGCATTGGAATGCTTCGGCCAGATAAAGGTCATCGCAAACTGGGGAGAACGAGCAGCTGACTTCAAAATCGGCTACGCGCTCTCCGGGGCTTTCTGCGTAGTCCTCTTCCTCTGCTTAATCTGGAAGCTGGCCACAACAAAAAGTCCGCAGACACAAACGCAGTAACAGTATAGCGACTCGCCCGCCGCAACAACACGCGCACAGTCAATTATCGGTATACTGTCTCACCTGGGATTCTGCCAGACGTTACAAGCTAACGGCGAAGCTTCAGGATCCCAGTCTATTAACTATCGACAAGGTTGAGTATCCGCTCGAGCCGCCCATCAGACGTTCGGCGCATTACTCGAGCGGATCTCTTCCTTCAACTCGTCCGAATCAACCTAACGAAACAGAGGTGTGTATGGCACACGGAAATTTCAGCATCGAAAGAAGGGAAGCACAAAGACGGAGAGAAGAAAGCCTCAGAAACGTCGGAACAAGCGAAGATAGCCCCGACGAAGAAGACGACTAGCCGAAAAACGAAACAAACCGCCATTGTATGTGGTGGAAAGACGCGCCAAAACATATGACTGAAAGGAGTCTATATTGGCAGACAACGACAATACTGGTCAAACACCGGGCGACGACCAAGCACCGGATTCCGCACAAACACAGGCGCCGGAACAGATAGTAGCACCAAGCCCCGCGCCGCAGACAGACGAACCGCCAAGAGAAGAGATCGAGCTCACGCCTCCCGATCAGATCGGAGCAGAAGAGCCCGAGCCCGCCGAACAGCCGGAAGCCGAAGACGAAAGAAAGCCCTGGAGCAAAAGAGCAGCCAGTTGGCTTTGCGGACCATTCGCGTCATCAGTCAAAAAGGGCTGGAAGGCGCTCCCTGGGAACATCTTCGTCGCGACTACAACAATCGTCACAGTCGTCCTTTCCGGAGTAGTCTGCTTAATCGCCGCAGGAATACTCTTGGGACCGGCAGTATTCGTCGACGTAATCTGGAGCCTCTTCGGAAGTAGCATATCGATATCAGCCTACATCCTGATCACTTTAGTGTGGGCCGTAACCGGCATGCCGATGTTCATCAGAGGCAGGATAAACATTGTATGGAACTTCATGTCCGGCGAAGACAACGATGATGGCGATGACGATGGCGATGTCTCAACCCTCTACGGCTAACAGAGCCGAACTGACAAGAGGAGCCTAGACGCGCAGGATGTAGCCGGTCCATGCCTTCCGCCATACTCACCAGGCGCTTAGAAGGCAAAAGAAACCGAAAGGGCCGGCTACTCCTGTTATTACGAAACCACGCGAGGTGAAAGGAAAAACGCAAAGGAGAAGGTGGGAAACCCGTCGAACAACGTAAGTCGATAAATAACAAAACGGTCGAAAGTCAATCAAGCCTCCCTGAAAGGGAAAACAAATGTTGAAAATCAATCGCACTATCGTATCCACTATCGCCATCACTCTCATCGCACTCGCGATTACAAACAACGCGCAGGCCGATCCGATCATCCCCATCCCCTCCGGCAGCACCGGTGGAGGCGGCGGATCAACCGGCAGCCCGATACCTATTCCTCACTACTTCGAGGAAGCTCGAATCTACCAGGAAATTAACTTTATACCTGGATGGGAGATCGGCATGACCGCGACAAACCGGCCGGAAACAACAGAGCAGTACATCGACCAGTTCGGCAACATCAAGACATACGTCAACGAACAGTCATGTAGCGGCTCGCTCCGATTCGAACTCGAACAGGGCGCGATGGACACCAACATCCTGCCTAGAAGAATCTCGGTAGACATCGAGCGTCGCAACAACACCGGTCAATTCCAAGTCGAAATCACAGCCAGATTCCTTTTCGTAGACCAGAACGTCGACGATTGGACAGAGTACCCTCACAGTAGTCTCAACTGGAACGACCCGCTCGACACCGGTCTCCGATTCAGCGCAGACAGCTCAATGGAACACGACAGAACCTACTCGTGGCCCGGCGGATACGACGAAGAGCCAATAATCACGATAAGTGGTGATATCCGCGGCAACGCCGACTTCTGGTTCGCCCTGGCCGAAATCGACAACGCACGCCTGTGGGTAGACGACTATACCCACACGGTCTGGGACGAAAACAGCAACAAGACCGTTTGGGACGGCATGGAGATCAACGCATATTTCGACCTCACGCTAGTAGATAGCGACCCGGATTTTCTCGCCGCGTTTAACTCCGCAATACCGCTTAGTCCCACAGCCGTACCCGAACCCGCCACAATGTCACTCTTGGCACTCGGCGGACTGGCAGCACTGAGACGTAGACGCCGCAACTAGTCACCGGTGAGCAGCGGACAACTTGACGAAGCGCTCGCTACCTGGTGACTGCCGAAGGGATGAGGCCCCCGCGCGAACAATCGCAACGGGGCCTTGTTCTTATATTAACAAGAAAACAGCGAGTGAAAACTCGATAACATAGTACATCAACCCATTCGTTACACTAGCAAGAGGTAATGTCGCATGAAGAAGAACAAGAAGAAGAAAGAACAAGAAAAAAGAGACGCGCACAGAAAAAGGCTAAAAGCAGCAAAGAAAAATAAGTAGCTCGTCGCCAAGATGGATCGAAAGGAGTTGTCCATGAAGGACTTGGAAAACCACACCGTAGTCGCATCGCTTATTGCCTTCGCCATTCTCTCTGTAACTTTCGTCGCAGAAGATGGATGCCGGTCATCAAGACCAGCCAAACCGCCGCCGCCGAAAGCCGAAGTGCAAACAGAAGAAAAAACTCCGGCAAGCCAACCCGGGACAAAGGAGATCCTACATGAAGATCCGACACCTTCTTCTACTCGTAGCAGTCTGTATCGCGATAGCCCTGGTCGAAGATTGTATCAGGCAAAACGCAAGACGAAAATTCGCCGAAACGAAACCAGCTGTTAGCATAGAAATGTCAAGCAGCGAAACAACCAAATCGAATTAGACTAACGAAGATTGGCGGTCAGCCCCTCTGTAGGACGGAAGCCCCCCCGAACCCTTCCATTCACAAGAGTTGGCCGCCATCTTCTACAATTAGAAAGCAACCCATCAACGCACAATGGTCTTGGTGGATTACATAAAACAACGAACCACTAGCGATCGAGCAAGAAAGGCAGGCAAGACGATGACAAGGAAAAACAAAGAAATGTTGTGTACTATTGGGATGGTTGTAGGAATCTTTCTAACACTGGGAGGAGCTCTCTTAGCAGCTTACGGAGTAAATGCTTTTGACTCCCAAAAAGAAGTTCCTGACTATCTCTACAATAGTGCTTCGTGGGGTGAATTTACCTGCGGCGCAGTAGTGCTCCTGATCGGATTAGCAGTTATGCTTGGCGCTGCACTTGCATCTCCGCCAAAACCGAATGAAGCCGGTGACGACACGAACGAGGAGGGAAACTGGTCTTGGCAAGATGGCAACGAAAATGTCCAAATCATGGACGCTCCTTATCCACAGAAATCTGACAACTCCGCGAAGAAAGACGATAGCGGCGAAGGAAAAATTTCAATCTTCGACCAGTCCTGCGAATCTTGACAGACAAACGACCGAACAGCGGCCAGCTCACCATCGCGAAAGAATCTTTGCCCCGGGATTCCTAGCAATGAGCTGGCCGCCTAATTTTTACCAAACAAAAAAATTTCAAACAACCTATATACTACAATATACTATATTCAACCACACACTTACAAACCATCTTTTTTATTTCTCAAAACCTATATACTCCAACATATATATTACACTATATACTTCCAATGGACCAAACGGGCAGCCGCCCAACACATATACCAACTCACAACAAACTTTATATAATATCCATACCAGAAGTTAACATGGGTGATAAATATGTCGCATGGCTATCAAATCTTTCTAGAGATGACATAAAACTCGCAGGCGGCAAAGGAGCGAACCTCGGCGAAATGTTCAACGCAAAATTCCCAGTCCCCCCAGCATTCGTCGTCACAACAGACGCATTTTACCTATTTCTCAAAGAAGCCAAGCTAGAACAGCCGATTAAAGACCTCCTAAACAAAATCGACGTCAACAACACAGACGACTTGACAGAAAAAGCAAAACAAATCCGAGAACTTGTAACAAACGCCGAAATGCCACAAAAACTCGAATCCGAAATCCTAGAAGCATACGACAACTTCAATGTAGACTTAGACGGCCTCAAAAGCTCACCAGGCGCACTAGCAATCCTAAAATCCGCACGAGAACCAATCTTCGTATCAGTCCGTTCCTCGGCAACAGCAGAAGACCTCGGAGACGCATCTTTCGCAGGCCAACAATCATCTTTCATAAACGTAAAAGGAAACCCAGAGCTAATCCAAAAAGTCAAAGAATGCTTCGCCTCAATTTTCACAGCCCGATCAATCTACTACCGAAAGAAAAAAGGATTCGAAGGATTAGTCGGCATCGCAGCAATCGTCCAAAAAATGATCAACTCAGATAAATCAGGAGTAATGTTCTCCAGAAATCCTGTAAAAAACAATGAAGAAATTTTAGTCGAAGCGGTCTTCGGACAAGGCGAAGGAATTGTGTCGGGGAAAATAAAACCAGATCAGCACACACTAACAAGAGAAATGGAGCTAATCGAGGAAAAGATTGCAGACAAAAAAGTAGCAATCATAAGAACATCGGGTGGCCAAACAAAAACAATCCAACTAACCCCAGAAAAATCCACACAACGAGTTTTGAAAACTTACGAGTTAAAACAATTAGCAGATTTCGCGATCAAATTAGAAGAACACTACGAAAACCCACAAGACATCGAATTCGCAATCGAGAACGAAGATATCTATATTCTACAAACGCGACCAATAACAACACTAAAGAAAAAATCCGAATCAGATGAAAAAGAGGCTGACCTCGACGGCCAAGTATTAACAGAAGGAATGGCAGCGTCACCAGGAGTCGCGTCAGGAACAGTCAAAATAATCTACTCAATGGACGACCTTGGAAAAATAAAGCAAGGCGACATCTTAGTAACAAAAATGACAAACCCAGATATGGTCGTCACAATGCAAAAAGCCGCAGCAATCCTAACATCAGAAGGCGGAGTCACAGCACACGCAGCAATCGTCTCACGAGAAATGGGTATACCAGCAATCGTCGGAGCGCAAAACGCACTAGATGTCCTAAAAGACGGAGACGAAATCACGGTAGACGGATTCCACGGAAAAGTATTCGCAGGAAAAGCCCAAAACAAAGCAGTCGAAATCCTACCTGTAGTTGAAACAAAAACAAAAATCAAAGTAATGGTCGATCTCCCTAAGTTCGCAGAAAGGGCAGCAAAAACAAAAGCAGACGGTGTCGGATTAGTAAGACTCGAAGGATTAATCGCAACTTCAGGCAAACATCCAGTCGCATACGAAAAAGAGGGAAAGCTAGACGAATACAAAAACATGCTGAAGGAAGGATTAGAAAAAATCGCAACAACATTCCCAGGAAAACCAATCTGGATAAGAAGCTCAGATATTCGAAACGACGAATACGCGAACCTAGAAGGAGCACCAGAAGAAACAGAGAAAAATCCAATGCTCGGAGATCACGGAATCAGATACTCACTAAAACACCCAGAAATTTTCAAAGCCGAACTAATGGCATGCAAAGAACTCGCAGACAAAGGCCACAAATTCGGAGTAATGTTTCCACAAATAATCTCCATCGACGAAGTGAAAAAAGCAAGAACAATATTCAACGAGTTAAAAATAAACAACGTCCAATTCGGAGTCATGATAGAGACGCCAGCAGCATCAATTCTAATCAAAGATATCTGCGAACAAAAAATCGATTTCATATCTTTCGGAACAAACGACCTAACACAATACACACTAGCAATCGATCGAGGCAACGAAGACGTCCAAGACATCTACGACGAAATGAACTGGGCAGTCCTAAAACAAATATCAAGAGTAATCCGAGAATGTAAAAAACAAGGCGTCGAAACTTCAATCTGCGGACAAGCCGGATCAAAACCAGAGATGGTAAAATTCCTAGTAAAACAAGGCATCGACTCAATTTCAGTAAACGCAGATGTGGCAAAAGAAATTTCAGAACTAGTCCACAAACTAGAAACAGGAGCGCAGCCAAAAACACAAGAACAAAAACCAGCAACAGAACAACCAAAACCAGAAAGCAAAATTGAGCCAATCAACAACAAAGAAGAAATAAAAGAAGAGATTCAAGAACGAAAAATCGACGACGACAAAGCAAAAAAAGCCCTCCAAAATCCAGAACCAATTAGTGATATAGAAGTTGTCGAAGAGCCAAAAGAAGACAAGCCAAGAAAAGAAGACATTTTTAACTAGAATTTCCACTTTTTGTAACTACCACACAGACACGACAAAACCGAAAGGTTTATAAACCATAATTATCTAGATATATCATAGCAAAAGGTTATCATTATAAAATGACACTACATGCTAAAACAAATAATAAAATGATAAACACACAAAGACAAAAGAAAAGAAGGCCAGCGGTACTCCAAGATAATGGAGATTCCCATGAAGTAATTTTCGGGGGAATAAGCACTGAAGGAGATTTTAATTCTGGAGATTTTATGAGCCATAACGAATTAGCTCAAAATTTTAGAGATCTTAACAGGCAAGAACTTAACAGCGTATTATATGGAGCAGATAATAATGTACTGGGTAGCGCAAGCGACCAAGAATTTAATTCTTTAAGAAAAAATCTTGAAAGAGATGTTATTCGACCTCAATTTATGGATTATGTAGTCAAATTCGCAACACAACTAACAGCAATCGTTAATGGTGTTGATACAGAACAAGCAGAAAGAATAGTTCTAAACAAACCAAAAGATCTTGAAACAACTGCCTTTGAGGTAGAGGTCCCAGCAGAGGGCGACCCAGAAAGAGATTCTGCACTAAAACACAACACAGCAGTTGAACACATAAGAGCATACCATGAAGAAGTTACACAGATTGAAACAGACGAACAAGCATATGTAGATGGAAAATTAGATCATTTAACAGATATGCAACGTGCAGTAATTAGAGCCGCTACAGGAAGCAGACCTGGAGACGATAGTAAAGTCGTAAGAGCATATAAAACACTTTTCTCAGAGAATGCAATGGATGCAACAAAAGACGCTGGAGGAATAGCAAATTTTGTAGGAAGAAATCTCTACAGGGCAAACAGCATAGGCCAAGCACAAAAGGAGAAAGGAGAAAGAATGGAAGAAGCATATGAAGCTGGATTAGAACACGTAGATAAGGAAAGAGATGCTGGAAACATAACAAGAGAAGAAGCAAATACTAACAGAGAATTCTTATACGCTAGCAGAGAAAATGATAGAGCTCAGCTTAAAGCCACATACGGCGATGCAGAGGCTGCAACAAATCACCTAGCTAGAGATATCCCAAGAAAAGCAAGTGAAGCAATAGAATACATAGTTGCAAACCAAACATCAGATTAATTATTTTTTATTTTTAGATATTTTTTATTTTTAGTAGATAAATTCGTATTATAAAAATTTTCGCTGCGTGCAAGCGCACATAAGAAAATCTTTTATCAAGAAGTTGTCATTAAAAATAAAAATTATTTCGTAGATTTATTATCTATAATCTCATCTACCAGCCTAGCCATTTCCCCAAGAAATTCATCCGTAATGGCAAACCAATTATCCAAATCTTTACCCCTAATAGAAGTCAAACTACCATGCACAATTTCCTTCGCAACCCCATGGACTTCCTCATAATAACCAACAAACTTTTTATGCAATTTTTTATTTCTAACAAAAGTATCACTCAAAGATTTCGGAACATCTTCAGGAGATGAAGGCATAACATCAGCAGCAATCAAAGCAGCATGAGCCGCATCAACCATCGTCCAATAAAGCCCATCAACAACAGCCAACATCGACTGCTTAGCACGAGTCATATGTCCAGGCGCTCTCTGCAACAAAGTATAAATCGACTCAGGCGTAGACCTAATTTTCCCTTCTTTCAACAAAACCTTCAACGGATTAAAAAATCCCCCAAAATCAACCAAAGCATCACCATATCTCAAAACATTCAGAACAACAGGATCTCCCCTCATCATATCATCCCACCACGTCGACAATTTCACAGTATTAATATGCAAAGCCTTCGCATAAGGATTGTTCTGAATAATTTTCCCCAACTCATCACGATACCAGCCGATCAACTCATTATCCCATTTAACCGAAACATCATCAATAATAATTATAACATCAATATCAGAATCCGGGGTCGAAACCTGCTTCGCCGAAGATCCAAACAAAACAATCGATTTAATCATCTGATCAAATTCCTGATAAACCTTCATCGCAAAATCCGAAGCAATCTCCCTCTCGCCAGCAAGCATCAAAGTCGGAGACACATCTTTCATCTTTTTTGCCCCCTTGTGGGGTACTTGCGAAGCGCGAATACCTCGCTTCACCTTCTCTTTTTTTTCCTTCACCATTTCACTAATATCTAGTAATCATATTTTATAAAGCTTCTCAAGCCATCGGCGTCCCACCGAATCTCGAATTGCCACCAGGCTGCTGCCCACCAAGCTCAACCGGCATCGTAGTAAACCCAGCGCCGAAATACTGATGATGCGTCGAAGGACTAGTCGTCCCATACCCACCAAAATATGCACCTTGAACATCCATCGCCCGATTCCATCCCATCGAATCCCCAGACATAGCATAAAGCGGCGAACCAAACGCAGCCATCGTCAACCCATGCGGCGACTTCTTAAAATGCTGCACAAACGCTCCAGCCTCAACAATCTTCCTCATCTCACCAAATCGCCCAGTCTTCTCCAGCTGCTCCAAAATTTTCTTCATCGGAACATTCCCCATTCCCGGAGCCAAATGCGTATCAGCAAACCCAAAGTTATCAGTCAAATGAACATGCTTAACCATCGGCGCAATCTTCTTCGTCTGCTTAACAATATCCTTATCAGTAAACCCATACTTCTTAATCATATTAATATGCCCAACATCCCACGTCACCCCAATCTTTTTAGCAGCAACATCCTTCGCCTCCCCCTTACTAAAACCCTTCTCCTCAACCAACTGTTTCGCAAAATTCTTCCGCGACGCCTTAACCAACTGAACCATATCATCAGTACTAGACAATCCAGCCCCAGGATGAAACGGCTCAATCGCAAGCATAGGCGATTTATCCGCACCAAGCTTATCATAAGATTTCATAGCCAAATTCCCAAAAGTAGTCGCCGCCTTATCCATAGCAAATTCATTAGCTTCCTGATAAATCTTTGGCGCCCCGAACCTTTCATCAGAAACAAGCAGTCCACCTTTTTCAATCAACTTCCTCGAAGTGATATCTTTAAACTTATTAAAATAAGTATCCTGAAGCTCTGAAGCATCCATTTGCTCCCTAAAAGGATTAGAACTTTTTTCCTCAGAATCTTTTTTCCAATCGCTAGACAACTCCTTCAGCAACTTCCTCTGCTCATCAGTACCATACTTATACGCCGTATTAAACAACGACCTAAAAGTCAAATTATTATTCTCCAACAAAACTTCCGCCTTGACCATCTCATTCTGCACTGTCGGATTATTTTTAATGGCCTGATTAAACACTTTTCTTTCATCACCATTATTAATATCAATATTAGACAAATTCAAAGCCTCCGCATTTTGCCACAACTGACCAAGAGCCCTATCAACCTTGCCTTTCTCAATAATAACACCCTTCAACTTCTCATCCCAATCAACAGCATTACTATTATCAACAGAACGCTCAACCGTCATTAACGTACCACCTTTTTCAAGATCATCTTTTCCCAACTTAAAATCCTTCTCCGAGGTACTCAAAAAATAACTTCTACGATCCTTCACCTGAGAAGCCTGCCCAGTCTCCCTATTAATCATCGCCCCCTTTTCCATAATTACATCTCCTCTGCCTTCCTCCTTCCCACCAGGTCTAAATTCAGCCCCGGGAGTACCAGCCGAAGAATGAAACACAACTGGAATATTCCCCTCAGGACCAAGCGCATAAGCCTTCTCCAAAGTATCAAACATTCTTCTTTCATTACTAGCACGACCAAACTCCTGTCCCCAATTCCCTTTATCATCAAATCCAGCCGCATCAATCATCGGCCCATGCACAGAAGGCTTAACCCCACTCAACTTCATCAACGCCCTCATCTCCTTAAAATGCTGCTTAGGAATCGTCTCCGCTGCATCAGGCTGCAACATCTGAACCTCAAAAGCCTTAACGCCCTGTTTCGCCGCATTAATCGCCTCACCCAACTGATTGGCAGTCTGGGGAGAACCCGGGAACCCAAGTTGCGATGCACTCATCCGATATCCAGTAAAATTCCCATACTCAGGACTAAGCGAACTCGCACCGCCACCATAAAAACTCTCGAAACTAGTCGTATTATAATCCATGCATCACCTAAAAAAACAAACTCATCTTATTATTTAAAACTAACTAAGCCGCCATCTTCCCTTGATACTTCTGATTAGCATCAATATTATCCCGATCCTTTTTCTTACTATCGTTCTTAAGCCCAGTAATCTCCAACATAGAAGGCCCACTCCTACGCTCATCACGAAGCTGATCATAAGTCTTCATTCCATCACCACGATCTTTAACATTAGCATCATATTTCCCATTCTCCTTCCCAGCTTGATACGCGCTATCGCCGCTCGCAGAATAAACATCACTCCCACCACCCGCGCCACCAGCAGAATAAACATCGCTAGAACCCGCCCCAATATAAGCATCGCCGCCGCCAGAATTAGGAGTATAAACATCGCCACCAGCAAATTCATCAGCAGGCTCCCAATCTCTATCCCTCCCCCTCTTCTCATCACGAACAGCTTCCTCTAAATCTTGCCCAGACCAATTATCAACAGATGGTGCAGACGTCAAAATCGTACTACCAATATCAAAATCACTAACCTCAAGAGTTTCATCAACGTCCTCTAAATCCTCATCAAAAATGCCACCCTCATCAGCATCGTCAAGCGCCTCCTCAAGCTCCTCAAGCTCCTCAACTTTCTTCTTGATCTCTCTAACTCCTTCCTTGATCTTTTCCTTAATTTTCTTCTTCTTAGCCATAAAATTACACAGAAACCAGCTTTATTTATTTTTCTAATTACTCTTAGCGCCCTTAAACGACCCACCAAAACTAACATCCCCGCCTTCAGCATATTTGCTCACCGCATCATCATCATGCGTATCGAAACCCTCACCAGCGGCCGAAGCCATCCTATGAGCCTTCTTGTAAATATCATAAGCCAAATACAACCAACTAGCCGCAGACTCTCCAGCATCACCCCTCATTTTTTTCTCAAGAAAATTATCTTTCTTAATATCCTCAATCGCAACAGGGCCTTTCTTTTCCTTCTTCTTTTCCTTCTTCTTTTTCCCAAAACCAAACAAAGCAGAAAACGGATTAATATCTTCTTTTTTCGCCTCGGTCTTTTTCATCTTCGCCTCTTCCTCTTTTTTCTCATCATCACTCATTAAAAAATAATCCAAATCCTCTTTCAAATCCGCCAACGCATCACTCGCGACATCAGCAGAAAACACCAAGCTAGAATCCCTATCAGCCTTATCCAGCAGCTCCTTCGCCGCCGCAATCTCCTCATCATTCAAAGCATAAGATTTGTAAATAATATTTATCTTCCCACCCATTCCATAACCATAATCCCCTTTCTGCGTCACCCTCTGCGAAACATGCCCACGAAATTTAAAATCAATAACCATCACGCTCTTATAATCCCGCTTCGGCTTATACTTACTATCAGGACTGTCAACACCTTTCTGCGTAAACAATTCTAAATGAAACATCGTAGTCGAAAACGCATTAACCAAGGCCGCATCCTTTTCAAAACCCTGCTGCCTCAACTTCTCCGCCGCAATCAAATAAGGCTTCATCCACCCCGAATAAAGTTTTATGGTCTCAACCTGCGACTTCAAATAATTCCTCTCAATGCTAAACCTCTTCCTCAACTCCTTCTCCGAATAATCAACCCACTTCAAAAACTCACTCAACCTCGGAATCAAAATTCTCAAAACCTGATCATTAATCAAACCCCCATGCTCATCCTTATTTATCTTCTTCAGATCCTCCTGCGAATTTGCCATCATAAACGCCTCTCGCAAAGTCGAATAACCAAGCTCCGCCGACATCTGATGAATCGAGCCACGACCTCTTTTCAAATCAACATTATCCAGCCAAATCTGCTTCAACGCCAACATACCCTCGGAAACTTTCTCTTTACCATTTTTGCCATCTGCATCATCATAATGCGCCAACCTCAACTCAAATTCCTTCAAATCATAAACCAAATTCAAAACCGATTTAATCACCTGATTCATCCCCCCAAGAATCTTCATTCCCTCCTCCTGCATCTTTGTCGCCTTCATATTCAATTCGGAAAATTGCCCAGACCCCGGCGACGCCATAAAATTATCAATCAACTTTTCCCACTTCCAACCCTTTTCCCCAATAAAATCCAACAGCCAATAATACGACGGCTCCAACTGATTTTGCTGCGAATCAAACGACAACTGATAAGAAGAAATCGGTTTAAACTTCCCGTCAACAGGATCATACATCCCCATCTTCCGCAACTCACTTTTTTTATGCGCCTTCGTCATAACACGCTCTATCGCTTCCGCCACATCTTTTACAGGACCATCGTCACCCATAACCTAACACAGAATCAAGAATATATAAACGTTTCACTCCAAACTTTTATATACAACAAATACCACATATCAACATGCTCTTCAAAAAAAAGAAAAAGATGATCGACGTCCGCGAGCTCCAAAGACGCGGCGTAGTAAGAATCCCAAAAAGAGATATCGTAGTCCCAACAAATCGTGACGGCTTCGTAGAATTCGGATCCAAAACAACACCAACGTCATCAACCACAACTTCTTCAGCCCCCACATCAAACTCAGAACTATTCGGCTTCATGGACACAACATCATCAAGCTCATCAAATTTCTCAAACTCAACAGACGGCTACGACAAAAGAGAAGTCGACGAAAAAATCACAAACCTAGATAACAAAATATACAAACTAGAAAACAGAATCGAAGTCCTCGAAAAAAAACTCGACATCAATTCTTCCCCAAGTCCAAACGTCGGCGTCATGGGCTAGTAATTATTTTCTACCTTGCGACTTCCATAACCTGTAAAATTTTCCCCGCATTTTCAAAAGCTCGTCATATGAACCCTCCTCAACAACACGCCCCTTTTCGATAAACAAAATCCTATCCATACTCTCCAAAGTAGTTAACCTATGTGCAGCGACAATCAGGGTTTTATTTTTCAGTTTCTTATCAATAGCACCCAAAATCTTTCCTTCATTAACGTAATCCAAATTAGAAGTAGACTCATCAAAAATAATCACATCACTATTCTTATAAATCGCTCTGGCAATTCCAAGCCTCTGCCTTTCGCCACCAGACAAACGAACCCCTTTCTCTCCAATAAAAGTCAAATCCCTATTTTTGAGCTTAGATAAATAGCTCGAAACCTGACTAATCTCCAAGGCCTTCTTATATCTAGCCAGATTAAATCTCCCCCCAGAAATCGTAATATTATCTCTCAATGTCAAATTAAACAATTCAGTTTCCTGCGGCACAACCGAAATCTTCTTTAAAATAGAATCTCTTTTTATTTTTTCAATAGATTTATCATCAAAACATATTTCTCCTTTTTTGGCCAAATGCAACTTCAACAACAATTTAAACAAAGTTGACTTTCCACTTCCAGACATTCCAACAATTCCAATTTTCTCACCCTTCCTAATATCCAAATTCAAATTATCTAAAATAAAATCCGACTTATATTTAAAACTCAAATCCTTCACTCGAATATGCTTCCATTTCTTCAAATTACCCGCTCCGCTCTCGTCAATATCTGGTATCATTCTATAAATCCCCATCATCCGAAAAATCCCGAACTTAATGTCAATCAATCTATTTATCTGAACAGATATAGTACTCAACCCTTCTCTTAATTTGTTAAAATATTGAACATAAATAACAATAGCCCCCACAGTCAAAACCCCAATCAAAATATCATTACCAACCAAAAAGATAAACAAAGTCAAACTAATCAACACTATAAAATTCAAAACATTCCACTTAATTGCACTAGCCTTTTTTCTAGCCGACTGAGCCCTTAAAACCGAATCCTCGACATTTACAATTTTTTCACCAGAAGACTTCTCAATTCCCAAAGATTTAATTGTACTAATATTTGAAGAAAATTCATAAGCTTTTCCCGAAGCCAATTCCCTAGCTTTCTTAACAATCAGGCTATTTTTAGCCAAACTTTTATTTAATTTAAATTCAGCAAATAAATAAACCACTATGAAAACAACCGCGATCAAAGCATATTTGATATTAAAATAGAAAAACACACTGATAACCCCAACAATGCTCACAACCAACCTAATTCCATTATTGATATAAAAATCCATAAACGCCCTTATCATATTAATCCCATCATTAACTTTTTGCATCTTCTCACCGGTACTAATCCCCTCGTGCCAAACCAAATCCCCCTGCAATATTTTATCAAAAGATTCTATCTTCGCGTGCCTTTCAGCTTCAGAACTATACAGATTCAAATTATATTTCCCATACTGTCTCATAAAATTTCCAACCATCCCAACACCCAAAAGTATCCACAAGTAAGAATAAAAAACCCCAATATCTTTTCCACCAGAAACAAAGAAATCAATTATCATAGCAAGAATTACCGGAGTAACCAGACTAGTCGAAAACGCAATAAGCAAAACCACACTAAAAAAAATAAATCTCCATTTACGAAACTTCAAAAAATGCCACAAATCTTTTACCAACTGCCAATTTGAATAATCAATATCTTTCGATCCCACAAATAATAAAACTCCAGATTCTTTAAAAATCTATCTCCCCGTCGACAAACCTCCATAAACTATATAAACCCCAGTTGTCTATTATCATTATAAACAGCATATCTTGTCCCTTCCAAACAAATTAAAAACCCATATTCCTTCTATATAGCATGACAGAAATATCAAAAGAAGTGATCAAAGCTTACGCCCTCGAAAACGCAATCAAATACAAAGGCGAAGCAAATCAGGGCGCAGTCCTAGCCGGCCTATTCGCAGAAGGCCTAGAAAAATCAAAAATAAAAGACATAATGCCCACAATTCAGAAAGTCATAAAAGAAGTCAACAAACTATCCCCAGAAACACAACTAGAAGAATACTCAAAACTAAACGCCGCAACATCAAAAAGGGAAATCCGAGAAGGACTCAAAGAATTGCCAAATGCCGAAAAAGGAAAAGTGGTAATGAGACTCGCGCCATTCCCCTCAGGCCCACTCCACATCGGGAACGCAAGACCATTTATCCTCAACGACGAATATGTAAAAATGTACGACGGAAAATTACTCTTAGTCATGGATGACACAATCGGCTCGGCAGCAAAAAAAATCGAACCACAAGCGTACAAACTAATCGAAGAAGGAACCAAATGGCTCGATATAAACTACGACAAAAACATAATCTACAAATCTGACCGAACCGAAAAATATTACGCATACGCAGAAGAACTCTTGAAAAAAGGCTATATGTACGTTTGCGACTGCGATCAAGAAACCATGCACGACCTAAAACAAAAAGGAATCGCATGTGCTTGCAGAGAATTCCCCCCAGAAAGACAGATGGAAAGATGGAAAGAAATGTTCAAAGCAAAAATGGGATCAATGACAGTTCGACTAAAAACAAATATGCAAGATCCAGACCCAGCATTCCGAGACAGAGTAATGTTCAAAATCTCAGACCTCCCACACCCAAGAACAAAAAACAAATTCCGAGTATACCCATCAATGGAATTCTCTTGGGGAATCGACGACCACATCCTCGGCGTAACTCACGTCCTAAGAGGAATTGACCATCAAATGTCAACGCGAGTACAAGACTTCATTCGAAAAATATTCAACTGGTCAAATCCCGAATCAATCTACAACGGACACTTCGCAATCGAAGGAATAAAAATATCAAAATCGAAAGGAGCCAAAGAAGTCAACGAAGGATCTTTCATCGGCTGGAACGATCCACGAACATGGTCACTACAATCCCTAGAAGACCGAGGCATCCAGCCAAAAGCAATAAGAGATTTCATTCTGAGCATGGGAATAAAAAAATCAAACTCAACAATTCCTGTCGAATCTCTCTATATCCTAAACAAAAAACTCCTAGAAGACGCACCAAGATATTTCTTCGTCGAACAGCCAGAGAAAATAAAAATTTCAGGCACCCCAGAACTCACAGCAAAAATCCCATTGCATCCATCCAAAAAGTTAGGCACACGAGAATACAAAACATCACAAGAATTTCTAATCTCAAAAATAGACTACGACATAATGCAAAACGGAAATTACAGATTAATGCACCTACTAAACTTCAAATCAGACAACGTAGAAAGAATGAAGCCGAGAACATTCTCATTCCTATCATCAGAACCAGACAACGACATCAAAACAAAATTCATCCAATGGCTCCCCGCAAACGTCGACAACATCAATGTAGAAATCATAATGCCAGACGGCTCAACAATAAAGGGTAAAGGCGAACCAAAACTAAAAGACCTAAAGCTCGGAACAACAATCCAATTCGAAAGATTCGGCTTCGTCAAACTCCACAAAAAATCAAAAGATAAGCTAGAATTCTGGTTCACACATAATTAACAACAATATAACTTCTCAGGATCCTTAACATCCTTATCTCCAAACGGATTCCCACACTTCCGAACATTCTCAATCATTTCCTCATTCGACTTCAAACCCCTCCCCTTCAAAACCATCGCCTCTCGACCCTTCATTACAGCCTCACAAACCTTAATATTCAACGGACACTTTTCCTCACAAGCCTTACACATAGTACACTCAAACAAAATCTTGTCCATCACCTTATCAGACAAAACAATCCCCTTTCCCCTCGGCGAAACCCGCTCCTCCTTCAAAATCTTAAACACAGGACAAAGCGACTTGCACATCCCACAACTAATACAATTATCAAAAACCTCGCTCGCTTCTTCCATTAAATTCGCAGCAGCTATTCTGTCTGCCTTACTCGGCTTATCACTTGGCATTTGAACCCCCAAAACATTTATTCACATCAGCCTTCTTCAAAATCCAAAATCTAAACTCGCCCTGCAACAACTCCCTCGCATATCCCCTCAAAACCGAAGTCGTCAAAACTTCCTTCCCCGCAGTCTTAACCAACCTCATCGCAGGAACAAAGTCGCTATCCCCAGAAATCAAAACACAGCAATCACACTCGCTCTCGAGCAAAGTCTTACTAATCATATCAGTCGCAATCATAACATCAATCCCCTTCTCAACCCTCAACGTCTTCCCATTAGTCCGAATCTTCTTTAACTTCGCCGTATTCACATCAAGCCCCTTCTGCTTCAGCCCAGCCAAAAAAACCATATGCTTGTAATAATTCTCCTCACCCAACTCAATATCCGGCACAGAATTATAATACCTAATCCCAACAATATCTAAATCAAAATGCTCCGCAACCATGTCGGCCAACTTTCTAAAATCAAGTCCCCTCGGCTTCGCAACAACAGACTTCACATTATGATACCAATTATTACCGTCGACAAACACAATAGCTTTCTTTTTAATTACCATAGAAAATAAAGACTCCCGGCATTCCTTGCGTCATACCGGGGAGGTTATGTTTAACAAAGCCTCCCATTATATTTAAATCTTTCCATCATACAACCTTCCCAACATTAAATTTATTCAAAGGATCAGTCCGCTTCTTCACATTCCTCAAAATCTTCTGATCATTAATCTCGACAAACCCCTTCTTCAAAACCCCAATCCCATGCTCCCCCGAAACCTGCCCCCCAAGCCTCTTCACCAAAGCCATCATCTCCGGAACCAACTTCTCCTGATCATGATTAAAACACGGATGAAGTATACCAACCCCAACATGCCCAAAAACCGGAATCTTCCTCGCCTCCAACCAAGTCATCAACTTCACAAACCTATCAATCATAATCTTCGGATCCTCAATCCTGGTATACCCCTCGCCCGCAACAAACGGATAAACCCTATCCCGCAACTTAATCAAATCCTCATACTCCTTCCCTGTCAAAGCACCAGCACCATCGGGGCCAGCAGGGTCATCCCTTGGGGACTCATACTCAACAATCAAATGATAACCCTCGCCAAGCTCCAACTCCTTACTAATCCCTTTATCAAAAAACTCAATCATCGAAACAGCAGAATTCCTTTTCAACTCCCGAACAACAGAAACAACATCCTCTAAACTCTCAACCTTAACCAAAGTCGCACTCCTATCTTTCCTCGGTGCCAACTTCAAACAAGCCCGAACAATAACCCCAGTAATTCCCTCCATCCCAGAATAATCACTCAACTCAGTAATCCCTTTCTTATGAACCTCCCCATAGCCATCAACAATCTCAACCCACTTCACCCAATTCGAAGTCTTCCCATATTTTATCGCACGGCTCCCAACAGCGTCGGTAGCAATCATCCCACCAATCGTAGCAACCGCATGACTCGAAGGATTCACAGGAAACTCCAAACCAAATCTCGCAAGATATCCCTGCAGCTCATCCAAAATTACACCAGCCTCAACCTCAACAGTATTTCGCTCCTTATCAAAACCATGAATCCCATCCATTTTCGACATATCCAAAACAACATCCATCCCATTCTGCGGAACCGCACCCCCAGCTAAACCAGTCCCCGCTCCACGCACAACAACCCTAGCAGAATTAGCAACAGCCCCACGAACCTCCGCAACATTCCTCGGATGTACAACCTCTTTCGCATTCCCTTTCAATCGCGACGCATCACTCTCATAAATTTTTATTAAATTTTTATTCAACTTCATCTCATCCCCCTCAACTTCCGCACAACAAAATCACTAAACTCAACAGACCTCTCAGTCGCAGATTTAATATTAGCATAACACAAACCACAAGGACTAATCACCTTGCCAACATGCTCTGGAATAAAACTAGATTTCTTTTTCGCAACCGCCTTAGCAATCTCAGGAAAATTCGCGCGCACTCCGCCGCCGCCGCCACAACAAATCGCATTCTCACGATTATATTTCGACTCAAAAATCTTCCCACCCAAAATCTCAATCACTTCCCTAGGCTCTTCAAAAATCCCGCTATACCGACCAAGATGACACGGATCATGATAAGCAACCAACTCCCTATCCTCATCGCTCCCCTTAAATCTAATACGCTTCCTCTTCAAAGCATTCAAAATCACACCAGTCGCATGTTCAACAGTTATATCCCAATCCCTAACCAAACTCGGATAAACCTCACCAAACATATGATAACACGACGGGCAATTCGTAACAATCCTCTTGATCCCATACTTCCTAAAAACATCAAAATTCTTCGCCGCCAACTTCCTCGCATCCTTCTTGTACCCACCATTCAAAATAGGCAAACCGCAACAAACCTCATCATCCCTCAATAAAACAAAATCAATTCCCAATCGATTAAAAATTTCCTTATAATTCTCAAACTGCTCCTTCAAAACCCCCTTCGTCAAGCATCCCGGATAATACAAAGTCTTTCCCTTACCAAATCCAAAAATTCCCATATTATAACGCCTCAACCACACTACTTAAAATTTATTATACTAACACGAAACCCCAAGCTCCCTCAATTCCCTAATCATCTGCTCACTATCCTCAAACAAAATGCCCTCAATCCCAAACTCCTCAACAGCATTCAAATTCTCTTTCCTATCGTCAATAAAAACACATTCATCTGGTTTCACTCCATTCTCTTTCAATTTTTCCAAAAAAATCTTATAAATCATTTTCTCTGGCTTACTCACTCCAACCTCATGCGAAATAATCTTAAAATCAAACAGCCCATAACAATTCTTCCTAACCCCAACCCTATCATTCAAAACCGTGCTATTCGTCAAAGCCCCAAGCAAAACCTTCCCTTTCAAATTCTCCAAAGTCTCTCGTACAACCTCATCAACCCTCGACGTCCCACCACGAATCTCCAACCAACCATCGATCATATCCTCAGCACTAACGTTCTTAATATCCAACTCAGAAATCAATCCAGCAAAAAAATCCTTCGCATCCAACTTTCCACAATAAGACTTACTCAAATTCTTTTTCGCATACTTCCAAAAATCCTCAGCATCAAAACCATATTTCTTCGCCAAAAAATCCCGCGCCCTATCCCCATTTTCATAAATCAAAACATTCCCAATATCAACAACAACAGCCCTTATCATACAACATCAAACAATTCTAACTACTTAAAATTTATCATCCTAAAATAAAAGTATATACAACCCAAGCAAAACCAAAACAACACCCGCTCCAAGCTTCATCCACTTCCTCTCACCCTGAGTCCATTTCTGCAAAACCCTAGGAGACATACCGCGATAAATCAAAAACGTCAAAATCACCAAAGGCAAAACAAAAATCAAATTATAAATCAATAAATATGAAACTGCAAAAGTCTTGTTAATCGACATCATCGTCAAAATTCCCAAATAAATTCCACCAGTACACGGCAACTCAAACAAAGAAACAACAATTCCCAAAAGAACCATCGCAGGCAAAGTTCCCTTCCGAATAATTTTCTCCATCAACGGCTTAGCCTTAGATGAAATTTGCAAAGTCGGACCAATCTTAGGAAAAAACACATCCTTAAACTGCCACAAACCAAGCACCAAAACCAAAACACCAGAAAACATATAGATATAATAAGTCACAGAAGTAAATTGCTGAATCGCAGAAAAAATACCAAACCCAGCAAAGAAATAAACAACAAAAACAACAAAAGTGTAAAGAAGACCAGCACGCAAAGCCCTCTTGGCAGAACCCATATTCAACAAACTCAACATCAAAAAAATCAAAACACCAAAAGCACAAGGATTAATAGAATCAATAAGCGCAGCAACAATCAAAGACCACAATGTAATTTTATGTGCATTCGGATCAATCGGAGAAACGTTTCCGTCCCCACCATTCTGCTCACAGGTCACAATTTTTTCTTCAAGACTATCAATCATAGAACCACCCATAATATAGGTAGAATCATTTTCACACTCAATCGCAACAAAAGGAACGCCCCAATCATACTGAGAAATACCAAAACCACTAACAGTTTCAATATACTTTTCCCTACCCGAATCATCATGATAAACCTCAAACTTCTCGACGCTAACGCCTTCCAAACCATCAACCCTATCGATCAACCCAGATTCCGCAACAGCCGCACAAACATGACAACCCTCACCATAAAAATAATTAACGCTAACATCTCCCGCCGAAGCAAA
The DNA here is from genome assembly GCA_018693315.1 of archaeon. Taxonomy (GTDB): domain Archaea; phylum Nanobdellota; class Nanobdellia; order Pacearchaeales; family GW2011-AR1; genus JAGVXH01. Next base: position 105,310 of record JABHLR010000005.1, on the reverse strand, counting down.
ACTAACCAAAGTCAAAACAACAAGCAACCCAACAAGCAACAAATTAAACTTCTTCATAAAAACCACTATAAAACCAACTTTAAAAACATTAAGATGAAACTAGTTTCCTTCTATCCGAATAGCCATTCCACCCACAATAGCATCAGAAATTTTCTTCCTGCCATTCTTCAAAACCCTAGACAAAGTAGACTGAGAAATTTTCATTTTAGCTCCAGCTTCTTCCTGTGAAATACCCAAAGAATCAACTAAGCGAATCGCCTCAAATTCAGACATATCTAAAACCGATTCTTTCAAATCGATCATTCTAATTCCCGCAGGTTTAAAATAAGAAGAATTAGGTTTTCCCCTAACTCTTCTTCGGACACAAGGCCTAACCATTTTAGCCCCTGGCTCTTCGGCCTTGCCCGCAACCACACCTCGGTCTTCGTTCTCGCCCAACAACAGGTTCTGCCCCTTCGCAGCTTCCCATTTGCCTTCCAGTTTTTGGACCCTTTCCTTCTGGTCCAGTTCCGTCTTTGTTCGCCATCTTATTTTTCTCCATATTTAGTTATGCATATATATTCATAACACTATTTAAAACTTCCTACTTAAATTTAAACACTACTTAATATTACTTCCACGGCGAATGCCCAAACTGAATCACCAAATCGGCATCACTATCGGGCAAATCACAAGCACCAAAACAAGCACCTAGCCAAATACTAACTTTCGCAGAAGTCTTCTCTTCCAAATAATCACTAATCGCCAAAACATACGGCTTCAACCCATCCGGCAACTGCAACAAAACACTCTCAGCCTTTTCTTTCTCAATCTCCTTAACAATCCGATCCAGCTCCAGCTCATAATCCTTCTCCAAATCATCAATACTATATCTCATAAAAACCAAAAATTATCAACCTTTAAAAACCTATTACCCAAAAATCACAAACTCTAAATTCGCCCCAAACTACAAGCCGAAGAAATTTCTTCTCGCAAAGCATGCTGCTGCTCTGTCGTTCCCGAAAACAACCTTACCATACCAAATCCTTCCATATTCGCAGTCGTTTCAGCAGTTCCAATCTGAGCAACACCATTTCTCATAAGATAACAGTCACCCCTAAAATTATAATGCGTCGGGCCTGTCCCGAGTGGCTTATCCTTTCTATCAACCACCTGCCCGATATGCCGCTCACAGGGAGCTCCAGCCTGAACCTCCAGCCCCTCCTTAATTGAATCATAATCATTCTGCGACATAGGCATTGCAACCGAAACCAAGTTAGGATCCGCTCCAACAATATAATGATCACAAATAACCATGCCCCCAAGAGCTACACCTAATCCCGTTTCTACACTAGTCTCTCTGTCAGATCCGTTTGGCATAAGAACAACTCAACATCAACCTTTAAAAATAAATCTATACTCCATAATACATGACAAACATACGACAACCAATCGTCACAGTAGCAGGACACGTCGATCACGGAAAAACAAGCATCCTCGACAAAATTAGAGGAACCTCTATACAAGAAGGGGAAGCGGGCGGAATCACACAAAAAATCTCGTTCACAACATTACCTCAAAAAAACATCGAACAAAGAGCTGGAACAACTCTAGAGAAATTCAAAATCCCAGTAGAAATCCCAGGACTACTTTTCATCGACACGCCTGGCCACGCAGCATTTACAAACCTAAGAAAACGAGGCGGCTCCCTAGCTGACATCGCAGTCCTAGTAATCGACATCAACGACGGAATAAAACCGCAAACAGCCGAAGTCTTATCAATCCTAAAAGCAAACAAAACTCCCTTCATAATCGCCCTAAACAAACTAGACAACATATCAGGCTGGAAGTCATCAGAATCTTTACTCTCACTAGAATCAATCGAAAACCAAGCAACAAACGTAAAACAAAACTTCGACGAAAAATTCTACACAATAATCGGAGCGCTACATTCTCACGGAATCACAGCAGAAATGTACTCAAAAATCGACGACTTCACTCAAAACGTAGCAATCGTCCCATGCTCAGCACAAACAGGCGAAGGAATCTCAGAAATCCTCGCAATGCTAACAGCCCTATCGCAAAAATTCCTAAAAGACAGAATCGAAGTTCGAGAACAGGGAAAAGGAGTAGTCTTAGAAGTCAAAAAAGACAAGGCAATGAACTTCCTAGAATGCATACTATACGACGGGAAACTATCAAGCACAGATGAAATCGCAATCGCATCAATAGAAGAAGGCGCAATCCAAACAAAAATACGAAACATCCAAGAAGCACAGCCATTGAACAAAGGATACAAAACAGAAACAAAAGTCGAAGCAGCGACGGGACTCAAAGTACAAATAACATCCAAAGAAGAAATCTTACCCGGCATGCCTTTTCAAGTAATCACCAAAGAAAACACATTCGAAAAAATATCCGAAGAATTCACAGAAGAAATGGAAGAAGAAATCCAAACTGACGGACACGGGATAGTTGTAAAAGCAGACTCACTAGGATCCCTAGAAGCGCTACTTGTTTTACTAAGACAAAACCAAATCCCAGTAATGAAAGCAGGAATCGGACCAATAACGAAAAAAGATATCTACATGACAAACACACTACCAGAAGAAGATAAAGTTCTACTCGGCTTCAACGTAAATCTTGCCGAAGAACTAGAAGAACTAGAAGAACTAAAAAATATCAAAGTCCTAACAGATCCAGTAGTCTACAAATTAATCGAAAACCTCGAAAAATGGAAAGCCGAAAAAATTCAAGAAATCGAAAGAAAGAAATTAGAAGAACTCCCAAGGATCTGTAAACTAACAACTCTAGATTTCGTTTTCAGAAATTCATCCCCTGCAGTTTTTGGCGTAATTGTAAACGGCGGCCTACTAAAAAATAGAGAACGATTCATAAATAAAGATGACACAAAAATCGGACAGATAAAAGAAATACAACACGAAAGAAACAATGTTCAAGAAGGAAAAAAAGGACAAGAATTAGCAATCTCAATGCCAGGAGTAAATTTCGAAAGACAACTAACTGTAGGCGAACCACTTTACACAAACCTATCAGAAACAGAATTCAGAAAATTCAAAGAACACAAAAATTTACTTTCAAGTGAGGAAAAATCTATTTTGCAAGAAATCGCACAAATCAAGAGACGAGAAAATCCAACTTGGGGAATTTAAATGAAAACCAAATTCGAATCATTCTGTAGTCCAGATGTGTGCAAAGGCTGCAAGTTCTGCGTAAAGGGTGAAAAACTAGTCCTATTCATAGGCGGCAAATGCTCAAGAAACTGCTGGTACTGCTCACTATCTAAAAACAGAAAAAACTCCCCAAAAGCATACGCAAACGAAAGACCAATAAAAAATTCTAAAGAAATGATTAAAGAAGCAATAGAATCCAACGCAAAAGGCGCCGGAATAACTGGCGGCGACCCTCTAGTATACTTCAAAAAAACAATGAAATACGCAAAGGCTCTAAAGAAAAAGTTCGGAAAGAAATTCCACATCCACATCTACCTCCCACTGAATCTAGTCACAGAGAAAAAACTTCTAAAATTAAACAAATACATAGACGAAATAAGATTCCACCCATCATTCCTAATCGACAACTCAAAACACGAAGAAGAATTAAATAAAATAAAATTAGCATCAAAAATATTCGGAAAAACAAACACAGGAATAGAAGTCCCAATGATTCCAGACAAGAAAAAGGAAATCTACAACACTATTAAAGAACTAAAAAACTACATCAGTTTCGCAAACCTAAATGAATTCGAACTCTCAGAAACAAATTTCGACATCATGACAAAAAAGCACACATTCAACGAAGACACATATACAATAAGAAATTCGATAACAGCCGGAAAATCAATAATCCAAAAAGCAACAAAAGAAAAATTAAAAGTCAAGGTCCATCTCTGCACGGCCAGAACAAAAGACTGCTACCAATACATTAACCGATTGCTAAAACACAACATCCTACCGTTAGGAAACCAAACAGATGAAGGAACCGTAGTATACTTCGCCCACTACTATGAAAAACTAACAACAGCAAAGAAACAAATCAAAAAACTAACTAAAAAATTTCACATCGACAAACAAAACAAAAGAATAATCCTAGATATGAACGAAGTAATTAATCTCTATGATAAAATAAAGGTGGCCAGAGTAGAAGAGCACCCAACATTCGGACAAGACCGCCTAGAATTCTCAATCATCGGGGAACAATAATCAATATAAACCCTCTTCAACATTCTACAAAATGGAAAGATTGGTGATAGATACAGAAACGACAGGACTTTCGCCAAGATTCAACAGCCTTCTAACAGTCGGAATGTTACACATAGATGTCGAAAAAGACTTCCTAAAAATTCTAGACTCAAGCCATATTTTCATAAGACATCTCAGCGGTTCAGTAAACCCTCAAGCCCTCAAAGTAAACAAAATAAATATAGAAGAACACAACAAAACTGCAATAACTCCAAACTCAGCATGTAAACAAATAAACCAATTCATAGATAAAAATTCTCTTCACAAAACCCTCCTTGTCGGGCACAACCTCCACTTCGATAGAGGATTCCTCTCAGCTCTCTATGTCAAAGAAGACCAAGACCCAATATTCCATCACGAACACGAAGACACAATGTACATCTGGAGAAACCTACAAAAAAAAGGAATAGTTCCCTATGGAAGAAGTAACCTCCAAACTCTTTCAGAACATTTCAACCTAGACTACAGCAAAGCTCACGACGCACTAGCCGACTGCCACATCACAGCAAAAGTCTATCACAAGATGCTAAACCTCTAGCAATAAACTTAAAAACCCAAAAACACAACAAATATCATCTAAGCTGAGGACGAAAAACTCCTCGGAAAGATTACAAACAAATGGTATTCAAAATAAACGTATCCCACAAAGGAAAGACATTCAAAGTCGAGACTGAAAGCGAAGCACTAGCTGGCTACTCAATCGGCGACAAGATCGATGGCAAAGAATTCTCAGAAGATCTAACAGGCTACGAAATCGAAATCACAGGAACATCCGACAAATCAGGCTTCATGGGAATGCCAAACATCGACGGACCAAACCTACACAAAGTTTTACTAAGCTACGGAAAAGGTATGCACAAAAAACCGAAAGGCGAAAAGAAAACCAACAAAAGACCAAAAGGTTTGAGATTAAGAAAAACAGTTCGAGGAAAAGAAATTTCTCTATTCACAGTTCAGATTAACTCAAAAGTTGCCAAAGAAGGCTCAAAGAAATTCGACGACCTATTCGAAGCTCCAGCAGAAGAGACACCAGCAGAAGCTCCAGCAGAAGAAAAGAAAGAATAATTCTCACAAAACTCTTATAAACTACCATCCCCTAAATCCATAAGGTGATACATGGTAGACTTAGCAGGAATATTTGCAGCGGGATCGGGAACAACCCCAATCTTACTTTTCTTCACAGCCGTAATCGTCGTCTACGCCGTCTTCGTATTTTACTTCTACAGATTCCTCGCAAAGAAAAACCTAATCGAACTCAACCTAAGCAAATACAACCAATACGAAAACCCAGCAACAGTAAAATTCCTAGCCACAATTTTCTACATCATCGAATACCTAGTAATCCTCCCAGTTCTAACATTCTTCTGGTTCGCCGTCCTAGCAATCCTAATTTTAGTCCTATCAAAGGGACTCGACGCATCAACAATTCTACTAATATCAGCAGCTCTAGTCGCAGCAGTCCGAATCACATCATACGTCAGCGAAGACCTATCAAGAGACCTGGCAAAAATGCTCCCATTCACACTCCTAGCAATCGCAATCACAACAGCAGGCTTCTTCGACATCAGCGCGCTATTCTTAAGAATCAAAGAAGTGCCGTCACTATTCTCACACGTCCCATATTACCTGCTATTCATCGTAGCCATTGAACTAATCATGAGAATCGGCGACTTCGCCCAATCGGCAATCAGCTCGGCAGGCGCAACCGACGGAGAAATATTAGAGGCCCCAAGCCCAACCGAATAACCTAAAAACCCACTTTCTTAATTATTAACATGGAAAAAGATACGACAAAGTCGACTACCTCAAGGGAGGCTACCTGCAGGGAACTGTTAGTTCCGTCGGAAGACATATCAAAATTAGACACAATAAACGTAGGAATAGTCGGGCACATAGACCACGGAAAAACAACACTCCTACAAAGACTATCAGGCAAATGGGCAGACACACACTCTGAAGAACTCAAAAGAGGAATCACAATCAAGCTCGGATACGCAGACGCAATCGTAAAAGATGATGGCGGAAAATTATCCGTAGAAAAAGACGCGAAAGGAAAACCAAAAAGATACATCACATTCGTCGACGCTCCAGGCCACGAAATGCTAATGGCAACAATGCTTTCGGGAGCAGCAATCATGGACGCGGCAATTCTAGTTGTCGGAGCAAATGAAGGAATCAAACCGCAAACACAAGAACATCTTGTGGCGCTTAAAGCAAAAAAAATCAAAAACATAATCATCGTCCAAAACAAAATCGATCTAGTCTCAAAAGAACGAGCAGTTGAAAATTTCAAAGCAATCAAAGAATTCGTAAAAGGAACCGTAGCTGAAAACGCACCAATCATTCCAGTCTCAGCACTACAGGGAGTAAACATCGACAAAGTCCTAGAAGTTTTATGCAACATCGAAACATCGAAACCAGCCAAAGATGAAAAACCATTATTCCTAGTAGCACGAAGTTTCGACATCAACAAGCCAGGAACAAAACTAGAAAATCTACACGGCGGAGTATTGGGCGGAGCTTTGAAAAAAGGGACATTGAAAATCGGAGACACAATCGAAATCAAACCAGGCTACTCCTACAAAAAACAAAACACATATCATTACAAAACCGTAAAATCAAAAATCGTATCTATGCAAAAAGGTGAATACCCAATCACCGAAGCAATGCCAGGCGGATCTCTAGCAATCGAAACAGAACTCGACCCATCACTAACAAAAGCGGATTCTCTATCCGGCGGAGTAGCTTCAACCGAAGGAACACTTCCAGAAATTCAAGAGCAAATCACAATAAAATACACTTTGTTTGACGAAGTATTCGGAACAGGAAAACATGAACCAGTCCAACCATTAAAACCAAACGAAATGCTAATGCTAAGTCTAAACACTTCTATCACCGTCGGTCAAGTTACAAAAACAGGAAAAGATCAAGTTGACTTATCTCTAAAAATCCCAGTCGTCCCACTTAAAGGCGAATCAATCGGAATCGCAAGAAACCTAAACAGCCACTGGCGACTAATCGGATTCGCAGAAATTATTTAAAGCCAATTCACCATTCTCTCTCATGAAAAAAGAAGTGACTCCAGCAAAACCAACTCCACAAAAAATAAATTATGAATACGCCGGCGGCAAAGAAACAGCAGGTGGAAATCTCGGCAAAGTAATACCAAAACAATTCATCCCAACAAAAAAAACCGGATCAATATTCGGGCTAATAATTCTCGCAGTCATGATCCTCGCAGTATTCCAATTCCCATTCGGTTCACTAATGTCGGGGAATACAGATATCGTAGTAAAAATCGGCTACCCTTGGACATTCATTGAGTTCGCGCTAACAGGAGACAGCACAGCAAAACCAATCGGCCTAATTCTCGATCTACTCCTATACCTAATCCTAGCCTACGCAATCGACGTCATAATGAACCTAGTCATGAAAAATCCTTTAGCAAAAACCAAAGAACAACTAAAACAAAAACCAGCAGTATTCCAAGACAGAAAACCAACAATCACAGAAAAAATCACAGAAAAAATAATCAAAAAATAATCAACCTACCCTTCTGGAACTAGAGGCTGGAGCAAGATCAAACCCAGCCGCATACCACTTTATCTTACGCGTCAACTCAGCAACCTCATCATGAATATCCTTCCTAGTCAACGGAGTAAACTCAGCAGCAAGTTCTTCAACGGTTTCACACCAATTATCCGAATTATCACAATCTCCAAGATTATCTCCAACTGCATCATACTGCCATGAAATATAACCCTCCCGAATGGCAGTAATCCTAAGATTAAAAGGCGCCACTTGCGTAGCCCCATCTACATACCTCCTACCAACTCTAAGCGGATTACCCATAGAATCAAGCGGCGCTATATTTCTCCTTGGCATCCTTTTTCGTTCCAACCCAACTTTATAAGAATTAGTATACTAAACAACAACCTCGAAATCACAAACTAAAGCAAGCATCAGTCTCTTCATTATAAGCCTCTATCACATTTTGTGCCTCTTGCTCATTCACAGCATGATTCAATCCAGTTATCGCCCTCGAAATAACCAACGAATAAGCCTCATACGCAGCCATATCAAACGCATCCATAGTAAATGGATTATCGTCACCCATCCTCTGTTCAGCCAAACCATGTGCCTCACCAAGAAGATGAAGAACCTGTTGACAAGATGTAGAAAAACCGCCCAAAGTCTCAACCAACTTACTCTTTCTATCCGCCCACTCCCGCCCATCTTCTCCAGTCATCCCATTTAACCACAACCCAACTTTATAAGAATTAGTATACTAAACCACAACCTCTAAACTCCGCCCAACTTTCCTTCTAAAAATCTTACCCTTCATTTCCAACTTATCCAAAACCCGATGAAACCCCTTCCCACTATACCCACTCTTCTTAACCAAATCAGTCCACATCATCTTCCCACCAGCATCCTTAACAATCCTAACAATCTTCTCCTCGTCTTTAGATAAAACATCCTTCAAACAAACATTCCTCTTCTTAGCACCCCACCGAAAAACAACACCCTTCTTAATCAAACTCTTAATAATCTTAGAAGCACCCCGAACCCTCAAAGCCAAATTCCGATCCAACATCTCACCTCCACTCTTCCGCAAAATCTTAACCATCCTATCCTCAGACTTATCCAACTTAGCAACAGCCGACGGGCCGGAGGCCCCCTGTATCCGAGAACGAAGTTCTCTAAATCTCCCCTCTCCAGTTAAAACCAAATAATTCTTCTTCCCCTCAACACGAACCCAAAGCACCCCCTTCTCCTCCAACTTCCTAACCATCCTCCATCCAAAACTCTCTCTATCATATCCCAAAGCTCGCCCCGCCTCCAACTGCCCCATCATCCCCCCATTCTTCTTAAGCAACTTCACAACCCTCTTCTCACTCTTCACAACAGCTCCCTTCAGGCATATCAAAGATTTAGCTCTCCAACCCCACCGAACAACACGCCCCTTCTCCTCCAACCTCTTAGCAACACTCTCCAACCAAGCCCTAGAAACCCCCATCTTCCTCTTCAAAAACCGCGGATCCCCCTCGCCATCTTGCTTCTTCAAAAATTTGATCAATCTCTTCTCCTCTTTATCTAAACTTTTCTTATAATAAAAATAAGCGAAAATGCCTATCGCCACCACAGCCAAAACTATCAGAATGTAAATCACCCAACTCATAAAAATATAACTAAAAAGAACTATAAAAATCTATACACCCTGCTCTTCTTCAAACTCCTCATAACTACCAGAGGGCATAAAATCAATAGAATATGTTTTCGCATCTATCTTCTCTATAATCACCGAATCAAGCCCAATTTCTTGCAACTTCTCATAAGTCAAAAGCTCACCTTCCTTAATTTGCAAAACCTCTCTCAGTAACCACTCCCCCAAGTCTGCATTATGTTTACTCATAAAAGCCTTTGAGCCATCCTGACAAACCTTTACAGAAAAACGATTTCCATTAGGCAAAATCAGATTGCATTCTTTATCCCTACCCAAAAAGAACCCAGGAAACCTCTTATGTATTTTCTTAGAAATTGGTATATAAATTTCATTATAATCCCTTTTCCTTCCGCCAGCATTCCACTGATTCAATCCACTCTTTTCGAAGACAACCTTCTCCCCATCTTTATGTGAATATAATGGCAAAATAACATATGGCTTAGTTTTTTCATCACTATAATAAGTTTTCTTAATATCTGAAAACTTTTGTTCTAATACCTCAAAAGGATCGTCTAATATTTTCACCGAAGTCTCAAACAATATACCCTGTGTTATAAATCTTTTATACAAAGTACTTTTAGTCAAATTAAAGGAATATTCGTTTTTATCATCTTTGAAAGCTATAGTATTTTTTGACACCACAACATCTTTTATCTTATCCAAATTCACAATATCCATAGGACATTCATATGCACTTATCTTTCCATCGTCCCTAACAATACAATGATATATCATATTTCCCAATCCATGAATTCTTTTCGTGGCCTCTATTCTTTCATTGCGCAATTTGGAAACTCTTTTAATTACATCATTAGCTTTCAGTTCACGAAAAGATAAATTATCTTTATTGAATTCCGCTACCTTCTGAAAAGATTTACCATTTCCATTAATAAAAGTTTTTATGCCTATCCCAATATTTCCTATCGAAGCATCAGCAGAAACGTCCGAACGAGAAAGATTCTTGGCAGAGAATGACTTACAAAACAAATTCTCACTAACTCTATAATTTAAATAAGGAACATTACTCTCAGAGAAAAGCCTAGTTAACGATCCCAATAACCCCAACATACTTTCATAATAAATAGTTGCTTCAGATTTTTCTTTTACCATATCACATCACCCTAGCAATTTCCTTTGCCACGCGTTCCACAACAGAAACATTAACACTATTCCCTGCTTGTTTATATAATTTAGAATCCGCAATCTCTGGAAGTTTCCAATTTTTTGGAAAACCTTGAAGCCTAAAGCACTCTAATGGTGTAAATTTTCTTATCCCTTTATCGTCTAATATAATTGGAACATTGTGCCCACCTGTGCCCATATTAGCAGTCAATGTTGGACAAACACCTTTTTTATTTGCTCTAACATATTTCCGCCTCCACTGATAGACAGTAGCTTTAGAATTAACATCATCTTTTAATCTATGATACAAAGGCTTATTCTCATAATAATATTTAGCATCCACATCTGATTCTAAAAGATCGCGAAAATTCTTTTTCAGAGTTTTCTCCCCAGGAAAAGAAAAGTTCTCTGCTTTGTCCTTATCTCGAAATCCAACAATAAATATTCTTTCTCTATTTTGGGGCAAATTACCGTGAACCATTCCATTAAGAACTTCAGATTTTATTGTATACCCCTCATTCTCAAGAGTTTTTTTTATTACCTTAAATGTATTCCCTCCATCATGATTCTTTAAATTTTTTACATTCTCTAAAAATATCGCACTCGGTTTCTTCTTTCTAATAATCTTCATGATTCTAAAAAAAAGATTCCCTCGCCCTTTATCGTCATCAAACCCCTGTCTATGTCCAGCTATCGAAAAAGGTTGACACGGAAATCCTCCAAGAAGAATATCAAAATCTGGAATCTCTTTAATGGGATATTCCATTATATCTGCAATAGTCAACTTTGCACCATCATGATTTAAATCAAAAGTATCCTTACACGCAGGTTCGTAGTCATTTGAAAAAACAGTATTAAACCCAGCCCTCTCAAAGCCAAGCCTAATGCCACCAACACCAGCAAATAAATCAATTGTCTTCATCCCCTTCTTCACCATCTATCAATAAAAATACAAACCCCTTTTTAATATTTGCCCATCACTATTAAGTAATCATCCTCAACAACAACCCAAACAAAATCACTCCCCCTTCTTCTCAACCTTCTCTTCCTTCTCTTTCTTCCCCTCTTTCTCCGACTTCTTCGCCTCTTCCTTCTCCAACTTCTCCAACCTCTTCACTTCTTCCTTCTCTTCCTTAGCCTTAGCTTTAACGCAATCCGAACAATCCGCCCCATGACAAATAGTCTTCCCACAATCATCACACTTATTCAACTCATCACTAACTTCCTTAAACTCAATCTCAGCCCCCGGCCCATCTTTATTCGTCTGCGGAAAATTAATAATAATCCCCTTCTTCATCTTCAAGCTCTGCAAATACTTCTGCAACTGAACCTCTTCCTTCATCCCAGTCTCACTAGAAGTAGCCTTCAACTCCAAAATAATTTTCTCCTTCCCCTCAACATCCGTAATTATCAAATCAGGCTTAGACATCCCAACAGCAAAATTCTTATAGAAAACAGGAAGCACCCTCTGATTCTCATACGGAATCTTCTCAAGCCTAAAAGCAACCTCCATCGCCTTCTCATAAACAGCTTCCTCATACCCGCTCCCAAGAGCCGCAAAAACCTCCTCAGCCAACTTCTTTATTTTATCTATCATCCCCACTAATAACCATCAACCTTTATAATCTTTACTTAGAAATCTCACCCCAAACCAAACACCACCCAAACCCAACAACCACTATCAACAACTCAACCCCAGAAATATCCTACATAAGCACATCCTAACCACTAGTCGCATCCTTACCTATTAACTCAACAACAACAATTCTTAATAACCCAAATATCAACCTATTACAATGACAGAAACAGCAAGAGAACCAATATCCCCCACTCTCATGAAATTCGCAGAACTAGCTCAACGACTAAAAGAAGATGAACATCAACACCTAATAGCCTACGAAAACGGAATGGACGACTCCGCAAGAAGAGACGCCATCAGAGGATACGAACGCCTCGAAACATTCCACGACGAACTAGCCCCCGGAGACGTAGAAAAATACACCCCATTCCACGACGAACTTCGCCACCTATTCAAAACAAACATAGAATCCCACGGAAGAGCACCAGGAGTAACAGAAGAAGTCGCAGCAGGACAAACTAGGATAAACGCCAGATTTAATAGATACGCAGATGAGGCAAAAGCAGGAAACCACCTTACACCAATGGCCCAAGGTGACGTAGGCTTCTAATCCACAACTCTACTTAACCTCAACCCAAACCAAATTATGATCACTCACTCTAGCATCAATCTCCCTAACACCTGACGAAACAACCTCAACACCAGAAGAAATAATCCTATCATAAGCACAATCCGAAAAACCACTAGTAGTATCCTCATCATCCCCAATCACCCAATCCCAATCTTCAAAATCCACGGGCTCACCAGAGTCATGCCCTCCGGGGCCAGCAAAGGTGTAATAATCACAATCCGCATTCATATCCCCAATCACAACAGTCTTACCATCACCAACACCAACAATCTCCTCAAGAGATTCCATCTCTCGATAAACATCATCAGGATTCAAATGCACAACCCAATACCTAACACCATCAACATCAACACTAATAGGCTCACGTTCAAAATAATCTTCAACATCATCATACTCATTCAACACAAGATTATCCGAACGCTCCTTAACAAAAACCCCAACAGCCTCCTTCGAAACACTCCGCCCACTCCTATCAGACAAATAACAATCATACCCATCAAGAGCCTTACACAACTGATAAAAAGAACTCCCATCAACATCCCGAATCTCCAACAAAAAAAACAAATCATACTGATTAATCAAATCAACATAATAATCAACACCAACACTAGCAATCTTCGCATCCCCAAAAACCTCAGCATTAAAACTAGCAACCCTCAAGCTATCAACACTATCGACAGAATCACCCATAAAAAAATACCCAGCCCCACCCAAAATCAAAACAACAATCCCAACCAAAGCCCCCACCACTTTATTCATAACAAATAACACCACACATTCTATAAAAACCTATCCAACAAACGGGCAACAACCAACCACACGCCAAAAAAAGTTGAAATCTACTCCACAACCACTCAACAACAATAAACCTTCTTTATATTTTCATAAAATAGTTTGTTGTCTGAATCTTTTTTGAAAAACCCACTTTCTCATAAGCCTTTTCGGCAATTTCGTTATCCGTATTTACATGAACATATTTAATCCCCAATATTTTTAACTCACTAATTAATTTTTTATACAAAGCACTTCCAATACCTTGTTTCTGATATTTCGGACTAACACCGTTAGTAAGAATCTCAGCGGTTAGCGGTTTATCTTTGCTCAATCTGAATGACGCGAAGCCCAATATTTTATTATCCTTTTCTGCTACATATATTCTACAATCTCTTGACTTACAAAGATACTCTATTGTTTTCTCCTTCTTTTTCTGCCAATCTGGATAAAATGTTTTGAAAATAGAATTGCCTAAAATCTTTTTCTGAATTTTTTTATTGGCCGCAAAAGCCATCAACGCAATTTTCTTCACACTTTTTACATCTTTTTTGCCACACTTTCGTATATACATTCTTATTATATCCAAACAATTAATTTAAACTTTACTGTAGACACCCCACATTCATAGCAGGCAAATTCGCAGCGTAAAATAATTCGTGGCGTATAAACATACGCGAGAATTCTTTTACCAAGAAGTTGTCGCTAGGAATTTGAATCAACAAGTTTCTCTTCTTCTTCAGCGGAAGGTATTCTCGCTAAGTCAGAAACCCTATCCCCATCCTTCAAATTAATAACCCGAACACCCTGAGTCGCCCGCCCCATAATCCTAATATTCCTAACCGGAGCCCGAATCACAATACCCTTCTTCGTCGTTATAATAACATTATCATCATCCAAAACAGTCTGACTCGTAACAATCTGCCCAGTCTTATCAGTAACCTTCATATTAATCACACCCTTCCCAGCTCTCCCTGTCAAACGATAATCCTCAATCTCACTCCGCTTCCCATAACCCTTCTTCGAAATAGTCAAAACACTAAACCCAGAATCACCCTTAGGCAAAATCTCCAACGAAACAACAGAATCCCCATTCCCTAGCCTAATCCCACCAACTCCAGCAGCAGCCCGCCCCATCGCTCGAACATCCTCAGACTTAAACCTAATCGCCTGCCCCTTCGCAGTCACTAACAAAACTTCGGGCTCACCAGAGTCATGCCCGTCGAGGGCCTCGCCCTTTTTCAACTTCTTAACACCAATCAAAGTATCCTGAGTCTCCGCAACCTTAATCGCCTTAATCCCACCCTTCCGCGGATTTGCAAACGCGTTCAACTCAATCTTCTTAATCACACCCTTCGCCGTCGCCATCATCAAATAATCCTTAAACTCTTTCACAGCAATAACACTCGTAACCTTCTCACCCTTCAACTCCAACAAATTAATAATCGCCTTACCCTTACTCGACTTCGCCGACGCTGGCACCTCATGCGCCTTCAACCAATGCACATTCCCCTTATCCGTAAAGAACAACATATAATCATGAGTCGAACAAGTCAACAGCTCCTTAACGAAATCCTCGTCGGTAAGCTCCGATCCAATCACTCCCTTCCCTCCCCGCTTCTGCTCCTTATACGCCGCCAAATCAATCCGCTTAATATAACCCCTATCCGTAATCGTCACAACAACATCCTTCTTATCAACCAAATCCTGCTCGTCCAATTCCTTCACGCTCCCAACCAACCTCGTCTTCCGCTGGTCCCCATAGCTCTCCTTCAACTCAACCAACTGCTTCCGAATAATCCTCAAAATCAATTTCTCATCCCCAAGAATCTTCTGCAACTTCTCAATCAACTCCTTCAAACCCTTCTCCTCATTCTTCAACTTATCAAACTCCAGCGTCGTAATCTGATGCAACTTCATCTCCAAAATCGCCTCAGTCTGCTTATCGCTCAAACTATACTTCACCTTCAACTGCGAACCAGCGTCGGCCTTCGTCTTCGCCGCCCGAATCAATTTCACAACCTCATCAATATTAGACTGTGCAACCAAAAGCCCCTCGACGATATGCAACCTCTTCTCCGCCTTCGCCAAATCAAACTCCTTCGTCTTCCGAATCACAACCTGCCGATGCCCGACATAAACCTTAACATACTCCCTCAGCGTCAACAGCTTCGGAACCCGATTAACCAAAGCCAACATATTCGCATTAAAACTAATCCTCAACTGCGTATACTTATACAACCGATTCAAAGTAAACTTCGGCTCCGACCCCTTCCGCAACTCAATCACAATCCTAACCTTCCCCTTCGACGACTCATCCCGAATATCAGAAATGTCCGGCAACTTTTTATCCCGCACCAAAATCGCAATAGCCTCGACAAGATTAGCTTTGTTAACCTGATACGGAACCTCAGTAATAATAATCTTAGTCTTATCCTTAACCCGCTTCGGCTCCTCGACAACAGTCTTCCCATCCAAAACCAAACGCCCCTTACCCTCGGTATAAATCCTCCGAATCTCACCAGAAACAGTCCCCCCCGTCGGGAAATCCGGCGCCTTAATCGCAGCAATCAAATCCCTGTCCTCACAATTCGGATCATCCAAATAAGTCGTAATCGCATCACAAACATTCCCCAAATTATGCGGCGGAATATTCGTAGCCATCCCAACAGCAATACCACTCGCCCCATTCAAAAACAAATTCGGCAACTTCCCCGGCATAATAATCGGCTCATCCAAAGTGTTATCATAATTCTTCATCATCTCAACCGTATTCTTATCAACATCAACCAAAACCTCGTCGCTGATCTTCTCCATCTTAGCCTCAGTATACCTAGACGCAGCAGCACTATCCCCATCCATCGAACCAAAATTACCCTGCCCAATAACCAACGGATACCTCAAAGACCAATTCTGCGCCATCCTAACCATAGCATCATAGATTGATGCGTCCCCGTGCGGATGATATTTCCCCATAGTATCCCCAACAATACGCCCCGACTTCTTCGTCTGCTTATTCGAATGCAATCCCATCTCATTCATAGCCCACAAAATCCTACGATGAACAGGCTTCAACCCATCCTCAGCAGAAGGCAAAGCTCTAGCAACAATAACACTCATAGCATAATTCAAATAAGCATCACGCATCTCAGTCGAAATCTCAGCATCAATCAACTCCTTAGCCTGAACCGACGCCTTCAGCTCCTCACGCTTCTGCGCAAACTCAGCAGACTCCTTCTCAGCCGCATCCATCTCAACCTCCTTCACTTCATCAGTCTCAATAACTTCATCCTCATTCATTTTTTCTTCCTCCCAGATTTTTTCTTCTTAGCCTTACCCTTATCAGAAGCCGCCAACAATTTCTTACTCGTAACCAACAGAGGAAAACTCGGCATCTCCAACCCACACTTCCCACACTTCATCTTCGGAATAACCCCAAACAAATTCTTAACCCCGAAAACATACTTCACATCCCGCGACTTACACTCAGGACAAAACGAAACCTTAATCTGCTTATCGCACTTACAAGCTGAACCGTCACAAAATTCGCATTCTGCCATTACAAATCAACCTCCGCTTTCTCAGCATTCTCTTCGATAAAAGCCCTTCTAGGTGCCACAGCATCACCCATCAACAAACTAAAGGTCTCATCCGCATCAACACCGTCCTCAATCGAAACCTGCTTCAACCGCCTAGTCTTCGGATTCATAGTAGTACTCCACAACTGCTCATCATTCATTTCACCCAAACCCTTAAACCGACTAACCTCGCCCTTCCCCAAATCAGCCATCTTCTTCTTCAGCTCATCACTCGAATAAACATAATAATCCTTCATCCCTTTCTTAATCTTATAAAACGGCGGCACCGCAACAAAAATATGCCCAGCCTCGATCAACTGCGGAACATACCTAAAAAACAAAGTCAAAAGCAAAGCCTTAATATGCTGCCCGTCAACATCCGCGTCCGTCATAATTATAATCTTATTATACCTCAACTTCGCAATATCAAACGACTCACCAACACCTGTCCCAATCGCAGTAATCAAATTCGCAATCTGCTCCGACCCCAAAGCCCTAGCCATATTCGATTTCTCAACATTCAAAACCTTACCACGCAAAGGCAAAATCGCCTGAGTCTCTCGATCTCGTCCACCCTTCGCAGTACCACCAGCCGAATCTCCCTCAACAACATAAAGCTCAGTCAACTCCCGCTTCCGACTCGAACAATCCGCCAACTTACCCGGCAAACCAGAACCAACGCCCAAAGCATTTTTCCTCCGAACCAAATCCTTAGCTTTCTTCGCAGCTTCCCTAGCTTTCAAGGCAGCCGAAGCCTTAGTCAAAATCGCTTTAGCAACAACCGGATTCTCCTCAAGAAAATCATTCAAAGCAGCGGTCGCCATCGAATCAACAACACCCTTGATCTCACCATTTCCAAGCTTAGTTTTAGTCTGCCCCTCAAATTGCGGCTCACTCATCTTCAAAGAAATCACAGCAGTAATCCCCTCACGAACATCATCACCAGTCAACTTCTGCCCCTTCTTGAAAACGCCACGCTTCGTCCCATAATCATTAATCACCCTCGTCAAAGCCGACTTCAAACCAGCAACATGCGTCCCACCCTCAATTGTGTTAATCGTATTCACAAACCCCTGAATATTCTCATTAAAAGAATCCGAATACTGAATCGCAACCTCAGCAACAGTGCTCCCCTCCGACTTCTTAAAATAAATCGGTTTCGCATGAATCGGCTTCCGCGTCTTGTTCAACCACTTCACAAACTCAATCAAACCACCCTCATAATGAAAACTATCTTCCTTAACCTTCTCACTCCTCAAATCTTTCAAAACAATTTTCAAACCGGCATTCAAAAAACAAGTCTCCCTAAATCTCGTAGCCAAAGTTTTATAATCAAAATCAATAGTTTTGAAAATCGTATCGTCTGCCATAAACGTAACCTTCGTACCATGCGCCTTCGTACCAGCATCCCCAAGAATTTTCATGTCAGCTTTCGGTATACCAATCGCATACTCCTGCGAATAAACCTTACCGCCCTTAGTAACATCAACTCTCATGTCCTTAGACAAAGCCGCAACAACAGAAATCCCAACACCATGCAATCCCCCAGAAACAGCATAAGCCTTATTGTCAAATTTCCCACCAGCATGCAACTTAGTAACAATAATTTCCATAGCCGGCCTCTTGTAAACCGGATGCGGATCAACTGGCATTCCCCGACCATCGTCCTCAATCGTCACAGAACCATCTTTATTCAAAGTCACATTAATCACAGATCCAACTCCTGCCATGTGCTCATCAACAGAATTATCCAAAACCTCCCAAACCATATGATGCAAACCATACTTATCAGTAGAACCAATATACATCCCGGGTCTTTTCCGAACTGCCTCAAGTCCTTCCAAAACCGTAATATCCTTCGCGGAATAGTTTGTTTCAGCCATAATAAATCCCCCTCATACCACAAAAAAACAAACTTACTTTATAAACATTTAGGTAGCAAAATCACAAATCACCGTCGCTGTCACAAAAATAGCACAAAACTCATCTTAAAAAACCCAATCTTAAAAATTACTTCTTCTTCGCTTTAGCCGCAGCATATTTCGCCCTCTCAGCCTTAACAACATCAGACTTCTTAATCCACTTAACCTTCTTAGACAGCCTTCCAATCTCAGAATTTTTCCTACACTTCGAAGAACAATAATACCTAACATCCCCAGATTTCAAAACAACAGTAGTCCCCTTAGGAAATTCATATCCCTTTTTACAAAAAGTACAAACCGGCATTTTAATTTCTCCCCCCTTTAACAGGAAAATAAAACGAACCCATGTGCCCCTTACTAGCCTTAAGTGCCTCAGCCGCAGTAATATAATCAGACTCTTTTTGAGTAACATGCCTAGAACAACCCGTTCTAACAGCTACTCTCTCAAAATTAATATCTCCAGGAACCCAATCCATCTTAACTCCTTCCACCGCCAAATTTACTCTTACCCATTCGTCTAGCCTCAATCTCAGTTTCTCGAAGCATCAAAATATCTCTCTTCTTAATGGGTCCTCTAACATTTCGCCTCATAGATTTCCCTCGATTCTTACCTTGCAAAATCTTAGCCTTAACCTGTGTAATCTCACCACGAGTTCCACCCCTTCCCAGAATAGCTTCAACGATCGCAGGAACAGCACCTTCTTCAGTCAATTTCTCAGAACCTCTAGAACCGCCTTTCGTCTTCTCTTGCTTTTTTACTTCTTGCTTTGCCATGATTATATTAAGTTTTCAAGTATCTCTACTTAAGTTTAGCTTCGCCCTCAGCAACAACAGCAACCGCTGCAGTTGGCCGATTAATCCCGACAGAAATTCCTAACTTCTCTCGCGAATCAACTTCAGCAAAGTCAATACCTTTCTCTTTACAAAGAATAGGTAAGTGCTGCGTTAATTCCTTAGGATCAACATCAGTCGCAACAACAACTAACTTAGCAACGCCACGCTCAACAGCCTTCGTAACCTCGTTAACGCCCTTGTCGACCTTACCAGTCTTAGCCGCTTTCTCAACAACATCATATATTTTTATTTCTGCCATATTTTGTAACCAATCGAGAATAAATCCTCACGCCGAAACGCTCATTGGTATAATTAAACTAAAAAATCACTTTATAAAACTATCGCCACGAAACCTCAACATCATCAGTCCTCTCCCTAGGCACAATATCAATCTTATCCAAATCCTTCTCGCCAAGCCCCGCCTTAAACATCTTCAAACCCAAATACCCAATCATCCCAGCATTATCAACCAACAAAGAAAAATCAGGAACAAACAATTTACAGCCCCTCTCCTCACACATTATCCGACACATCTCCTGCAACCTCGAATTACAAGCAACCCCTCCACCAAGAAGCAACTCTTTCTTTCCAGTATGCGCCAAAGCCCTCTCAGCCGCCTCAACCAACATCCCAAAAACATGCTCCTGCATCGAATACGACAACTCCTCAATACTATACTCGCCCTTATCCAAAAAATTCTTCAACTTAGTCTGCAACCCAGAAAACGCAACATCCATTCCCTTAATCGAATACGGCAACTCAATAAGTTCTTCCTTGTTCTTACAAGCCTCCGCCAACTTCTGAATTTTCGGCCCGCCAGGAAAACCAAGCCCAGCAAATCTAGCAAACGTATCAATAAAATTCCCAACACCCAAATCCAAAGTCTCTCCAAAAACCCGATACTTCCCAGCCTCATAAGCAATCACCTGAGTATTCGCACCCGAAGCATAAAGCATCACAGGATCCTTCGCGCCAACAGAACTTCCAATCTCCAAATGCGCAATACAATGATTAACAGGAACCAAAGGAACTTCTAATCGAGAAGCAACCTTCTTGGCAAAAGCCATCCCCTCAAGCAAACAAGGAGCTAACCCAGGCGCATTAGACAAAGCAACCGCGATAATATCCTTCTCATCAATCCCAGCCTTCTCAATCGCATTCCCATAAACCTCATCACCAACCTCAGCATGATGCTTCCGAACCTCAATAGGAATCATCCCCCCACTCTCAGTCGTGTAACTATCCTTCTCATTCGAAAGTATCTCGCCATTCTCGTCAACAACAGCAACCCCAAAAGTATGCGCCGTCGACTCAATCCCTAAAACGTATTTCATAACCCAATAACAAACTCTAAACTTAAAAATCTAATCTTTTCCCAATCTACAGATATATCCAACCCCAACCTTAACAATTTCCCTTGGTTTCAATTTAGCATCGTAAAAAGTCTCCTTAAGTTCACTTCGACTAAACTGCTCCGATGTATTAGAGCCAATGCTTTCATCAAAAACGACAGTAGTTCCACGAACATCCTTTATCTGAGCACCACTCTTCACATACGTACTCATACGATCATCAAAAGCACCCTCATTAAACACACTGATTATTATCTCTCCATCATCCTTCAAAGTCCGCCTCATCTCGCCATAAAACTTATATTTATCTTCACCAAAATTAGCAGGTGTAGTCATACAAATCACATAATCAAACAAATTTCCTCTAAATGGCAAATCCCTTCCATCCTCAAGCAAAATTGAAGCCTCTGGGACATCCACAAGATTTCTCCTAGCATCTAAAACAGCAGTAGTGTCATTATCCACCCCATAAATATCACGTGTCTTAGTGAAAACATCTCTTAAACTTCTCCCATCACCACAACCAACCTCCAAAAGCCTAGAGTTACGGCCGACGTGCCTTCTAAGATATTTCCTCTCAGCAACAAACAATTCCTTGTATGACTGAGGAGCATCTTTCAAAACATCTTCCCAAAAACAAATATTTGTTTTATTCCCCTTGTTTACCATGATACAATAGTAACATAATAGAGATACTTTAACTTTCCTTCAAGATTTCTAATCAAAACGAAATATTTATATAACAAATATCCGTTATGAGTAAATGATAGGGCGAAAGGAAAGAAAAATTCTAAAAGAACTTGATAAAGATTCAAGACAAAGTCTAACCCAAATAGGCAAAAAAACTAGGATAAACAAAGAAACTGTGAATTACATAATTAAAAAACTCGAAAAAGATGGAACAATAAAAGGTTATTTTTCTCTGATAAATTACTTCAAGCTCGGTTTCAATATATTCAAACTTTTAATAAGATATGGTAATGTTGGAATTAAAGAAGAAAAAGAAATCTCCAAATGGATTCTTAAAAATCCTGAAGTAATTTGGGCAGGAGAAACAGACGGGAAATGGGACTTGATAATTACAATAAGGGGGCAAAGTTTAGAAAAAATATACGACATGCTAAACGAATTCAATACTAAATTTAGTAAACACATCCAGGAAAGGCAGTTGTTAATAGCACACGAAGTAGAATGGTTAAACGAAAAATATCTATACACTAACGAAAAAGAAAACTATACAGACCCCTCAAGACAAGGAGAAGAAATAATTGAAATAAATGACAAGGATAAAAAAATAATTGAAATAATTGAACAAAATGCCAGAATCCCAACTGTACAAATTGCCTCAAAATTAAAACTAACCGCAGAGGCAATCTCCAGAAGAATAAAAAACTTAGTCAAAAAGGGAATAATCTCAAGATTCAAATTAAGACTTAATCATGAGAAGTTAAATAAAATATATAATCACATATTTATCTCACTAAAAGACTTCTCAAAAATGGAACAAATAGTTTCCTACTACGAAAATTCAAAAAACTGCGTCTTTATAATGAAATATCATGGCAACTATGATTTACATCTAGAAATGATAACCAACTCTCAAAAAGAATTCAAAGAAATAACTAGGGAACTCCGAGAAAAATTCGGTAATATAATTTCAGATCATCAGAATATTTCAATTATAAAAGAACACAAACTAGCATAAAACCACAAAAAGAAAGACGTCTCTATTCCAAATTCCAACAAACCACATAAAATTATAAATACTAGAGCAACTTTTTTTAACCATGTCCCCAGAAAAAGAAAAAACTATCCACGATTTCATCAAACTAGTCTCACCAGGAACCTCAATAAGAACAGTAATCGACGACCTAGTAAGATCCGGCTTAGGCGGCATGATAGTCTTCAACACCCCGGAACTCCAAGCCCAAAACATCGCAGAAGGCGGCTTCCGAATAAACTCCCGATTCACATCACAAAAACTTTTCGAACTCTGCAAAATGGACGGAGCCGCAGTAGTCTCGCAAGATCTAAAACGAATCCTCCACGCAAACGTCACAATGATGCCAGACCCATCAATCCATTCAATCGAAACCGGAACACGACACAAAGCCGCAGAACGAACTGCAAAACAAGCCCACACATTCATCATCGCAATCTCCGAACGACGAAAAAAAACAACCCTCTACTACGGCTCAGGCAGATACTACCTAAAAGGCACCGAAGAACTAATGCGAAACATAACATCCAATCTTCAAATCCTAGAAAAACAAAAAGAAATCCTAAAAGAACACATCGACAACCTAAACATCCTAGAAATGTCAGAACTCGTATCAGTCAGCGACGTCTGTAAAGTAATCCAGCGAGCCGAAATGATTCTAAAAATCTCCAGCTCAGTTAAACGAAGCTTCACAGAACTCGGAAAAGAAGGAAGCATCATGCACATGCGATACCGAGAACTACTAAGAGGCGTCGAAAGATCCGAATCCGAAGTCCTCCGAGACTACGCAAGCATCTCACTAAAAAGATCAAAAACACTATTGTCAAACCTAACCTTCGACGGACTTCTAGACCTCGAATCAATCGCAAGACTAGTCCTAGAAAAACCAGTCGAAGAAAGCATCACTCCAAAAGGTTTCAGATTCTTATCTCACCTAACTTTGTCAGCAAAAGAAATCTCCCAGATGACACGAACATTCCACAATCTAGACAACATCCTGAAACTAGACCAAGCCGACTTCGAACCAATGCTAAAAAACCGAGCCAACACAATCTACGAAGAAATTAGAAATCTAAGAGAACAGGTATTGAGCGGCAAAGTAGTATGCTAACATCAAGCATTTAAACCCACTTTCATTTATTCAATAATGCTAACCCAAGAACAGCTAAACCAAATCAGAGAAAACCTAGAAGCATCACAAAACCCACTATTCTTCTTCGACAACGACGTAGACGGACTCATGAGCTTCCTAATCCTAAGACGAGCAATCGGCCGAGGTAAGGGTGTAGCAATCAAATCATTCCCAGATCTAAAAGAACAATACGTGAGAAAAGTCGAAGAGCTAAATCCCGACGCAATTTTCATCCTAGACAAAGCCGAACTAAGCAAAGAATTCGCAGACGCAATCGAACAAAAAGGAATCCCAATGACATGGATCGATCACCACGAAACAAAAACCCCAAAAGAAATAATCGAAAAAACATCCTACTTCAACTCTCATCCATCTTCAGAACCAACAACTTACATTGCACAAAAAATATTCAATAGACAACAAGATCTCTGGCTAGCAGTCATCGGATGCATCGGCGACGTATACATGCCAGACTTCGCAGAAAAATTCTCAGAAGAATATCCAGAGCTATTACCAAAAGGCATTGAACCTTTCGACGCACTCCATTCATCAGAAATCGGGAAAATGGTCAGAATGCTAAACTTCGGCCTAATGGACACAATCACAAACGTAGTAACCCTAATCAAATATCTATTCAAAGCGAATTCGCCCGCCGACCTACTAGAAGAAAACCAATACACAAAACAACTCCACAAAAGATATTCCCAGTTAAACGAATTCTATACTAAGCAAGTCGCAAAAGCAGAATCAAAATTCTACCCAGAGTCCCCCGTCCTATTCTACACATATTCAGGAAACACATCAATGTCAGCAGAAATATCAAACAAACTTTACCATAAGCATAAAGACAAACTAATAATCGTCGCATTCATAAGACCAGAAAAAGTAAATGTTTCAATCCGCGGAGAAAAAGCACTAGAAACAACAAAGAAACTAATAGCAAACATAGAAGACGCAACCGGCGGCGGACACGTCGAAGCAACCGGCGCAATGATCCCAATCGACGACTTCGAAACATTCAAAGAAAACATAAAACAAATACTTTAAAAACCGAAACATCCCAAGATTAATATGAGAAAAACAACATTAATGCTAACATCAGCGCTACTCCTATTCAGCCTCGCATTCGTATCCGCAAACAACGCAACATTCCCATACACAAAATCGAACAACACATTTGATCTTCCAACTCTAAACTTCTCCGAAGACCTAAACTTCACAATAAACTTCACATTCCCAAACCCAGACTCCAACTATACTACAGATCCAAAACCCAACACAACGAACAACGAACCAAACATAACAACATTCCCTCCAATCATAGTATTTCCTCCAATCGACAACTCAAACATAACTGAATCCAACGCGACGCACACTCTAACGAAAAAAGAACTTAGGCAAATTAAGAAAGCAAAAAGAAAAGCTGCACGGGCAGAAAGAAAAGCTATCCGAAAAGCAAAACGCGACGCACGAAAAGCTGCACGAAAAGCAAGAAGGGCTGCACGAAGAAAGTCCAGGGCAATTCCAATCAACTAGAATCCACCATTCTAAACACCTCCTATTACTATGAAAAAAGTTAAAGATTTTATATGGACATCAAACATGACCGTCGAGCAACTGGTCGACTCATTCGGAAATCTAGGCTACCAATCTATCGAATTAAACGAGGCCGCAAAAGTCGTCCTAAAAATGAAACGCGACAAATCAAAAGTCTTCCTAACATTCACGTCAAATATGGTAACGTCTGGCCTCCGAGGTTTATTCGCCCAACTTTGCAAACTCCAAATCCCAAACATCCTCGTAACAACATCAGGCTCAATCGAAGAAGACATCATGAAATCATTCGGCGAAGACTTCGAAATCTCAAACTTCCACGCAGACGACACAGCACTCCACGAGCGAGGCGAAAACCGAGTCGGCAACCTAGTGATCCGAAACGAATCATACATGAAATTCGAAGACCTTATGAACAAATTCCTAACAGAAATATATGCAAAGAAAAAAAGACTTCCGGTCTCAGAACTCTTAAAAGAAATCGGGCTAAGACTAAACGACGAAAACTCAATCCTATTCCAAGCAGCAAGAAACGACATCCCAATCTACTGCCCCGGAATCGCAGACTCATCTTTCGGCTTCCAACTTTTCATGTTCCAACAAAAAAACCCAGACTTCATAGTCGACACAATCAAAGATATGGAACGAGTTGTAACCGACCTATCATTCGATGACAAAAAAGGATTAATATCTCTAGGCGGTTCAATATCAAAACACTACGCAATCTTCGCAGCCCTACTCTCAGGCGGTTTCGACTACGCAGTCTACATGACAACGTCCCACGCAACATCGGGCTCACTATCAGGCGCAACAACCCAAGAAGCAAAATCATGGGGTAAACTAAAAGACGACGCACAAGCAGCAACCGTAAACGGCGACGTCTGCATCACATTCCCCTTAATGATAACATCAGTCTTAGACAAAATGAAAAAAGAAGGACTCCTAGAATGAATCCCAAATTCATCCTCTCAAAACAAATCCTAAAACAACAAGTAGAAACTCTGACAGACCTCGGCCTAAAAGTTTCATACTCCTACAAAACGAATAGAGAAGTTGGAAACATCCTCCAAGAAACATCACCAGAAGTAGATTTCTCAATTCACGCAAAAGATGAAATAAAAGAAATAAAAGACAAATCAAAAATCTCATTCTTCACCCAAGCCGAATCTATAGAAGAACTAAAACAAATAATTCAAGAAGGAATAACAACATTCGTAGTAGACAACGAATTAGATCTAAAAAACCTCTTAGAAGCAGCAACAACACCTATAAACCTCTCACTAAGAATGAAATTCCAAGAACACAGAATAGGCTCAGGAAAATACTTCGTCTACGGAATGCCCTCAAGAAAAGTAAATGAAATAATTTCACAAATAAAAGATAATCCAAACATCAACAATCTAGGAATCCACATCCATCGTAAATCTCAGAACACAAGCGAATGGGAAATTCAAGAAGAGCTCGAAGACTCACTGGCAAAAGAATCACTAGAAAGAATAAACTCAGTAAATCTCGGTGGCGGACTCCCAACAAAATACCGAAGCTACACATCAAAAGTTATGCCTTACATATTCCAAAAACTAACAAATGCAAAAAACTTTCTAGACAATCACAACATCCAAACAACAATAGAACCCGGAAGATTCCTCGCAGCCCCCTGCATAAAACTCGAAACAGAAATAATCCAAGTCCAAGAAAAAAACCTAATCATCAACACAACAATCTACAACTGCGCACTAGACAACACACTAACAAACACAAAAATGTTAATCGAACAAGAACTCGACGAAAACCAAGACGGACAATATTTCCTCATCAAAGGAAACTCCCCAACACGAGACGACATTTTCAGATACAAAGTAAAACTACAAAACCCAAAAGTAGGCGACAAAATAACCTTCCTAAACGCCGGCGCCTACAACTACACAACAGATTTCTTCGGCTACAAAAAACTCGCAACCGAAATAATCAACTAATTCCTAATAGTATTCAAACTATCCTGAATCAAAAAAGTTCGCCTCGCAATCTCAGCCGCATGACCAACGCCATGATTTTCAAGCTTCCGAAACATCTCCCTTGCCTTCTCCAACTTATCCATATGTCCTCCAATCATTTTAATTTCACACCCTTTAACCACGAAGTAAACGAAGTGCACCGTGGTTTGATAATTTATCCTTTGGATAAATTTACCCCCTTTTTCTCCAGAAGCTGCATCACCGCAGTGTCGACAAAATTCCGCTTCGACGGAAACTTCACCTTAGTCTTCCTATTAGAAATATAACCCTCGACCGCCTTATCCAACCACTTACTAATCCTAACCGCCGTATCATTCCGTGTTTCTGTTACCATTAACATACTTATGGTAACCAACACTATATAAACATTTCTATTCACAAAATCCATGCCAAATGGCGAAGGAGCCGCCTTGTATCTGAGAACGAAGTTCCCCAAATTCCCCTCCCTAAAAATTATTCAAAATCTCACCAAGCAATAGTCTTCGGCTCTCTCCGAGTATACTGAAACTCATCCTGCAACTCATAAACTTCCAACGACGATTCAATCTGATCATCAAAATACCTCAACTGATATTCCCGCTCATTCTCCACATTAAAAAACTCAACAATCATCTCCTTCATTTTCCCATGGTCCTGCATCAAATATTGCTTATCAACCTTCATCTCCTTCCCATTAATCCACAACTTATCGCCCTCGCCCAACTTACCAATCGCCTTACTCTGCTTCTCAATCTTTATCATAAAACATAGCACCTTTCAGAATTTATAAAGATTTAGTTAACAATATTCAAAATTAGTTGATTATAGCAGTTTAGTTCGCAGCGTAAAAATTTTCGCTGTGTGCAAGCGCACATAAGAAAATCTTTCACCAAGAAATAAACGCTAGAATCAATTAATACGATTTTCCAGCATAAACAACAGCATTAGCCTTCTTTCCACAAATCAAACATTTCCCCTTAGCCTTCTCGTCAACATCCCCACGAGTCCCCATTACACGCGCCTGCAAATCCTTCTCAACAAACTCAGCACAATCAGCACCTTCCTTCTCACAAGAACAAAACGAAAACCTCGCAACCTTCCCAGAATTCAAAGCCTTCTTAATATCACTCTTCGAAGCACAATCAACAACGCTACTCCCAAAATTCTCATCAGCCCGAGCAATCAATCGCTCATCATACTCAGCACCCAAATTCTTAATCGTCTCCGGCAAATCCCTAATGCTCACAGAAATCTTCTCCTTCGTATCCCGAATAAACAAACTAACCTCATCCTTCGCCAACTCCTTCTCGCCAATCTCCATCCTAAACGGCACACCCTTCATCTCCCAATAAAAAAACTTCTCACCAGGCCTCTTATCAGAATCATCAACCTTCACATCAATATACTCCTTCAATAACTGCGCCCTAACATCATCAACAGCACTCTTAACACCATCACCATCAAACGGAACAATCACAACCTGAACAGGCGCCAAAGTATAAGGCAAAACTAAACCACTATCATCCCCATGCAAACTAAGAACCGAAGACAACATTCTCGACATACACGGACCATAACAAGTCATCCACGGTGACTTCTCCTTCTCCTTCTCATCAACAAACTTCACATTAAACGCCTTTGTAAAATGCTGACTGATCAAATGTGTCGAAGGCTGCTGAATCACGCGACCATCAGGCATCACAACATCCGAACCAATTGTATACTCCGCCCCAGGAAATTTGTCCCACTGCGGCCTCCTCATTGGCAAAAACGGTACCCCAAAAATCTTATGCATAACTTCCTCGGTCATCACAATATCATCCTGAACCTGCATCTCAGCATCCTTCTTGCTCGCAAAAACATCATGGCTCTCAATCCAATGAAATTCCCTAGACCTAATCAAAGGCCGAGTCGCCTTGGTCTCATTTCTAAAAACATTCGCACGCTGATACATCTTCATCGGCAAATCACGATAACTCCTAATCCAAATCTTATACATATCATAAAACGCAGTCTCACTCGTCGGACGCAAAGCCAACTTGTCCTCACCCTGCTTCTTATCCAACCAAAACAACTCAGACGAAAATCCCTTAACATGACTCGCCTCCCTCTTAAAATTATCTTCAGGAATCACTGCCGGAAAAATCGCAGGATCATGCCCAGTCGCCCTCAAAGCCGATTCATAAATCCGATACATCTTATCAATAATCCTCGCACCCCACGGCCGAATCACAACAAACCCCTTAACACCATAACGCAAATCCGTCACCTCAGCCTTCGCCAAAATCTCACTATACCATTCGCTAAAATTATCATTCTTGCTAATATTAAAAGTCGTCTTCTTCCCCATTGTATCACCTATCTAAAAGATTTTATAAAACTAACTATCCTATACAATTCATGGAACGCCTTCAAAAAATCATCGCCAACGCCGGATTCTGCTCAAGACGAAAAGCCGAAGAACTAATCGAAAAAGGAAAAGTAAAACTCAATAACAAATTAGCAAAACTCGGCGACAAAGCCGAAGAATCAGACAAAATAACAGTCGAAGGAAAAGCTTTAGAACGAAAACAAAAAAACTATTACTATATCCTAAACAAACCAAAAGGAATCCTCGTAACAAAAGACGACCCACAAAACAGAAGAACAATCTACAACCTTAAAGCATTATCTCAACTAAAAAAAGAAATTGGATTCGACCTAAACTATGTCGGAAGATTAGACGGAGCATCTGAAGGATTATTACTATTAACAAACGACGGCGAACTAAACAATAAATTAACCCACCCAAAACACGAAAGCGAAAAAACATACCAAGTCCGAACAGAGCCCTCCATAACAAAAGAAGACATTACAAAACTAAAAAACGGATTACTAATCGAAGACAGAAAATTATTTGCAAAGATCAGTAACATAAATAAAAACACATTCGACATCACAATCAAAGAAGGGCGAAATAGAATAATCCGAATAGCACTCAAGAAACTAAAATATAAAATCTACTTACTAAAAAGAATTTCAATGGGAAATATAAAGCTCGGAAACCTTGAACAAGGAGAGATAAAGAAAATATCTATCAAAAATATCTAGGCACTACCGAAGGAGCGGAAAATTTGGCAAATTCCAAAGGAATTTCACATTTTCACGGAATTAAAAATAACGAGCCCGGGAAGAATCGAACTCCCATCTACAGGGCCGAAACCTGTTATTCTATCCGTTAAACTACGGGCTCATAGTTTATATCATAACCAAATATGATTTTATAAGATTAACTAATCCCTAAAAACATCCTTCAAAACATTACCCCTTTTCTCAGCACCCAAACATTTCTGGCAAACCTTCGATCCATCCAAAGCCTCACCAAAATATTTCGGACTCGACAAACCATGACACCTCAAACACGCCCGCAAACAACTAACGCACCGATCATCCCCAGAAACACAATCCCGCCTCATATGATTCCCACAAACATGCTTACCACACCCCATACACATCTTCGCACAACCCTTACAGAGCAATTTCCCACAAGAACTACAACTTCGCTTCAAACACTTCCCACAAAATCCTTTCCCGCACTCCCCGCACTTCTCCAAACAATCATCACAACTAATATGCCCAGCCGAACACAAATTCAACCTCACAATATCCTTCCCACAAGATTCACAAACCAACTTATTCAAAGTCTTAGTTAAAGGATCATAATTCATCTCAACAAATCTCCCAGAAGAATCCCCTTTTAGAAACAAATTAAAGCTAAAAACAGGATAATAAATCACAGTCGTATTCACCAACTTATTATCAATATTCAAACTGTGCTTATGCATCGCATCCTTAATCGTAAACTCCTGCTCCTTCAAAATCTTATCCCTCGCCTCATCATCCCCAATCTTCACAAGCCCCTTCCTCAATCTCTCCAGTCTCGCCCTCAAAACATCCCTATCTTCATCTTCGGCATTTCTCAACTCTAACTCAACTTCCTTAATTTTTTTCAACGCCCCAGCCAAATCCCCACCAAGCTCCCCCATCAAATTTTCATAATGCGCCCGAATCCTTTCAATCTCAACCCCAGCCTTCTCCCCCAAACTCTCACCAATCTCCGCAGTCTTCGCCTCCAACACCCCCTTCAAAACATCCTTCGCAATATCATAATCCCGCTTCACACTATCCTCAGAAACCGCATCACTCTCGCCCTCCAAAACCTTATACCCACTCAAATCACCGTCGACAACTTTCCCATCATGAACATAAACCTCATTCACAATCTGTTCCGCCTCATTCAAATATCTAAACGTTGTCATAAAAGTAAACCTCGAGAAAAAACTATTCTTATATTTCTTAACCAAACTATCAATCTCACAATTCTTCAAACTCAAAACCTTATCAATTTCCTTCATCGGGTCAACATCAAAATCTATCTTCAACAAAGTCGTCTTCCCGGCCCCCTTCAAAAATTTCGTCATCGCAGCCAACAGAACACTACCCTTCCCAACAAACTCACAATTCTTCATTCCCGCGACAAAACAAAATCTATACGGCGCAACTTTCCCATACAAATCCTCAAAAGCCTTCGGGACATTCTCAACGACCAAAACACCATCCTCTAAAGAAACGCCACACTTCAGGTTCTCAAAAAACCCCATCACAAACTTTTCTATTTGATTCGACATCAGAAAAAATCGGCAAGCCCCTTTAAGAATATTATTGTGATAAAAAACTAAGCCGCAGCCCTAAAAGGAAACAACATCTTCTTCCAACGCGGACGACGCCTCTGCCTCTCCTCTTGCTGAAGCATTTGTATCCTGGTCCAAGTCGAATTCGCATAATACGGCTGATTCGTCTTCTTAAACAAAGCCCTAGCATCCTCAAGATATTTTAACTTCACAGAATAATCCTTACCACTATTCCCCAGATAAAAAAAGGCATCTGCCATAAGTCTATCATCTTCAGACGCAATAGCCTCGTCAAGAATTACTTTCCGTTTAGCCGGAGAATCCTCAAACCTCAATTCTTTAAGTTTCTGAGAAAGCCTACTCCACTCCTCTTCCCTCTCTTTTTTACCCTCTTTCTTCGCCATACATCACAAACACAATTCAATTATTTAAATCTACTCATCAAAAAACTTCTTATTATGAACCTTCTCCTTCTCATAATCCTTCATCCCCAAAGCAATCTCGTCAGCAATCTCATCAACTCCCCTCGCAAAAAAATCCAAATTCCCCTTCCCTTCAATAAACGACGCCATCAACTTCTCCTCAATCTTATTCTTCCCACTTTTCCCCGAACCATCCAAACCCAAATTAAATAAAATAATCGGCAACTCCCCAATCACCAAGCCAACGCAACACATCTTATTAATAATCAAATCAACCACGTGCTCTTCCATCGTCCCCTTCGTCGCAAACGAATAAATATACATATCCCGCTCCTGCCCAATCCTATCCAACCGCCCAATCCTCTGCTCAACACTCATCGGATTCCATGGCAAATCATAATTAATCAAATTCCGACAAAACTGAAAATTCAAACCCTCGGCCCCACAATCAGTCGAAATCATAATATCCGCCTCGCCCCTCTTAAACGACTCAATCTTCTCAGACTTCTCCTCTCTAGTCAGCCCACCCATAAACTCAATAATCTTCAAGCCAAACGGCTCCAATTTCTCAACAATATATTTCAAAGTCGTCGGATGCCGCGTATAAATCAAAATTTTCTCATCATCAGATCTATTCCGAATCTCCTCAACTAACTCAACAAGCTTCTCAATTTTCGAATCCTTATTCAACGTCGCATAATCATCCAAAATTCCCTGCGCAAAATCCTTCGTCCCATCACTATAAACATCGCCCTCAACAATCTTAGTCAAACTCTCAATCGCAGACTTAGAACTACTAGTCACTTTAGGCAAAATCGCAAACACAATCAACGCCCCATTAATCTCACGACCGTCCGCCCTAAAATAATTCTCCTTCAACAACCTAACAGTATTGTCATAAATCGTCTTTTCCTGCGGCGTCATCTCAATCGTCACAATCTTCGGAATCCTTTTTTTATAATTAATCCCAGTCTCATCACGCCTCCGCCTAACCATCACCTGCTCCAACTTTTCCTTCAACTCATCAGGATTCAACGGATGCCTCTTATTCCCCCGATACAAAAACTTCTTCCGAAATTCCTTCATCGTCCCCAAATGCCCCCGCTTCAAAATATGCAACAAATTATACAACTCAACCAAATCATTCTGAAACGGCGTCGCTGTCAACAACAAAAACCTCTTCTTCCGCAACCGATCAACAAACCGCCACCTCACAGTATTCCGCTCTTTCAACTTATGCGCCTCATCAACAATAACCAAATCCCACGAAATCCCATGCGCCGCCTTATGCTTAAACCGACTATTAACCTTATCAAAAATCTTAACCCTATCGATCGACGCAATCACAAAATCATGCTCCTCCCAATCCTCAACCGACTCAACAATATGAAAATCCAACTCAAACTTTTCCTTCAACTCCGCAACCCACTGATCAACCAAACTCGGCGGACACAAAATCGCAACTTTCTTCAAAAACCCCCGAACAACACCCTCCTTAATCACCATCGCCGTCGTAATCGTTTTCCCAAGACCAACCTCATCAGCCAACAGAGCCGTCGCATTCAAATCCTTCAATAACCTCAAAGCACCCTCCCTCTGGTACGGCAAATCATAAGCCAAATTTTTCTTAATCATCCCATAAGAAATCAAATCATCAATTTCCGAATCCGAAGAAATCTCCCGCGCATCCATCTGCAACTTAAACAACTCCGACGAATCAAAGCTCCCGCTCTCGATATCTCCAAACAACTCAGAAGCATCCTCTTCAAAATTCTCATTCACAATAATATCCACCATCTTAGACAATTAGCAACCCTAACCCCTTTAAAAAAATTATTGTAGTAAGCTATAAAAAAGGAAACACCCTATACAATCAAGGTGATACAATGAACAAAAAATTCTGGGCAACAACATTCACACTTACAGGAACAATTATCGGAGCAGGAATCCTCGGTCTCCCATACGTCTTCGCAAAATCAGGCTTCCTAGTCGGTATATTCTGGCTAATCGTTCTTGGAGCAGTAATGGTTTTCGTAAACTTAGCACTCGGAGAAATCACATTAAGAACCCGAGGCAAGCACCAACTCTCAGGCTACGCAGAAAAATACCTCGGCAAATGGGGGAAATACGCAATGCTCATATCGGTCCTCTTCGGTATCTACTCAGCACTTCTGGCTTATCTAATCGGTGAAGGCCAGTCCCTAGCACAACTAATCCCAGGCAACATCCCCCCACTAGTTTTCGGAATCATATTCTGGCTCGTCATGACGCTATTGCTAAAAGAAGGATTAAAGGGCTTAAAGAAAATCGAAACATGGGGCGTCATAGCAATCATAGCAATCATCCTAGGAATCTTCGCAAGATTCGCACCAGAACTCAACACATCAAACCTAATGACATGGAGCACACCAAACTTCGCAATACCCATCGGTGTAGTAATGTTCGCGCTACTCGGTTTCACATCAATCCCAGAACTACGACAAGAAATCAAGGGCCAAGAAAAATACCTAAAAAGAGCAATCATCATCGGAAGTCTAATCCCAATCCTACTTTACGTAATATTCAGCGCAACATTCATCGGCGTCCTAGGAAGCTCAATCACTGAAGTAGCAACCCTATCTTTCGGCCCACTAATGACAATCCTCGGAATCTTCACAATGCTCACGTCATACTTCGTCCTATCATTCTCCCTAAACGACACATTCAAATTCGACATCAAAACCGGCAAAAAAATGAGATTCCTCCTAACATCAATGGTTCCATTAGCACTCTACATCTTCATGACACAATTCGATTTCGTCGGCTTCGCACTAATCCTAGGTGTCGGCGGTGTAATCTCAGGAGGACTAACAGGAATCCTAATAATGCTAATGGCAAGAAAAGCAAAATCAAACAAACGGAACAAAAAAGATCCAGAAATCCGAGTTCCAATAAACTGGACCCTAATAATCATCCTCTCAATAATTTTCATCACAGGAATAATCCTAGAGTTCACACATTAAACGACCCACAACCTTAAAAACCCTCAATCTATAAAATTATGTAAAGCGAGAACAAGAACAATCATGACAATTCTATTAAAATTATTAAATAACACAGGAGGAAAATATGAAATTATACGTAGGTAATCTACCATGGTCTATCGATGACAAGGGATTGAGCGAACTTTTTGCGTCATACGGCGACATTGAGGAAGCAGTTCTAATCAAAGATAAATTCTCAGGTAGATCCAAAGGATTCGGATTTGTAACATTCACAGACGACGGTGCTGCTCAAAAAGCCATCGACGAAATGAACAAGAAGGAAGTCGAGGGTCGACCATTGACAGTTAGCGAGGCTAAACCAATGGTTCCACGAGACAATGCTCCACGGTACAATGATAGGGATAACTCAGAACCATCAGAAGCACCAGTAGCAAACCCATCAGAAATCAACAGCAATGTTGAAGATGCACTTGACGACGAAGCTGCTCCAGAAGTTGTAGACGATAACTCAGACGCTGAAGAAGGCGAAGAGAAGATCGAAACAGTTGAAGAAGCAAAAGAAGACGCCGAAGAAGCTAAATCCGAATAAAGTCCAGACTAACATCTGGCAATTTTTTATTTTTTTAAAATTACTTTTTCTTTCCACAGGAAGACGCACCAGCAGACAAAAGGATCAAAGCTGCAGCAATAGTGATCACAATCTTAGACCACATAGCCGTCGAAATCCAAACAAGAACAATAATGACAATCGCCATCAAACCCCCGCATGGACAAGCTCCGCCATTCACAGAACACGCCTCTTTTTTCTTTACCATAAAATAAACAATACAAATTCCTTTATAAAATTATTTCTTCAAATAAAATCTATAAATCGGCCTAGCCACAACAATAACAAAAGCAGCTACAAAACACCAGGGATTTCTAGAATCAACCCAAACACGAAGGGCGGGCCAAACTCCAACTAAAAACAAAGCAAAAATCAAAACACTCAACTTTGTCAAAGCAATATCCCAAACATCAAGCTTCTTTATCCTCTTATTAAAATACTCCATCATACATCACCTCCTAAATTATCAAACAAAAACAATTACTTAAACTTTGCCCGATAAAACTGGAACTTTAGTTCCCTCCTTAGAGGGTATGCCGCGTGCGGCGCCAGCTTCCATTTTCTTCAAAATCCTATCAACAAACTTCGGCTTAATATAATAATGAACAGTCGCAGAATAATCAGTCTTCCACTCGCCCTTCGAAAATTTCTTATGCCCCAACTTCACAGCAATATCCCCAAACAATTTCTCAACCTCATCCCTGTTAGACTTCTTGTGCTTCTTCAAAAAATCCTCAGCCCTCTTCGTAGCATAATGAGACCTAACAATATGCGGATAAAATTCCTCACCACAATAATTCTCAAACGCTTTCTTAAAATCCGTATCTCTAAATGGCCGACCAGCCTTCGCAAAAATAAAACCATTACTCTTCAACTTTCTCAAAACACTCTTCAAATTTTTAACATACTCCTTCGAAAACCTCTCACTAATAACCTGGGGAACGCCATCCTTAGCAATAAATGAAAACGTAACTTTATTCCCAGAAATCTTCACATCACCTTTCTTCAGCGTCGTCAAACCCTTATGTCCATCAGCTTTATAATAAACCTCACTACCAACTCTCATCCTAGTTTGCAACAAAGTCCTCATCGCCAAAGCCATCAAATCACCATCAACAATCCCTTTATTCACAGCCCGATTTATCTTAACCAAATTCTTCTCAAAATTATCAACAGCCGAAAACTTCCTCGCCTTACTTTTTTTCTTCTTTTCCAAAGTATACAAATAAGAATACTTACCATTCGGATTCCTAAAAATCACATCCCAATGCGAACTCGACAACTCATCATGAATCACCAAACCATCAGCGAAAAGCGAAAACGCCTTATCTAACTCATGTTTACTCGGAAGCACATTCACCCTATCCCCAAAAACTTTCCCCTTCGCATTCAACCCGCCCTTCAAAAACTTCGAATCCTTGGAATCAACCAAAGCCTTCAAATAATTATTTTTCTTAAAAAGTTTTATCGCATCAAACGTCTTCGGAATATCAACATAAACCTTCATCCATCCAGATTTAGTTTTTCTAACAGTCGACAAACCCTTAGCAAGAATCCTAACTGAACCGATCTCATCTCCTTCCATCCCCCAACAAAAACTCCAACACTTATAAAACAATCGCCCTAATCAATATCATAATGATTACCATAACCATCGTCATCATCAAGCCCTCGTAAAACCTCAGCCGCGTCTTCGCCCAAACCATCTCCATCAAAAAAATCAGATCCCTCAAGCCCCCTCGCCTTAGTCTCGCGCGCATCAGCAGCCTCAGAACTCGTCCACACAGGACAGTAATCACCAGTTTCAGAACATATGTTAAACTCATTCACCTTAGAACAACCAAGACCAAAATCCAAAGTTGCACCCTCCTCGCCACAATCAGGACAATCATACGTTTGCTCATTACCGCGACTCATCCAAACAACACAAAAAAATACTTTATAAAAATTATTGCACTACAGAATAGACACTACCACTCATTACCAAAATAAGTAAACCTAAACGGATTCTCTTCCCACTCCTTAGTCAACTCATAAACCGGACTCTCCCTACTTCCAGAATAAACATGTTTCCTATTAACCCCGGATCTCTCCTTCAAATCCAATTCCCATGCCATCCAATAAAAACCCACAACAACTATATAAAATTATTCTTCATATATATCACAATCATATTTTGGAAACCTTTTCCCACCAAGAGCACTCTCTTCTATCGCATCTCCCAATAGCTCATCAGTATCACAACCGGTCCCCGCGCCACCAGAAGAACCAGGCCCATGATAAGACCAACACTTTCCAATCAGACCATCTTCCTTATGATAATACTCTGTGTAAACCGTCCCTGCACCAGAATCTCCATTGTCAAATTCATCCCACTCTAAACAGCTACCCAAAACAAACCCCTGCTCATGATAATAAACACCTCTCCCTTTATCTGATTCAACCTCATCTTCATTAAAGATATAAACAAGCGCAGCTGCAAAAATCACAACAACTAAAACAACTAAAATTACTAACCACTTCTTCATACATCCACCAACATTCTAAACTATATAAAATTAATCCCCCAACTCCCCAAACCTCAATTACACTTATACAAATCCCTAACCCCACCATACTTATTACCACCAGACAACATCTCTTCTCGACGATCAAATTCCCTAGAATAAATATCAGCCTTAATCATCTGTCTATCCAACTCACGCCTCTCCTTCTTCAGCTTATCATCCTTCGCAGTACACAATAACACCCCAACCATACTAGAGGCAGTCAACAAACCTCCGCCAAGCACAAGCGAATCACTAACCCGCTTCTCAACAAAACTCTTCCCCGAATCTCGCGCCAAGAATTTTCCACCATTAAGCATCACCCCGCCAATAGAACAAACCGTCCCAAGAACAACTCCAGCAAAAGCCAACCTAATCCTCTGCTTACACTTCCGAAATTTACTATCAAAATATTCCGACGCTCTATTTTCCATCCAATCTCAGAAATTCACACTCTTAAAAATCTTCCTCTCTCCCTGCCTCCCAACAATCTTCTCCCATCCTGCCCTCCACAGAGGGTACTTACAGCAGTGCCTCAACACCAACACCACACCACATATAATCGCTCCTCCACATGTAATCGCTACGCTCCCGTAAATTATTCAACCAATCGCTCCGCTCGTGTAACTTAGAATTATTTATTTAAACTTTTAATAATAGCATCAATATCAATGCCCACGACCTCTAACATTTTTAAAAACAGAGCAAA
This sequence comes from archaeon, assembly GCA_018693315.1. Taxonomy (GTDB): domain Archaea; phylum Nanobdellota; class Nanobdellia; order Pacearchaeales; family GW2011-AR1; genus JAGVXH01. The sequence continues at coordinate 65,715 of JABHLR010000005.1, read as the reverse complement.
TGCAAGTAAAACCCCCAAAAGCCACATTAAAAAAATAATTTGTGCACTAAGAATTGGATCATCAACTGTTTTTGCCATTTCTTTTCCTGCATCTGCAAACGCACCCGCTATCTCACCCCCTGCACTTACAGTTTCCTCGACAACTAATTCTGTAGCATTCTGCCTTATTTCTGCAACATCTGACGGAAGAGTCACCACCTCATTCCCTCCAAAAACTGAAACAACAATTAAAAAAGCTATTATAAATATGAGAGATGACGCGCCCAGCCACTTCTTCCAAGCAGGAGCATTTTCGATAATTTCTATAATTCCCATTAGTTGACTATAACATCTTTTAGAATTAATTGACACGGAGAAGTAGAACATCCACTATTTGAAGAAAATCCCTCATCAACAATTTTCCTCTCTTCATTCGGAAGCAATACTACATCCACCTCTTTTACCTCATCTATCCCAAACCACTTAGAATATCTTTGATAAACAATTGTCAAATTAATATCTTCGTCTTGATTATTTTTTATAATCATTGTATATTTATCTATTAAAATCTCATAAGGTTCAACTTCTTCAACTTGCTTAACAACCTGATTCGCATTCTGACTAACCTCTTCTCCATTAAAAATAAAAATTCCAAACAAAACGACAAACAAAACAATCAAACCAAAAAACATCTTCCTTCTTTTATTCCTTTTCTTTTTTTCAGCTTTCTTTACGTTCTTTAATTTTGAAACTCTCTCCAAATTACTTCTTGAAATTTTGTTTTGTTTTATTATTTTAGAGATTGACTCAGCATTTAATGGATGAATCTTTTTCTTTCTAATCTTCTCCTCAAATTCAAATAAGTCTCTTTCTTTTTTTGTTCTTATAATCCCATGAACTTTTTCATGTTTCTTCTGAGTCATAATTTGCAAATTGCTTATATCATTATTTTTCTTATCGCCATCTATATGATGAACAATATACGAAGAAAAAGGTTTAGAATATTTTCCTTTATTTTTTTTATAAATAAATTCATATGCAATCTGTCTGTGAATTAAATCTGAATGTTTTATTTTTCCTCTCTTATAACCATTCTCATCAACATAATTAACCATTAATCAACCTCTTCAAACAATCCCCAGCAACCTTAAAATCAAACATCGTCTTGATCCACCAAGCTAGCCGCATAACTCAAAACAGATTCACTAGACGCACCAGTATTATTACTAACACCCCATATATCACTCCCCATAGATGCGCGATAAGAATCACCAGAAGCTGCATCAGCTGCATCAACCTCAGCTAGGGCAAAATCACCTAACCCTTTACCACTTATTCTATCACTAGTCATCTTATTTATCCCCCAACAACCTTTTTATAATTTCCGTCGCCTGTTTAAAATCAGCCCTTCTCTCACTCAACCTCATAACCATTATTTCGAGCCCCCACCAAGTTTCTTCAACCCATCATTAATTTTCTCTTCAGCCTCTGAAGACAAAACAAGAATCTTATCATCCCTATCTAAATCATCCTGAAGAAACCCAACATCCATAATCTTCGCCAACTCATCAATCTCTTTCTCTGAAAGACTATCCAATCTCCCCATCCCCTCAACACCACCACCACACCACATGTAATCGCTACGCTCCACAACAAAAAGAACCAAGGTTCTCTTTACTTTCCTTTTAATTTAATACAGAATTATTTCTTTCCCTTACTTCTTCCCAAAATAGCCACAACAATAAACATTATCCACGCAGGAATATCTAAAACAAAAGACCACAAAAGCATATCAACAAAATGACAGTTATTCCTAACAGGACAATAGCCCTCCTGCATACAAGCCACATTTTTATCTACAGCTCTGCACAAATAAAAAGAAAGAAAAACAGATAAAACAATCCAAACAATCGCAATCACCAACAAAACCTTCGCCCACCTTTTCATCCTATCAACCTCTTCAAACAATCCCCAGCGACCTTAAAATCAGCCCGCCTCTCACTCAGCCTCATAACCTGCCCAATTAAATAATTCAAGCTAGCATCCTTCCCACCTTTATACTCGGTCACCACCTTCAAATTCTCATCAATTACCTGTTGACAAAGATTCTCTATCGCACTCTCATCAATACTAGATATCTCCCCCTTATGATCCTTCAAACTAAACGACTTCGGAATCATATCATTCATAATCTGCTTCCCCTTCAAAACAGTAATCTCACCAGCAGCAACCACCTTAATCAACTCCGCCAAATGCTCAGGTTTAACCTCAACATCCTCATCTTCAAGCGACTTCTTATTATAATTCAAAACCCTCAACAACTCAATCGTAATCCAAGACATGTACCTCCCCGGGTCTACTCCAAATTCCACGAGCTTCTCGAAGAATTCGACAAGCTCTAGATTTCGAGTAAGTATCTTAGCATCCTTCTCCCCAACCTTAAACTTAGTCAACAACTTCGACAACTTCTTCTCAGGCATCTCAGGCAGTCCCCTCTTCAACTCACCAACACGTTTCTTATCCACAACAATCATCGGCAAATCAGGATCCCTAATAAACCTATAATCCGCAGCCCCTTCTTTACTCCTCATCTTAATCGTCTTCCCAAGCTTCTCATCAAACGCCAAAGTCTCCCTCTCCTGAACCTCCCCATTATCATGCGCCTCAATCTGCCGCGCGATCTCATATTCAATAGCCTTCCGAATCTTCTCTAAGGAATTCAAATTCTTCATCTCAACCCTCTCACCATAAGTCGAAACATTAACATCAACCTTAATCCCCGCATTCTTCCTCACCGCCTTAATATAACTCAAACTCAAAACCAAAGCCTTCAACCACTCAACAACCTGCTCACTATCACTAAATTCAGGCTCCGTAACGATCTCAACCAACGGCAATCCCGATCTATTATAATCAATTTTCCCAGTCCCAGGATTCCACTGCGCCGGATCCTCCTCCAAATGAAGCTCTGTTATATTTATCCCCTTAAACTTACCTCCAACCGCATTAGTCGTCGCATGAGCCCCCGAAATCGTCGTCTGATACCCCTTAGGATTATCCGCCCAATCATAATGCTTCCTCTGCCAAATCAAATCCTTATAGTTAATCTTAGACCCAAAAACCAAAGCAATCTCAAGCAACTTATCAACAGCCGCAGCATTAACAGCCATCGGCTTCGAACCAGGAGTCCCCGTACAAATCGGACAAATATTAGAATTAACGGATGAGCTCAAACTATCAGTCTTACACATACAAAACAACTTCTCCCGAGTATCAAGATACCCATGAACCTCCAAACCAATCTTCACCGGAAACGCTTTCTCACTCATAACAATCAATAGAATAACTATATTTTAAATCTAACTAAGACTAATATTTCAAATTATGCTTTTCTTTATACCAAATAAGAACAATAAGCTCAATCGCCAAAAGCAAACCAAACTCACAAAGAACACTAGGGAACTGAACATTAAAAACCGGCAAGAAAAGCAAAAACACAAAAGTCGGAACAGTAAAAATCAACATCGCCAACATACCCAAGTGAGACAACCTTCGCTCCTCTTTCGTCTTAACAGACAAAGACGCGAAATAAAACAAAATCAACGCCGCAACCAAATACACAATATAATACAAACCCAAAAATCTCCACACCAAACCAAAATAAGGATACTGAATAAATATCGTCATACAAGTGGCAGACTCTCTAAGAATATCCGAAATCGCAAACATCAAAACAAAAAAAACCGCAGGCGCACAAATTAAAATACGCCAATAAAACCTCAACTTCTTTCTAAAAACAATCAACGCAAAAAATACCGCCAAAACCGGAAGAAGACTAGTAGTAATCACAGCGAGCCTAGAAAACAAATTAAACCCAGTAGTACAAATCAAAAACTCATTAAGCTGATAAAATCCAAGCAAAAACGAAATCAACGCAAGCATCCTATTGAGATTATCCCGCGGATCTCTAAGCAAAAAAAACAAAGCCAGTGAAAATTCTATAACAAACGTCGCCAAAGATATATACGGAGCAAAGCACATAAAAACAATTACTCATTTCACTTTTTAATTCTTTTCACGACCATCTCCAAACGGTCTCAACTCATAAATACCCCACACATGTCCGTCCCTCGTAGTCACCTCGCTTTGATAAACAAATCCCAACTTCTCACAAAACGTCTTCGACGCAACATTCTCAACCGGCTCATGTAAAATCCCAACACGCATAACACCAACACCCTTTTTCCTCATATCCTCAAAAAGTCTCTCCATCATCCCAGTCCCAATTCCCTTCGTAGCATCACCAGAAGAAACCCCTACCTGATCCCCAAAAATATATTCCCCCTCAGATATTCCATTTATAATAGAATCCTCATGGTTCAAATCCCCACTCTCCATCAAAGTTTTCACAGTATCCCCACCATAACACATCAAAAACCCAACAATACCATCGCCATTATCAGCAACATAAAAAAAATCAGACGAATCAATCCTACGCCCATACCCCTTACGATCCAAAGGATAAACCAAAAAACCAGTTTTCTGAGGGGCGTCATAATCAACCTTCAAGCTTTTAGCTAATCCGAAAATCCCCTCAAGATCTCCAGCCTTCGCCTTCCGGAAAACAGTATTCGCCATAAAATCCCAACAAAAAACCCATTTATAAAAATTTATATAATCAACTTATCTACTAAATATATGAAGACAAAAACATTTTCCCCTGGCGACAAAGTCAAACTCCAAACAAAAGAAAAATCATGGACAGGCCACGCCCTCCAATCCCACGACCCAGAAATAATCCTCCTAAAGCTAGGTTCAGGCTACAACATCGGAATCCGTGAAAACGAAATCCTAGACGCAACAATCCTAGAAAAATCAACAGCCCCAAAAAAAACAGAAGCCCCAGAAACGATAAACCCAAAACTACCAAACGTCGCAATCATAATCACCGGCGGAACAATCTCCTCAAGACTAGATCCAAAATCAGGAGGAGTAATCTCAACCGACAAAGAAGCAATCCTAAACATAGCACCCGAACTCAAAAAAATCTGCAACCCAGTCCTAGTCAGCCCATTCATGAAATGGTCCGAAAACATGACATTCTCTGACTGGAAAAAAATCGCAGAAGTCTGCGAGAAATATCTGAACGACGATTCAATCTCCGGAATAATCGTAACCCAAGGAACCGACTTTCTCCACTACACCGCAGCCGCACTATCATTCTTCATCAAAGACCTAAACAAACCAATCGCGCTAACATACTCCCAGCGATCAGTAGACCGAGCATCAACCGACGCCTCACTAAACCTAATCTGCGCAGCAAAATACGCAACATCAGACGTCGCCGAAGTCGCACTAGTCGGACACAAGAACACAAACGACGAAGCATGCGTCGCAATGCCAGGAACCAAAGTCAGAAAAATGCACACATCACGAAGAGACGCATTCAAAATAATCAACGACACACCAATCGCAGAAATCAACTCAGACAAAATTGAAATTCTGAAAACATTCAACGCCCGATCAGACAACAAAGCAAAACTCGACACAAAATTCCAAGACAAAGTCGCACTAGTCCAAGTATACCCAGGACAAGATCCCGCAATTCTAGAATTCTACCAAGAGCAAGGATACAAAGGAATCGTTTTAGAAGTAACAGGAATCGGACAGGTCCCAACCCAAGACGCAAAATTCAACTGGCTCCCAAAAATAAAACAAGCAATAAAAAAAGGCGTAACAATCTGTGCAACCCCACAAACGATCTACGGCCGACTAAACCCAAACATATACACAGCCGGACGAGATCTCCAAAAAACCGGAATCATATTTTTAGAAGACATGCTTCCAGAAACAGCTCTAGTAAAACTTGGCTGGGTGCTAGGTCACAAACAATGGAACACAGAAAAAAAGATGCTAGAAAATATTTCTAGCGAATTTAATAAAAAATAAAATAAAAAATTTAGTTTAGTTACTTCTTAATATTCCAGCTAATCGGGAACTTCTTAGCTACAACATTGTAAACTAAAATCATGACTAGCGTAAATACATATGCAACAACACCACCTATAAGCGGAGTATAAACAAGAATCTGAACCTTACTAGCAGACCCCATCAATGCAATCAAAGTTGGATCTTGCGACAACAGAATCAATTGCAGAACACCCAAGATGAAATACATCACCAGAGCAGACACTCCAATAAACACAGCCGACACATAATTAATCTTTGTTAATTTCATTTTCACCTCCTTATTAAACCAAATAAACCAACTTATTTAAACCTTCCCAGATTAAATCAGATATGAAAGACTACAAAAAACTCGGACTAAAATCAGGGCTAGAAATCCACCAGCAGCTCGACACCCACAAGCTATTCTGCGAATGCCCAAGCCTCCTTAGAACCGACGAACCATCATACGAAATCCAAAGAACACTAAATCCAGTCGTCGGCGAAACGGGCGAGATAGACGTAGCAGTCGCGCACGAAGCAACACAAAACAAAAACTTCACATACCAAGTTTTCGACACAAACTGCCTGGTAGAACTAGACGAAGAACCGCCGCACAACATAAACCAAGAAGCCCTAAAAATCACACTCCAAATAGCCCACCTATTAAACTGCAAAATTTTCCCAGTCGCACAAATCATGCGAAAAACCGTAGTAGACGGATCAAACACAACAGGCTTCCAGCGAACAGCACTAATCGCACACGACGGCTACATCGAAATCTCATCGGGCAAAATCGCAATCGACGCAGTCATGCTCGAAGAAGACTCGGCAAGACCAGTATCAGAAAATGAAAACTCAAAAACCTACAAGCTAGACAGACTAGGATTCGCAATGGTAGAAATCGCAACGGGCCCACACATGCACACACCAGAAGAAATCAAAGAAGCCGCCTTGAAAATCGGAGAAATCCTACGAGCCTGCAAAGTCAAAAGAGGAATTGGAACAATCCGTCAAGACGTAAACATCTCAATCAAAGGAAGCAAGCGAGTAGAAATCAAAGGATTCCAGGATCCAAAAATGATGATCACAACAGTCGACAAAGAAATCGAAAGACAACAAGAATGCATTAAAAAGAAATCCTGCCAAAAAGAAGTTCGAGGCGCACTGCCAGACGGCACATCAAAATTCCAAAGACCAATGCCTGGCGCAGCAAGAATGTATCCAGAAACCGACGTCCCTTTACTAAAAATCTCAAGAGAACTAATCAACGAAACAAAAAAGAATTTACCAAAACTAGCATCCGAACACAGATCTTACCTCGACAAATTCGGACTCAACCCAGAACTAATGAAACTAATTCTAAAGAAAAACAAAGTCGAAGATTTCAAGGTTCTAATTCAAGAACACAACAATCCAAACCTAATCGCAAAAATGTTAACACTATTCCAAACTGACAAACCAGTTTTAATAGATAAGTTAGAAGAAATCCTCCAAAAAACCAAAGAAGGAAAAATTTCAGAGAACGACATAAAAAACATAATGCAAAAAATATCTCAAGGAAAATCCCTAAAAGAAGCAATGAAAAAATCAGACATCAACTTAAAATCCGAAGCTGAAAAAATAATCAATGAAAAACCTGGATTATCTCAAGGAGCATATATGGGATTGCTCATGGGAAAATTCAAGGGCCAAGTCTCAGGAAAAGAAGTCGCAGACATTCTAAAAGAATTATTATAATTATTTAAAAAACCCAGAAATTCCCCAAGCAATCAAAAACGCAATAACAGCTCCGACAATAAAAGTCACAACAACACTATTCGAACCCGAAACAGAACCAAACCCAGCACCGACAGCACCAGACAAAGCAGCAGTCCAAAACATATTCCTCTTACTTTCCATAACACCACAAAAACTTTTCACTATAAAAACCCTTCCCACAATTTTAAAAACCCCGATTAACATTAATCAACATGGAAAGAACAATGATCAAAGATCTCCCATCAATGGAAGGAAAACAGGTAGAAATCAAAGGTTGGATCGACACAATCAGGGAACACGGAAAACTAATCTTCTTAGAAATCCGAGACATCACCGGAACAGTTCAAACACTGACAACAGCAAAAGACGAAACAAACTTTGCAATAGCAAAATCACTTTCCAAAGAATCCTCGGTAAGATTAGCAGGCGAAGTAAAACCAAGGCCTGAAGGAACACAAAACAAAGACTCTCCAGCCGGAACAGTCGAAATAAAAATCTCAGAACTAGAAATTTACACAAAATGCCCGCCATTACCATTCGACATCGACAACGATGAACTAAACGAGGACACCAGGCTAAAATATAGATATCTAGATTTAAGAAGACCAGAGATGCAAAAAAACCTAGTCCTAAGAAGCCAAATAATCAGAATCATCCGAGACACATTATACGAAGAAGGCTTCAACGAATTCGAAACACCAATCCTAGGAAAATCGACACCGGAAGGCGCACGAGATTACGTCGTACCTTCAAGAACACAGCCAGGAAAATTCTTCGCACTTCCACAATCCCCACAACTATTCAAACAACTTCTAATGGTAGCAGGCTTCGAAAAATATTTCCAAATCGCAAGATGCTTCCGAGACGAAGATCTAAGATCAGATCGACAACCAGAATTCACACAACTCGACATCGAAATGTCATTCGCATCTCAAGACGACATCATAGCACTAACAGAAAAACTTCTTAAAAAAATCTGGAAAGAAATCTTAAACGTCGACATCAAAATCCCATTCCAAAGAATTCAATATGATGACGCAATGAAAAAATACAACATAGACAGACCAGACCTAAGAAAAAACAAAGACGATCCAAAAGAATTCGCATTCTGCTGGGTGGTAGATTTCCCCGCATTCGACAAATCAGAAGGTAAAGGAAAAATGATCGCAACACATCATCCATTCACACACCCAGAAATGGAATCATTCAACAAAGATCCAGAGTCAGCAAAATCAATCGCTTACGACATCGTGTTAAACGGAACAGAAATCGGTGGAGGATCAATCAGAATCCACGAAGAGGATGTCCAGAAAAAAGTATTCGAAGTTTTAGGAATCGGAGAAAAAGAACAAAAAGAAAAATTCGGATTCCTACTAGACGCACTAAAATTTGGAGCACCACCTCACGGCGGAATCGCATGGGGACTTGACAGATTGGTACAAATCATATTAGGCGCAGAATCAATCAGGGAAACAATCGCATTCCCAAAAAACAAAGAAGCGCGAGACCTAATGACAGAAGCACCATCAACTTTATCGACACAACAACTCAAAGACGTTCACATAAAAACAGATGTTCCAAAAAAGAAAAAGAAATAACTCTAAGCCCCAATCTCAAACCCATCACCATCTTTTCTAGGCAAAATATGCAAATGCAAATGACCAACAACCTGCCCCGCATCCTTTCCATTATTCACAATCAAATTAAAATCTTTCACGCCCAACTTCTCAATAGCATCCTTCGCAGTCGACAAAAACTTCTCATACATCCCCGACGGCAAATCCATAAAATTATCATAATGCTCTTTCGGAATCACCAACATATGCCCTTCAACTTTCGGGTTCGCATCCAAAATCACAATAAATTCATCATTCGCCAAAAACACTTCAGCCGGAATCTCGCCTTTCACAATCTTACAAAACACACAGTCATCACTCATAAAATAACCAACAACCAAAACATTATAAACATTTCCAAATACTATCCTATATGACAAAAAACTTCACATGGCACGAGGTCACCGAGAAAGAAAAAGAACAAATCCGAAAGGACTCAAAGAAGCTCCTAAATGAATTTGCATCAAAATTATCTAAAATAAAAGCTCCAGAAGGCCACTTCGAAAACGAAACAGGAACAAGAGAAGAAGGCGAAGGCTGGAACACCGATCCAGAATTCCGAAGCACCACATTATCAAACGCGCCATTCGCAAAAGACGACGCAATCGTAGCAGAAAAAGGAGCGTGGAAAAAATGAACGATGAACAAGAATCAAAAATGAAAGAACTAGATCTACAATTATCAAACATCCTAGAAGAAAAATTAAGCCTTGCAAGAAGCATGAGCAAAAACGGAATGATAGAGGATAATGATTTTAGTACAAAACTAGAAGGAAAAGCTACAACACTTATTCTAAACAGCATCTTCAAGGAATTCGACAAGCGAATAGCAAAACTAAACATAAAATCAATCGTAGCCACCGGACCAGTTATTATTCAAGACGGAAAATTATTAGTAAACAAGGATGGAAAAGATGACTTCTATAAAATCCCTGGAGGCTCTGTTGCGCCAGGAACAGAAGACTTGGAAGAATCATGCTACCGAGAAGCAAGAGAGGAAAACAACGCTAATATCGAAATAATTAAACCGCTCCATCCAATGATCATTTGGAAAAATCCACAAACCGAAGAAAAAATGGCGATCCTACTAATACACTATCTCGCAAAATTAAAAAATCCAGACGAAATAAAACCAATCGCACCTACTAAAGAAGTAATCTGGCTAGACATCGAAGAGATAAAACAAGGCAAACACAACGTTGCACCAAATATAAAATTCCTAATCGAAAAAGGAGATATCAAATGAAACTAGTAGCAATTGGTGGCGGAGAGATAGGAAGACCTGGAACAAAAATTGAAACAAAAAAAATAGATCAAGAAATAATAAAACTAACTGGGAAGAAGCACCCAAGAGTTCTATTCATTCCAACTGCAAGTAGCGACTCTGAGTCTTATTATGATGTTGTTAAAAAATACTACGGAGAGAAGCTAGGATGCAAAACAGACGCACTATACCTGCTAAAAGAAAATTACACAAAAAAAGAAATTGAAAATAAAATTTTAAATTCTGATATAATTTACGTTGGCGGAGGGAACACACTCCGAATGCTAAAAACATGGAGAAAACTCGGAGTCGATAAGATACTTGAAAAGGCAGCCAAAAAAGATATAGTTCTCTCAGGAATAAGCGCAGGCGCAATCTGTTGGATGAAATATGGAAACTCCGACTCAATGAGATTTGGACCATCCAAGAATAAAAAATTAATAAAACTGAAAGGACTTGACTTCGTAGACCTAATGGTTTGCCCTCACTATAACGCAGAAAAATCAAGACAGTCATCTCTTAAAAGAATGATAAAGAAATACGGCGGTTCAGCAATCGCACTAGAAAACCGTACTGCTATAGAAATTATTGATGACAAATACCGTATAATCACTTCTTCAAAAAAAGCAAAAGCATACAAGCTATACAAATCAAATGGAAAAGTTATAACAGAAGAAATCCCACTAAATACTAAATTAAAACCATTGGAAGAATTACTATGACTCTAAAAACAAAACTAAAACAAATCAAAGAAGGTAAACTAACAGCAGTTGAAAACCTAATGAACTTCTCCAAAAAAATCTCAACCCCAAAAACAAAAGACCTAAACATTTTCCTAAACCTAAACGAAGACGCAATCGACCAGGCAAAAGAAATCGACAAACGAATCAAAAAAGGAACAGCAGGAAAACTTGCAGGACTATGCTTCGCCATTAAATCAAACATCTCGGTAAAACATCAAAAAACAACATGCGCATCAAAAGTACTCGAAGACTACACCTCTCCATACAACGCAACAGTCATCAACAAACTCCTAGCCGAAGACGCAATACTCTTAGGTGGAGTCAACATGGACGAATTCGCATGCGGATGGTCAGGAGAAACTTCAGCATTCGGTCCAACTAAAAATCCTAGAAACCCAGAACTAATTCCCGGCGGCTCATCCTCAGGCTCGGCAGCAGCAGTCGCAGAAGAACTTTGCGATTTCGCACTAGGCTCAGACACGGGCGGATCAATCCGAGTCCCAGCATCACACTGCGGCGTCACAGGACTAAAACCAACATACGGTGCAGTATCACGTTACGGCCTAATCGACATGTGCATGTCCTTCGACTGCATAGGCCCACTAGCAAACTCAGCCGAGGACGCAAAACTAATTTTCAACATAATCAAAGGCCAAGATAACTTCGATCAAACAACAAAAGACGCGCCAAAATCAAAACCAACAAAGAAAGGAATAATCGGATTAGTCAACGTCAAAGATTTCTGCAACGAAGAAATAGCAAACGCAATCGAAGAAAAAACAAAAGAAATCGCGAAGAAAAACAACTGGAAAATAAAAAAAGTAAACCTACCATTGGGCATCGCACTAGAAACTTATTTCATAATCGTCTTCACAGAATTCTTTTCAGCAACGAGAAAATTCGACGGTAGAAGATTTGGTAAAAAAATAGAAGACGCCGCAGGCCCAGAAGTTATCAAAAGAATTCTTGGGGGTTCAGAAATAACAAAGGCCGAACACGAAGGAAGATTTTACAAAGAAGCACTACGGGCAAGAAGCTTCGTCAAAAAACAATTCGAAAAAATATTCCAAGAAGTCGACGCAATCATCATGCCAACAGTTCCACGAAAACCACACAAAATAGGAGAATCAATCTCAGACAAAGAAATGTATTCCTACGACATCCTAACAGCATTAGCAAACATAGCAGGCATCCCGGCAATCTCTCTACCTATCGAAGGGCAATGGAACGGCGGCATCGGACTCCAAATTATGGCACCACATTTCCAAGAAGAACTAATCTTTAAACTCGCCAAAGACTTTGAATAAAATCAGCTCCAAGATCTCACTGAGATCCTAGTCGCAGCGAGTCCAGCTTCAATTCTATCTAAATAATTTGGATCAGACTTAAGTGGGAACTCTATAGGGTCACGAACATGTGGACAGGCTCTATTGTCCACGCAATTTTCAGTCTCTGGATCATAATACCCACAAACAATAGGAACGGAACTAAGGTCTTCAAAAACAGCTACAGATACAGGCTCCCTATCCTCTCCTTCAAGAAAAGACTTTCCGTCTCCACCAATACCCTCGCAATTAAAATCCCTAAAATGCAAAACTTTCATTATTTAACCCAACAATGAAAGTTTTTAAACAAGTGTATATTAAATAATATATATGAAACCCTCAAAAATCGGCGAGCTAACTCTCGGAAGATTCAGAACCGAAATCTACGCAACTCAAGAAGTCAAAGCACTCTTCAAAAAAAACAAAGCCTCACTCGCAACACTAATCCCCACAGCATGGGTATGGTACGACACCGAACTCCTCGAAGTCATTGACGAAAACGGCGACGGAAAACCAGACGAAAGATTCGGAAAAGATTTTAAAATAATATACATGACAGAAAAAGAAGAATCAAAAGATCTAGAACAAGAAGCTCTAATCCTCTCCAAAACAACCATTAAAAATATAAAGCTAAAATACGCCGCACTAAAATGCCAGAAATAAATTTCAACCAAGCAAAAGAATTCTTAGATAATATCACCAGCGAAGACAAAGTTGCAATAATTCACCACGACGACCTCGACGGATTCGCATCAGGAATATTATTCTACGACTGGTGTAAAAACAGAGGAGTGGAAGCAAAACACTTCACATTCGATTACAAAGAATGGGACGACCAAACAAGTTTCGAAGAATTCGACAAAATACTAATAGCAGACATAGCCCCATCAGGAGTAGAATATCTCAACCTCCCTCTAGATAAAGAAATCCTATACACAGATCATCACCCAAAAGCACAAGAAGTCCCAAAAGAACTCTTATCATACCAAACAGTAGACGAAGGATATATCCCATCATCAAGAACAGTCGGAGAATTAACAGAAATAAAAAAATGGTTAAGCGTCGCCGGAACAATAGCAGATGCCGGAGATCTCCACCCGATCAACCAAGAATTCATAGACAACTTCCTAAAAGAAATCGGAATGTCATTAGACAAATTCCGGGAAAACGTAACGAGCATAATAACGAACACCCTCGTATACTTCAACAAAGATCCAGATAAAGCATTTGAAATACTGAAAGAAATAAACTCAATAGAAGAGATAGCACAACTCAAAAAATATTCGGAACCAGTAGAAAACGAGGTTCAAAAATTCGTAGAAGAATACGAATCAAAAAAAGAAAAACTCGGAAACATAAACCTATATTGTCTCGACCCACACTACTACATAAAAAAACCAGTCGCAGCCATAATTAGCAGAAACAACCCCGATGACGTAATCATTTTCGTAATACCCTGGGCAGACGGAAGCCTTTCTCTAAGCGGAAGAAATCACTCAAGAAAAAAAGATGTATCGAGAATTCTCAGAGAAGGGATCAAAGGACTAGAGAACGCAAAAACCGGAGGACACACTTCGGCAGCAGGGGGGAAAATTCAAACAAAAGACCTCGAAAAATTCAAACAAAATATACGCGATTTTGTAGAACAATAAAGCTTTTAAACAAAAAACACATATATAAAATATGGAAGATTCGGACGAACCACCCGATGATGACGTAAGAGAGCCCACTGATAGAGACGGAATTCTAGAAACCCCTAACAAGATTTCATGCAACCCATCGGTCGTACCAACCTACATTGAAGGAAAAGGATACCCTATGTTAATCCGTGCACGTGTCCCCAGAGATGGCCGCAAAATGTCCGGAAACCCCAGAGATGAAATTTCAAAAGTTTACGCAACATTCTTAGAAACTCCAACAAGACTAAGCGAAGAATACAGAGTATTGATCGGAGCCGACAATCACTACGCAAAATTTGGGACAGAGGACGCAAGAGCAGTAATGAGACCCGACGGAAATCTAGACATCGCAGCAATTTCATTCGACGGAAAAGATCCAAGAATCGCACACTACATCTCAGACCCAGAACTTACAGAAGCAGAATATCAGGGAATCGCCGGACCTCGGGTCCCATTAAAACGAGCCATAGACATAGCTGGGAAAGATTCATACTACGGAAGAATATGGACCCCACTTCTAGAAATAGCCAAAAAATTCGGAAAGGGTGATATGCTCCTCCCAAACAAAGACGCATCATTTTACTATCCAACCCCAACAGAAAAAGGTCTCTTCGGAAGATTCCCAGAAAGCATACAATACCATCCATTCGAACATGAAAGCGATTTACGCAGAAAAGATTATTGGGAAAACGAAATCGCAAATCTCGAAGACAGAACTATTTTAACCCCAGAAAAAGGCTGGCAAAAAATCGGAATGGGTGGACCGCCAATTGACATCGATGGAAGAAAAATCGCAACCTGCCATAGAGTAATAGGAACCGAAGGCCCATTCTTAAACTGGTATCAATATTTCGGAAGCTTCTTTGAACTTGGACAAACAGAACCAGTAGCAACTGCAAGACTAAGAGATGCGCTGTTATCCCCGAAACCAGAAGACAGATTAAGAGAAAGGACTGGACGCGGAAGACTAGAAACAATTAAAGACGTGGCATTTCCAACAGCAATGATTGTAGAAGGCGATCAAATATACATCTATTATGGAGCTGGAGACCAAAGAATTCGATGGAGAACAACAACAAAGCAACATATCCTAGAAGGACTCGCTCACCCACATAATCGAAGACATCTTCTCGCCGCATAACCCCTACAAAATAGTTTTCGCACCACACATATTCTTTTAAACAAAAACGCCTCCATATTACTATCCAATTTCAACACTTGAAAGGAGGTTTAAATAAAAGAGAATATGCCATTAGATTTTGCAAAAGAAGCAATACAAACTGCGGAAGCAAACTCAATTAATTTTGATGATCTTAAAGCTGGTAAAGCCAACATCAAGGTTTTCGGATGCGGAGGATGTGGATGTAACATGGCGACCTGGCTTTTCAACAAGGGTATCAACGGAGCTACCATTTATGGTATCAACACTGATGCACTTCATCTATCCATTACTAAAACTGACGAAAAGATCCTTATCGGTAAGGAACTTACACGTGGTTTAGGATGTGGAGGCTACCCTAAAAAGGGACGAGAAGCTGCTAAAGAATCTCTTACTGACCTGAAGAAATCTGTTTCGAATTCGGATATGGTTTTCGTTCTGGCTGGTATGGGAGGAGGATCCGGAACTGGATCCATTCCAGTAGTTGCTCAATTAGCTAAAGAAGCAGGCGCAGTAGTTATCGCAGTTGTTACAATGCCTTTCGAGGCAGAAAAAGCAAGAATCGACAAAGCAGAGTTCGGCCTACAAGAGCTAAGAGAAGTCGTCGACACAGTAATCGTATTAGACAATAATAGATTAGTTGACATCGCAGGACAATTACCAATGGAACAAGCATTCGCAGTTGCGAACGAGCTAGTATCCACTATGATTAAAGGTATCGTTGAGACAATCACACTACCTTCCCTAATCAACCTAGACTATGCAGACGTTTCTTCTATCATGAAGAACGGAGATGTAGCGGTAATAGGTATCGGTGAAGATAACTCAAACGCACGAGTAGACGCAGCAGTTCAACAAGCACTAACTCATCCACTATTGGATGTAGATTATAGGGGCGCAACAGGCGCACTAGTCCACATCACATGCGGACCAGATTTAAAGCTTGAAGAATTCGATAGTATCGGAAGATTAGTTACTGAAAACCTAAGCCCAGAAGCGCAGGTAATCATCGGAGCAAGAGTTAACAAAGAATTCCAAGGACGAGTAAGAGTCATTACAATTATGACAGGTGTTAAGTCGCCATACATCCTAGGGAAAAACACAAGCTCCTTCGACGATCAAGATACAATCAGCGTCAACGAACTCGGACTAGACGATTTAAGCTAAGCACAAATTAGTTTTTTATTTTATTTTTATTCTTCCTCCGCATTTCGCGGAGGATTAACATTATTTCCAACAGAAATTATACTGCACTACGACTCAACTTAAGCCCAGGAGTCATTTTTTTCTCCCCATACTTATCAAAATTAATAATCCCATCCAGTTTCCTCTGCCTCTTCGGCGTCGTCTTAATCTTCGTCTCAATCCCAATCGGAAACATAGCCTCAATATGCAAACCCTCAGGAATCTTCAACGTCCTCCGAACCTGATCATCATAAAAATGCCCAACCCAAGTCGTCACTAATTTCTGCTCAGTCAAAGCCAACAAAAAATTCTCAATCGCCGCTCCAGCCTGCTGCGCAGTATACCTAACTCCCCTCTCGCCGAAATCCCTAACCAAACTAGAATCATCCGAAACAGCAACGACAACATATTGAGCCTCTCCAATAAAACTCTGCTGCGACGCCTTAGCCAACTCAGCAATTTTTTTCTCATCACTAACCAAAATAAATTTCGTCACAAACTGATTTCCCGCACTCGGCGCAAACCTAACGGCATCAATAGCCTTGATAATCTTCCGCCAATTCGGCTTCTTGTGATGAAACCGCTTCACACTTTTCCTCGACTCAATCGCATCTTTTAATTGCATAAAATAACTTACCAGAAGAACTTTATAAATTATTGGGATTCATTTTATACCTGCAAGAACAGCTCTCATCTCCAAAGCCCTTCCCTCATAACTTCTATCAAAGCGATCTTGCTCAGACCTAAATGGCTGAAGCCTACCTTTCACCGCATCATAATTCTCTAAAGTATCGACAAGAGTTCTCCTAAGTGCATCCTCGCTCCCCCGAGACCCAGTCCTCTTAGGATCAATCCCAATCACCCTAGCCTCAAAAAAAGCCTTATCTTCTAAGGGTAGATCGCTCAACAAAATAGCCCCACAAGCAGAAACTTCATAAAACTTTTTTAATGGAAGCCTCCAGTGGCTCGAGCCACCGATAGCTATTTTAGATCTATTCAACATATCAGAATACATTCCTGTAAAACCTCCCTTGGGCCTTTCGCCATCAGGCCAGTAGCCCGGATGATCCAACCTCTCTACATTAAGACCCTCTTTCTCTCCAATTTCAGGTAAAATCTCAGATAGCCAATTCCTAACCGGATAAACCCATTTGTGCGTATCATCACCCAAAGAACCATGAATCAAAATATCAATATCTCTCTTCCTATTTTTATTCTGAAAAACAGGAGAGTCATACCCTGTCAACACACAGTGCATATCAACCAATCCTCTATACTGTTCCTGAAATCTATCAGAAAAAACAATCGCCTGTCGAATCCCATTATTGTCCATATATTTTTTCTTTTTATCAATAGCCCACGGAACCCAATGATCTCCCAACAACTCCACCACAGGAACCTCACATCCACTCAACGTTCCATCTAGTTTATGAAACCACTCATCAGGTACCACCACATGAGTAAAATCGCCATCACGAACATACTTATTCAATTCATTAATTGTGCTCGGTGCCTGAGTAACCTCATCTGAAACAGCTTCTAGTTGATGAAGAAAATGCCTATTCATAGTCGCCTTCAATTTAGAAACATCTCCATATGCAAGAACTTTTATACCGTCATCAAATTTTCGCGCCATCTTAGAATACCAACTACAATACCGGTCGAACTCCCCACGTCTTCTCAAAATGATCCGTACTCTCTTCAATCACCTCAGAATCCCACCTCACCTTTTCATAGGCCTCATCTGCCTCAGTCACAATTGGATGATCATGAGTAATCATACACCCCGGCTCATACACTACGTTCACACCAGAAGTATTTCCATCAGCCAACTTTCTCAAAGGAACCCAATCCTCCCCATTGTGTTTATCCTGATCTCTCCATACAGAAAAACTATCTCCAGTCAACCCAAAAGCCTTCAGGGCAATAGCAAAATCTTCCCATCCAATTTTATGGCCCTCGTCGTAAAATCCAACATTCTTCAAAAACTTAGGAGTCTTCGCACTAGTTCCCAATATAACATCTGTCTCAATCCGCTGAGAAACCTTGGGGTCATCATAACTCATAGACACGCTACCACCATACTCCAACTTCAATCTCATCTCATTCAAATCAATCAAAAACCCATTATGGGCATCATGAAAAATTTTACCATCTGGCTGAATTAATCGAGGACACACTGCCCATGCCCCAGTTTCATTAATACAATTCGTCAACGCCATATCATATCCCTCATGAACCGTGCAATCATTATCAAGACTCAACACCCACTTAAAATTATCTCCGTACTTATCAAGAACATATTCAAAGATTTTATTCCTACCTTTGGCAACACCCAAATTAATATCACTCTTCAAAACATCCACCAAAGAAGGATACATCAACTTTAACTCATCCAAATATTCAAGAGTCCCGTCAGTAGACCCATTATCTAAAAAAACAATCCTAAAATCTCCTCTGCTATTTTTCAAAATCGAATCAACTGCCTTCTTCGTCAAACCCAACCTGTTCAAGGTCAATATGCTTACAATTCCAGGGCCCTCCGACACTGTCGATCTCTGATTTTCTCCTATTATATATTCTTTATCTGCCATTTTAATTCCCAAGAACCCGAGTTGCTCAAATTCTCACTTTTAAACCTTTCCAATTTTCACATCAGAACACTATACCAAATGGTGGTTTCTTTATAAACATTCTGTCTAATTATGGAATAACAACACTATTTTCCAACAAAAACACACAAATAACACACAAATAACCAATTTTAATTTACGCTAGATTAAATTTCAAAAAAGAATCATGCCAAGCGAAGCGAAGGTAGTCCTTGTGGGAACCTCAGGTTCGGTACTCTACGCCCTAAGCGGAACGCTTCGGAGAGGACTCGAACCTCCGACATCACGGTTAACAGCCGTGCGCTCTACCTGCTGAGCTACCGAAGCATAAACAACTATCAGAAAAAGCATATATAAAACTAACTACTCCTCATCCCTCAACCCCAAATCTTCCTCATCAAACCTATTCCTAGCAATATTCTGCTTCTCCAAATACGCAAAAACATTCCCATGCTTAGCCCCACGAATCAAATTCTCAATCGCCTGAGTCACAGCATCTAAATGATCAGCGTCGGTAATCACACCAACTTTATTATCATGAATCACAATCACAGACCCAGTCAACTTCTCAATCGTCTTCCTCGCCTTTCCGCCAGTCCCAATCAACCTCGACCGAACATCCTTCAAGTTCTTCCGGTGAGTATGCTCTCTAACCCCAATAAACTCCAAAATAAACTTCTCATCCTTCAACAACAAAGCATCCTCAACGTCAAAACCAAAATCAACAGCCTGCACAACCTTCTCAATCAAATATTCATTCAACTCACTCCCCTTCAATCTAACACTACCCTTCCCAAAACCAATCTTAACCTTCACAGAATTCTCAATCACAGGCACAGCCTTCTTGACCTTATTCATATTTTCAACAATAACATTTCTCATCAGAACTCACTAGCATCAGTATCTAACTTACCCATTTCCTTAAGCTTCCTCACCTGATTTTCAGTATATTTAAACAGAACATCTCCCTTATCATCATCAAACTCCCACGGCTCAATAATTATAGCATCTCCTTCCCTCAACCAAAGCCCTCTTCTCTTCCTTCCAGGCACCCTACAATTCCGAGTCTTCCCATCCATACACGAAACCTGCATCCTCGAACCACCACATCTCTGCGTTATAATCCCGATTACTTCCTTCGAATTAGGCAACTTAACTCTAACAGGACCCTCATGCCCCGGCACAAAAACCTTCGCCTTATTCTTCTTCGTCTTATCCTTAAACTTACTAAACGCCATAAAACACTTACAAGAATTTCATTTATAAAACCTTACAATAACACCAAAGCAAACGGCACACCCTCAATCAAAACAATCCCCTCATCTTTCACAATCCCAAGCCTCTTCGCAAGATCAACAGATTCCTCACCAACAAAATTAAAAGTCGCATCCTCACGATTACACCGAATAATCTCAGCAACAGCCTCATCCTCGCTCATCTTCTCCCCGTTAAAAAACTCACCACTCACGTCCAAAACCCTCTTACCTTCAACCAATTTCCGACCAAAAATATCCTCATCACAAACAGCCACAACCCAACGATAAGACTCATGAACCTTCACCAAAATATCACCCATACAAGCTCCCACCATTACACCAATATACCATTACACCATTACACCTCCCCTACTTTATAAAACTAATCCACCACCAAAACCTTTAAATACTAAATATACTATCATATATTATTCAACTTCGGTTGGATAATTTTTTAACTTCGGTTAAAAAATTCGGTTGGATTATAACTTCGGTTATTTTCCTTCCACTTTTTTTTAATTTATTTAAAAATACTTGAATGGTTTTCGAAGAACTTACACCCTTCAAAATCCTCTTTTTTTAACTTAACATATCTGCTAACAGATTTAATCAAATCATTTGATCTGGAAAAATTAGAATTTCGAACTCTATTAAAATAAGTAAATAATATAACTTTAATTCCCAAATCCTTCAATCTCTCGATAACTGGAACGAAATCACTATCACTAGCAATTAAAATAACTTGTTTTATCTTAGGATATTTTATTGGGATATCCATTAGCCCCATCGTAAGAAGCGTATCAACACCCTTTTGCTTGTAAATATATCTTCCCCCTACTCTCAATCTTTGACACCTTCCCTCCTTAATCGTAACAAAATCATCTATAACCAACTTACTAACAAAAGAATCATACTCTTCCTTTCTCTTCTTCTGACCTTCGTTTGGATTAGTACTCTGATATGGTGGAGCATTATAAAAAAATAGATGTTTAAATACAAATTCTAAATTACCACAAAGATTTTTGGAAAATTTCAATAAATCATATTTAAAATAATGTCCATCCCCCAATTCGCGACTAACCTTAGATAAAAATCCTGCATCAATCATTACGATACATTTTTCCATAAATGAAACAGGAAATCAACTTTTATAAAATATTGTTAATAATAGAATAAAAAAAGAAAAAATCATCTATTGACCCGGAGATCAATAGGGAGCATGTTAATATTATTAATATGTGATTATTTATAAGGTTTTCTATGCCTAATTTTTCGTTAATTCTCCATAAAACCCAAATCCACAAGGTCGACTCCATCAGGGAAAACCTTTGTGGCTAAAACTCCAATAATATCTCCCATCTTGAAATTATGCTTCGCAGAATAATCCGGCTCTGGAATTCTCTGCTTATCGTTCTTCGCTACCCACAATAATCTCGAGCATTGTAAGCCCAAAAGGTAGTTGGATTTTGTTAGTAGTTTTGGCATGGGAACTGGAGGATTGCGGGGCTTATAAAATTAATCATATCTACAACCCCCGAATAGCTTCTGAACAAAACAAGAAGCAGGTAGAAAACTATTTAATAAAATAATCCTCCATCTTTATATGGCAGAGAAACTTAAAGATTATCAAAGAGTATGTAACCGATGCAACGAGCCTTTTCGTACAATTTCAAAGTCATCGAGAATTTGCTATAAGTGTTCTAAGAATAAGTTGAAAAGTGCTGGTTATTCTAAGGGGAAATGATATTTTATTGATAAACCCTCACCATGATCCTTCTACAAAAAATCCATCTGGTTTTACAATTCTCTCTAATTGAGGAAGCAATAATTCTCTTAAGTCTCCAAAACCACGCATTTGTTCAAGGGTTGGAGAATTATACAATAAGTCTGCAGTTACAACATCTATAGAATTATTTTCAAGAAAATCAAGTGAATCAGGTAATAGAAGATTTGCAGTGTAATGTTCAAATTTCTCTTCATTAAGGTTTCCGATATCAATTCCAACGGGATTTGCACCTAGTTCTTTAAATACCCTGCAAAACCAAGGCTCATACATTTTTGGATCAAATTTTTCAGATTCGTAAGTACCGCTGGATGAACCACAACCAAGGTCTAGTATTCTTTTTTGGGAAACATTTCCGTTTAAAACCTGATAAGCTGGGTTAATCTGAGCATAAAACTTTGAAGCCAACCACAACCTAAGGTCTGAACTATATTCGCCCTCTGGAAAGGCGCCATACTCCCTAATTATTTTATCTACAAATTTCGGGGAGCGCACCCTCTTATAAAGTTCTCCAGATAAATTATCATCTTCAATTATATCCTTCCATTTTATAATCTCCATGTTAAATACGTAGAAAATAATGTTATATAAACCTTTCTAATTGTTACTACTAAATAGGAATAAGGCACTCTTCTTTAATTATATCGAGGAGTTTGTTTAAACCTCTGATTTTGCAAAGTAGGATTTTTCTTCCTCTTCAGTAAAAAGACAATCACAACGAGTAAAATAACTCCCGCAACGAAATAATACCAATATTGCATAAAGAAACCAGTAGTCTCATTCTCAAAATCAAACCTAAAAATAAGCCCATTCTCATTGTAAACATTTATTGCATTAGCACTTTTATAATAAGGAAAATTCAATATAACATCCGCATTAGCATAATCATAAATATACAAATCTTCCTGGCATGAAACATCTTCGGGATTTTCAAAACACTCTTCAGTAGGATTCGTCATACTCAAAGAATACAAATCAAATTTAAGAGAATACAAAACTTTTTCATTACTAACCAAATCTGCATGATATTCTCCCTTATTCAAATTTGATTGTTCACTAAATGGAGAATCAAACAAATCTAAACTTACTGGAGAAACATAAAGCCCATCTTTTACAACTCTAAAAACATAAGTCTGTTCGCTTTCAATTGCACTAACTAAGCTTAAGGATAAACCTATCACAATAAACAAAAAAATAAATTTGTTTTTATCCATTTTTAATTAGTTATCCCTCCATATTGCGAAATTAATTTTTCTATTTCATCGAATTTACTCCGTACGCACGATTTTAATTTATTATTATTAGTTTCTATTTTTGAGCATTCTATTAACATTTTTTTACAATCAATATTTTCGTAATTCTTATTATCCCGTCCATACATATTTTTGGCCAATAAACAAAATTCATAGTCCTTATCTTCTTTAGCAATTTCTTCTGGTTGTTGAATTTCTCCAGAATTATATAAATTCATACAAACATCGCTTACTTTTTTATCTGTAATTAAATCTACTTTTTCAAATTCTCTAACCAAAAAAAGACAACTTAAATAATTAAATTTTTTATATACCTTTGAGTGCCTCATGATACTTTGAAAAGAAGATCTATATGCTTTATCTGTTCCAGAACAAGTTCGAAACCTATATTCCCCAAATTCCTCAAGAATTTGCTTCCAATGTTCATCTGGCTTTCTTGAACAAGATAATTGAAATGACCCTAACTCCTCACTCATTTCAGCATTAATAGCATTGCCACTAGGATATTCATCATCTAATTCAAACCTATGACCTGTTTCATGCATAATTGTTGATCCACGAAGAGTATTAAAGCTTGTCTTCATATTGGGTCTATAAAAAGGTCTTAAATAATTAGGATCACCGGAATTTCCAGATATCTTATCGTTTAATAATATTGTATAAAACACATTCGGACACTTGGAAAGCTCGTCAGTAATTGCCTTGACTTTATCTTCAGAATCCTCATCCATACCAAAATCGACCTCAATATTATAATTCCCATAAACAAAATGGAATAAGCCATCCTTGCCATTTTTCGTGTAGCTCTTGAATGGCTCTATTTTCTGGAATCCTTCTTTTAAAACATATTTATCAATAGCATTCTTGAATTCTTTTTCATTATCAAAACTATTCCCTAAAATTTGTATCTTTAACCTAGAGGAATTAAATTTATCATTTTCAAACAAAGGCTTACAATTCTTATTCTCCTTTTTTATTTCTTTAACTTTATATTTACTGGTTTCAGGAGCAGGGCAATTAAATACGGGATGATCTTTTATATCTTCAAATTTAGCTATAGAAATTTCAGCCAGCGACTTGAACAATGTAACGATTTCAGAATAATCTTTAGATTCTTTCATTTTACTTGCAGTATCTTTTGCCAAATTATCCAATTTTGACTGATCATATACACAAGTTGCAGGATAAATAATTTTTATCTCCTTTTCCTTGAGTGAATAAAACACTAATAAATTTAAAACAGGAAGACCTTCTTTCCCTAATTTAAATTCAGAAAATTTTGATTGAGCTAATTTCCCCATATCATCCTCATTAAAACTATCTAAAAAATAAACAATTATTTTCGACTTTCTCTCAGCCTTAAGAACAGTCCCCTCCCACTCAAGCTCCCTCTTAAATTGCCTATATTCTTTTGTATTAAGACTGTCAAAATTACTTGCAGAAACATAAAATGCATCATTCACCTTAACTTCTTCCGCCAAAACAAACGGAGTTATACTTAATCCCAAAAATATTATCAATATTAAAAATTTCAACCTCATGCAAAAACCTCCCCACTTTCACTAAACGAATCCTCATCAGAAGTAATCACCACATAAGAAATATCCAAAGATTCCTGAGACAAATCAATTGCAATAGCCCCACTTCCTACAGAACTAGAAGGAGTTGTTTTGGTAGGAGAACCCTCCTCCCCAACCCCATCACAATTCACATCTTTCTTCTCCTTGGAAACACAACCATCCGAATCCCCACTACATAAATTATTACAATTTTCAATCCCCAAAGAAGGTCTCTTCTTTGCAAAATCAAAACAACTCCCACTAGTCTCCTTACCCTTAGAAATAATCAAATCCCTTTTCTGATCACAAAAACCATAAGACGCCCCTTGCTGACAAGCCAAAGCACAACCCCGACTTATATCATCAACATTAGCATCTCCACCACCAAGCTCAGTTATAGTTCCCCACAAATTTCCCCAACCTGTAGAAAATCCAAATATTAAAAAAACAAGAACCGCCAAGCCAAGCACAATCAAAATAATCGTAGTCAACGACATACCCTGTCCCCTTTTCCCATACATAAAATATCCAATAAAAGCAGATTAATAAATCTTCTTCCTAACTAATCATACTATCAACCTTAATCTTATGACCTTCCAGAATTCCTTTTCCAAGAATTTCATCAACCTTGTGAAGCATATCACTTAAGCTATTATCATCTTCCACCAAAAAATCATAATGCAAATTGAAATGCCCTGCTGACTTAGTCAAAATAACAGACCTCGGATCCTTCTTTGCAAATTCAACAAGCCTCTCTATCTTCTCCTTCTGAAGGGGATTAACCCTAATGATAAAACCATACTCTGATGCTCCACACTCTTTTTTTTAATCTTTAAAATCTATTCAATCCAAAACACCTATGTCACATTTCTTACACACAATAAAAAATGAAAATCCTCTTCTCCCTAAAAGAGGAATTAAAATAAAAACTAATAAGCCTTTTTGGCCTCGCCATCAGTCACTGCTTTTTCAGCATTGTCCTTCGACATAATTCTACACATACCACATCCACACGCAGTACACTTTCCCTTAGCCATAAATCCGCCTCGAGAAGTCTTGTGCATCTCCGCATCCTTCATTGGTTTGTTTTCCTTACACTTCATACATCTTCCTTCAATTGTCATATTTTCCTCCTATTCAATTTAATTCGTCTAAATTTTATGCACTTCATACTTCTCACCACACGCAAGACACCTTAAAAAAGCCTTCGCCCCCGCGTTCTCAAGCTCAGTATCCGGTTTTTTACACTTAGGACACAAAACGAACCCATTCACATACTTCTCAATCTTATCATTAACATCCTTACTCGCCAACTTCCTCGACAAAATCAATCTATCCCCCTTAATCTCCCCCGAACTCGCCAATTCCTTAGTCAAAAACTTCAAAAAATGCTCCGGCTTCCTTCTAATACACAAAACAATCTGCCCAAAATTCGATATAATAGTACGAACCCCCTCATGATGCCCCTTAACTTTCAACACCTCAAAACGCTCACACTCATCAGTCGCCTCAACATTCTCATAAGCCTCATCCAACAAACCCTCATATTCCATCAAAAACTTAACAAACCCCCGTTTATAAGAGTTATTACACACAAATCACACCAAAAACCTTAAAAACCAAATAATCCTCAAATTATTATAAATTCTAAGAGTTTACAATGGATGCAGAATTAAAGAAAAATATTTTAACGACAGGTACGAGCCTAGTCGGAATTGTGTGCAAAGACGGCGTAGTTATGGCAGGCGACCGAAAAGCAACAGCCGGCGGACACATCGTAATGCAAAAAAACTGCCAAAAAGTTACAAAGCTAAACGACTACCTAGTAATCTCCGGAACAGGAACAGCATCCGACATCGAAATCTCAAAAAAACTAATAACAGCACAACTTAAACTAAAAGAACTAAAAGACAAAACAAGACCAACAATCAAAGAAGCAGCAAACATGATCGCAATGACATCCTACAAAAACATCCGACAACCCTCAATGATCCCATTCATGGCAGGACTAATGGTCGGCGGCCTAAACGAAAACGGTACAGCAGAACTATACTCAATCGAACCAGCCGGCAGCGTAATGGTAGTAGAAGACTTCGACGCAAATTTCTCCTCAGGAATGCCTTATATACTAGGAATGCTTGAAAGAATGTACAAGCCAGACCTAACAATCGAAGAAGGAGTAGAACTCGCAATCGACGCGATCAAATCCTCATCCGAACGAGACACAGCATCAGGACACGGAATCGACGTTTTCAAAATCACAAAGGACGGAATTGAACACATATCAAAACAAAGAGTAGAAAAAGTTTACACAGAACACAATTAATAATATGGCAGATATCTTACAAACAATCGAAGGGCAGCTACCGCGAGGTGTAGTCGGCTCAACAATTTTCGAAGGAGCAAACATAGTCGTATACACAACAGACACAGCATTCTTCAAAAACGGCGACTCACAAATCAAAGACGTAGTAAACACAATCAAAAAACGAGTCGAACTACGAGCAGACAAGAAACTCCTAATGAAACAAGAAGAGACTGAAGCAAAAATAAAACAAATAATCCCACAAGAAGCCGAACTAACACAAATAATTTTCGACCCACAACGAAGCACAGTAATCATCGAAGCAAAAAAACCAGGATTAGCAATCGGAAAAGGCGGATCACTATTAAGAACGGTAAAGGTCGAAACATTCTGGACGCCACAAGTTCAAAGATCCCCAGCAATCAAATCCAAAATAACAAACAAAATCAGAGAAGTTCTATACCAAGACAATACGTACCGAAAAAAATTCCTGAACAACATCGGAGAAAAAATCTACAAAGAATGGAACCCCGACAAAATGGAAGAATGGATCAGAATCACAGCTTTAGGCGGCGGACGACAAGTCGGACGTTCCTGTTTTCTCCTGCAAACTCCAATCTCAAGAATCATAATCGACTGCGGAGTTGACGTATCTTCAAACGGCAAAGACAAATATCCATACCTAGAAGCCCCAGAACTAGACCTATCAACAATCGACGCCGTAATTTTGTCACACGCCCACTTGGATCACTCCGGACTAATTCCCTATCTCTACAAAATGGGATACAAAGGCCCAGTCTACATGACAGCGCCAACAAGAGACATATCAGCTCTAATGGCACTCGACTTCATCGGCGTCGCATATAAACAAGCCGCAGCCCCACTATTCAAATCTTCAAACGTTCGAGACATGGTAAAACATTCAATAACGCTAAACTACCAAGAAGTAACCGACATCACACCAGACGTCCGAATCACATTATACAACGCAGGTCATACACTCGGCTCAGCAATGATCCACTTCAACATCGGAAACGGCCTCCACAATTACGTCTACTCAGGCGACATCAAATTCGGAAAATCAAGATCCCTAGAAGCCGCAACATCATATTTCCCAAGACTAGAAACACTGCAGCTCGAAGCAACATACGGTGGAAAAGACAACAACTACCCGCCCAAAAAAGAATCCGAAGAAGCCCTGATCAAATTCGCAAATGATGTAATAGCAGGCGGCGGAAAACTTCTACTTCCAGAATTAGGAACAGGACATGCCCAAGAAAAAATGCTAATTCTCGAAGACGCAATGCGAAACGGCAAGCTAACAAAAGTACCAATCTATATCGATGGTATGATCTGGGACATCAACGGAATCCACACAGCCTACCCAGATTTCCTATCAAACGCACTCCGGGCAAACATCTTCGCAGACAACAACCCATTCGTATCAGAAATATTCAGCCAAGTTGGCTCCCCACACGAACGAAAAAAAGTAATTGAAGGCGGACCTTGCATAGTTCTAGCAACATCAGGAATGCTTGTTGGCGGCGCATCCGTAGAATACCTAAGAGAATTCGCAGATAGCCCAAATAACGGACTCTGTCTTTCATGTTACCAACCAGCAGGCGGACTCGGACGACAACTTAAAGAAGGATTGAAAGAAGCAAAATTCGACGTAAACGGAAAAGTAGAAATTGTCCCAATAAAACTAAAACTCCTATCGCTGGACGGATTCTCCGGCCACTCCTCACGAAACGAACTAATGGCATTCATGAACAACATAAACCCAAAACCAAGAAAAGTAATCATAAACCACGGCGAACAATCCAAGTGTCTAGATTTAGCTTCATCCATTTACAAACAACAGCGAACAGAAACAACAGTCCCAAAAAATCTAGAAACAATCAGATTAAGATAATCTTTATATACCTCTCACCCCAATAATCAACAGGTGACAAAGTGAAACACAGATTAACAATAACTCTACTCTTACTTTCAATGTTCATAGTCACGCAATTCATCGGCCTCTTCGTCGTCAACGCCTATGCCCCACAATCACTAACAATCATCAACCCGGAAACAGGCGAACAAGAATTATTTATGACCGAAGGATCACTTCCATTCGGACTCCAAGCGCCACAAGACGAACCAACTCCAGATTTTCTATCAATCATTTTCGCATTCGCCCTAGCATTCGCACTAATTTTCATCCTAATGAAATACAAATGGCGAATCGTCATCAGGCTCTGGTTCTTCCTCGTCGTCGCACTAGCCCTCGGAATTTCATTTAACGCAATCCTAAAATACACACCATTAATGAACATCGCAATCGTCGCCATGGCAATCGCAATCCCACTAGCATTCATAAAAATATTCCACCCAAACGCCTACACCCACAACCTAACAGAACTCCTAATCTATCCCGGAATCGCAGCAGTCTTCGTCCCAATCCTAACCTGGAAAACAGTCATAGTATTACTTATCCTAATCTCAATCTACGACGCATGGGCAGTATGGAAATCCGGCGTCATGCAAAAAATGGCAAAGTTCCAAATGGAAGAACTAAAAATATTCGGCGGTTTCCTAATCCCATCAGCATCCAAAAAAGTCAAAGCTCAAATCGCAAAGATAAAACAAAAATACAAAGGCAAAAAAATGCCAGCCAAAATTAAAAAGAAAAAATTCAAAGTAAGCTTGGCAATCCTCGGCGGCGGAGATGTCATCTTCCCAATAATCACAGCCGGAGTTTTCATGCAAGCATTCGGAATCATCCCAGCACTCTTCGTAATCTTCGGAGCACTCGCAGGATTATCATTCCTATTCTTCATAACCAAAAAAGGAAAAGCATACCCAGCAATGCCATACATCACAACCGGAATATTCTTAGGATTACTAATCTGGAAACTCTTAATATAGAATCCCAACAGTAACATACCTAACATCCTCAAACCGAACCTTCCCATCACTCACCAAATTATTATCTCCCTGCATCACAAAATAAACCCCTTCATCATCCACACCTTTCTCAACAACTCGATGCACAATCATGATCCCATCAAAAACATAACTAACAATATCTCCAACATTCACATCATCAACACTCTCCGGAACAACACGTATACCATTCGCACCCTCATCCAAAAACGGCAACATACTCCCACTATTCGCATAATTAGACAATGTAGCATTCGCAATCCTCAAAACAACCATATCATCAAAAACAACAATATCATCCTCAGAAACCCAGTCAGAAGGCGCACTAACCCCATAACTCACCATCCCTGTCCCAAACGGAACCTTGCCCATCTCAATGGGTACACCGGCGAGTGCCACACCAAAATAACTAAACAAGCTAAACAAAAGCGCGCAACTAACAAATCCCAACAAGAATACCAGAGTATACTTCAATCTCATAAGAATGACACAAAAAAATTCTATATAAAACTTCCTATTGTAACCCCTAGAGAAAGACAACATAACCCAAACATTTATAAAAGATTTTTTTGTCCACTATTAGTAGTAAAATGATAGCAAAACCAGAATTAATCAAGAAACTGAAAGGATACTTCGACCTAAACATTTACGAAACAAAGGTCTGGCTAGCTTTGCTTTCTAAAGGAATTTCCTCAGCAGGTGAAATCGCAGAGATCTCCGGCGTCCCACGTTCAAGAACTTACGACGTTTTAGAATCTTTAGAGAAGCGAGGATTTGTAATCCAAAAACTAGGCAAACCTGTAAAGTATATCGCAGTAAAACCAGAAATCGTTATCGAGAAACTAAAGAACAACACAACAACTCACGCAGAAGAAAAAATCAAAACACTAACAGGGCTAAAAGATACAACAGAATACAAAGAATTACAAGATCTACACAAGACCGGAATCGAACCAATCAAAAACCACGAACTTTCAACTTCCATCAAAGGCCGATCAAATTTATATTTACAAATGCGAGCAGTTATGGAAACAGCAGAAAAAACAATCCACATGACTTCCTCAGCATACGAACTTTCCTCAAAGCTAAAATTATTCAAAGACGTCTTCACAAAACTGAAGAAACGAAAAGTCGACATCAAAGTAATGATCGGCGACAGCGAAGAGGACGCAACAAAATTATCTAAGAAACTCGGAGTAGAAGTAAAATCAAAACCTATCCACGCAAGATTCGTAGTTGCAGACAAGAAAGAATTAATCTTCACAATCAAACCAACAAACGTCCACGAAGATTTCGACTACGGCGTCTGGATCAACTCCCCATTCTTCACAACATCCCTAGCATACATGTTCGACATGGCATGGAAAAACTAACATGGCAAAAATATTAAATCATATTATTGGAATATCTGCATCAGCATTATTAATTGGAACTGCATGCTTAGTCGGTGTCCAAGCGAAAAAAGGATTAGATGCCTTGCATAATTATGATATCACTAGAAGTGAAAAAAGAAGAACCAAAACACAAAACGTTATCGGTGATCCAAACGCACCAGACACAAACGAAACTTACATCGAAACCAAACAAGGAAGAGCATATTACACCATCGACGGAAAATCTATTGAAGAATATGTAAACGAGAGAAACAAATAACTCTAAACTAACTTCCCACTAGCACCCATCTCACCAGAAACTTTCTTCACCATTTCAAAAATACTTTCAACAGAAACTTTTTCCTTAAACCACCAAAATCCCTTCCTCGCAAAAACATTCTTTCCCTTAGCTTTCTTAAAAGCCTTAACAGCATCCTGCAAACCAACCGAAGGTCCACGAACTTCAATCTCCAATTTCTCACCAACAACCAAATAACCCTTAGCTTTCTGCCCAACATTCGAATAATCAAACTCCTTCGCCAAAATCTTTTGCCCTTTTCTAACCAATTCCCTCGCAAAAAAATCCAACAACTTCTTCATCTTCGTCCCAGCAATATCACCCTCCTGTCTATCAGTACTCAAATCAATTTCAACAAACCTACCGCGCATTTTCTTCAAACTAGCAACATCAATTTCCTTCTTCTCAAAAAAACTCAGCGACGGCGATTTCAAAAAGCTCTTAACAATCTCATTAAACTTCCCAAAAGTCTCATAACCCAAACCAGCAGTCACATTCCTATACTTGTAAGTCGGATCAACAACAACAATCGGACCAACCAACTTCGAAGCATTAATCTCATTCAAAACATCACGCTCGCCCTTAAAATATTTCAAAGGATCAACAACCCTAACCTTAGCAATCCCTTTCAAAAATTTAACAAAACCTCCAAAATGAATAACCAAAATCTCCAAAGAATATCCACTAAATCCCTTCACATAACTCTCGGCCCCATAACAACGATTCGCATAACAAAAAGTCTTCGCCAACTTTATCTCATTCGCCAACTTAGGATTCTTCCTCAAAGCCCCAACAACATACTTAACATGAGAAAGAGAAACATCAGTCACATTCTCCGCCATCTCAGGATCCTTATTCTTCACAACAGGCACGACTTCCAAAATAACATCGTCACAATCAATCTGAAAATAATCCCTCGACCCATGAACCTTACTCAACTTCCCAGGCAGTTTCATTTTCTCCAGCACCTTCTCCAACTTCAAAATATCCTCACTAAAATCAAACACAACAAAAATATCAACATCTTGCTTTCCCTTCTTAACAAGTGTACCCTTCGCCAAACTACCCCCCACATAAGCCCTCAGGCCCGCTCTCTTCAACGAACTAATAAAATCCTTAGAAACCCTATGCAATCTCAAAATCTCCTCACGAGAAAGCGAAATCAACTCGAGCTCCTTCGACAAAACACTTTTCATACTCATATTCTAAACAAGAAAAACCACCTATTAAATCTTTAGATTAAGAACAATAACCATAATCTCCATTATCATAATCTGGCCAACTATTTACCGGACACGCAACAACATCTCCGCTATCGCCACCAAAAGTATTTCCACTTCCATAGACATCTGCTATATTATAATAAAAACCTCCCAAAAAATGCCTATCACAAACAAAATCCTCATCATTGCCACAAACATGATTACCTGAAATATCATGATTACCCCCAGAAGACCAACCAGCTAATTTCAAACCAACATCATTAGACTCCAGAATATTATTATAAACACTAAAGCCACGCCCTTGTTCTACAAAAATACCAACACTACTAGAATTAACAACGTTATCCTCAATAGATATAGTTGCCTCATCCATAGAAGAAGATACACTTATTCCGGTATTAAAACCATCGCCAACAATAGAATTATTCTTAATAACATAAGTATTAGGACTAAAAGTAGAAATGTAAAAACCACCCTGACCATTAGCGTTCAATATATTATCTTCAATATAGACATTACCTGATGTAGAAGAATCAATCCCAAGGCCATTCGAATGAATATAATTACCGATAATACTTCCATCACTATCGCCCCAAAAATCAATTCCACGCCCACCATTATCCTGCAACTTGTTATTAAAAATCTCGAGACTACTCCCGCCGAAAGACCTAATTCCAACAGAACACGATATGATAGTATTATTTATTACCTTATTGCCAGAAGATTCAATAGACACACCCACAGCAGAAACATCTTCTATTGTGTTGTTTATAATATTATTATATCCCGAAGAAGCTCCCTCAACATACACTCCATAACCAAAACCGCCCCAAACATCGTCTATAATATTGTTTATAATATTGTTATTGGTGCTTTCAAGAATGTGCACCCCAAGGTCTAAATTATCACTTATTACCATATTATCTACTGTATTCGATTCTGACCCCCAGTCAAGAAAAACACCGGTATCATAATTATAAATTCCTCCATTTCTCACAATAGTATTATCCTGACCATCTATAATAACACCATAACTATCCCACTCGGCCTCACCCCTAATCTCAAACCCATTAAGATCAACGGTAATCCCATCAGCGCCAACAAGTAAACACGTACCGGTACTATCAATATCCTTAACAAGAATATAAGTTGCACCTTCTTCATTCAACACAACAGAAGAACAATCTGATATCTCAATCCAATCAGGAAGAATACATGTCCCAGACAAACAAGAACCACCATCAGTACAAACCGTACCATCCGCGACATCATCATTAGAACAACTGCCATCAGTACAAACATCTACAGTACAATCATTCCCATCATCACAACCACCAACGCACACGACAGGAGCGGGCCCATTATTATTCTGCTTCTTCGGCTTATCCAACTTAGCAATATCAGTTGGAGTCCCAGGATAACTACCAAGTTTAACTCTCGCGACAGCCGAGCTAACCTTCCCAATAATTTCTTTTCCATCATCCCAAATCACCGACGCTATTTCTATAGAATTCGGAGCCCCATAGTCCTCAAGATTAAAACATTTCTTTCTGATTTCATTTGGGCCAGGAACATCGCTTCCAGTAAAATTAGAACCATAAGAAGTTCCATTAAAATAAAAAAACACATCAATACGCGACAAATTAAACTCATCAGCCCCTCTTTTAATCTGCACACATGCAACCTTATTATCGGCATCATAATAAGTATAACCGGCACTGTCATCAATAACCAAATCTATATCATACTCTTGAGCCGAAAACCCTTCATCAATCACCGGCAAAACAACACCCCAAATCAATCCAATACCGACAACAGCAATCAAAACAACCAACACAGTCGCGACAATCGCAGAAACACCTTTCTTTTTCATAATAAATACTAACAAAAATACTATTTAAATTTAATCACAAGGAACTGCATCAGTTCCAAAAAGCTCTCCGCAGGAACTCCTAAAAGAATCATACTTATTGCCAAAACCATGATTTTGATAAATATGGTAATCCTTACATTTAACATCCACTATATCATCATTATTATCACAAAAAGTGCTATCAGCAACCAAACTGGAAACTATCAGGGACTCATCGTTCTTACCTTCAAAATAAAGCCCATGGTGGCCATTAAACATAGCGATAACCCTAGTGAGATTGTTAGAATTGCCTTCTTTAATTTGAACACCATCTGCTTTATTATCTCTAGGGAAACCCCCTGGCACCTGTCCATTATAACTTGCGTTAATATCCAACAACACATTAGAATGACTCCTCATTATATAAATTCCATCTGACGATGAACCCTGATTATAAACAGAGATTAAATCCATCAAGATATTATTCGAACCCCCAAAAATCATCACCCCGCCACCGCCACTCAACCTCGCCCCATTCGAATTCGTAGTACTATCTCTAAGAATATTCCCGGAACTTCCAGAAAAAGATATTCCATCCGCCCCATTCGAATTCGAAACTATAGCTGTGAGATTATTATTAGAACTTGAGACAAGGTATATACCACTTCCATAACTAGATTCAACATTAATGTTCATCAAATTATTTCCACTAACCCCATTCAAATAAATGCCATTATTAAAACTATAAATCTCGCCATTCTTAACAGTTGCACCATCTGCCTCAACAGAAACACCATACCCATCGCCCTCACCAGTTATATTAAATCCATTTAAATCCAAGCTAATGCCCTCTGCGACTATTATAAAACAAGTAGAATCACTAATAATATCTTTTACTAACCTATATTCTCCTCCTGCAACATCTAAAGTCCTACAGTTATCAACCTCGTCATCTTCTCCATCATCAATCCTCTGTGGATCAGAATCAACACCAACACTAGTTCCATTTTTTATTTTAACAACCTTAGGCGTTCTGCTTCCAACAACCTCTCTGCCACCATCAAGAAAAATGGGAGAAAGCTCTACTGAATCTGGAAATCTTTGGCTCCCGTCTTCATTAGTAAAATCACTCAGATCAAAACATTCTGTATTAGCTTCATTCGCACCTGGGATCTCAGCACCAGTAAAATTACCAACAAACGTATCGCCACCGAAAGAAAATATAACATCAATTCTGACTAAATTTGTGTTATCACTAGACCTCCTCACCTGGACACAAGCTTCACCGGTACTTTCATTAAAAAAAGTGTAACCTCCACCAGTATCAATAGAAATTCTAACATCAGAAATTTCAGTTTCCACCCCATCTTGAACCACAGGAAGAACAAGGCCCCACACAACTCCGACAGTAACAACAACAATCAAGACAACCAACACCGTCGCAACAATCGCAGACATCCCACTTTTTTGAGCCCCGCGAAAAATACGTGAATGGTTTTCGCAAGAACTCCATACTCTCTTTTTCATAACAAATACTAGCAAAAATACTATTTAAAATTAATCACATCCCCTCAATATCAATAATATATTTCCCTTCGCTAACCTTAAACACAATCGGCTTCCTGTTCATCAAACTCACAATATCCAACTCAAACTTTCCAGGACCTAAAACCTTCACGCTCTCCAAATCCAAAATCACAGGCTTCTCATCATCCTCAACCTTCAAAATACTACGAACGTCCTCCTCAACTTTCACCTTATCGACAGTATTAAACTCCGGAATAACTTCCTCCTTCGACTCCTTTATTTTAGCCGCCTGCTCATCACGAATATAGAAAAAAAACTTACCGCCACAACTATTACAACCCTCGAGAATTTCCTTACTCCCAACTTCAATTATTTTACTACAATGTACGCATTGATGTGGCATACAATAAACAGAACTAAGAAATTAATAAACTTATCTATCTACGCTGAAGCATCAACTCAATCTTCTTCGGATCCTTCGTAATATCCTTAACAACAGAAGCTGGCCCAATAATCGTGATCGCATCCTGCTCTCCCACCAAAATTCTCGCAATATTATGCCTCACTTTCTCAAACAAACCACGGTTCTCATTCTCTCCAGAAAGCCCAGCAATCTCAACCCCTTGAAATCCTTCGATATTCCCAATCAGCGTCATAGAATTCTCAATCAACCTCGCCTCTTCATCAGGCCTCAACTTCCCCTGCAAAATAATAATCTTTCCCTTCAAAACAATCCCCATAATTTTCTTAATCCTACCAATCGCATCCTCATGCGCAATCTCAGAATACGGCATAAAATGAATCGTCAAATCCTTCGCCACAGATTTCCTAGAAACCTTCTTCTTCTTAGAAACTTTTTTCACCACTTTTTTCTTCACCATATTGTTATTACTTTGTTTTAGTATTATTTAAACTTTCTTAACCAATTTAAATAGCTCTTCATAAAACTCCTCGATATTATCCCCGTTCTTCGCAGAGATCCCAACAACCTCATACTCGGGGAAAGCCCCCTGCACTTTCTTAATATCAGCCTTCTTCAAATCAATCTTATTCGCAACAATCAAAACCGGAATCTTCCTAGCAACCAAATTCCCAATAATAGTAATATTAACCTGACTATAAGGATTAATAGTCGCATCAATCAAAACAACAACAGCGTCCATATCATCCAGCCACTTAATCGATTCAATAATTCCCTGAGTCGCTTCCTTAGCCCGACCCTGCGCAGCCTTCTTCTTCAAACCAAACTTCATAAAATCTTCAAAATCAATCTTAGTCGCAATCCCTGGAGTATCAATCAACTTAAACTCGAGCTTCTTCCCATCCTTCTCAATCGCAACTTTTTCCTTAACCTGAATCTCTCTTGTCTCATGCGGCATCTTACTCACACTACCCAAATCCTCGCCCAACCAATCTTGACAAATTCGATTAGCCAAACTAGTCTTCCCAGCATTAGGCGAACCATAGAATCCCAACTTTATTTCTCCTTTTTTCTTAAAGACGCTGGAAAAAATTCTTCTAGCGAAGTTTTTAATTATCTTAATCATCCTAGAATTTTCTTTGCAACCCAGATTTATTAATGTTTCTCCTGTCTTGTTGTCGAACCCCAGTAGCAACCTTCGCCGCCTCAATCTTCTGCGCCTTTCGATTTCTAAAGAAGGCAGAAATTTTCTCAAACGGAATAATCTCATAAAGTCCAGTTCTCTGACCTCTCGACTTCTTAATAATATAATTAACTCTCTCTGTTGACCAACCCTGCTTTCGAAGCTCAGCAGCAATCCTATCATCACTCATTCCTCTAGCTCTCGCATTAGTAACATACATCAAAAGATTGTACAGCTGCCTCCTATCCCTAAATAAATGCCCCTCGTAACGATGCTTGTACCAAATCTGCAAAACAGAATAAATTATCAACAAAAAAATCAAGGACAAAATAACATAAAGAATCGCACCAAAAACAGGCTTACAATCATTCCGACAAGTATCCGAATTTTCTCCCATCTCTTCCTCACAAATAAAATCATAATCACAAATATCTTCAATATTTCCCTCGAGAATAACCGAACTTAATTTTGGAGAAACAAAAAACGAGGTCTCTTCTCCAGTCTTATAATAAAACCCAAACGATTGCTTCACTCCTTCATTCAAAATAATCACAGTAGCATTACCAGCCTTCCTAGCACTAGCTTCTCCATTAAAATACAAATCATTAAACGGC
The DNA here is from genome assembly GCA_018693315.1 of archaeon. Taxonomy (GTDB): domain Archaea; phylum Nanobdellota; class Nanobdellia; order Pacearchaeales; family GW2011-AR1; genus JAGVXH01. Next base: position 26,869 of record JABHLR010000005.1, on the reverse strand, counting down.
TTATTAATCACAAAATAACTTTCACCATAACTACTAGATTCAACATTCATAGAATATATTCTAAAAACCTCATTAATTTCACCCTTCCAAGAAACAACAGAAAATCCTTTTGTTTCAAAATCAGCAACGACATTTTGTTCTTGCCACACCAAAATCGGATTTTGATAAACGCTATTAGACGCACCAGTCGAACCACCGCCAATTGTAGCAACTGGCTCAATATTAATATCAGTCGGTTCTGTCATCAAATAAGGACTAGTAAAACTATTTATGGTAATCCCCTTAGGAACATTCAAATCATAAAGCTCCTCGGCAACCTTAATAAAATCAGACTCGCTAAAAGAATTATTCCTTGCCCTATCTAACCTATCTAATTCACCATCAAAAAAATCAACATCAGCAAGCTTAGACAAAGCCTCACTATACCAAGATGGAAATTCAGAAACATCCTTAACGAAATCCTTCAAAGCCTTTCTCTTAGAAATAAGAGTTGAATTAACAGCAAACTCCGGACTAACCGTAACAACATTAAAACTTTTTTCAGAAGTCAGATTTCCACCAGCGCTAACCTCAACCGTCATTGTATAATTTCCCAAACTCCCATAAGAATGAAGAGCATAAGGAACACCGGTTTCGTCCTTAGTGCCGTCACCAAAATCCCAATCATAAGTCAAAGATTTATTCGCATCAAAATCGACATTAACATAAAAATTAACAGGAACACCTGCGGGCGGGTCCAAAGGAAAAACATTCAAAATAATCGGAGCGGGTAAAATATTAATTTTTTTCTTAAGCAGCTGGACATCAGACAAAGAAACAATATACTCCATGGTTTTAGAAACAGAAAAACCCAAAGCCCCCAAATCAACAACTCCGCTATAATCGACAAGAACCGGAACTGTACTTAAATCATAAACCTGATTTGTAGAATCAACCTGATTATCTTTAACAAATTCCAGCGCAACATCATAAACTCTAACATCTTGGGGAATCCCCGAAATAGCTATAGGCAAAATACAACCATCCGAACAATCATTACCATATCTTTTCTCAAGAAGATCGTTAGCCGCCTCAACAAACCTCTCCTGATCAAAACTAACAGCACCAAGAGCAAGAGAAGAATCGTACTTAACAGTTTGAGCAAAAATAGCATAATCATTCACACTATCCTCTGGGTTCATCAACTCATGCGTAAAACCGCAATTCTCTCCACCATCCTCGCTAAATATCCTATAATTAGTAGTAGTATCAGCACTCACACAAACCCGATAATCACCCTCAGAAAATATATATCCCTCATCAGGAAAAACTGTACATCCACTATCGACACTGGTATTATAATCACATACCCTACAACCACCTGTGCTACCTTCAGGACAAACCTCCATATTCAATTTCTTATCATCAACCCCACTAACCTTAGCTCCAACCTTCAAAACCCCACTGTCAGGAACAGAAACCATCTCACAATAAAGCAAACTTCCTATTACAGGCCCAACCTCTTCAATCGCCGGATTATAACAACCCCAATTTTCATTCAAAAAATCATTTGAAAACTCCTCATACTTCCAATTCTCTCTCTCAAAAAAATCAATAGTCAGCGGCACTTTCGAACTCTCCTCAAAATTACTCTCAACCTTAAAATTCATACTGGTCAACTCAACATTATCTCCATTCAAAACAAAACCAAGATAACTCTTACCAGAAGTACCAATATCAAAACTATTATCCATACCACCCGAAGAAGCAGTATAATCCTTAGAACAATCAGGAGGAGAACACCCGAACAAAACACCGCTTGCATTCAAAAAATCTCCAATCCCAATACTATCATTATCATTCGAAGTTATCAAATCATCATATCCCTCCCCTTCAATAGTCAAATTAATTTCACCACTCAAATTTTCAAACGGAGAATACGCGATATCGACAGTAATGTTATGAACACTCACAGAAGCAGAAACGAAACTCAAAGCTAAAGCCAAAACGAAAAACATCACCAATCTTTTCATATAACAACCTAGCAACAATACTTTATAAACATTTCAAATCACTTTCTTTTACGAGATTTGCCCTTAGTTTTCTTTTTTGTCTTCTTACTAAAACTCTTAAACAAAACATAAATAATTATCAAAACTATAATCGCTATCAGCGTATTACCATAACTATCCCAAAAGCTAGGCTCAAGAAGAGAAAGGTCATCATCGTTAGCAACTACTTCATCATCATTAATTATAAAATTCGCTCTAACCTCTGAAGGCGCAGCGACGACAAAACTAGCAAAAAAAACAAGAGCAAAACAAAGCATCAACAACTTTTTCATAAACAATATAACACAAACCACTATTTAAATCATTCCCCCAAGAAACTAATCCAAATCCAATCCCAACGTAGCCCAATTATTTCCAGAACTAGGAAACTCAGCAGTAAAATTATAAGCAAGAAGACTCTCTCCGGCAACACCTAAAACATTCCTAATTTCATGATTACCATCTCTCCTCGAAAAAGTCCAATACCAATTCAAACCAGGATCTCCAGGTACAATCACTGTCGCTGTAGTCCCACCATTAGTAACTCTAACAGCCCGACTCGTCGAAGCATCAATCGGAATACTATTCCCCTCAAAATCCTCAAAATTCCTAGGCCTATCAATACAAGCCGCAGAATATTTACCATCAACAGTCCTATCCAAAACCATCACACTCGAAACCGACCGCGATCTCTTCCCTCGAGTATTATTCGCATCAGCAACAATCTGCACATTACCAGGAACACTAAATGTATAGCCCTGAATAACTCCACCATTGCCAAAAGTAGCAACCTCAACATCAGAAACAGCTAAAGATCCACTAACCTCATCGTCACGATCACTGACAACAACCCTAATAATTGTACCATCTCCTTGGTTAAAATGAGTACCACAAGCCGGATTCTCAACACCAACAACCATCCTATCATCATCTCTCCTTGGATTAATACTCAAAGCCTCGCTCGTCTCACCGTCGACAATAAACCTAAACTCCTCATAATCCCCAAGAGTCTTCCTTAAATCGTCCTGAGTTATGGTCCACTTCCCGATCAAATTACTACCAACACCAACGCCGGCAATATCATTCCTAATCTCATCATCAAAAGGATCTGTAACAGTATCATCCTCCTCAAAAATATCAAAACTTCCAGAACCAGCATAAGTCTTAATCATCTGAACAGTATCCCCAAGATCAGCACTAACAATCTCATCACCATTCATATCTGCCCACATAATCTCACTCACAGGAGCAACATCACAATACCCAAGTCCAGCCGTTCCTTTATCGTACAAATTCTTAACCTCCACCGCAGTCAAAGCTTTGCTCCAAACAGAAACCTCATCTATCGAACCATCGAAAAAGCTAACCACGTCATCTACTCCTCCTTCATCACCATCACTGGAAAAAGCCCCCCCAACATAAAAAGGAGAAGTAATCAGCGAAGGTTTAGTTCCGCCAAGGCTCGCTATTGCTTCACGACCATTCCTTAAATCAGTTGAAACCTCTTCCCCATCAATATACATCTTCCAATCGTTTCCGTCCAAAGTACAAGCAACATGAATCCATCGGTCAACAAAAGAAGCATCATGCACGTCATAAATAATCCAGTGGTTAGTATCAACAGTATTTTCAAAACCACAAGCCAGCTTCATACTATCCTCACCAAACAAAGTAGGACTATTAATAAGTTGAGTATTATAATTCAAATTCCCAGATTGAACCTCTTCTCCCCTCATTAAAATCACCCAAGATTCATCCCCTGCTTGCAACAAACGATTAACCTTAAACCAAGCAGCCGTCGTAAATTTTTCCAACTTCAAATTATCATTATTTGCCACCTCAACATAATCCTCCACTCCGTCAAAATCTAAAGCCAAGCCAGATACCCCACTGCTCAAATCATCGTCACCCATACCAACAACAACTCCATTATTAAAATTCCCACTCAAATCAGAAACACTCGTACTCGAACCATCGTTAAAACTCCAATACCCTTCTAAATTAGGTAGAGCACATTCAGCCTGACAACTCCTCTCAATCAGATTCTTAGTATAAATATCACTTCCAACATTAGCATTACCAGAAACAAATAAATAACCACGACCCGCAGCCCTTGGTAAATAGGCAGCAATACAAGATCCATCAATAACAGTACGAGCAGCACACTTAGCAGGAGAATACACATTGTAAATCAACCCAGGAGACCAGATACCATCCCATGACAAAGAGAATTGGACACCTTCCAAAAAAGGAAACTGGGCCAAATCTGGAGTCGGAGGATCAAGGGGAGCATTAGCATAAGCAATACCATAATTAGTATAATACATAGTGTCTGTCAAATAGTTTGTAACCGTCGCTGACCAATAATTTGCTATTGAATTACCAACAGGAGTACCGCCATTATCACCAATCAAAATAACATCCATCCCACCTTCCCAAGCATCCTTTATCACATCTAACTCCGCAAAACTACCTATAATATTCACATAATTCGCGGCACAAGACCATTCATTCAAAGAATCGCAGGAATGAGTTGGATCCCCTGTCAAATAAGTATCAGCAATAATCAAAACATCAACATTCGCCAAATCAGAAGCAGTCAAATCAGAAGCAGAACGATCAAGGGTCATATAATTAATATCATCAGACAAACCAACAGGTGGAACCGCATACGTCGCTCGATCAACTTTATAGACATCCAAATTAACAGCATTGCAAGTGCTCTCAGCCTCAATAGGCGTACAATAATTAACACCATTGCTAACACTCACATAATGCCCAGAAATTTCCGCAGTAGTCAACGCCCGATTATAAAACGCAACCTCATCCATCAATCCATTATAATGACCAATCCCATAATTCCCCGCATAATTAGAATTCCCTATATATGTATTAGAAGTAGAACTAATAAAATTCCCGGGAGCCGGAACGCTTCTGTCCAAAACCCCATCAACATAAAGCTTAAAACTAGATCCATCATGAGTCAAAACAACATGGTGCCAAACACCATTCGCAACATCCGCATTCCCAGTTAAACTCACCCCACCAGCATACCCAAAATTAAGCTTTCCAGCGACGACAGACAATCTCTGAGCCCAATTAGGGCCAGTATCCAAACTCCAATGCCTCGAAAACATAACTCCAATATCTGCAGCATCATCCGCAGTTTTCATCAAAAATTCAATACTCAGTTCACTCACCGGATTCAACAAAGCAGAATTACCAAGATTAACTCTCCCTGCTCCTGAAAAACTTAACGCTTCTCCAACTTTTCCAGCAACACGAGTAGAAGAATCTTCCATTACTCCATTAAACCCGTTACCGCTAAAGTCAGTTACAACCGTATCAGACGTACCACTAAAATCCCAAAAACCAACCATCCCAGATAAACCACAAACATCTCTCGGAATAAAGGGCACCTCATAATTAACATCTATTGAATGTGTTTCATTCTCCCAACAATACTCGCCGCCGCTACAAGTACCCTTAACATAAAAAACATGATCCTCAGCAGTCTCACAAGAAACATCTAAATCCCTAACATAATACCTTGCAGCAGTCCCAGGATAATACTGACCTTCCTGGTGCACCAACTGGCCACCCCAACATGACCCAAGATCATCACCCTCGGGGTCCGTTTGAATATCGTCAATTGTTTTACTAGACCATTGATTGGTAATGACCAAATCTGGCCAAACACAAGAATCAAAATAAAGATCTACCGTACAAACATCCCCATCTACAGAACGCACATTCTCATAACCAACATTTCTAATTATATCACGCGATCCACCCCCCGCCGCAACAAAACTAAACGCAAATAAAAAAACCAAAACCAAAGCTAACACACCAAATTTTCTCATAAACAACACAACCCAATTACCTATTTAAATTATTCCCTAAAATAATAATACATCCCGACAATAAACAAAGACGCAAAAAAAGCAAACAAACTAAACCCAGGCAACTTAATTATCGGCTCACCACAACTTCTAATATCACTATCGCTATCACAACCTATAGCAGTAAGGCATTTAGTAAGATTCTCATCACCTAAAGTAAACCCAATTAAATCCGCCACAGGAACCTGAGATGTCCAGTTCACAAGCTGCTGCCCACCCTCACAAGGACCAAGTTCATAAGAGCTAGAACACGAAAAACTATTTGGATCTACACCAGTCTGATGGAAAAACTGCATAGCAACCAACTTAACCTGACACTTCTTTCCATCATCAGCACCATCATACCACGCACAAGCACAATTATCCACAGGAATCGAATACGTCTCATCAGCACACTGTATTGTCTCACCACACATCCCGGTCCCTATACCAACCTTACTAAGATTAAACCTATCAGCATTACAGGCAATCTCCTCGTTCGCTGCATCCACACCCTTTTCGTAATAACCACAATCAAAATCTCCAAGTCCCTCAATACAAACTCCATCAAACCAAATACATCCAATATCAACAGCATTACAATCCGTTTGTGTCAACTGCTCCGCACAAGTCTCAGGACGAAGACTACACCTAAACTCTCCACCGCTAGTAGTCTCATTACAGAAATACCCATGCGGACAACAAAAACTATCATTATTAGTAGTATCATAATCACTATTTCCCATAGCACAACCTAACCCAACTTCCGAAGTAATCCAAGGAAAAAGATCATCATCACAATAAAACTCACCATAATTAGGATCAATAGAACACTTCCCCCTCGACACATCAACATTGAGACCATTAGAACCAACAAAAGTACATCCATTAACACTAAAATCAGTTCTAGTAACAGAAGTCCCACCAGCCCCAGACAAATCACAATAATCCTTCCCCGCATTCGTAAGCCCACGATGCAAACCAAGCTCACTAGCACTAAGCGCCCTACTATAAATCGCAAGCTCATCAATCAAACCCTTAAAACCATAACCAAGAACCAAATCAGTTGTCGCATCACTCGCCCCCGTCAAAGTCCCACTAACAGAAACACCATCAACATAAAGACTCAAATTCTCCGCCGACCCAGCATCCCAAACCACCGCAACATAATGAGGAACACTAGCACTTATAGTTTCAGAATCAAGAACTACATTGCCGACACTCACTCTAATATTATTAGGAGCTGGGAGACCACTACCTTTTATCCATTCAATTTTATAATTTCCTTTTTCAAATATAATTCCAGAATCAGTAGCCTCAACCCACATCTCAATTGTGAAGGATGAAGAAAACCTCAAATCAGTTGCATCATCAATAGTAACATTACTACTCCCAGCAAAAGAAGCACCGAGACCTGTACTTAAGACTGCGCCATAAGCAGAAACCCCGCTCCAACTTCCTCCATCATGACTCCCATAACCATCTACCAAACTATCCTCAAACTGCCAATAAGCTACCATGCTATCATCACAATCACTAGTATCTAATGCACTAGCAAAACTAAATAAAAAAACTCCAAGCAAAACAATTACAGCCCACCTCATATCCATCCAACATATCACAACTTTATAAACATTTTGAGCGCCCCTCGACCACCCCAAAAACCACACACCAAAGACTGGTAACCATTGGTAACCATTTTAAGAAATAAAAAAGGCTTGTGCATAAGAAAGCGTCTCTTATACACAAAGCCTTTTACGAGGATCCGTCCCATGCGGCTTCCGTTACTTCCGAGATCGGCGACGGCGCAAAACGACCAGTCCGCCTACAGCGAGTAGCGTCAGGGTTGCGGGTTCCGGTACGACGACGGCAGTCGGAATACGGACATCACTCGGGCCAAATGAGAACACAAGAGCACTGGCATCTCCAATCGAGCCATCAAGCTCGAGAGAGTCCAACCAGTACAGCGTCGTATTCGCATCAAACACCAGGGGACCGGTAGAAAACGACAAGGCCATCTGTCCGCCATCAGGATCGAATACCAACAGCATACCGTCGGGACTTTCCCCTTCGGAAAAAACACTGTCATAGGCATATCCATCAAGCCAACCGGCTTGTCCGGGGCCAATATCAGCAACCCAGTTGTCGTTGTTGGCAAAAGCACCAAAAACGAATTCGCCTGAGACCTTTTTATAGGGCCCAAGGTGCCAAACGCCAATTTCGTCAACTACCGAATCGACACCAGTGTCCAGGTCTCTGACCTTCAGATTGTCCAAAACTCCAGTGTCATAATTAATGTCCATATGCATCGAATTTACAACAACTCCCGACTCGCCGACTCCAGGAATCAAATCCTGAAAACTGCTCACAATAACCGCCGCCTCGACCGTCTCGATAGTTCCGGCTCCAAGCAACAGAGCCCCAATAAGCATCGTCATCATCATTCTACGTTTCATCGTTCTGTCCTTTCAAAGACGTTTCTTACTCGAATCTCGCATTACAAAGCGAGAATTATTGTTCTTCACTAACCTCTGTCTGCGAATCAGACAATTTATCTGCCCAACCAGTCGCAGAATCAACGGCATCCTCATCGCAGCTCAAAGCTCGGCCTATCTTTTCCCAAATCGTCTCGGGACGTTCAATGCCTGCAGCATCCAGCCTCTTATCTACTTGCTCAATCCGATAACAGGAGGCAGAATAAAACACCCCTATAATCGTAAGAATACAATTGAACACGAAGAAGACCTGGCCATCTAATTTACAACTGAGATTATACCTCGCGAACTCTTCAGAAGTTCCGTTCCAAAACAAGCAAGGAACGATAATCGCGGAAACAAACGCGACAATTGATGAAATCTTAGAGGTCAAAACTACCACTGCCATGAACACAATGGTATAGGTGAGCAGGAAAGTCATCACCTTTTCGTTCAACACCATCGTCGCTAAAAACTGCATATTCATACCAATCTCCTTTCAAAAGAAGGTATTCCGAACCAAAACCATCTAATCCGGTTAACACTATATAGAAAAACTATGAATCTCAATTATAAGGCATCAACGCCTAATGACAGGTATTCCATTCACCTACAAAATATCACGAGATATTTCGGGTACGAATGAAGTCATTTTGAGTTCATTTTTGATAACAATTTGTTGTGTGTCGCCATCCAGAGGATGAGTTGTCGATCGTAGTTATCTTTGGTTGTTTATTGTTAAAATCACAAGCAAAATCCAATTTAAAAAACTTTCTATTACTGTAATCTCTAAGTGGTAACACTAAACCAAATCCAATCCCAACGTAGCCCAATTATTTCCAGAACTAGGAAACTCAGCAGTAAAATTATAAGCAATAAGCTCCTCTCCGGCAACACCTAAAACATTCCTAATCTCATGATTACCATCTCTTCTTGAAAAAGTCCAATACCAATTCAAACCAGGATCTCCAGGTACAATCACTGTCGCTGTAGTCCCACCATTAGTAACTCTAACAGCCCGACTCGTCGAAGCATCAATCGCAATACTATTCCCATCAAAATCCTCAAAATTCCTAGGCCTATCAATACAAGCCGCAGAATATTTACCATCAACAGTCCTATCCAAAACCATCACACTCGAAACCGACCGCGATATCTTCCCTCGAGTATTATTCGCCTCAGCAATAATCTGCACATTACCAGGAACACCAAATGGATGATCCAAAAGAACTTCCTCATTACCAAAAGTATCAACCTCAACACCCAAAACACTCAAAGACCCAACAATCTCATCATCGACATCATTAGCAATAACTCCAATCTGCCTAGAGGGACCACCAACATCAAAAGAACTCCCACAAGCCGGATCCTCAATACTAATAATCATCTTAGAATCATTCCTCTTTGGATTAATATTCAAAGCCTCACTTGTTTCACCGTCGACAATAAATCTAAATTCAGTATAATCACCATACTCTGTCCTTCCCAAATCTTCTCGAGTTATCGTCCATTTCCCAACCAAATTACTACCAACATCATCACCAACAAGACCAGTCCTAATCTCATCATCAACATCAACAAGAAACTCAAAAAGGCTATCATCATTCTCAAAAATATCAAAACTTCCAGAGCCAGCATAAGTCTTAATCATCTGAACAGTATCTCCCAAATCAGCACTATTAATCAGATCGCCATTCATATCTGCCCACATAATTTCACTACCTCCACAACAAACTTTATTTGAATAAGCACCAGCACCACATGTCGCAAGATGAGCATTAGTAGCAGCGGACAAAGTCACAACACACCCAAATCCCTCAGGGCAATCACCTTCAACATATTCGCAATTTAAATTATCACCAAAACCAACAACCTGATCATAAACAGCATCCGATACATTAGAAACATGCCCATTAAACACATCACTCAAATACAACTTAAATCCAGAAACATGATCTCCAACATCCACACCCTCAGGCACACAAATCTCAACATCATAACCATTAGTATCATTCCAAAGAGCACCATGAGAATTATTCTCCTGATACAATCTCATAATCAACTGACTATCGTCGCTAACACCACAGCTTGCAGCCGCAACAAACCCGAAACTAAAGACTAACACTAAAGCAAAAACAATCACACCAAACTTTTTCATAACCAACAGACAACAAAGTACTTTATATAATTAACTAACCAATTTTCCAGAGCACTTATTTACAACACAAATGCGGATGATTAAGCGCGCCATTAAAATTCCACGATCCCGAACAACTCGCCCCTCTATATCTGGCAATATTTTCATAGTCTACAAAGGTCCCTTGATAACTAGGCCAAGAACCACCACAGGTCTGACAAAAAGTACACGCGGGAGACGTAACCCCAGAAGTAGCAGTACCCTCATTATCAACTCCACACTCATGCCCCATTATCTTAGTACAAAACGCATCATCAACTACAATCTCCTCAGAACTATGCCCCATAACGTCCGGAGTATTCCCACCAAAAGCAAAAGCAAACCCAACACCCAAAACTAAAATTACAGGCACAACCCACATCAAATCTTTCTTCCCAACCTCTAAACTAAACTTCACCATCTTAAATTACTAAAAACAAACCACTTTATATAATTATCCAATAACAACCATAACAGGACGTAACTTAGCAACTCGTTTCCCAATCCCAGCCTCATCACTAACCCTAACAACCTCATCAACATCCTTATACGAAAACGGTGACTCTTCAACCATTCCCTTCTGCCCGCCAAACTCAACAACAATCCCACGCTTAGCCATATCCTTCCTAGCCTCTTCAAACGTTATATCTCTCTTAGCCTGAGTACGACTCTTTGCCCGACCAGCACCATGAGCAGTTGAGCCCCAAGAAATCTCCTCCGCCTTTTTAGTTCCAACTAAAACATACGACGCCGTCCCCATCGAACCAGGCAACAAAACAGGCTGCCCAACTGTCCTATAATCCTCAGGAATCTCTTCCCTCCCGGGACCAAAACTCCTAGTAGCCCCCTTTCTCATAACCAAAACTTCCTTATCTTCAAATTTCTCAAACTTAGCAATATTATGACAAATATCATAAACAACCTCTGCCTCAAAATCCGCAAAATAATTCTTCATATTCTCCCGAACAAAATGCGTAATCAACTGCTTATTAGCATAGGCAAAATTCGCAGCACAATTCATCGCACCCAAATACTTCCTCCCAAGCTCACTCTTAATCGGAGCATTCACCAACTCACGATCATACTCAGGAACCCCATACTCGTCCTCCATCGCCTTAATATAATCCGAAGCAACCTGATGACCCAATCCTCGCGAACCACAATGAATCAGCATCACAACCTGCCCCTTCTCCAATCCAAAAATCTCAGCAACTCGTTTATCAAAAACCTCATCAACAATCAACACATCCAAAAAATGATTCCCAGCTCCAAGGCTGCCTAACTGCCCTCGACCTCTACCCTTGGCTCTACCACTAACAAACTTCGGCTCAGCTCCACCCAATTTCCCCTCATCCTCAATATGCTTCCAATCATCATCCTTACCATAACCCTTCTCAACAGCCCACTGCGCACCACCAACCAAAACCTCATCCAATTCATCATCACTCAATTTCAAATCCCCACCTCGACCAACTCCAGAAGGAATAGTCCTAAACAAAGAATGAGCGATCTCCTGCTCCTTTCCTTTCAAATCAGCCTCAGTCAAATTAGTCTTCAACAATCGAACCGAACAATTAATATCATATCCAACTCCCCCAGGACTAATCACGCCCTTATCAACATCAAAAGCCGCAACCCCCCCAATCGGAAAACCATAACCCTGATGCATATCCGGCATAGCATAACTCGCCCTCAAAATCCCAGGCAACTTCGCCACATTCTTAATCTGCTCCAAACTTTTATCACCCTTAATATTTTTTATAAGCTCCTCGCTAGCAAAAACCCGACCAGGAACCAACATCCCATCCTCGACAGGAATCTCCCACTCAACATCCGAAATCTTCTTCAAATCCATATCAACAAAAACCAAAAGAAATTATATAAAACTAACTATCAAATCATTCCCAAATAAGTTTTGGATAACCCGTTCCAGACCAGGTCCAGGCCGAACTGCTCCATGCATTCATAGGGGCATTAGCCTCAACATAAAACCAACCTTCATCGTCACTAATAGCCATTATAACAGCGTCACAAGAATTCCCACAACCAACAGAAGGATTATAATAATGATTATTCCAATAAGAATCACTGATTATAAGAGTGGAACCACTACTACTGCCCCCTACCAATCCCCCAACATAGCGACTTCCAGACACAGCCCCTGTTGCATAAGAATTATTTATTGGTGGATAAAAATCAGCACTACCCACAAGCCCACCTACATATTCCGTTCCGCTTACATCTCCAATAGCATAAGAATTAATTATTGCGGCCTGATGATTATTTCCAGATAATCCGCCCGTAGATTTTGCACCAACTACATTTCCGATTGCATAGGAGTTATTTATTGTCGATTGAGAATTATAACCTACTAATCCTCCTATAATGTAATCAACTCCTCGCACATTCCCACTAGCATAAGAATTATTTATTGATGACCTCTGATTACCTCCGGCCAATCCCCCCACATATGCTTCACCAACTACAGTTCCAGTTGCATAAGAATTATCTATTGCCGCTTCACGACTATAGCCCACCAATCCACCTGTACGCGCAACTCTTCCCAACACAGTTCCAGTTGCATAAGAATTATCTACCGATGAATAATAATTATATCCTACTAATCCGCCAGTAAAACCCCTCGTCCCGCTTACCTCTACAGCCGCATAAGAGTTATTTACCAAAGAGGCTGTACGACTATAACCCACCAATCCACCTACACGACTATTTGATCCAGTTACAGCTCCAGTAACATAAGAGTTATCTATTAAAGACTGATGACTGTCTCCAACTAATCCGCCAACATCGTTAGCCCCAAGAATAATCACATCAACTAATCCAACATTTTTTATTTCACCACCACTAACATAACCAAACAACCCAACATAATTCTCCGAAGGCCTATCGATATACAAATCACTTATCGTAAAACCTTGTCCATCAAAAGTCCCAGCAAATACATTTGGATCATTTCCAATCGGGTCAAACCCATCGCCACCGTTCCAGGTAGAAGTCATTGAGCAATTAAGATCCTTCATTAAAATATAATCCTCAGTCAAACCCAAATTAATATTCTGCAACTGCCAACAATTATCTACCTTACCACCAACAATAATATCCGAATAACACGCCTCATTGTAGCAAACCCCCGCCGAACATCCGCTATCATCTTCACATCCCCCAACAGATTCAGCGCTCCCATAATCAAGAAATTTCCCTGAAGTAAGCCCCCTACCTCTGTCAATCTTCGAGACAGTACCCTCAATCTCCTTTGATCCATCAAAATAAATCGGCACAATTGTTATAGAATCCGGAGCAATATATTTTCCATCAGCACCCTGAACAATAATATTAGTCAAATCAAAACACTTCTGCTTCATCCCGTTAACGTCAGGCAACTCTTCCCCTGAAAAATTCCCATTATCATCAAGCGTCGCCCCATCATAACTAAACAAAACATCAATCCTTCTCAAACCCCTACCTTCGCCAATCCTCTTAACTTGCACGCAAGCAACACCCTTTTCTTCATCAAAATAAGTATATCCACCATCCGTCTTAATGATAACATCAGCATCATAAGTATCCAATCCTGAATCCTGTTGAATCATAGGAATAACCATACCCCAAATAACCCCAACCGCAACAACAGTAACCAAGACAATCAAAACTACAGCAACAATCGCAGACATACCACTCTTCTTCATAAAAACAATTACCAAGAATACTATATAAAATTATACATCCAACACAACTTCACAAACAAATTTACCACCTTTCTCTTTAACAAACATATCAGAATAAGTCACAGCCTTCACATCATTCGTAAACTTATAATTCTTCGCCGCATCCCCAACAACAACACACTTCAACTTATTATCATCAATCTCAACAGATTTAACCTTAGCAACCAAAAAATCCTCAGCATCCAACAAAAACAAAAACTCCTCCAAAAAATTATACAACAACCCAACTTGATCTTTCCCTTCAACCTCAAAACCCTTCTCCTCCTGCTCCAAAATCTTAATATCCCCACGAACAGTCTCGTTCATAGCCGCAGCCGCAGCAACAAACATCTCCTCCAAACTAGAACCCTCCGCCCGAAACTTCACATCAGCCGTGTGCTCCAAAAACTTATAAGACATAAAAAATAAAAGAAATTTCAATATATAAGCTTATATATTATACAAAAATAAAAACTTATAAACATCCCATCCCATATTCTAACATGATAAAAAAAGAGATCGCCACAACTTCACACTACAGAGAAACCCAATTATCAAAGGCATTCATAACAATCCTGGCAATACTCTCCGTTCTCGGATTCATAAGCATTGTAAGCGACACCCTATTCGCAAGTAATATCGATAAATACATCGAAGCCTTGTGGCTAGGAATCTTAGGTTTCGGCTTCATCATTGAATCCAACCCCCCAGCACTAGCAGGAAGAATTCGAAACAGATTAAACGAAAGAAACTTCACCGCAATAACAACTCTTATCGTCGGGCTATTAGCACTAATCGCAGGAGTTCTGTCTCTTCCACATATCAACATCCAAAACCCAGCATTCCTCGCAGTAAAAGGTGTTGTGAGCATAATCGCAATCGTCTTCATCGTCATCCAAACCTGGATTCTAAAATAACTACTTCAACACTTTCCCAGTCTCTATATACCACAAATACAAATCCAACTCCCCCAAACTCAAACCAACCCTCTTACCCAAATCCCTAAGCACACCCTCAATCTCCAAATACCGCTTCTTATTCAAAACACCCTTCTCGATCAAACCCTCGCGAACCAACAAATCCACAATATGAAAATCAACAATCGCAACATCATCAAACCCAGCATTCCTCAAAAAATGCGAAGACTCCTTCATTCCAAGCCCCTTCACATTTTTAACCAACCAATCACGATCACCCTCAGCGGCAACTCGATCCAACTCTCCCTTAACGCCCCTAGCCAAAAAAATCCTCTCAGCCCTCTGTGGCCAAAACCGATGCCCCATCCTTTTCAACTCCAACCTCAAATCCTCCAACTCCATATCCTCAAAACCAGAACCAAGCTCATCCTGAATCTCAATACACCTATCCGCTCGAAACCCCGCCGTCATCAAACAAAAACACAACTCAGAAAATAAATCATCGACCTCGCCAAAGCTCTTCACTTTCTCAGAAATAACTCCAGCAACACCAGACACCTTCAACTTCTCAATCTCATCAACCAATTCCATAAATTTCCCGAGAAACAGAACTATTTAAGACTTCCACAAACCGTGAATATTACAGTATGCACGCGCCGAAACAGCAGACGCATCAACCTTCACCGGGAACTTCGCGACAGGCGCATCTCCAGGCTTTAAAAATTTCTTAGCGGTCCCTTTCTTTGTAGAAATCTCAATCCACTCAATATAATGATCCTCATCCATCGGATGCGAAACACCACCAACCCTCACGATAACACCCTCACAATCAGCTTCAATCACCGGCTTATGCTTCTCGGTTCCCTCTTCCATCTCTTTCGAGTCAATCAAATTCATCGGCTCACCACAACAAACCAAAGCATCAGCGCCCTCATGCAAAACCTCAATTATATTCCCACAAACATTACACTTCCAAACTTGCCCACGCGTCGTCATTTTTTCACCCCTGTCTTTTTTCTAGAAATCAAAATAAAAACCAAAAGAGATAAACAAAACACAATACCCATTTTTGCCCAACTATCAAAAATCAAATCATTCAACTGAAAATAATTCGCAGCAAAAACATTAACTAAAATTAACAAAATCAAAGCGACCCACCCCTTCCAATTTATAGGAACAAAACTCCAGCCATCCTTGTGTCCAGATCTTTCAACAAACCACGGATTCTTGCTCTTTTTTTTCGTCACCATTTTTAATAATTCTCAACCCAAATCTCGTAATATTCACGAGCATGTTTACACGCAGGACATTCCGAAGGGGCTTCCTCTCCTCCATGAACATAACCACAGTTCCCGCACCTCCATTTTACAGCCAAATCTTTCTTAAATACTTTTCCCTCGTCGACATTATCTTTTAGTTTTCGATATCTCTTCTCGTGGTAAGCCTCAACCTCACCAATTTCCTTAAACGAATCAGCAACATCATCAAACCCCTCATCTCTCGCAACCTTCTCAAACTCGGGATAAATACTTCCCCATTCCATCTTCTCACCATCAGCCGCAGCCAACAAATTCTCAGAAGTCGTTCCAATTCGTCCAGCAGGATAACTCGCCTGAATCTCAGTATCGCCACCCTCAAGATATTTGAAAAAAATCTCAGCATGCTCCTTCTCGTTCATAGCAGTCTCTAAAAAAATATTACTAATCTGAACAAATCCTTCCTTCCTCGCAACACTCGCAAAAAAAGTATACCGATTTCTAGCCTGACTCTCTCCAGCAAACGCCTTCAACAAATTCTTCTCAGTCTCACTTCCTTTTAATCCAACCATCAAAAATAATAATCAATAACCTTTTTATACATTTGGAAACATAGTTAACTATGAAAAAAATCCCTCAAGACATAGTCGGCAACATCGCCATCCTAAAGTTCCCAAAAAAAACACTAAAGCTAATTAAAATTCTAAAAGCAAGAAAATTCCTAAAACAAAATAAAACGGTAACAACAGTCGTAGAAAAAACAGACAAGATCCAAGGCAAACTAAGAACATCAAAAACAAAACACCTCGCAGGAATCAAAACAAAAAACGCGACCTACAAAGAAAACAACTGCACATTCAAATTCAACATAGACGAATCCTACTTCTCCCCAAGATTATCAAACGAACGAAAAGTAATCGCCGATGAAGTCGCCAAGCTAGCAAAAAAGAATTCCAATATCTTAATCATGTTCGCAGGAATCGCACCGTATCCAATCACTATAGCAAAAAAATTAAAGCAAAGCAAAAAACAATTCCATATCTACTCGAACGAACTCAACAAAAAAGCAAACCAAGAAGCCAAAAAAAATATCATCATAAACAAACTCCAAAATCAAATAACACTAATCCCAGGCGACGCCAACAAAATCAAAACAAAACAAAAATTTGACATTATCCTAATGCCACGTCCAAATTTAAAAGATACATTCCTAAAATCAGCACTCAAGCTTTCAAAAAAAGGAACAACAATTTTCTACCATGGCTTCGGAACAAAAGAAGAAGTACTAAGCGAAATAAAAAAAGACACAAAAAATAAAATCGGAAAAATCAAAATTCGAAAAGCCGGCGACATCGGACCTTACATTTACAGATGGCAAGCTCAATTTAAAGTTAAATAATTCTTATCTAAACACTTCATATTCATTATCAAGAGTATCAACAACTGAATCAACGCTCACGTTAGTCTTCCCTCTGCTTGCAGGAGCAGTAACGTCATAACTCGGATTTCCCAAAAGTTTTCCAACATCCTCATCATGAATATCTATACCAAAAGCAGCCTCAATATCCATAATAAAAGCAACCTCATCTAAAGAATCAATATCAAAAGTAGTATCTTCCCTAGAATTAACATAATCCCTATCAATCAAAACACGATAAACTCCGCTAGTTATCTTTTCTCTACGATCCGCATCAGTATCTGCCATAATATAACCTAAAAAATACACTTTATAAACTTCATTGTTCCACAACAACCTAAGCAGCTTCTATATAACTATCAATCCAAACACGAGAAGTATCACTCTGCTCATCCTGTTCCTGAACAAAAATCTCTATATCAAAATAATTCTCAGCCCTATTTTTAACCCTCAAATAAGCGTTCCCATAACCATGATCCGCAGGGTTCCAGCTATCCGTTTTAATGTCCAAAAAAGATTCAAGAGCTATTGTTTTAACATCGCCACGAACCGAAATTTTCGTCTTATCTTTCCGCTGAAAAACATCTGTTCTGTCAATTTTTGATGAAAAAGTTCCAGTACCATCTGCCTTAACATGAGTTTTAACACTAACTGCCGTATCTCCCCAAACCCTATAAATAACCCTCAACATTGGAGTTGGTCCCTTCCCATAATTGTAAAGCTTATTATTTGCAGAGACACTCAATCTTAAATCATCAGTACGAGTATTTACAGGCTTCCAATCCCCCTCACTAGTCGAATAAGTAATAGATAAATCCGAATTCGTATTTGCAGTATAATCAATAGCAAGATTTGACGTATCAACAACCTCATTTTTATCAATAGCTGCAACCCAACTCCAAGGAGCAACGTAACTGGTACTCAACTGCCTTCCTAAATAAACCAATGAATACCCACTAGGCCCAGGTGGACACTTATAAAATTCACCACCATTAATCGCGGCTTGCAAAGTTTTCTCGGCTCCAGAAGAATTAGTTATAATAATTTCATCGCCCGTTTGACTC
Organism: archaeon; assembly: GCA_018693315.1. Taxonomy (GTDB): domain Archaea; phylum Nanobdellota; class Nanobdellia; order Pacearchaeales; family GW2011-AR1; genus JAGVXH01. The sequence continues at coordinate 7,932 of JABHLR010000005.1, read as the reverse complement.
TTCCCGACAATTGCACCAAAGCTAGAAGGACTCGACCCCGGCGCAGCAGCGCATAAGCTTCCATCATTAATCGCGGCTTGAAACGATTTTACGTTCCCATTAACATTTACAACAACATCATCCCCACTATGTCCATGAATTATAGATCGAGAAGAACTACCCGATCCAACAAACTTGGCATTAAATTTTCCACTATTTATTGCAGCTTGCAAATTCAAATCATCCCCACCCACTCTAACAAAAACGCCATTTCCTCCATGCCCCGGGCTTGGAACACTCGCATAAGCAATAATAAAACCCATGCTACCAAAAACCAAAATCACAGCCAATAACCCCACAACCCTTTTTTCCATAAATAAACCACAGCAATCTCATTTAATAACATTTCCCTAACCACTACACTCAAAGACCTTCATCAACTTTCTTAATCGCAGTCGGCGCTTCACCACCATGCCAGGTAAATCGCGGCCGAACCCTCATCGGATAAATCCTCTCAGAATTATCATCCAAAATAATAGCACTCCCCTTCAACCTAGGCAATCCATTCAACTTCGCCGAAATCGACTCATACAAATAAGACTGCGTAATATCATTCAAAGCATCAACATCCAACTTCGCCGTCACCCTATGAGAAATCACAATATCAGATTGAGTCATAGCATCAGTATGAATCTTACCCGGCTGCTGCGTCGCCATCACAATCGAAAGTCCTGGCTGCCGCCCCTCCCTCAAAACCTGAACCAAAGCATCAGTCGCAGGCGTCCGACCTTCATGCGGCAAAAACTCATGAGCCTCATCAATAAAAATCCAAACCAACGGCATCTCTCTTTTAATCTGGTACCTCTCATAATCAACACCATGCTGCACAGCCTGAATCTCTTCACCCTTCCTCGCTTCCATCCTCTCATTAAAAATCTTCTTCGAAACCAAACCAATAATCAAAGCCCTCACATTAAAAGAACCGAGAGAAGCATACATCGACAAATCAATAACAGTTGTAGTTCCAGCTTCAATCAAATCACGAACCGCCGTCCCTTTCTCCTCGTCAAAAACCTTCCAAGTTTTCGCCGCATCAAACAAAGCCATCGCGGCATTCTTGACATCTTGGGAAACATTCTCAGCCCGCTTCATCATATCATAAATCTTCTCAAATCCAAAACTCTCACCAGATTCCCTCAAGGAACCAACAACACTCTCAATCAAAACAGCAGTAGGCTCAGTAAACTTCAACTCAAAAAGCGTCACCCAATCCGCCGGCTCCAACTCAGAAATCTTAATCGCAAACTCAGCATCAACATCGACACCCTTATCCCTATATTCCTGATAATAACCAAACGGCGCAAAAACCCTCATCGGAACATTCTTAGCTTTCAATCCCCACTCATCCAACAAATCCGTATCCTTCTGATTCTTATATTTCATCGTCCAAAAAATTCCCATCGTATCAAAAATCAACGGCGCAATATTTCCCGATTCCTCAACGCCCAAATTCGACAAAGCCTCAGCCATCGTACCAATCGTATAAGATTTACCAGAACCTCGTTTACCAGAAATCAAAACAACATGCGACCTAGCAACGTCCATAAAAATCGGATTCGACAAAGAAGTATAATTTCCCATCGTCACAAAACTCTTCCCGATAAACGCAAGTCCCTTCTTCCCAAACGCTTTCTTATCACTCTCGTTTCTTCCAACGACTACATCAAATGGCATAAAAAATAATAACATTCAAGATATATAAATACTATCGTACTTCCCAAACAAACAATATCAACTTCTTGGGATCATAAACCTCACCACCGCTCCCGCCACCAAGGTCAGAAGAAATCACAACTTCCTCAACAAAAATATCCTTATCTAATGTCTCTTTGTAAATCGTAGAATCCAACTGACATATATCACCCAAATCACAAATTTTTGCAGAATAACCAAATGCCTCAGGAATTCTTTCACCAACAAATCCTTCAATCACACCAATATCACCATTCAAAACCGCCAATCTCAAAAGACTATTCGAAGATACATCCATTAAAATCTGCCTCTGTAAATTATAAAAATAATCCGCCGGCTCCATTCCTCTATCAACCTGTCTCGAATAAACAACAACCAAAACCCCGCTCACAATCATAACCGCAACAGTCGCCTCCAAAATTCTCATCCATCCTCGCTTATTCATTACCATATCTTCAAAGTAAACCTCTCATTAATAATCGTCCCATTCGCACGAAGAACTTCAACAATTCTATCTTGGGCCATAACCTCAACAGCATCAGGAATCCCAAACTGGGGCTCCATATTTATTTGCAAACTTTCAGCGGCAATAGCAAAATCAAAAATAGGTGGCACCCCCAACTCCTTCCTCAAAATCTCATATTCATTACGATACCTACTCTCCATATCCCCAAGAGAACCATAAGAAACCACACGCCTCTCAACAACACTTCCAATATCAAAATCAGTCAATGGAATACACCCACCAATCGGGTCATCTGCAAAATCAGGAGAAACATCAACCCTAAAAAAATCATCCCCATATTTATTAACATTCAAATTGGCTCCAACTAAATTAGACCCAACAACATCCTTATTCACCTTAGTCACAAAACTACCTTTATCAACCACAGAATAACTAAAAACATGCTCTGGCAAAACAACAAAAAAACAATCTGCAATCGGAGATACAATATTAGAATGATTTGCCCTCAAAAACATGCTAGACAAATTAGTATGAACCTTTTCCTCAAAGGAATCATAAAGACTAGAAATAACCGCCCCAGACAAAGTCGAAGTATCTTGCGGCTTCAAAACCATAAAAAGAAACAGCACAAACCCAACAAAAAAAACAAATGAAATTATCATCTCAAAATGCGCAGCACCCTTTTTCTTACCAATCAATCCTCTCATAAAATATTAACAAAACTAAACTATATAAATTACTCGCTAGGCAAACAACACCTTCGCCCCAGTTGTCACTAATAGGGTCAATGCCAGCAAGATAAACGAATGCTTAATCCCACTACGTATAGTCCCCTCAGAAATCTTACCAATCACAATCCCCGCAAAAAATGACTGAACCAAAAGCATTACAAACAAAGGCATAGAAAAAGCTTCGGGAGACAATTGATTAACGCTAACATTCAAACCCTCCGCGCCAGCAGCATCCAAATTAGCAACCAGCGGCAAAATCTTAAATTCCAAAACCAACATAATAACAATAAATACGAAGAAAATCAAATAGCCCTGAGTTACCAAATTCGAAACCGCAGCCTTCCTCTCCTTTCGCAAATTCTCAATCTGATTAACCGACTCAGCAACAGATTCCAAAATCGTTTCTATATTCCCACCAGCCCTTTCAGCCTCGCTAATCAAACCAACAGCCCTAGAAATAACCCGACTCTTCGTATCCTTAGCAAAAGTATTGAGCGCATTTGTAAGAGTAAGACCAATCGACAACTGATTCGCCAACTTACCAACATGAGAAGTCAACGTCCCATAATTCCTATTTTTCAAATTCATGATACTCTTACTAACTGGCGTTCCAGACCGAACCATCTCAACCAAATCCCGAGTAAAAGCCAAAAACTTTTCCTCCTTCTCCTTCTGCCTGCTCTCCCCAAGAAGAAAACTAATCATAAAAGGAATCGCCCCAGCCAACAATGAAAGAACCAATAAAAAATACATCAAATTCCCACCCCTAAAAATCGCAATCGAAGTCACCGCTCCAGCTACTCCAATTCCAATTCCAAGCCAATGCATTTTCTCAAATTCCATCTTATACCTTCGGTTGCTTCATATTTAACACAACAATAAAAATAACATTCACGACCGCAACACCAATCACACTCAACGTCAACAAAGTAGTAATACTCAAACCACCCATTCCAAGCCCAGCAACATTCATCACAATAAACATCATCATCAAAACCAAAGGCGCAGCAATCAAAATCGAAATATAAACATCCATAAAAGTCCCAGCCAAATTCGAATACTTCTGCCGCTCCAAACGATAATCCATCAAAAAATTCTCAGCCTTCTTTTCAAGATAATTCTTCAAAGCCCCACCAGTGCTAATATTTGTAGCCAACCCAGAAAACAGCTCAGCCAACTTTTTATTCGAAGTCCTCAACGCAACATTCTTCAACGACGTAACCAAATCATAACCATAAACATCAATCTGCGTCAACACCTTCTTAATTTCCCTACCGATATTCACATACTCCTTTGACATCGCAATAATCTTAAAAATTTTCGTAGGCTCAATATCAGATCCAGCAATCGCCGCCATATGAATAGTAGCAAAAGGCAACTCTTGAGAAATATTCTTCTGAACCGAAGACGCCGCGCTCGCGGGATAAAGATAAAACGCGGCCAAAGCCAAACCAGCCAAACCAAAAGGCAAAACAAAATACATCCAATTACTCAAACTAAAAGCCATCAATACAGCAAAAATTACAATCCCAAAAATAAAAGCAATAAACATTGTCATAATCGCCATCGACAAATAACTCGACAACAAAAATCTAATATTCGCCTTCTTCAAATCTTTGGACAAACTATCAAACTGCGAAGACATTTTATCTGAAGTATTCCTAAAAAACTTATTAGAAATCTTAGCATAAGCGCTAGGCTTAACAACCTCTGCAACAGAATCTTTCGCCTTCATTTTACTAATACCAACCAACGCACCCTCAGATAACTTCAACTTTTTCAAAAACTCTTTCTTATCCTCCTTGTTGATCGAAATAAATCTCTTCTCTTTTGTCGAAGGTGAGACATAACTCATCCTAACCGTTGCCTTCTTTTTCGTAGCAGCCAAAGATTCTCCGGCAATTGGCGAACTCTCTTTCAGCAAATCCGGTACAGCCTTATTCAACAAAAGCAACTGTTCAGCCAAAGATTTCAAACTCGAATTATAAAAATCCGCATGACTCGCATCACTCTGCATCCCAATTTGAATCGCACGCATATCGGCAACAATTTTCTTTTCCTGCTCCAAATTTTTCTTTAAATCCTCAAGCATTTTTTACCTCCGAAAAATGATTATAATGGGTCTTCGCAAGAATTCCTTTCTTAAGCATTTTTCACCCCCAAAACATTAGCAATCTGATTATGCATATCAAAAATAAAAACCCTCAATCGATTAATCTCATCCTTTTTCTTATCAACGATAGCCTGCTCCAACTGTAAAACCGCATCATTCATAGAATCAACTAACTGCCCAACAAATTCAACATCCATATCAACCTCAAAAGCACAAAGAAAACTTTATTTATTAATGTTCCTCAAGAGACACCATACTTACTCAAAACCCCTGCCGGATTCTTAGCATAGTCATTAATCAATCTCTGAACATCATCATAGCTCAAAACCTTATTCTGAAACAACGCATACAACAACTTCGTCCTAATCGCAAACTCCTTATCCAACTCTTCTCTCGCAATTCCCATCTTCTGCGAAATTTTATCAAAAATCTTACTATCCTTCTTAAAATAAAACTTATCATCCGCAGGACTCCAAGTAAACGGAGTATTTGTCAAAGCAGTCCCATCCTGCTCAACCTTCACAACCTCAACAATCTCCCTCAATCGCCTTGTCTCCTGTCCGTTAACAACAGCATGCGTCATAATCGCCATAACATCCAAACCATTAACAAGCATCGGAGAAAGACTAATCGGCGGTGTCTCCAATCTACGAATAATCGAATCAACAGAATCACCATGCATCGTAGATATCGAAGCGTGACCCGAAGCCATTCCCTGAAACAAAACCGAAGCCTCCTTACCCCTCACTTCACCCACAATCACATAATCAGGATTCTGACGAAATGAACTCCTCAACAAACTAAACATATCAACCTCACCAACTCCAGCACTAGAAACCCCACCACGAACAACAGAAGGCAACCAATTCTCCCTAGGCAAATTCAACTCACGAGTATCCTCAATCGAAACAACCCGATTCTCTTGCGGAATAAAAAAAGCCAACGCATTCAACAAAGTCGTCTTACCAGAAGCCGTCCCACCAACAATCATCAAGTTCGATTGATATTGCATCAAAATCCAAAAGTAAGCCAACATCTCAGGACTCATAGTATGAAACCCAAGTAACTGTGTAGGCGTCCACGGCGTCTTGGTAAATTTACGAATTGTAAAAGTCGGACCCTTCGAAGTAATATCCTGAGTATAGGTCGCATTAACCCTTGAACCATCCGGAAGCGAACCATCCAAAATCGGATTAGCATAAGAAATATATCTCCCAGTCTTTTGCGCCAACTTCTCAACAAAACTCGATAATTTATCCATATCATCAAACCTAACATTCGTCTTAATATTCCTAAAAACTCTATGCACAATATACATAGGCTCGCCCTTCCCATTACACTCAATATCCTCAATAAAATAATCCTGCATCATCGCCTCAATCTCATTAAGCCCAATAAAATTCCTATATAAATAATAATAAATCCTCTTATACGAATCCTCCTCAATCGCCAAACCCAACTCAGAAATAATCAACCTAGCAGTTTTGTCAATATAATCCAACAAGCCCTCCTTCGACTTATCATCACCAACCATATTAACATTCACAACCTCCCTCATCGCCCGCTCAATCCTATCCATATCAGCCTTCTCCTTATCAGAAAGTATAGGCTCTTCAACATCATAAACAACCTGCCCAGATTTCTCATCATAATAAACATGGATCGAAACATACGGAGCAATCACCATATACCTCACATCAATCTTAGTCTTATCCGCAAATTTCGGCAGCGCCGGCACCTTCGGATTCAAATTTATACTAACACCACCTTCCATCACAAACCAAAGAAATTCAGCTTTATTAATGTTATCAAGATTCACTCAAATCAATAACAATATTCCCATCTTCCTTCCCCTTATTCTCAATCGAAAACTTATAAGGCGTCGGAGCAACATCCAACTGGTGCGTCCCAAAATCATCACCCTTGTATTTAATGTCCATCGCATACCCAAGCTTTAATTCAACCTTCCAAGGATTCCCAGCCGTCGTAGTAACATTCAATCTCCCAAGAGGAACAACCATATCCTTTTCACTATATTCAAAACTCGAATCCAAAATCCAAGCAATCGTATTATTCACCATATCAACAAGAACATACCCCTTCCCTATATCCAAATCAACAACACGCTTATTCCCCGTCGCCCGCTGAACCTCATAAATCTTATCATCAATATGCCCCAAAGCTTCGACGGCCTGATCAATCGCAACCTCGTCCTTCTTCTCGTTTATCTTCGGCAAAGCAACAGCCAAAACCAATCCGATAACAGCCAAACCGATCAAAGTATAAATCACAGTCTCAACCCAAATCTGCCCCTTCTTGTTCATCCTCTTCATACATCTAAAACAAAAATATTCTTTATATAGTTTCCCAAAAAATCTAGAAGCCCCACGAGGGGGCCAAATTAAAAAATTAAAAATAAATCAACCTAATTATTCACAAGGTCGGATCTCTGTAACAGCACTACCATCACAAAGCTTCTCTGTCTGTCCAGCCTGTACTCTAGCAGCAACGGATGCCTGATCAATTCCATCAAGCTTAAATTCCATATCAGATGTAGTAGTACTGTTCACGATAATAGTGTAAACCAATGCACCATTCGCAGCTGGAATTTTCTGAGCAGTTGTTGAATTAAACATAACTGTATCAGCACTACCTTCGTAACTACCTAAAACATCAACACCAAGAAGTGTAAAATCACCAGTAGCTCTAGAAACCTGAATCGAAACATTTGCAGGAACAGAACCAGCAGCAGCATTATAACAACTATAATCACTTGAAACAGTCAAAGCAGCAGAAGCATCAAAACATTCTGTAGCTCCACCAAGCTCATTCGAAATCATAGGAATGATAGCAGCCCAAATAATTGTAACAGCAGCGACAGTAATCAAGAT
>JABHLR010000004.1 GCA_018693315.1 archaeon | reverse complement strand
ATATCTACTAGATGTGTTGTTAACTGAGTGGAAGGACCCTCCAGTACGAGAGGAACGTGGGTTCGGAGCCTCTGGTCTACCAGTTGTTATGAGCAGGCTGGGCAGCTACGCTCTACTCGATAAGTGCTGAAAGCATCTAAGCACGAAGCGAACCGCAAAACGAGTTAACATAAGCCGCAGTAAAAGACTGCGTTGATAGATCTGCCGTGTAAGCATTGAGCTTTCGCGATTTGTTCAGCGGGCAGAAACTAAAAGCTACACATTAATTTACTTAATTGTAAATATTTATCTAACTTCACATTGATGAAGTTTTGTTCAAAGAGATTTGAACGAGCGATGAAATCTAGACATAGTGAATTATCTTTATGATGGTTTGCTGTTAGTGAATTATTAATTGAGTTTACTCGATTAGTGATGATCTACTTTGGTGAATTTCTTATACTGTTCTTTTCATTGATATAATTCTAAAGATTTATTAATAATTAATTCGTTTGGTTTGCATGGCGAAGAAGAAGGAAACTAATTATGCGGCGTTTTTTCCGATGGGAATTTGTTTTGTTGGAGTTGGGGTTGTGTTCACAGCGTCGGTTAATAAAGTTCTTGGGATTGCTTTTATGGTGTTGGGTGGAGCTTATATGATAATTGGAGCTAAACATGGTAAAAAGAAAAAGTGATTCGATAGTTGTTCCGAAGAAGGCGATTGGTGGGATTGCTGCTGCGGTTGCTATAACTGCTGTGTTGCTTTCAAAAGATAAAGCTCCCGAGGTGCTTTTATTTTTTATTGGGATATTTTGTGGGATATTTATTGCTCGGGGGTTTAAGAAATGAAATGTCAGGATACGTTAGGTGCTGGTTTGGTTGTGGTTGGTATTGTTCTTTTGGGAAGTAATAAATTTGTTGGGATGTTGTTTATTGGATTTGGATTGGGTTATAATTTGCGGCCGCATTTGGGGAAGTTGTTTGAGAAGAAGTGAGCGATTAGTTTAAATAATATAATTTCTTATACTGTTTATGGCAAAGAAAAAAAAGAAATCTAAATCTGATGCTGGTGGTGGGCTTGTTTTCGTTGGTTCGTTGATGCTTGGTATTGGGCTCGGGCTTTTGTATGGTCGACCTGATGTTGGGACGATGGTCGGGCTTGGTGTTGGTTTTATTTTGTTTGGAGTTATGAAAGCTTCGATGAAGTAAGATGAAATGTTTGAAGTGTGGGCATAAGTGGAAAAGGTGTGGATGGCGTGATTATGTTTCGTTTTTTGCGCGGTGTCCTAAGTGTGGCACTTGGTGGGTTTTGAGGTATTAGAGTTTGATTTTTTTCATGTCGCTTAGCTGTCCGCATCCGCCGTGTGCGTTTCTGTAGATTATTTTAGCTTCATTTGGAGTTAATATTAAATCTTTTGAGTGAACCTCTCCGACATTTCCAACTATTCTTTCTTCATCAACTTCCTTCACTTCCACTCCTTCTTCTTGTAAATAATTTTGCAGGAAGTCTAGCATTCTGTTTTTGTATGTGTGATCTTCAGTGTATTCGAATGGTACTGCCGTGATTATTGCACTCCGATTCCTCTCTGGAAATTTACCTAAAAATTCTGCCATTTGCTCTTGTGCCATCTCTGATTGTACTTCCAAATCATTTACTCCGCCGCCAAAATAAATATGAGCTAATCCTCTTGTCAATACTTTAGATTTTTGAAAAATTGCTACCCCTACGCATCCCTCTAGGCCCGTTGTAAAAAGAATCTCATCTCCATTTGTTGTTTTATAATCCCCTATTGGGACTTCTATTGAGCCCATGGATTATTATAGTTATCTACCTATTTAAATGTTATTACTTCAAAATGACTGCTATTGTCTTAATTGATATGCCCTGGGCATAGAATTTTGTAATTTACTTCTTTTAGATTTTTTATACTGTTTAATATTTGTTGTTCGTTTCCGCCTGGTAAGTCTGTTCGGCCTCGGCCTCCTTCGTGGAAAATTGTGTCGCCTGAGAATAGGATGTCGTCGTAAAGGATGCAGAATGAGTCTTGGGTGTGGCCTGGAGTTTGAATTGGTTTGAATTGTTTTGGCAAGTCTTCTATATTTTTGTTGGTTATTATTTTTGCGTTTGTGAATAGATCGTTGTTGCCTATGTGGTCCCAGTGGTCGTGAGTTAGGATTAGTGTGTCTATATTTTCTGGTTTTAGGTTTAGTTCATTTAGGTCGTCTATTAGTTCTTGTTTATTTTCTTCTGATGATGAGTCGATTAGGATATTTTTGTCGTCGATCTTTATTAGATATACTGTGCTGCCGAATTGTTTGAAGTCGAGTTGAAAGACGTTTGATTTGATTTTGTTTATCATTGGATTTGTAGAACAACGAAATTTATAAAGATTTATTATCTGTTTTTTTGATGAGAAAGGCTGTTGAAGGAGCGAAGTATGATGTTGTTATAGCACTTGGTAAAAGAAAGTTGCCTGGAGATGTTCATTTGAGCGTTGAGTCTAGGCTGACTGCCTTGGCTGCTGGGGAACTTTTGGCTAATGGAACCGCTAAGAGGGTTATTTTTACTGGTGGGCATACTGATGGAAAAGATAATCCCTCTGAGGCGAGATCTATGTTTTACCATATGGATCGTAAGTATAAGGGCTATGCTGATAGTGCTACTCTTGAAGAGGGGGCGCTTGACACATCTAATAATGCAAAAAATACTCGTGGATCGATTAAACCTGGAGAGAAGGTTGGATTGCTGTCTGTTGATTATCATCTCCCTAGGGCTTCTAGGGTTTTTGGTAGTCACGGTATTTATGCTGATGCTATTGGCGCTGAAGGTGTTTTGAGAAAAAAGAGTGATTCTATGGGTAGGGTTTTGGACAAGTATCATAACTCTTGCAGGCATCGTATTGAGTTATTGAAGGAAATGATACTTGCTCCGATTAGCTGGGTTGATCCGAAGGGGATTATGTTGAGGGGGCTTGCTTATTTGCTTAGAGGAAGAAAGTAGATTTGTGGAACAACCAAACTTATAAAGTGATTTCTCGTTGGTATAATGTGATAGCTTGCTATCATGAGTGGGACAGCTAACTGTCGGTGTCGGTTTAAAGACCAAAGAAATGTAAAATGATTTCTGATGCTGAGGAAGGTCCGCGCATCCCTTGATGATTTATTATCGAGGTTTATTAGCAATGAAAATTGTACGTCGTGAGGCGTGGTAAGGAAGATAGAAACGAGCGTATTAAGTTACGATGGAACGAGTCCTCCTGATTGATGCAACCGGTTTAACCCGGGCTTAGTCGGATGTTAGTACAAATCGTCAGAATAAGATTCTGGATTTGACAGAACGCGGCCTATGTCCCGCTCTTTTTTTATATAATTGAGAATAATAATTCTTTTATAGTCGGTTGGCGTGTCTAAAGTATGATAGTTTTGCATTTTGAGGGAGCGTATACTTGTTATATTACTCCTGATGAGTTTGATACCCTTCCGGCATCTCGTGTTGATGGGGATCTTTTGGATAGGGATACGAAGCGACCTCTTGAAAAAGCAGTTAGTTTGGGAGTCGGGAATGTTTGTAGTGGTGATGCTGATCTTGAGATGGTCCCGGGGGATGCTTGCTGGGATGATGCAGAGGGGTTGATGCTAACTCTTAAGCCTGGTTGTCATGCTGCGATTCGAGATAAACGAGTTGCCGGGATTGCTGAACAATATAGCGCAAGATTAACTTATGGAGATGTTTTTGTTGCAGTGGTTGACGACCCTGAAGATTTTAGATAAATATTTTTATGGATATAATAACTTTAGAGCTTGTCCTATGAAACCTGCGAATACTGGGATTGCTAAGTTGTCGTCTACGTGAGGAAAGATTGTTTCTACGAATGTTGCCATGAATGCCATTGGGATTACGATTACCCAGTTTGATAGGATTAGGTATCCAATAACTAGGTCGACTACGAACTCTGCGATGACTCCTTCCCATGCTGTTTCGTCGAGTTGTTTGATCCAGTGTTTTCCGAAGGCTATTCCGAATATTGCTGCCGCCATGTCGCCGAATACTGTCATTAGGATTACTGCCATGGCTATTGGGAATTCGAAAAGTGATAATGCGAGGATTATTCCGAGGACGTAGTAAACTTGGCCGCCGAGTGAATTTTCTTCTTTCGCGCGCATGAAAATGTGCATTATTGGGAGTTTTTTCTTTCCGACAATTCTAAAGAATTCCATGGTTATTATGATTAGAACGACTGCGAGGAGGAGGAGGATTGCGATTTGGTGTGAATCGAAAATTTTGAATGTTAGCCAATAGGCTAGAACGTATAATAATCCGAGGACGTGAATCGTTTTTCTTTTTAGTTCGAATGTTAGTTTCGACATAGTTTAGATAGGTTGAAATGGTTTTTATATTGTTTCATTAAACTTAAAAACTCGATTCAGCTCTTTTCTTTAATGGGACGGTAGCTCAGTGGGAGAGCACACGGCTGAAGACCGTGGTGTCGAGGGTTCGATTCCCTCTCGTCCCATTCTTTGAACCTTATTCGAAATTCTATGAAGTTCTCATCTCAATTTTTTCTAAAGAAAAAATGGCAGGGTTCGATTCCCTCTCGTCCCATCCCACAATCTTTATAAAAGAAAGAAACTATATTTGATTATGAAAAAGAAGGGTGCGATTGAATTGTCTATTGGGACTATTGTGATTATTGTGTTGGCTATGTCTATGTTAATTTTGGGAATGGTTTTGGTTAAGAATATTTTTGAAGGATCTAGTGATAATGTTTTGCAGATGAATGATAAGGTGAAAGGTGAAATTAATAAGTTGTTTGTTGAGGATAAGAGGACGGTTGTTTATTTGTCGAATCAGATTGCTAAGATTGAGCAGAATGAGGATTGGGGAATTGCGTTTGCGATTACTAATTTGGCGAAGGGAACTGCTGAGGCTGGACGATTTCATTATGATGTGACTGTTAGTGATCCTGATGTTCGACAGAAATGTGGAATTGGAGAGAGGGATATTGAATCTTGGATTAAGACTGGGCGAGCTGACGATGCGGTTATTGCTCCTGGACAGAATTACTTTGGTATTGTTAGGTTTTTGATTCCCGAGAATGCTCCGCTTTGTACGGTTAGATTCCATATTGATGTGACTGCTGATAATGTTGCTTATGCTACGGACTTCTTTGATGTTGAAGTTTTAGCTTAGATTTAAATAATTGTTTTGAGAATTTATAATATGAAGATTTTAGTTGTTGGTGATTTTCATGGGAAGTTTCCTGCGAAGATAAAAAAATTGGCGAAGGGTGTTGATTTAATTGTTAGTGTCGGTGATTATTTTCCTTTTAGTTATAGGAAGTTGTTTTTCAAATATTCTTACGGCAAGGAGGTTTCGTTATGGGAAACTATTGGTAAGAAAAAAGTGAAGGATTATATTTTGAAGGATTTGAAAACTGGCGAGCGGCTTTTGAAAAGTTTGAACGAGATTGGTGTGCCTGTTATTAGCGTCGTTGGGAATATTGATTATACGCATTTGTATGATGTTTTTGATGTGGAGAAGAGTAGTCGTGGAAAGGTTTGGAAATGGGAGGAGCAGGATTTTTTTAGCAAGATAGTTAAGAAATATAAGAATATTCACCGGTTTGATTATGCGTATGCGCAGTTTGGTGGGATGACTTTTATTGGGGCTTATGGACATACTTTTCCGGGGCGAGTTAAAAGTAAAGCGTATAAAAAGCATAGGGCGATTTTGGAGAAGTTGTTTAAGAAGTTTAGAAAAGATGATGTGATTTTTGTTTCGCATAATATGCCGTATGAATGTAAGTTGGATAAGATTCGGAGTAAGGAGGCGCCGAAAGCTTTGCGAGGGAAACATTATGGCTCGAAGCTGATTCGTCGGATTATTGATAAGCATCAGCCGGTTTTGGCGATTGGTGGGCATATGCATGAGAATCAGGGGAAGGTTAAGATTGGGAAGACTTTGGTTGTGAATGGTGGGGCGGCTGTTGATGGAGAGTGTGCGATTATTGATTTTGATGGGGGGAGGGTTAAGGGGGTGAAGTTTGTTAAGTGAAGTTTTAAATAGTTCTGATGATTTTATGTGTTATGGTTATAAAAGAGATGATTGGTGTTGTCGCCCTTGTCTGTGCTATCTGGGTTATTTACGATGTTCTCGTGAATAACAAACAGAAGAGTACTGAATGGAAGGTTGTTTGGGTTGTGCTTGCGATTGTGTTTAGCATAATTACTGCGATCGTTTATTATTTTATTAATAAGCAATAGGGACAAATTTAAGAAGGTGGTTTTTTTAGAATGGATATGCTTAGATTATATAATACGCTGAGTCATGAGAAGGAAGAGTTCAAGCCGATTAAGGAGGGGAAGGTTGGGCTTTATACTTGTGGTCCGACGGTTTATTGGTATGGGCATGTTGGGAATATGCGGAGTTATGTTTTTGCTGATATTTTGAAAAGGGTTTTGATGTATAACGGACTTGATGTGAAGCATGTGATCAATGTGACAGATGTCGGACATTTGACTTCGGATGCTGATTCTGGTGACGACAAGATGGAAGCGGCTGCTTCCAAAGAGGGAAAAACTGCGAATGAGATTAGTCATTTTTATTTTGATGCGTTTCGGGATGATTTTCATAAGCTGAATTTGATTGAGCCGTTTAAGTGGACCTGGGCGACAGAGCATATTAAGGATCAGATTTCTATGATTGGGATTTTGGAAAAGAAGGGTTATACTTACAAGACTTCGGATGGGATTTATTTTGATACTTCTAAGTTTGCGGATTATGGGAAGTTGTCTAGGAAGAAGATCGATGGACTTGAGGAAGGGAAAAGGGTCGAGATGGGGGAGAAAAAGAATAAGACGGATTTTGCTTTGTGGAAGTTTTCTGGGACGCCAGGGGAGAGGCAGCAGGAATGGGATTCGCCGTGGGGACTTGGGTTTCCTGGATGGCATATTGAGTGTTCGGCTATGAGTTCTAAGTATTTGGGGAAGCAGTTTGATCTTCATACTGGCGGCGAGGATAATATGCCGATTCATCATGAGAATGAGATTGCGCAGAGTGAATGTGCCTGGGGGAAGAAGCCATGGGTTAAGACTTGGATGCATGGGGCGTTTTTGAATATTAAGGGTGGGAAGATGTCGAAGAGCGAGGGGAAGATTCAGACTATTAGCGAATTGGAGAAAGATGGGATTAGTCCGCTTGCTTATAGGTATTTTACTTTTTCAGCGAAGTATAGGAAGCCGTTGGTTTGGAGTGAGGAGGCGATTGCTTCGGCTGTTTCGAGCTATAAAAGATTGAGGAATGTGATTGCTGGGATTGAGAATCGGGCTGGGGTTAATAAGAAATACTTGAAGGAGTTTGAGGCGAGGATCAATGATGATCTGGATATGCCTGGGGCTTTGGCTGTTTTGTGGAAACTTGTTAGAGATGAAAAAGCCGAGGGGAAAATTGGGACGATTAAGAAAATGGATCAGATTTTTGGTTTGAGATTGTTGGAGACTGAGGAAGTTGTAGTTCCTGAGGATGTTATAGTGATTGCTGAAGAGAGGGAGAAGGCTCGGGCTGATAAGGATTGGGCGAAGAGTGATGAGTTGAGAGATGAGATTGCGGCGAAGGGCTGGAGTGTTAAGGATGGAAAGAATGGGTTTGAGTTGGAGAAGATATAATGGGAGTTGAGGATATAAAGGCTAAGATTGTTGCTTTGGCTACAATAGGTTCTGACGGTAAGCCTCATAATATCGCGGTTGAAGTTCATGGTGTCATAGATGATAAAATCATAATTACTAATAATCAAATGAAAACGACCGTTAAAAATATTAAAGTTAATCCTTATATCTCTTTGGTGTTCTGGGAAGGTGATGATGGTGTGAGAATTGATGGTAAGGTTGAATATTTTGATTCTGGTGAGTGGCTTGATTTTGTAAAAGGTCTGCCAGAGAATAAGGGGTTTGATGCGAATGGGGCTTTGGTTATTAGTGTTGAAAGTATTAAGGAGTTGGGATAAGATATAAAAAGAGATTTCCCTATGAATTGTGAAGATGGTGAGGGAAAAAGAATTTGCTTTTATTGATCAGTCGTATAGGCCGACTAGTAACGATTTGGTTTGTTTGTTTAGGGTGACGCCGGATGGAATGGGGCTTAAGGAGGCTGTGAATAATGTTGCTTTGGAATCTAGTGTTGGAACCTGGACGCCGGTTTCTTCGAATCAAAAGTATGTGAATAAACTTGGGGCTAAGGCTTTTGCGATTTCGGGGAATTGGGTTAAGGTTGCTTATCCGCAGGAATTGTTTGAGGAGAATTCTATTTCGAATATTTTGTCGTCGGTGGCGGGGAATGTTTTTGGGATGAAGTGTGTTAAGGGTTTGAGGCTGGAAGATATTAAGTTTCCTAAAAAGCTATTGAAGAGTTTTGCTGGTCCGAGGTTTGGGATTGAGGGATATAGGAAAATTTTGAAAGTTAAAGATAGGCCTTTGGTTGGAACGATTGTGAAACCGAAGTTGGGGTTGAAGACTAAGGATCATGCGAAGGTTGCTTATGAGGCGTGGGTTGGCGGTTGCGATTTGGTTAAGGATGATGAGAATTTGTCTAGCCAGAAATTTAATCCGTTTGAGAAGAGGGCTGTTAAGACTTTGGAGGCTTGCGATAAGGCGGCTGAGGAGACTGGCGAGAAGAAGGGATATTTGTGCAATGTTACGGCTGAGGCTATGAGAATGTTGAGCCGGGCTGACTTGCTTAAGGAGCTGGGCAGTAAGTTTGTGATGCATGATATTATTACTGGTGGGTTTGCGAGTCTTGAGACTTTGAGGCAGAATTGTAAGTTGGGGATTCACGCGCATCGGGCTATGCATGGGGCGTTTACTGAGAATCCGAATCATGGTTTGTCGATGATGTGTGTTGCTGATTTTGCGAGGATGGCTGGAGTTGATAGTTTGCATATTGGGACTGGGATTGGGAAGATGAGAGGTGGAAAGAGAGAGGTTAAGGAGATTGATGAGGAGATGGAGAGCAAGAAAGTTGGGAAGACGAAGCATCGGTTGGCGCAGGATTGGAATGGACTGAAGCCTGTTTTTGCTGTTTGTTCTGGTGGGATTTATCCGGGGCATGTTCCGTATTTGATGAAGAATTTTGGGGATGATATTATTATTCAGGCTGGTGGTGGGTGTCATGGGCATCCGCATGGGACGAAGCATGGAGCGACGGCGATGAGGCAGGCTGTGGACGCCACAATGAAGGGAGAAACTCTGGAACATTATGGCAGGAGTCATAGTGAGTTGATGGAAGCTATGGAGTTTTGGGGAAAGGTTAGGTTTTAGTATAATAGTATTTTTAAAGTGGATATGGGTTAGATTTCTTATGAATGCAGATAAACCCGAGGACTTCTGGAAAATAAATTTTGGAGTTATGAGCGCCGTGGCCGATAATCATGGGGAACATTGTTCTGCTGATGCTTTGAAGAAAATTCTTGAGAAAGGTAAGGATGTTATTTTCGGGGCATATGATGCAGAGGCTGGGCTTCAGGGTGAGCCTGCAGAGGCAACTTATAATGATCTTGTTAATAGGCGTACGGTGTATTATTCTGCTGTCTTGCATAAAAGATTGATGGATCGACAGAGGGCTTCTATGGGCAGTGAGGCTGGTAGGGATAAGGCTTGGAGTGGATATAGCCCGGCAAAACAGAATGGTAGCCGTCAATTTTAGGGTGTGTAAATATTTTTAAAGGGTGTTTTGGGTTAGTTTGTTTATGGCAGCTGGTACAGCAAAAGAATTTTGGATATTGAAGTCTAATACTATGGAGGCTATTGCTAATAGTCATGGGGAGCATTGTTCTGAGAGCGACCTAAGGACTCATCTTAAAAATGCTCGGACAGTTATTTTGAAAACATATGAAGAAGTTGGTGGGCTTAATGAAGAAGCCGCTAAGGAAACTTTCGATAGTCTTTGGAATAATTGCTCAAGATATTATAAACAGGTTGTGTCTAAAAGAAGAGCTAATGGCGCGAAAAGTGAAGCTGAAGCCAGGAGACTGAGGAACATAGTTAGTGAATCATATACCAGGAGAGACAGAAGACACAGATTGACTACATAATTCTTTAAAGTCATTTTCTATTGATTTGTATGAGAGAATTTGTCTATTATTCGAGGTCGGCGGTTACTGCTGGGAATATGATTAAGGATAATTTGATGCAGGCTGGTCGGATGGATATTGTTTGTAATGTGATAATTAGTGTGTTTTTTATTTCGAATAAGATGCGGGATGATGTGAAGTTGCATTTGATTTTTGATGGGCCGCCGCATGCGCCGAGGCATTTGGTTTTGGAGTCGAACGAAGAGATGCCGATTTCGAAGAAGAATGTTGCCGGGTTGATTAAGCGGATGTTGTATAAGTCTAAGGATGAGGAGGGTTTGCGTGAGATTTGTCCTGGATGTTCTATTGAGAGGAAGAGTTTTGAGAAGTTGATTAAGGATTTAGATAAGGACGGGAAGGATGTTTTGTTGTTGGATGGGAAAGGTGTGGATGTTCGCGAGGCTGATTTGGATAAGCATCCTGTTTTTATTATTGGGGATCATGAGGGATTTCCTAAAGAGAAGAAGAAGTTTTTGAAAAAGATTGATAAGATATCAGTTGGGCCTAAGGTTTTGTTTGCTAGTCAGGTTGTGACGATTTTGCATAATGAGGTTGATAGGAAGATTTAAAATCTGGAAGGTGGTTTCTATTATATGAAGAAAGCGGCGAGATTTGTTGTTCAGGGAACAGTGCAGGGGATTTTTTTTAGGCAGTTTGTAAAGGGGCATGCTGATGATTTGAAGTTGAGGGGATTTGTTAGGAATTTGGAGAGTGGTGATTGCGAAGTTGTTGTCGAGGGTGAGAAGGAATCTATCGATAGGTTATTGGAGTTTGTTAAGAAAGGGCCGGAGCATGCGCAGATTAGGAATGTTGTTGTCGAGGAGATGAAATGGTCTGGGGATTTTGAAAATTTCAAAGTACTTCGATTTTAGTCTTACGGCGGAGCCGTGCGGTAAACTCGGTCGCGCTTCGCTTGCCTCGAGTTTAGTGGTCTGGGGATTTTGATGGGTTTAAGGTTTTGAGGTTTTGAAAGTTTTATAAAGTGATTTGGGTTAGGAATTCTATGGTTTTGAAGGGGAGAGAAAAGCAGATTGTTGACGAGAGAATTAAGAAGATCGGGACACTGAGGGAAGCTGGTGTTAACCCTTATGCACATCGGTTTGATTTGAATGATGAGAGAGTTCATTCTGTTGATGTTAAGGAAAAGTTTGCTAAGTTGAAAGATGAGGCGAAGTCTGGGAAGAGTGCTGTTGTTGCTGGTCGAGTTATGACGAAGAGGAGTTTTGGTAAATTGTCGTTTTTTAATTTGCAGGATTTGCGCGGAACGATTCAGATCGTTGTGCAGAAGGGCGAGGTTCCTGAAGCGGTTGTTGATATGTTTAAGAAAACTGATGCTGGGGATATTGTTGGCGTTAAGGGTGAGGTTGTGAAGACGCGGACTGGCGAGGTTTCGATTATGGCGCAGGAGATTTTTATTTTGACTAAATCGATTTTACCTTTGCCTGATAAGCATGCTGGGTTGAAGGACGAGGAGGAGAAGTTGCGGAAGAGATATTTGGATATTATTATGAATGAGGAAGTGAAGGATATTTTTGTGAAGAAGCAGAGGTTTTGGAATGCGACTCGGTCGTTTTTGATTGATAGAAATTTTCTGGAAGTTGAGACTCCAGTTTTAGAGACGAGTGCTGGTGGGGCTGCGGCCACTCCGTTTGCTACCCATCACAATGCTTTGGACATGGATGTTTTTTTGAGGATTTCGATGGGGGAGCTTTGGCAGAAAAAACTTTTAGTTGCTGGATATGAAAAGACATTTGAGATTGGGCGACAGTTTAGGAACGAGGGAATGGATGCTGAGCATTTGCAGGATTATTCGCAGATGGAATTTTATTGGGGTTATGCGAATTTTGAGGATGGGATGAAGTTGGTCGAAGAAATGTATAAAGAAATTGCCATGGCGACTTTGGGGCATTTGAAATTTGAGAGCGGTGGGCACAAGATTGATTTGGGGAAGAAATGGAAGAGGTATGATTTTGAGAAATTGATTAAAGAAAAGACTGGTGTTGCTATTTATGACGCTGATAAGGATGAGATTATGAAGAAATTGAATGAGTTGAAGATGGATTATGATGATAGCGTTGGGAAATGGAGGCTTGTTGATTTGTTGTGGAAGTTCTGCAGGAAGGATATTAGCGGGCCTGGATTTTTGGTTGGTCAGCCTGTTGAATTGACGCCGTTGGCTAAGCGGTCGCAGAAAGATCCTCGGAAGGTTGAGCAGTTTCAAGTTATTCTTGGTGGGAGTGAGATGGGAAATGGTTATAGTGAGTTGAACGATCCGATTGATCAAGAAGGCCGGTTTAAGGAGCAGAGGACGCTTGGCGAGGAAGGTGACAGTGAGGCTATGGAGCATGATGAGAGTTTTGTTGAGGCTTTGAAATATGGGATGCCGCCAGCTTGTGGGTTTGGTTTTAGTGAGCGATTATTTTCTGTTATGATTGGTCGGCCTATTCGGGAATGTGTTGTGTTTCCTTTGATGAGGCCTGAGGGTAAGAAGGTGAAGAAAAAATAATATGGTATATAAAATTACTAGGAGTAAAAGTTTTTAGATTATGCAATGACAAAGTCCTTGCGAAATTAAAAACAAAGTTTTGAATTTATGGCGTTTACTGAGATGTTGCTTTATATGAATAAGAGTTCTTTTGCGCTGTGGGGACACGTGATTGTTTTTGCTGCTTTGTTTTTGGAGTCGTTGCCATTTGTTGGGGCTTTTATTCCAGGGGGAACTATTATTCTTTTGTTTGCTGGGATTTTATCGAAGTGGGGATTTTTTACTTTGTGGAAGGTCGGGATTGTTGCGATTGCGGCTTCGATTACTATTGATACTTTTAATTATTATTTGGGTAGAAGAGTTAGTAGGGATTTTTTCCACAGGTGCGCTGGAAAGCTTTTTGTGAAGAAATCTGTTCTTGAGAGGGTTGGTAGGGCTGTTCATGGGCACACCGGGAAGGCTTTGATTGTTGGCCGGCTTAATCCTGTTACTCGTGCTATCGGGCCGTTTATTGTTGGGAATGAGAGAGTTTCTTTTGCTAAGTTTTTTCTCTTTAATGTAATTGGTGGTGTTCTGTGGGTTGTTATGTTTTTATTCTTGGGATATATTTTCGGCGCTGGATTAAATGGGATTGAGGAAATGGAGCACTTTGTTCTTTGGACGACGGTGGCTATAGTTGCTTGTTTTTATGGTTACTATGTGATTCATTCTTTGAGGGGCGGTAGGAATAAATGCGCGGATGATGATTTGTAAAATGGGATTGGTTGTTAAGAGTAATATCCGGAAGCATATTGAATTGAATGTCGGTGAGGATTTGGCGATGGAGATGGAGAGGAAAGTTGATAAGATGTTGAAGGATGCTGAGGATCGGGCGAAGGCGAATGGGCGACGGACTGTTTATGCTAGGGATTTATGATTTTATTATCTTGACGCTTTGAATTCCTTGTTTGTCTGCTTTGGTGATTTCTATTGTTACGTTTTTTAGCTTAAGCTGCTCTCCTCTTTTTGGAATTCGTTGTAGTTTGTGTTCGATGAATCCTGCAATTGTTTCGAAGTGTTCGCCCTTTAATCCGAGGTGAAGCGTTTTGTTTATTTCTTCAATTGTTGCTTTCGCGTCTACTCTGATTAGTTTTGAATTTACTTTTTTTACATGAATGCTTTGCCTCCTGCTTTTATCAAAGATATCTCCGACAATTTCTTCCAAAATATCTTCGACCGTTACTAAACCTGAGACTTTTCCGTATTCATCTACCACAATTGCTAGGGGTATTTTCTTGCCTTCGAGCTCCGTTAAAAGATCATCAATCTTTTTTAATTTTGGGATGAATGTTATTTTTTTTGTTAGGTATCTAACTTTAGTGTCGAGCCTTTTGTTTTTTACATATTTTAGTATTTCGTCTACGTCTATTATTCCGACTATGTTGTCTTTGTTGTCTGAGTAGACTGGATAACGGGATGGCGATGTTTTTACGACGTAATCTAATATGTCTCGGAGTTTTGCTTTTGCGTCGACCATGTGTATGTCTGATTTTGGTGTCATAATTTCTGAAACGTTTGTCTCTTTGAATTTTAGGACGTTGTGCATCATGCTTGCCGCTTCTCCGCTGAGCAATCCTTCTTTTCTTCCCATCGTTACAATTGTTTCTAGTTCTTCTTCGGAGAGTTGTGCCTGTTCGCCAGAGCCAAGGAGTTTCGACATGAATCCTGAGATTTTTCCGAAGAACCAAACGAATGGGGTTAGGAGTATTGATAGTAGTTCGATTGGTCTTGCTACGATGAGTGATATTTTTTCTGAATTTTGGGATGCGTATGTTTTTGGTGTAATTTCGCCGAATATTAAAATCAGGAACGTCATAACTCCTGTTGCGATTCCGACGCCTGCCGATCCTAGTAAATTTGTAAAGACTATTGTCGCAAGGGATGCCGCGCCGATGTTGACGAGGTTGTTTCCGATAAGAATTGTGATGATTAATTTTTGTGGGTTTTGTTTTATTCTAAAGAGTGTCTCCGCCCCTTTCTTTCCTTGCTTCAGAAGCGATTTGACTTTTATTTGATTGATGGACATTAGCGCTGTTTCGATTCCGGAGAATACTGCTGAGAGCACTATTAACAATACTAGAATTGATATTTGGATTCCGAGCATTTTATCACCTTAGCTTTTTAGTGGGTTTAGATATATAAAGTTTTATAATTGTTGATGCGTTTAGGTATCTATGGAATTTAAGTCAAAAGAGGTTGAGAAAAAATTAAGTCGAAAAGATTTTCTTAAGGAAATAGAAAAAGCTGGCAGTGAGGAGTATAAAACCGAGTGGGATGATCCTGAGAAAATTGGTGTTTCAAAAAAGAAGAGTAAGATGAAAATGGGTTCGAGGAGTAGGGCTGGGGGTGGGCAGTTTGAGGCGAGGGTGCGGAAAGATTTGGAGGAGAAGGGTTGGATTGTTGATAAGTGGTCGAATAATGTTGATGGCGGCAAGGTTGTTCCGTGTAAGAGGAAATTTAATCCGTTCAATAAGGTGATGACAATTGGGACTGGGTTTCCGGATTTTGTTTGTTTTGAGAAGAGGGGGGAATTGTATAAGGTTGTTGGGGTTGAGGTTAAGATGAATGGGAATTTGTCGAGGGTGGAGAAGGAGAAGTGTGTGTGGTATTTGGAGAACGGGATTTTTAGTGAGATTTTGGTTGCGAAGAAAGTTCAGGATAGGAAGGGTGGGAAGATTAGGATTGAGTATTTGGATTTTGGTGAGATTGCGGGAAGGATGAGGTAGTTATTTAAACAAGGGTTGCCAAGTGATGTTATGGACGGGATTCATCATATGCACAAGAGGAAGAGAGCTCATGGTAAATTAAAGGCGTATCCTCATCCGAATAAGTGGATAAAGTTTTTCGATAGGTTTTTGTTGTTTGTCGCTATTGTTAGTCCTCTGATGGTGTTGCCTCAGATATTGAAAATATATGTTGAGCATGACACTAGCGGTGTTTCTACTTTAACCTGGGGGCTCTTTGCTCTTTTCAATATACCTTGGGTTGGTTATGGTATTCTTCACAAGGATAAGCCTATCGCTATAGGATATTCGCTTTGGTTTGTTGCTAATCTCGTGGTTCTTATTGGAGCTTTGATATATTAGGATGATGCGGTGGTTAGTTTTGGTTTTTTTGATGATGAGTTTTGTCTCTGCTGTCGATATTGATTTTGATTGTCCTGATGAGATTTTTGTCGACGAGGAATTTGAGTGTGTGTTGGAAGTTTTTGATGGAGATGGTGAGTATGATGTTAAGGTTGATTTGGATGGTGAACGGGATTCGGTTGTGAAGGTTTGGAACGATGGTGAGTGGAAATCTGGATATTATTATTTGACTGATTTTATTGAGGATGGTGACGATGAAAAAATTAGGATGAAAGTTTCGGACGACGGAAATTTTGACGGGGAATTGAAATTGAGACAGGGGGATAAGCGGGAATTTTTTGATATTGAGATAGAGGTTGAGAAGGCTAGGGTTGTTGAGGAAGATGTTGATGTGGTTAGTGATGATGTGATTTTAGAAGAAAGAGTTGAGGTTATTTCTTTGAGCGGAGATTTTGTTGAGGAGGAAAATTTTGTTTATGTTTCGAAGGATGCTCGGGTTGTTGACTGGTTGCCTTATGGGTTTGCTTTGTTTTTGATTTTGATTATTGTGATTCTGGTTTGGGAAAGGTTTTGACAAACCTTTCCGACTGGTACGGTCTCCCGTGGTCGCTTTCGCACGTGGGAAAGGTTTTAAAGTGTCGGAGTTTTGAATGTTTTATGGTAAAAGTAACATCAAAGATATTTCATTCACCATTCGTGAGGTCAAAATGGTGAGGGCAATAATGATTATCGAGATGGCGGGACGACCTGCTGAGCATTTGTCGGAGATGTTGAAGAAGCACGTTGGTATTTTGAATGATGTTAAGGATCTTAAGGTTCATTTGATCAATGTTAGCGAGCCTAAGGTTATTGAGGTTGATGAAAAGGATCAGGATGTTGAGCCTTTGTTTTCTGCTTTTGCTGAGGTTGATTTTGAGTGTGATAGTTTTGCGAGGTTGAGTGAGACTATGTTTGATTTTATGCCGTCGTCTGTTGAGGTTACCGATCCGATGAAGGTTACTATGGATTTGCACGAGGCTACAAATTTGCTGAATAATATTTCAGGAAGAATGCATAGGTATGATGAAATTGCCAAGGTTGCTGGAGTGAGATTGAGGCAGATGAATGCGCAGTTGGAGTTGGCGAAGAAGATTTTGGGAGAGCGGGATGAAACCATTGCCAAACTGAAGAAGAAAAAGGTAACGAAAAAGAAAGCTTCTAAGAAAGTTAAGCCAAAAAAGAAAAAGTAATTATGATTTTGTTAGTCCGCCCTTGATTCGTTTTGTTTCTTTTGTTCCTTCCATTCTTTTTGCGAATTTTGCTGCCGTTTCTTTTAGTTGGTCTTCTGGTTTATTTGGTGCTATTTTCTTTTGTCTTCTGTAAAAATAATATGCTCCTGCGCCGATAACTATGAAAATTACTATCGCCCATATCCATCCATAACTAGTTCCCGCCTCTTCTTCTTCGACCTCCTTGCACTCTGCCATACAACAATATTCTCCGCCCTTTGTAAATGAAAATTCACCGTTACATGTTTCTTTTATGCCACAAACTGTTCCAAATATTTCTGCGCATGTTTGTTCCGATACTTCGAAACCAGATTCCTCGCTTCCTTCTGGGAGTACAAATAAACTTACTGGAACTGAAAGTGTGTTTTGTTTTTCGTACTGTGTGTATGTGATATTTATATTCCCCTTGAAATGACCTGGGTTTTCTGGGTTGAAAGTTAGCGTTAAATTTTGTACTCCTCGTGCTGGCATATTCTCAAGTGGTTCTGTGTTGATAAATGCGAAATCTGGCGACACCTGCATGTCTGTTATGTTTTTATCTCCAAAATTGAATAGCTCTATTGTTTCCTGTGATTCTGTATTCGTGAAAATATTTGTTAGTAATAATTCTGGGGTTTGTCTTAGATCTATTTGTTCCGACGGTGATACGAATGTTGAGTTCGCAGCTGGATAAATTATTGGAATTGAAAATTCTTTGTACGATGAAATTGTCAGCGTCGAAAAAACCTCTGTTGGTGCTAGTGTTATTTCTTTTGTCCCTAGTGACTCAATTGGAAATTCGGTTTCGTTGTATGTTATATTTAGTGGTGTTGTTCCTTTGTTGATTAATTTTATTATTGGTGTTTGGGTTGTGAAAATGAAGCCTGGTTTTATTGATAGAATTTCTGTGGATGTTTCGTTTGTCTCTTCGTTGATTATTGTTTTTTCTTTGATTGTGAAATTTTGTTTTATTGTTTTTTCTTTTAGCTCGTCTGCTTCTTTGTATAGGATATTTTCTATTTGAATTGAGAAGTTTCCCTCTCGTGTTGTGTAGACGTAGATGTGGTGTGTTCCTTTGTAAAATGTGATGTCTGATTCGAATGAAACCTGCCTTCGTCCTTCGTAGAATGAAATACTTGATGGTTCAATTTGTTCTGAAAATTCTCCGGCTGTTGTTATTGTCGCTATTATTGTTTCGCCCGGCTGTGTTTCGTTGTGTTGGAAAGTTAGTGTTGGCGCCGCTGTTGCTATAGACATTAAGAATATCAATAGGAAAAGTATCGTCCACCTCATGTATTTTTTAGGGTTGGAGTATTAATAAATCTAACTAGACATCTCTCTCAGTTTTTTGAAAGTGTCGGACATTGCAGAATCCCTTTTGTCGTAGTTCCTTCTTCTCATTGGCGCAACTGGTGCCCTTGGTCTTCTAACTGGTGGGAATCCTGGTCGTGGCGGCATTGGTGGTCGTGGTCCTCTTGGTGGTCCTCTTCGCGCCCCTCCGCTTCTGCCCTTATCTTTTTTGAACTTGGATCTCATTTTAAACCAGAATAGTTTTAGCTTTTCTCTGTATAGGTAGATTATTGCTACAAGAACTATTATTATTAAAATAATTAGGACCCATATCCACCATGTTGATCCGCCTTCTGGAGCTTGTTTTGTTCGGCAGCATACTTGGTTTTGTCCGCAAGAATAAGCTGCCATTGGCTCCTGAAATTCTGAACACTCATTCATGCATGTGTGGAAATTAGCTTCACATTCTGATTCTTGTGGTCTGTCTCCGCATGTTCCTGTACAGCAATCTGTTGTATCTACTGCCTTTCTGTTGTTTCCTACGCAAACTTTATCTGATGCGCATTCTTGGCCTCCGTATTCTGTGCATGATTTTAAGTTTTCTGATGTGCAGCATGTGTCTGATAGTGATGCGCAGAAATAATTATTTCCTACGTTTTCTGTGCTTGGGCAATCGAATGATGGGATGCAGAAGTAATTTGCTTCCGAACAATATGTGACTCCGCTTCCGCCTGATGCCTTTCCTGATCGTCCTGATAGTGCCCACAGAACTATTGCTGTGTCTCTTATTGAGTTTCCCCAGCAACCGTTGCTTGGTGCTTGCGAATGGAATAAATCTTTTCTTGCTTCTGTGATTTGTTCTGCTGATGAGCTGCCGAGTGCGACTAGAGCTAGTGCAGTGTCGTAATATTGGTTGTATGCGCTGTTCGGTGCTTCCCAGTGGTTTCCTAATTTTTGGTCTGAGATTAATTTGCTTGCGTAATCTTCGTAATTTGTCAGCATGTAGATGAATGCGTCTGGCAGGTATCCTTTGTTTGTGTCGGACATTGCGATTATGTATGGGATGTATTCTTCTACGTTGTGGCCTGTTCTTAATAGCGCTGTTGTTGCCCACGCTGTTGCTTCGTAATCGCATGAGCTTGCTCCGAAACATTTTGATTTTACGTTTAATGTGATTGTGTCGTATGCTTGTGCGGATTGTGTGTTGTCGAGGATGAAATATGTTGCTGCGTTTTTGTTTTTGTATAATACTGTTGAGATGAAATTTTTGTCGCATTCGATCATGATGTCTTCGTTGTAGCAAGATGGCGAGACTTCTAGCCAGAAATTTGAGACTGCTCTTTTTAGGCATGGCCCCGTGTTGCTGTTTGCGATTTTTTTGTTTGTGTCTATGTTGATTGTGTAGTCGTCTGTTTTGTAGTCGATGTTACATTCTGTTTCTTCGTTTGAATCTTCTTGTAAATACCATACTAGATCTGTTGGTGTTCGCTCTTGGTCGATTAGCCAGTTTTCTGCTGGCTCTGTGTCTTTGCCTGCGTGTCTTAATGCGAGGATTGCTAGTGATGTGTCCCTGACGCTTCCCCAGTGATTTGATCTTTGTCTGTCTTCTAGCTCGTCCACGCAATCGTCGAAAATATTGTCTGGTGTTGCTAAAATTGTTAATGCGATTTCTTGAATTGATAATCCCGAGCAGTCGTCTGCTTTTTCTTCGAGGCATTCGAATCCTTTTTCGAGGTCGTCGGTGTCATCGTTTGGTGTTCCTGAAGATGATGGGGAGGGTGATGTTCCGTTTGTTGTGTCGTTGTCGACTGCGAATGCTGGGGCTAATGAGAATAGTAATAGGAATAATACTAGGAATGCACCGACTTTTTTCATGTATAGATAGGGTGTTAGTTGTTTATAAAATTATTTATAATGTGATGTTGTTGGTTTTGTATGGGGAATTATTATTTGGACATTGAGACGACGGGGTTGGATCCGGATGTGGATGAGATTTTGACGATTCAGTATCAGGAGTTGGAGCGGTACACTGGCGAGGCGATTGGGCCGTTGGTTATTTTGAAGGCGTGGGAAAGTTCGGAGAAGGAAATTATTGAGCGGTTTTTGAGGGATAGTAATTTTTCGGACGCGTATGCTTTTAGTTTTATTTCGGTTGGGTATAATTTGGTTTTTGAGCATAATTTTTTGAAGGCTCGTTCTGCGAAGTATGGGTTGCCTGAGATTGATATTTTGAATAAGCCGTTTATTGATTTGCATACGATTGGGATTATGATGAATCGGGGGGAGTTTAAGGGTTCGGGGTTGGATAAGATTACGGGGAAGGATCGGGATGGGATGATGGTGCCGGTTTGGAATAAGGTTGGGGATTATGATAAGATTGTTGAGTATATTGAGATGGAGACGAGGGAGTTTGTGAAGTTTAATGTTTGGTTGTATAAGAGGATGCCTGAGTTGTTGAAGGAGTGGATGGGTTAGATTTTTATATATAGGGTTGTTGTGAATTGGATGAAGAAGTGGTTGAAGGTTTTGATTTTAATTATTGTACTTATTTTATTAGCTGGTTCTGTTTTTATGATTATGAGTAAGGTGTCTACTTCTAGGAAAATTTCCGCAACTCATATTAGTTTTCTTAAATATATGAAGTGTGAAACTTTGTGCCCTTATGAGAATGAGACCGATTATTCTGGAAACGCAGAACTTGTAGTTATTGAAGAGTGTAGGTGGGATTGTCAGGACAAATTTTACCCATCTCCCGAAGGAGTTCCCAGTGAAGATCAAAGAAAGATTGTTAATGCTTCTAGCTGGTGTTTTTCCTCGTTCGTTGTGGAAAGAGATGAAAGTGCGTATAAAAATTGCTTAAACGAAGAAATTGAAAAGCATTCTGACCTCATTGATCTTTCAGATTTTTCTATAGAATTGGATTATAAAAAAGTGGATATCGAAATTCTTGACTTGGTTTGTAATGGAAACACTGCCCATGTCTCCTTAAAAATTAGTGGTGATTCTGTAAAGGGAATTGATTTTATAGCGACCGAAGGTGGAAGCGCAGAATTTATAACCACATTTTCAAACACACCTCTCGACGAAGGGAATCATGAATTTGATATTTCTCTTTCAAAAGGATATATTAAAAATATCCAGCACCTAAAAGTTTTATATATTTCTAACAGAGGGTCACTGCTTACCGATGGGGGACATAGGAGTGATATTAAAGATATCTGGAGTTGTTAATAATTTAGATTTCTGATTTATTCGTTTTTGGCTTCTGATAAGTTGATTTGGATTTGGCTTGCATTGCTTTTTTGATTGTGTAGTTTATTGGGTTTTTCATGCCTGGTTCTGGTGGGTTTCGGATTCCGAATTCTTTGTAGAGTGGTTTGTCGTAGTTTGGTGGAAGTCTTTTATTTTTTAAGGACCATGCGATTTGGGATTTGATGTATCCTTGTTTTAGGGGTTGGTAATTTTTGTTGTTCCAGGTTTCGATTCTGTCTTCGATGAATTCTGCTGGGAGTTCTAGTGATGTGAAGAATGAGAGGAGTAATGATAGGGCTCGTTTTCGGCCGTCGGCTTTTATTCCTTTGAGAATGAATTTTATTACTGGCGGGAACATGTCTTCGGTTATTGTTAGGCCTTTCATGTCGAGAGCTGCGCCGTCGTATTTTTTTGTGGTTGGTTTTGGTGCGTTTTCTCGTCCCCATTCTAGAGCTTGTTGTAATAATTCTTTAGCTTCGCCTTCGATTGAGTCTGGCATGAAAGATTTTATTTCTACGATTTTTAGAGGGTCTGCGTCGGAAAGTGTGAAGTCTTCGATTTGTTCTTTCGAGATTGGAATTGATGCTAAGGCTGTTTTTTCGTGGAGAGAATATGGGGCTCTGAATAAATGTCGGGATGAAACTAGGACGACGTCTACGGCATCTTCGGTTGATTTTATTGTGTCTTCGACTTTGAATTGTTCCATTGTGTTTTGTCGGACTTGGCCGCCGAATGATGATGTTGCTTCGAGTTTTGCTGTGCTGATTTTGCATGTTTCGCAGAAGTCGACTTCTCGTTCGCTTGCTATGTTCATTTTTGCGTTGCAGGATGGGCAGAGCATTGCTACTCTTTTTTTTGTGAAGCCTTCGAGTTCTGTTTTGCATTTTATGTCGGGGCAGACGTATTTGTAATTTTTTCGTTTGATTGTTGGGTTGTGGCATTTTGGGCAGAGGTGTTCGGATATTAGTTCGCCTTTTTCTTTTAGTTTTTCTCGGCCTGTTAAATCTAGGATTGCTTTGTTTAGTGGTTCGCGGATTTGTTTGTGGATGTAGCCTGCTATTTGTCGAGGCCATTCTGGGAAATTGTCTTTTGCTAATTCACCGTTTATTTCTTTTGGGAATGCTTTGAAGGGGACGATGATGTGGAAGCCTTTTGAGCCGGAGAATTTGATGCCGTAGTTTTTGATGCCGTGACTTTCTAATTCTTTGATTAATAATTGTGCTGCGATTTTGCCGTAGTCTAGGAATGGAGAGTCGATGTCTATTAGGAAATCCCAGCCTGTTCGGATTTGGTTGTATTGTTCGGGGGTCATGTCGGTGTTTATGTCTAATGGGTTGCTCCAGATTTCTTCGGAGCAGTGGAATGATGTTGCGCCTTGTCGTGCTGCGTTGACGATGTCGGATGGATAGTCGAATGTGTCGGGGCGTTTTGCGAAGAATTTGTTGTTGAAGTTTGCGACGGTTTCTCTGTGTTTGCAGAATTCGAACATTGCTTGTTGGATTTCTTTTCTGGCGTAGTGGGATAGGGCCGTGACTTGCGCTTTTGATAGGGGTTCTTTTTGGAAGTTGTTCATAGAATATATTAGATAAGGTGCTTTTTAGGGATTGTTGTGATTTATTGTCGTAAGCTTGCGGCGTATTCTCTTGCTACTGCCATTTTTGCAGATCTGATTTTTCGTTTTGCCCACCTTTTGGTTTGTCCATAGACTTCTCCTATTTCTCTCAGTGTCGCCTCTTCGGCATAATGAAGCATTAGTACTTGTTTTTGTTGAGTTGGTAATGTAAGAAGAGCTGCCCTCATTTTTCTTTTTCCATCTTGAGATTGTGGCTGTTTTGGTATTTCTCCTCCTCGGAGATGTTTTTCTATTCCTTGATAAAATCTTCCTGCTGTTTCTGTGGGCATGTCTTATTATGAAATTTGATGTTAATAAATGCTGTGATTGTTGAGTGCAATAATGCTTATAAATAGAATGGGGCTTTCATTACTATGATACATAAAATACCGGAGGTGATGGGTTTTAGATATTGCAATGACAAAGTCCTTGCGAGAAAAAAATCTATAGATTTTTGTCTATGATATTAAAATTGGATGATCCGAAGTTGTTGGGGGATGCGATTGCGATTGTTTCTGAGGTTGTGACTGAGGTTAGGATTAAGTTGCAGCCTGAGGGGATGAGTATTATTGCTGTTGATCCTGCGAATGTTGCGTTGGTTATTTTTAAGTTGCCGAAAGAAAGTTTTAGTCAGTATGATGCGGGGAGTGAGGTTTGGGGTGTTAATCTTGATGATTTGAAGAAAATTTTGAAGAGGGCTGGTGTTAATTCGAGTGTTGTTTTTGAGGAGGTTGAAGGGAAGTTGCAGATTAGTATTTTTGATAAGGTTAAGCGGGTTTTTAGTTTGGCTTTGATTGAGGTCTCTAGTGAGGATAAGGAAATTCCTGAGTTGAATTTTGGCGCGAGGATTGAGATGGATGCGGCTGGTTTTGCGCAGGCTGTTGAGGACGCGAAGATTGTTGCGGATTCTTGTGCTTTGAGTATTGTTGATGGGAAATTTGTTGTTGCTGGTTCTGGGAATTTGAATAGCGCTAAGGCTGAATTTTCTGGTGAGCATTTGGAGATTTTTGGGACTGGGAAATCGAAATATAGTTTGGAATATTTGATGAAATTCATTAAGGCTGGGAAGATTTCGTCGAGGGTGGTTGTGAATTTTTCTGATGATTATCCTTTGAGGTTGGATTTTCCCGGGGAGAGAATGGGGATTGGGTTTGTTTTGGCGCCGAGGGTTGAGAACGATTAGGTTTTGTTTGTGATTTTTGAGTGGAAATGTTTAAATAGTAATCGTAATACTTAGTAATAGGAAATGTTACTGTATATTACTTTGTATTATATTGTATTACGATTTGAAACGTGGTAAAAGAAAGAATTTCGGCGAGTGTGGATGCGGGCACGGTTAGAGATATCGAGGAGATTTTGAAAAATGGGAAGTTTCGGAACAAGTCGCATGTGATTGAGATGGCGATTGAGGCGTTGAAGCGGGATGTGAATGGTGGTTTTGTCGAGGCTTTGAAGGATTTGGGAGGTTTTGGAAAATGAATAAGAAAGGTCAGGTGACGATTTTTATTATTATTGGGATTGTGATAGTTGTTGGGATTATTTTGTTGTTTATGTTTGTTGGGGATTTTGATGTTGAGTCGCCGGCGGATTTGGGGCCTCAGGCTTTTGTTGATAAGTGTGTTAAGGACGCTGTTGAGGTTTCCGTCGCTAAGATGTTGTTTAATGGTGGGGAGATTGTGCCGTCGCATGCGATTGCGTATGATGGGGATGAGTGGAATTATTTGTGTTATCAGGCGGATTTTTACAAGGGATGTTATAATATTCATCCGATGTTGGAGATGCAGATCGAGGCTGAAATTGTTCGGGATACGCAGGATGAGGTTCAGGAGTGTTTTAACACCATGAGGATTGATTTTGAGGATCGTGGTTTTGATGTCGGTGGTGGGCCGACTGAGTATTCGGTTAATTTGTTGCCGGAGATGGTTCAGATTAGTTTGTCGAAGAGGATTGATGTTTCTAAGGAAGGCGCGTCGCAGAGTTTTGGGAATTTTGATACTGAGATTTTGACGCCGATTTATGAGTTGGTTCAGATTTCGATGGATGTTGTGAATGCGGAGTCGCAGTATTGTAATTTTGAGTATAATGGTTATATGTTGTTGTATCCGAAGTATGATATTCGGCGGATTGATTATTCGAATAGTAAGATATATAGGTTAGTTGATCGTCGAAGTGGGGCGGAGTTTAGATTTGCTGTAAGGAGTTGCGCGTTTGCGCCGGGAATGTAAGATGGATAATAGAAAAATAATTGCGGGTTTCGAGTTGACGTTGATGTTAGTTTCGCTTTTCGCTTTTAGTTATGGTGTTGCTTTGACTGATGATGCTTTTGGAGCGAGTATGAAACAGTATGAAGATGGTGCTGACGAGAGGGCTGGATTTTTTGGGAAACTTGTTGGTGGAATTATTGCGCGGCTTCGGGCTCCGATGATCCCTGTTGTTAGTGCTGCTGGAACTGGGATTGGTTGCTGTGAGGTTGCTGTGAATGGAGAAATATGTGGATCGGCGACTGCGGGAAATTGTGAGGATGGAGTTGGTTTTGTCGACGGTGCGGATTGCGCTGCGACTTCGTTTTGTAAAAAGGGTTGTTGTATAAATGAGGCTGCTGGGACTTATGTTCCGAATGTTAAGGAATCTCATTGTGATGTGGATTGGGTTGCGGATCCGAATTGTAATATGCCTGCGGCTCAGGAAGCTTGTTGTATTGTTGGGACTGAATCTTATTATGAGACGCGTGGGGCTTGTGATGTTCGTGGGACGAATGGCGCGATTGTTGAGTGGAAAAGTGATATGAATGTTTTGGAATGTCTTGGTGCTGCGGAGACTCAGGTGACTGGGGCTTGTGTTACTGCTGGGAATAGTTGTAAATTTGGGACTGCTGAGGAATGTGCTAGTTTGAGTGGCGAGTTTCATCCTGATGTGCTTTGTACTGCTGATGGTCTAAATACTTCTTGCGTTAAGACTGAGCAGACGACTTGTGTCGACGGTAAAGATGGGGTTTATTTTCTTGACTCGTGTGGGAATGCTGCTAATATTTATGATTCGTCGAAGGTTGATGATGATTCTTACTGGGAGAATGTGAAGACCGATGGGCTTTGTGGGGATTCTAGTGGGAGTGCGAATAGTGCGAGTTGCGGGAATTGTGATCGGTTTGCTGGTGGAATTTGCGCGTCGGCTTCTGAGAATAGTTTTACTGTAGATTCTGGGGATTCTTTTTGTAGGGATACTTCGTGTATGTTTGATGGTGTGAAATACAAGCCTGGGGAGTCTTGGTGTGTTTATGATGGGAAGATTGGCGACGGTGATGATGTTGTTGGGTCGAGGCATTGGAAGTATGTTTGTAATCAGGGTGATGTGAATGTTGAGCCGTGTGCTGATTATCGGAATCAGATTTGTACTCAGTCAAATACGATGGATATTGGAGCTGGTGAGGTGGATTTCCGGAATGCTGCTTGTGTCGCGAACAATTGGAGAGAGTGTATCGCTTTGAACAACGAGGAGGGTGGAAAGGAGGTATGCGAGGAGACTTTGAATTGTAGGATTGAGCATGTTGATATTGCGGATAAATTTAAGTTTGATATTTGCACGCCGCGGTATCCTGGTGGTTCTAGTTTTACGGATAAAAGATATCAGGCTACTGCGAAATCGACTTGTGCGATGGCGGATCAGACTTGTACTGTGATTTACAAGCAGACGATGACTGGGAGTTGTGTTTGTGATACGAATTGCGCTTGTGAGGAATCTGGTTTTGCGATTGGGATGAATGATATGTGTCGGAAGCTTGGGGATTGTGGCGGCGAGGTTAATATTGCTGGGAAGTTTACTGAGAATTATAAGGTTGTGAATTCGCCGATGCTGAGTGCTGATTCGGTTTCTACTTTGGTGGCTATGGCGACGGCTGTTCCTGGGCAGTTTGCTGAGGTTGAGGATTATGATGATTATTTGGCGGCTGCTGGATTATTTGGTGGGCCGGGTCCTGCTCCTGAAGATGCCGAGGGTCCTGCGGATCACTCTAATATTATGTTGGGTTTGAATGTTGGGATGGCTGGGATTTTGCTTGCTGGATTTAAACTTGGATGGTTTGCTCCTGCGACCCTTGGGGCACCTGGTATGGGTGCTATTACTGGTACTGGCGGGGCGCTTGCTGGATATGGTGGAATGGCAGCGTCGGCGATAGCGGGTGCGATTGGAGCTGTTGTTGGGATTTTGCTTGCGAAGGCTTTAGGGCTTAGTCCTGTTGGGACGGCGTTGATGAGTGTTGGTGCTTCTATGGTTAGCGTTGCATTAATTGGTGAATATACTACCTTGGTTGCTTCTTTAGGTGGGCTTTTCTGGCCTGTGTTAATTATTGGTATTGTGCTTATGATTGCGGCTTTGTTTTTTGGGATGGGTGATTGCGATCCTGTTGAGGTTGTGTTTACGTGTAGTCCGTGGCAGCCTCCTGTTGGCGCTGCTGATTGTGAGTTGTGTAATGGGGATCCGCTGAAGCCGTGTTCGGAATATCGTTGTAAGAGTTTGGGGGCCGCGTGTGAGTTGTTGAATAAGGGGACTGATAATGAATTGTGTATTGACGGGAATCCTAATGATGCGACGCCGCCGGTTATTAGTCCGCAGTTTGGTGTGATTTCTGATAATGAAGTTTATAGCGGGGATTCGGCTTCGGGGGTTAGTATTACTTCGGTCGATGGTAGTAATGGTGGGTGTATTGCTGCTCATACTGAATTGCTGTTTGGAATTAATACTGATGAGCCGGCGATATGTACTTTTGATTTGGCGATGACTGAGTTTGGGGAGACTTCTGAAACTGAGATTTACAAGGATGATTATTATGATTATAATCACACGGTTTCGTTTGCTTTGCCGGATCCGAGTAATGGTGAGAGTCGTGGTTTGAATTGGACTGGAGATTTGAAGATTTATACTCGGTGCCATGATCAGAAGGGGCATACGACCCCTGGGTTTTATACAATTGATTTGTGTGTTGTGCAGGGTCCTGATGTGACTGGTCCGCTTGTTAAGAGATTTGTTCCCGGGAATGATGGGTTGGTTAGTTTCGATGCGACTTCGCAGGATGTTGAGGTTTATGTGAATGAGGATGCGGTTGATTGTAAGTGGGACACGACTGATATGGATTATTCTTTGATGGAGAATGATTTTGATTGTAGCCCTAATATTGCTGGGTTGTATGGGTCTTCTACGAAGTGTGTTGCGACGATGCCTGTTTCTGGTGTGACTAGTGATTTCTTTGTGAGATGTGAGGATCAGGGATTTCTCGACGCTGTTGGGCGTGGTGATGAGAGGAATGCGAACGCGGAGAGTTTTGTTTATAGGTTGAGGAAGCCGGAGAAGAAGCTTGAGGTTGATTGGATTGAGCCGAGTCAGGATTTTGAGGTTAATACTAATTTTGCTACTGTTGATTTTCAGATTATGACTTCTGGTGGTGGAGAGTGGCATCATTGTTCTTATTCGTTTGATAGCTTTGATAATTTGGCTGATACTTTATTTCAGACTGGAGCTGAGAGGCCGCATCGTTGGCCTATGAATTGGCGTGTTGGTGATCATAAGATTTATGTCGAGTGTAAGGATGAGACTGGGGATACTGCTCGTGGGACTACTGAGTTTAGAATTATAAAAGATAGTTCGACGCCGCAGATTGCTAGGATTTGGCAGTCTGGTGGGAGCTTTAATATTATTACGACTGAGAATGCTGAGTGTAAATATGACACGGCTCATTGTAGATTTAATTGGACTACTGGGCAATCTGCTGGGACCGGGAAGGAGCATAGCTTTGGTGTTACTCGTGGTGAGACTTATTATGTTAAATGTGAGGATGAATTTGGGAATGTACCTTCGGGATGTTCCATAGAAGCTAGGGCTCTCTAATATAATAGAATTTATAAATAAAAGATGGTTGAAATAAACATGAATAAAAAAGTAGGATTGATGAACAACCCTTCATGTTTTTCTCGGGGCGCTAGCCCTCGAAAAAAGGGGCAAGTGACGATATTTATTATTATTGCGATAGTCATAGTTTCTGCTGTTTTGATTTTTTTCCTGTGGCTTCAACCGACTTATTTTTCGGCTGCCGGAAGGGGCTTGGCTTTTGAGAATTGTGTTGAAGATTCTGTTGAAGATGCGATTGGAGAGCTGGAGAAAAGGGCCGGCTTTATTAATCCTGAATTTACTTATGCTTACAACGGCGAGGAGATGACTTATCTTTGTTACACGAATGCTTTCTATGAGACGTGTTCGGTTCAGGTTCCGTTTTTGAAGACTACTTTTGATGAGCAGATGGAGCTTTTGATTCGGGGTGATGTTGATGCTTGTTATGATGCTTCGGTTAATGATTTGAAATCGCGTGGTTATGATGTTACTTCTGGGGCTGTTACATATGATGTTGTGATTGAGCCTGGGGCTGTTAGGGTTTTGATTGATGCACCGACGACGGTTGGAGCTACGAGGTTTACGAGGTTTAATGTGAATGTGAATTCGCCTGTTTATGATATGGTTATGATTGCGACTTCGATTTTGCAATTTGAGACGAAATATGGTGACTCTGATACTGGCGCTATGATGGTGATTTATCCTGATTATATTATTGATAAGATTAAGCGGAGCGATGGGACGACGATTTATATTTTAGAACACAAAGATTTTGGAAATAAATTTCAGTTTGCTAGCCGAAGTTTGGCTTGGCCTTCGGGGTATGACGCATGATGAACAAAAAAGCAATTGCAGGATTTGAAACTGTATTGTTGATTTTGTCGATGTTTGCGTTTGCGTTTATGGTCGCTGATGTGACTCCTAGCGTTGCTGCGCAATCTGAATTGAGTGAACCGAGTACTTGTTGTGAGAAGACTGAGGATGGTGCGTGGTGTGTTAATGCTGATGAGTCTGATTGTAGTGATAGTTTTTTGAGTGCGCCGACTTCGTGTGAGACGACTTCGTATTGTCGGCTTGGGACTTGTTATGAATCTGAGGAAGGGATTTGTATGGAGAATACGCCGCAGAGAGTTTGTAATGCTCAGGGTGGGACTTGGGATGATCGGGAAATTGGGCAGGTTCCGCAGTGTCAGTTGGGATGTTGTATTATTGCTGATCAGGCTGCGTTTGTTCCGTTGGTTCGATGTAAAAGGTTGAGTACTTTTTTTGGGGTTGCTAATGATTATAGGACTGGGATAACCAATGAGGTTGATTGTATTGCGACTGCGCAGGCTCAGGATACTGGTGCTTGTGTTTATGAGGAGGATTTCGATAGGGTCTGTCAATTTACAACTCGTGGTGAATGTGGGGCTAGCGATAAGGTTGAATCTGTTAATGGGACGAATGTTAGTTTGTCTAGCCAGAGGACTTTTTACAAGGACTTTTTGTGTTCGGCTGAGGAGTTGAATACTGCTTGTGCTAAGCAGACTAATACGGTTTGTTATCAGGGTGATGTTTTCTGGACTGATTCTTGTGGGAACAGGGAGAATGTTTATTCTGAGGATAAGGCTAGGAGTTGGAATAATGGGAAGAAACTTGATGCTGATGGAGTTTGTGATCCTAATGATGGTTCGGATATGAGCTGTGGGAATTGTGATTATTTCTTGGGTTCGAGATGTGCTGAGTTTGAGGGTTATCTTGGTGGGCCTGAGACTGGTGATAATTATTGTCAGAGGACTGAGTGTGTTGATAGGAATGGGGATGCGAGGATTAATGGCGAGTCGTGGTGTGTTTATGATGATGGGGCTGGAAACGGTGGGGATACTGTTGGTTCGAGATATTATAGAGAAGTTTGTGTTGACGGTGATGTGAGGGTTGAGCCGTGTGCTGATTTTAGGAATGAGGTTTGTTATCAGGATTCTGTTGAAACTGACGCTGGTGATTTTCAGACTTCTGGATGTCGTGTGAATAGGTGGCAGGAATGTGTTGCTCAGGAAGATGAGGACGATTGTACTAATAATGACAAGAGGGACTGTATTTGGTTGCCTGCTGTGACTGGGATGGTCATTGGTGGCGCTGAGCAACAGGGGGATAAGTTTTCGAATCCTACTGGCGGGACTCCTGGGTTTAGTAATCCGACTTCTAGTGGTGAGTTTGAGGGTGGCATTTCTCCTGTAACTGGTCAGGCTATTTTTGGTGGGGATGACGAGGAAGAGGAAGTTGAGGAAGAGACTGTTACTAATAGGCCTAGTGGAGTTTGTGTTCCTAACTTTGCGCCTGGATTGAATTTCTGGGAAGAGAGTACTGCTCAGCAGACTTGCGGTCAAGCTAATGCAAAGTGTGTTGTTGTTTTCGAAGAGGGTTTAATTGGAGGAAGTGATTGCGTTGAGGGTTGTGAGTGTTTGGAAGAGCCGTGGGCACTGGACGCTAATAGGGTTTGTGCTTCGCTTGGGGATTGTGGTGGTTATGTGAATTATAAGGGGACTTATACTGACGACGGTTACAAGTGGCTTGTAGATGAAGAAGATAAGAAGTTTGCTCCAAATACTGTGAATATTATTAGTGGTGGATTTACTGGAATGGTTGCGGCTGTGACTGGGATGGTTGTTGGGACGATTACTGGTGAGGCTACTAAAGATACTAAAAAGAGTAAGGGTAGTTCTATTGGCGGGGTTGTTCAAGCAGCTACGGCTGTTGCGCCTATGAAAGACTTGTTTGATAAGGGTATTTTTGGTAGTAATGGTCCATCTGATTTACAGAGGGCGGCGTCTAACCAAGGAGCTGGTCCTGTTTCGCAAAGTGGTGCTGAAGAATATTTTGGTGTTACACGAAATAGTGCGAGTGGTCCCACTGTAGCTCCAAATCTTGCTGGGTCGAAGACGCCTGTGTTTACGAGAACTCCTAGCGGCGAATCTAGCATGTGGGCTGGAAATCAACTTTATGACCTGAAGGGTACATTTCAAGCGGGGAGTAGTTATTCTGGAGTAACTGGG
The DNA here is from genome assembly GCA_018693315.1 of archaeon. Taxonomy (GTDB): domain Archaea; phylum Nanobdellota; class Nanobdellia; order Pacearchaeales; family GW2011-AR1; genus JAGVXH01. The sequence continues at coordinate 149,469 of JABHLR010000004.1, read as the reverse complement.
CAGCTTGGAAATACTGCTCTTAAGGATGCGACTGTAGCTTTTAGTAAGACTGATAGTGGTGGTTATCTTGCGAAGATAACTCAGGACGGAAAGACTTTTACCGAGGCTTTTGATGCATTGCCAGATGCAGAAGGAATGACTCAGATGCAAGCAGGGGAGCCTGGATCTACGCTTTCTGGATGGCTTGGTGCTGGTGGCGGTGGAATTGCTGATGCTCTAATCGGTGGTTTGCAGTGGGCTGCGATTGCTTATGGTGCTGGTATGTTGATTGGGAATTTGCTTGGAATGGAAGAGAATAATGTTCAGGCTTTGTCTACTGCTTTGGCTGCTGGTGCATTTGCATACAAGGCCGTTGCCACATATGAGGCGTTTGGTTCTGTTGCTGCATATGCTCCTGTAATTGGAATTGGTGTTGCTGCGATTGTTTTTGTTATGATGTATAGGACTACGGAGACGCAAGTTGTTGAGTTTAATTGTATGCCATGGCAGGCGCCGAGTGGTGGGGATGTTTGTGAGGAATGTAATGATGATACGCTTCCTTGTTCTGAATATAGATGTAAGGCTTTGGGGCAGAATTGTGAGCTTGAGAATGTTGGGACTGATAATGAGATTTGTGTGAATGTTAGGCCGAACGATGTTGTGCCGCCGATGATTAAACCGAATTACGAAGACTTGAGTCGTGGTCATGATTATACTGGTGTTAAGAATTCTCCGCCTGGGCCTGGGTTTACGATTACGAATATGAATGCGAGCGACGGTTGCTTGAAGGCGTTTACTCCTTTGGAATTCGGTATTGCTTTGGATGAGCCTGGGCAGTGTAAGATTGACTTTAATCATACTGTGACTTTTGATGACATGAGAGCTTATGTTGGTGGTAGTAATTTATACTCCTATAATCATTCCGAAACGTTCTCTTTGCCTAGCGCTGCGGATTTGCAGAATTCGTCTTTGGTTCTTGAGAATGGGAAGGATATGACTTTCTTCTTGAGGTGTAAGGACAAGAATGGGAATGAGAACGAGGCTGAGTATGCTGTGAAGTTCTGTGTTGACCCTACTCCTGATAGCACTGCTCCTAAGGTTGAGGCTACTTCGGTCTTGAATGGTGGTTGTGTTGCTGAGGATCAGGATACTGCTAACGTCAAGTTTTATACGAATGAGCCGGCCGAATGTAGGTGGAGTCCGCAGGATCAGGACTTTGATAATATGCAGGGATTGATGAGCTGTAATAATGAGCTGTATCAGGCTAATGCTGAGCAGTTGTTTACTTGTGCTACTGAATTGACTGGGATTTCGAGGGATGATACGAAGTTCTATATTAGATGTAAGGATCATGCTGGAAATGCTGAGAACGAGCGGAATGAGATGGCGCAGAGTTATGCATTTAGCCTGAGGGGAAGTACTGGTTTGAAGATGAAGAACTTGAGACCTAATGAGACGATTTTCGGGGCTGTTAGTCCGATGCCTGTTGAGTTGTATGTTGAGACTTTGTTTGGGTGTAATGATGGTAGGGCTATTTGTTCGTACTCAGAGACTGGTGATGAAAATGATTATATTGCTTTCTTTGATACTAATACTGAGGATGGGATTCATACGCAGAGATTGGATTTGACTGAGGGTGATAAGGAGTATTATGTGAAGTGTGTTGATGAGGGTGGGAATTTGGTTGTAGATACTGCTGATTTTGAGTTGGATATTGACCAGAATGCGCCGGTTGTTGCTAGGATTTATGAGGAGAGTAATATGCTGAAGCTTGTGACTGTCCGTGATAGCGAGTGTGCTTACACATATGACGATTGTGATTTTAGCTTTGATGAGGGAACACAAATGCCTTATGCGAATACGAGTGTTCATGTTGCTGAGTGGAATAATGAAGAGACTTTCTACATTAAGTGTAGGGATGAATTTAGGAATGAGGATGCTGATTGTTCTGTTATTGTTAGGCCTTCGAGAAACTTTCTATAATTTTATAAACATCTTTGTTGTTTATGAGCTATGAAAAAAGGTGGGCAAGTTACGGTTTTTATTATTATTGCTATAATTATTGTTGTTATTGTCGTTGCGTTTTTTACGTTATTTTCTAGTAATCGTGAACTTTCTGAAAAAGATGGCAATTTAGAAAATCCTGAGAAACTTCTAGAAGATTGCATTGAAGTAGAGGGGCTGAAATCTTTGGCGATATTGGGTCTAAGGGGTGGTGATATTGAACAAAAAAAATCTATAAATCTTGGAGACAACGCCATTAGTTATTTGTTTTATGAGAATAAAAAGCAGCTCGAATCCCTAGAAGAAATTAGAAGTGATTTTGAGGTTTTCTTTTTGGATAATGTAAACGCTTGTATTGATAATTTTTCATATTTCAGTGATCAAGGTTATGAAATAAAAGTCTTGAAATTTTCTCCAACTATTAGTCTTAGCGAAACTGTCTCTTTTGCTGTGGACTATTCTTTGACAAAAACAAAGGGGGATAATTCTATTCTTTTTGAGGACAATATTGACTATGTTGTCCCGGTTAATTTTAGCAAATATTATAAGGCTGCTGATAATATTGTTTGGATGAGAGAGGAGTTAGGGGGGACGGTGGATTTTTTTTACCTATTGGAGCAGGATCTAAATGTTACGATGAGCCAAGAGGGTGATTCTCTTTTCTTTTTACTGGAAGATGGGGCATCTGTGCTTAATGAAGAAATCGGATATGTTTATTCATTTGCGATACAAGTAGGGGGTGGGAATGAGACCTTGGTTTAAGTTTGAATCGATAGGGATTTTGTTGATTTTGTTAATTGGGGTTGTTAGTGCTAATCCCCTTATGTCTTTTGGGACGCAGGGAATGCAAATGGCGTCTCCAGAACTTGCGGGGATTGTTAGTAAGGCGATGTGCGCTACGAATCCTACGTCTTGTATTGTTGAATTTGGAAAAGGGGAGGCGATGAAGGCGCTGGCTGATACTTCTCCAGAACTTGCCCAAGTGCTAAACACCTATAGTAAAGTAGATGGATATATGCAAAAGGGGGCCAAGATTACTTCAAATATGCAATTTGAAGAAAAGGGTGGCTTTGAGGAAGGAACTATTCAATTTGGGGATGAAAGTCAAGAATTCGGGGACCTTATTGGAGGGGATTTGAAAGCTGAAGATATTTCTGGGAATGGTGTAACTCTTGAAAAAGTTAAGGGTAGCTCTAGTTCAAAAGTGACTTTTGATAAGGATGGTAGCCTAGACATTAAGGGCAATAAATTTGAAAGTATTCAAAGTGGATCTTCCGTAGAATTGGATTCTAAAGGGAGTATTGTCCAGGCTGATTTAACCGCGAGCGAGGCTACTTCTTTTAAAATTGGAGAGGAAACTCTTGATATAGAAAAGGGTACTCAGGTTAAATATGAAAATGGGGTATTGAAAGTTCTCCCTGGTGAGGATAGTGTCAAGTGGACCAAGAAAGGAGTGGAAGGAGTTTCTGATATTGATCCAACGGGGGAAGGAATCGAAATTGCTGAAGATGAAGTGTTTGGGAGTGTACTTCGAGGGAGGGGGGAGTTGGATAATTTCCTTGATTTTGATGGGAAGGTTATTCCAGGAGAGGTTTCGGGACAATATTCTTTACTGGGTGAAGATACTAGGGTTCTGCTTCCTGGACAAGATTATGTAGTGGGTGAGGATAGTTTTACTTTTGGAGAAAGTGTTTCTGTGAGTGGGGCTGAGAGAGATATGAATTCCATTAGCGTGATCGAGAGTGGGGATAGTACCTATAAATTTACTTATGATCCTGTGGATAAAAAATCATGGCTGGATCTCGAGTCGGAGGATCTTATTAGGGGAGCAGGGGGTCAAAACCTTGAAGTTGGCCGCGTGAATTTGCTTGGGAATGGATTACCCGCTCATTCGCATACTTTTTCTCAAGTCGGTCCTCCTAAGGAATTTAAAGTTAGTATAAAGGATGCTATTGAGGCTTATACCGTCCCTGATCGTGTTGGGGGCACTGCTAGCAGGATGTGGATTGAAAAAAAAGTTGGTGGCGCTAGTGTTGGCTTCGGATCCACAGATGAGTTAACAGAGAGTCGTGACGGTTATCACAAAAAGATTGAAACAACCTATGGTGCCATAATAAAGTTTTGATAGTCTTTAAAATTGGAAGTTTTATAAACATCTTTATCTTTAGCTGATTATGAAAAAAAGAGGTCAACAGACGATGAGTATGCCGTTTGGTATTATTTTTGCGATATTTTTGATAGTGGTTTTTGTGGTGATTGCTTTTATCGCGGTTGGGTATTTTCTTGATATTGGTCGGAGTTCTGGAGTTGGAATGTTTTACGCTGAGTTTCAGGATGCTGTAGATGAGTCGATGGGCGGGCAGTTTAGTGAGGCTGTTTTTGAAATTGATTTGCCTGATGGCGTTAAACAGGTTTGTATTGCCAATTTGTCTGATACTATAACTAACCCTGGGCCTGCCTATGAAGCGATTAGAAATTATGATGTTTATGCTGCTAATACTTTTTTGGTGCCGCCTGAATATGCTGAAGGAATGGAGTGGAAGTTGATTGAACATATTGATGTTGAGAAAATTACTTTTGAAGAGAATCCTTATTGTGTTAATGTCGAGGCTGGACTTACTATTAAGAAAGGATTTTATGATAAATTGGTAATTGTAGCATGAATAAATTGGGTCAGTTTAATTTTGTTTGGTTGTTTGCAATAATTGTTGGTGGGGCTATTTTGTTTTTGGCGATTTATGGGGCGATGCAGGCCGGGGATACGGCGAGGTTTCAGAGTGATACTGAGGTTGCGAAAAGTATTGCAATAATTACTGATCCTTTGCAGGTTGGTTTTGGAGAGAGTTCGTTTGGACGGATTTCGTTTAATGATGAGACTCGGATAAATAATATTTGTTTGGGAAGTGGATTTGGAAAGAATGATATTTCTGTGTCGACTCGATCGAATGTTGGCGAGGAATGGAATTTGGCTGGGGGTGCGACGTCGATTCATAATAAATATATTTTTTCGTCGGAGCAGAATTCTGGTGAGGATTATTATGTTTTTTCGAAGGGGTTTGATTTCCCGTATGAAGTTGCTGATTTGATATTTTTGACGGCTGAAGATTATTGTTTTATTAATGCGCCAGAGGAAGTTGTTGATGAAGTTTTGGGTTTGGGAATTCCTAATATTGAATTTGATTATCCAACTGGTATGCCATTGGGGTCGGAATTGTCAAACTGTAGCGTTGCTGATGCCGTTAAAGTTTGTTTCGGGAATGGTGATGGTTGTGATATGATGGTTTATGGATCTTGTCAGAGTAATTGTGATTCTGTTTTTGATGCGGGGGTTGTGAGCAAGGGTTCTGGTGGTGATTTGAAGTATGTTGGGAGTTTGATGTATGGTGCGATTTTTTCGGACAAGGCTGTTTATGAGTGTAATGTTGAGCGGTTGATGTATCGTGCTGGTAAGATTGCTGAGGAGTTTGCGTCTAAGGGTGATTTGATGGATTCTCGAGGGTGTGACACGAATATAAAATCGGATTTGATTGTGTGGAGCGGGATGTTGTTTAATTCGACTGCTGATAATTTGATGAGCATGAGGATGACTTCTGATAATCTTGGTAAAAAAAATAAAAGGGAGTTGTGCGGAATGTGGCGATGAGGAAAATTGGGCAGATGAAGATTCAGCAGATGGCGTTTATGATTATGGCTGTGTTTTTGTTTTTCATTCTGGTTGGTTTGTTTTTTATTGGGATTCAGTTTAAAGATGTTCGTGGGACTGCGGCGCAATTGCAGAAGGATCAGGCTATTTCGTCGTTGAGGGTGATCGCTGATATGCCTGAGTTGAATTACGATTCTAGTGAGACGATGACTGTTGATGAAGATAAGTTGGTGGTTATGTCTAGTAATTTTAGCGGGGCTTATAATGTGTTTTGGCCTGTGGCGTCGGTTGGCGTGTATAAGATTTATCCTGCGTTTGATTCGGTTAAGAAGTGCCCTGGGCTTGGTTGTAATTTTTATGATATTTATGATAGTGGGCAGAGTAATGTGAAAACTTATTCGACTTACGTTTCGATTTGTAAGAGGGTTCGTGAAGAGGGTTCGGCTTTTGATAGGTGTGAAGTCGGGAAGTTGGTTGTGGGGGTGAAAATAAATGAATAAGCGTGGACAGCAGGAAATTGTTGGATTTGTGTTGATAGTTGTGCTTGTTGTGGTCGGATTGATGGTTTTTCTGATTATGTCGCTTAGGGATTCGCCTGAGGCGGTTGAGAGCCTTGAGGTTGAGAATATGCTGGATGCGTTGATGAAACATACGACTGAGTGCGCGATTGTTTATGAGCCGGCTTATGATGATTTCGAGGCGTTGTTTAAGAGTTGTCATCAGATTGATCAGTGTAGTAATTTGGAGAAGTCTGCGTGTGGGTATCTGAATGAGAGTTTGCTTAGTGTTGTTGATGCTATGATGGAGAGTGAGGCGGCTGTGAGTTATTATCAGGTTGATTTCCTTGTGAAGGATGATATTGGAGAAGAGGGAAAATTGAGGATTTCTGGGGGGAATTGTACTGGTAGTGTGAGTGCAGCACAAAGGAGCATTGTTTCGGGCTCTGATAGCTTAGTTATTAGAATGAAGGTTTGTAGTGTTCTTGCCTAAATGTTTATGATTACCTGAAGTTTGCTTATCACCAAAACTGGTTTCAAGGCCTCTCTCTTGCCAGTTTTTTCAGAGTGAAACTCGATGAATCCGAATCTTTCTAGGACTTTTATGTCGTCTCTCACTGATTTGAAATCTCTGCCTAAAAGTTTTGCTAGAGCGTATATTGACTTTGGATTCTTGGATTTCAGGGCGTAAAGAATCCTTGCTTTTTCGTTGCTTAATAGGTTTCTCAGTAATTTTACGTCTGAAAAATCGTGTGTTTTCTTCCCTCCAATTAACTTTGATACGAAATTTCCTTTGTTTACATTTACATCAACATATCTTGTTTTTGTCTTCTTTTTTGGTGCCATTTTATATATATGGGGAGTTTATTTAGATATATAAACATTATGTTTTATACATATGGGTAATTTTGTACCCCATATGGAAAACTTGTTAACATTGCTAAATTTTGATGCCTCTTATTTTTGTTGTGTTTTTATTGTAATAACGCAAGCTTTATAAGTAAACCCCTGAAAACCGGTGTTTTCGAGGGTGTTTCCGCAATTCCTTGAGAGTAAGCTTTATATAGGGAAAACGAGTATTACGATTAAGCGTTATTGCTTGTCAATAATGTTGACTAGTCAGTGTTCATATAGGGACCCCTAGTGATGACACTTATAACGCTCCCTAGTTATAAGAACCTGCCAGACTATTATAAAATGTTGAACTCGCGATTGCGAGGCCCTGAAGAGGGCGGCTAAGATAATGGTGCTGAAAGGAGGTTTATAAAAATAATGAAAAAAATATTTAGAAAAGCTATTACAGTTTTAGGTAGTGTTGCTTTGATTGGTGCTACTGTAGGCGCAGCTGCTGCTGCTTCTTACCCGGCTCCTTTTACAAGTAATACAGCTATTGTTGTTGGTGCTAATGCTGCTCCGTCTGATACAATCAACGGTGCAAATTTAATTGCTGACGATTTAGATTCTGCTTCTACTACTGGTGCAACTCTAACAGGCGCCGTAGGCGAAACTGAAGATGAGGTACCGTTAGGCGGAATTCTTCGAACCGGTAAGCTTGCTTCGACTTTGACAGATAGTAAGATTGCATCTTTACTTGACACAAAAGTTAATTGGGATGACGGCGGCCCTTCTGGTGCTGACGATTACAATGTTCATGAAGAAATTCTATTGGGGGGAATGGCAATTAATACCACTTTCCACGATAACGATTTCGCGGAGCTTCTTGCACTAACTAATGATAAGCAACTTGAGTACAGATATGTATTCGATGATGCCTTTAATGTAACTGGTGTTGGTGCTACTGGCACTAATGCTGCAGATACTCTTTATCTGACTATTCTTGGACAGCAATATGAGATTAGCGCTATGACTACTACTTCTATTACAGTTGTTACTTCTGAGGAAGTTTCACTTGGAATTGGAGAAAGTGTTACTGTTGACGGAAAGACCTTTACGGTTGACGATGTCTTCGATGGCAAAGCTCAAATTAACGGCGAAATTATTACTGAGAGTTCCTCTAAAAAAATTAATGGAATTCAGGTAGAAGTTGATACTGTTGGTTATCATTCTAACGCTCCAGAGCTTAGTAAAGTTATCATCAAAGTAGGTGACGACATTTCTAAGACTTACAGTGCGGGAGAAGAATATATTGGTGAGAATTCTGACAACCCAACTTGGGTATGGACGTTTTCTGATCCGTCTACAGCTAATGGTTACATTGGTGTGAAATACAACCAAAAAGAAACTAGAGATACAGACGATGTAGTCTTCGAAGGTGGAAGTTTTATGCTTCCTGAAAACTTCGGTGAAGTCCGATTCGATGGCACAACTGATGTGACATACGAGGACTTTAAGGTCTACTTCGACGATTCTGAAGAGCTATGGGACGGTTATACTGTTGCATCTAGCGGAGACGCTAATGTTACAGACGCTAAGGTTTTAATTATCGAGTCTGTTGATGGAACTAAAGATTCTATTCGACTAACTGGTACTAATGAAACTTCTTTGATGATGATCCGAATGGCTAGCGCTACTACAGATATTCTATCAGATACAACTAATTCCTCTTTGGAAGTTTATTTCAAGGATGTGAATAAGGATGTTGAAGAAGCTATTCGAACTAGGCACTCTCAGTCTTACGAGACAAGTGATGGGTTTAATTTGAATGCTAGTGATCTTGGTGATCTTGTCGTAGGCGATACTACTATCGCTATGTCCGCAGCTATTTCTGCTGGTAATCTACAAATAACTTTCACTGATGGTGGTGCTGCTCAAGCATTTACTGTTGATGTTGGTGGTGTTAATATAACAAACACTACTGGTGATTTGAAATGGTTCGGTGGAGATGTTGAAGGTACAGATAAGGAAGATGGTCTTGCTGGAGATATGCTAGTTGCTTCAACTAATGTTGGTACTTACGATTACGATATTATGACTACAAATGGTCAGATTATCCGAACTCCTGAGTCTAACTTAGATAACGACGAAGTTGTCTTTAGTGTTCCAAGTGATAGAGTATATGCTATTGTTTCAGTTGTTGCCGGTGGTGACGCTGTTGCTGAGGCTGGTGTTATGACTGTCAAAGATACTGAAGTTGCTTCCGTTTCCGGAAAGAACTTGATTGTCGTTGGTGGTTCTGCTATTAACAATGTTGCTGCTGAGCTATTAGATGGTGCATTCAGTGAAGGTGCTTTTACGACTGCTACAGGCGTAGGTGCTGGTGAGTTTTTGATCCAATCCTTTGATAGGAGTGGAAAGACTGCTCTATTAGTTGCTGGGTACAATCCTGAAGATACTGAGAAGGCTGTTACTGCTCTATTAAATAGTGATGTTGACACAACTGTGGGTATGAAATACGTTTCACAATCTACAACTGTTAGCTCCACTGATTTAGTTACTGCTTAAACACAAATTATGAAGGAATTTTTCCTTCTTTTTTCTTTTTTTTTCTTTTTTCTTTTTTTTAACTCTTGACGAGAGTCTTTTGTAGCGAAATGATTTTAAACTCGTTTTGCTGTTGTTGGTGATGAGAAAAATTCGGACGAAAGCTGATGCTGACAGGAAAATGAAAAGGAATAATCTTATTGTTGGGATTGTTCTTGTTGGGCTTCTGGTTCTTTCAACTGCTGGATATTCTTTGATTAGTAGCGATGAGGAAGATTCTGACGGTGTTAGTGAGTTTGGTGTGGATTTTTACAGATCAAATAATATGTGGGCGGCTGAGATTGGTGGTGGTGTTTTTTGGTTTCAGAATTTACCATCGGAAGTTTCAGATATTGATGTGAATATATCGATTGGTCTTGGCGATTATGCGAATCAGCCTCTTTATTTTGTTAATCCAAATGAAGGTGCGTCTGAAATTTTGAATAATTTTGGGAACTACGTTTTAAGATATCAGGAAGCTTGTTTGGTTAATTCTAGTTGTGATGGTGATTTGCCGGCGAAGGGTTGTGATAGTAATTTGATAATTTTTGAATCTGGTGATAGCAATATTGTTTATCAAAATGAAAGTTGTGTTTTTATTGTTGGCGACGCTGTGAGGGCGACCGATGCATTTTTATATAATGTTTTAGGAGTAAATTGATGGCTAAGAAAAAATTGACTGGGGACGAGAAAGAGGAGATTAAGATGGAGGGTGAGTTACCAAAGAAGTCTGTTCGGGAGCATGAGGATAGGCAGTTGATTTGGTTTTTTGTAATTGTTGGAATTGTTTTTGCTGCTGTTTTGGTTCCTTATTTTATGGTTGAGGGCTCAAAGTCTTTTGATTTTGTTGGTGTCGAGTGGATCATAGAGAATTACGAGGAGCCACTTGGTGATATTTATCATGGTCGATTTATGGTTTTTACAAATCAGGAAATACTTTATAATCTTTATTTGAGAAATGATCCTCGGACTAATGATGTGCCGATTAATGGGACTCTTGATAAGTTTAAATCTGGTGGTATTATTTCGATTACTCCTGAGTTTGACTTGTGTCGTGGTGATGCTGCTAACATGCAGGATTTGGGTGGTTTTTTGGCTACTGCTATCGGTGTTGGGCGTATGGTTCCTGGATCTACCGATAAGGTTGTAGCTTTGGATCATGGCTGGAGATTTGCTACGTGTGAAACTGTTTTGGATAGGACTCTGATTATTGTTGATAGGGGTGAGGCGAGAATTGTTCAGGACGAGAAAAACCCGTACTGTTATACTATTTATGTTGAAGATTGTGATGATGCTAGTCCCACCGAGAAGTTCATAATTGGAACCATTGCTGATTTTTCTAAGATGATCGAGGATAGAAAAAATAACGAGGCTTAATATGGATATTCAGATTCTGATAGGATTGCTGTTTACAATTTCTCCTATTTTTGAACTGAGGGCCGGGTTGCCTATTGTTATTGAATATGTTATGAGAAATGGGCTTTCTGTGTGGCCTTATTTTTTGTTGGTTTTGGTTGTTAATATTTTGATGATCTTTGTGATATTTTTGTTTTTCGATTTTTTGCATGATTTGCTTATGAGAATTAAGTGGTATAGGGTTGTTGTGGGTAGAATTTTGAATCGGATACAGAAGAGAGTGGTTAAGCTTGAGGACGATATGGATCGATGGGGTTATTTCGCTTTGATGTTTTTTGTTGCGATTCCGCTTCCTGGAACTGGAGTTTGGATGGGAACGATGGCCGCTTGGGTTATGGGATTAGATAGGTGGAAAAGTTTTGCTGCTATCGCTGCTGGAACTGTGATTGCCGGGCTACTTGTTCTTTTTATTTCGTTCGGTATTTTTAACGGGCTTTACTAGAGTTTTTATGTATTTAATGTCTGAATAAATTGGGATTGATTTTATTTTGTATATTTTAACGACGCCAATCCATATAACGACAACGAAGATAGTTGAGATGATGTGCCAGAATATCCAGTGAGCCGTTTCGAAGTGCACTGAGCCCGCCATTGGGATCAATATCAGGATTCTTATGATGTTCAAAATAAAGAGCGTTACAATCGCTGTAATCACCGCTCTTGTCCGTGTTTCTGGCTTGGTGTCTGCAGTTGATAAGATTAAGATTAGCAATAAGTAGAATGCTGATCCTGCTACACATGCTGGGATTATTTCTATGCCTATCGCGCCGACATGAATGATGTTTTCTGTTATTAGTGGTTTTGTGAAGAATGATATTATTATGTTTAGTGTGCTAATTGTAAGTGGTATTAGAACTGCATAAATAATGTAAAGGTTTCCTAGTCCCAATAGAATGAGTGATATATATCTTGCGAATAATCCCAGGATTTTTTTAGATTGTTTGTCCATGTGTTTAAATGGATTGTCTGTTTAAAAATATTGTTAACAATTAAAACTGTGGCTTTGCGGATCTTCGGGAAACCCTTACGATTAAAGCTAGGAATATCAAGATAAGTACTGCGACAATTATAATGATTGTGTATAGTACTGCATTGTCGATACCATCGAAAACACTTGCCTTTTCTGATACGCTTAATGAAACTGATTGATCGTACGATTCTCCGTCAACGATTGCGTTAATCTTGAAGGATTGTGTTCCTTCTTTCGTTGGCATTAGCTTAATTGTTACTTCTTCGAATTCTCCTTCGTTGATTGAAACTGTTTGCGGGGATACGCTTACTAGGTTTGCCCATGATTCAAAGTTTGATGCGGAAATTACGAAGTCGTTATCGTCTCCGTTGTTTGTTACTATTGCCTTGATTACTATTTCTTTTCCAATAATTGTCTCTGAATCTAGTGCAGCGTTAATTGATGGTGCTGATGTAGATGATCCACATGATATGATGCTTAATCTTATTGAACTATCTGAAACTTCTTCGTCATATGCTGTTATGAAATCCTCGTCTTCATCATCGTCCCAATCGAAGTATGTTGTTATGTCTAGGTCGTATTTCTCTTTGGATAATCCTTCAGGGATATCAATAAAAAAGTTAACTGTTTCCTTGTCGCCATTGTCTAGGTCGTCAATTATTTCGTATTCATTTATTCCTAGGTCTGAATTGTAGATGTTAACCAAAACCTTTTCTTCCTCGTCGCTACCTAGGTTATATATTGGTATTGAAATCTCTAGATTCTGCTGTCCGCAATATGTGTTGATCACTGTGTCTAGCTCGCTTCCCTTTGCTGTAACTGATTCGTCGTAATCTACAGATTCAACTGAGAATTTGAAATAGAAATCGTCATCTAATTTGTTTGACTCAGACATACATTGCTCTGATTCGTTTCCGTCCTCGTATGTCATTATGTACATGTAATATGTGCTGTCGTCTGCGTCTGCAGGTACTTCGATTAGGAATGTTACTGACTCTTGGTCGTCGTCTTTTAGCTTTCCAATGCTTGTTATAACTTCGTCTTCTATATCGAAATCGTTTGTTACATCGTTTCCGCCGTTTTCGATTTTATTATCATAGATTACTATTTTTACTTCTACGTCATCTATGTTCTCATCGTCGTTTGTATTTTCAATTTCTACAATAACTTCGATTTCGTCTAGATAATTCCATTCGTCGTCCTTACCCTCTCCGTTGTTGTTTATGTCGAAGTCTGAAATCTCTAGGTCTCCTTTGTCATCAAAACCTTCTGCTTCACATAGTGTGTTTGTAGATGTAGGAGGGATTACTACTGTAGTGTTATCTAAATAATATACACTTACTGTTAGGTTTGCGATCGACTCTCCAGTCTCATTTGTTACACTAACTTTCAATGCATGGAAGCTTCCTGTTGCGCTGATTTCCACTGTTGGGCTGAATGTTGTATTTCCAGTTGTGTCGTTTTCCTCTCCGTTAGAAATATCTACTCCAGACCAGCTTAGATTAACCAATGGATAATCTACGTTATTGTTCTCAATCTGTGCTGTAAAATTAACAAGCTCGCCATTTGCCCCTGTCGCTGGATTGCTGGATGATTCTCCTGCTCCATTGATAGAAATTGTAAAGTTGTTATCTGTAGCTGCTGCGCTCACGACGGTGAAGCTTAAAAGTAGAACTGCTAGGATTCCGATGGTTGCGAATGTGTTTCTTGCCATGTTGTAATTCTTGAGTTACTATAGTTTATAAAGATTTCTGTTGTTTAATGGCATAATAAGGTTTATATATTATTTAGTCGTCGATATGATATAAGATGGTAAAGTCTAGAGAGAATTTGTTGGGTGCATATGCCTTCTTGGTTGGTGTAGTTTTGGCTATAATTTTTGGTTTATTTAATGAATCGCTTTCGTCTGCTGATGGAATGTTTTATTCTGCGTTGGTTCTTATTGGTTTGATTGTTGGTTTTATGAATGTTGGGGATAAAGATTCGAAGACTTTTTTGATGGCGAGTCTTTCGTTGGTTATTGTTGGGGCCTTGGGGATGGAGCCTTTGAAATATGTTGCTTTGAATAATTATGTTGTGACTTCGTTGAGGAATGTACTTGGCTCGTTGCTGATGTTGTTTGTGCCGGCGACGATTGTTGTTGCGTTGAAGACTGTGTTTTCGATGGCGAAGATTTGATATAAAAATTAAAAGGTGATTGAAAGGAGGTAAAAATGTTGAATAAATTTGACTATACGCTTATAACGATTTTGGGAATTTTGATGATTCTTCCTTTAGTGGGGGTTACTCAATTAGGAAATTTGGTTGAAGGAATTACTGCTTGGGTATTAGCGGTGTTCGTTATAATAATTGGTGTTTACGGTTTTATTAAAGCTAAGCAATAAGCTTTAAGATGTCTGCGAGGTTGATGATTCTCATGTCGTCTCTTGCTAGGCCGAAACATGCTGTGTTGACCCACATTTGAATTTGAGGAAAGTTCTCGAATTCGTTGGTGTCGATGTTGTTTGACTCGAAGACGTAAACTTTTTTATTTTTTTTCTCTATTTTTTCTTTTATTTTGTGTATTGATTTTTGGTGTTGGCCGTGCTTGGTTGATACGATTAACCCTATATTATTAGCTAATAGAAATTTCTTTTGTTTTGTTTCGGTTTTTTTGTTGTGTGCGTCGATTTCTTTTTGTTCGATTTTGTCAAGTGTGTTTGTTGTGAAGATGTAGATTTCTCGCTGGAGTTGGATTGCGTTGTTCATCGCATGGAATGTGCCGTCTGTTATCATTAGGATTGTGTCTGCGGATTTGTCGAGAGCTGTTGAGTTGCAGCCTAGGATGTGGGCTTTGTGGAATGCGCCTTGTTTGATTATGACTTTTTTCCCTTTTGATTCTAGGTAGGATTTTACTTTTGGGACTAGGTCTATATATTGGATAGTGGCTGCTAGTGCGATTGTTTCGCCTTCTAGGGAGTCTAGGAGTTCGTATTTGATCTCTGAATCTTTGAACTTTCGTTTTGTTTCTATGAACAAGGTCTTCATAATATAGGGTAAGAAATTGGGTTTTTAAAGTTGGGGTTAGAAGTCTGCGACGAGTCTATCACTTAATCTCTTTGCTGCTTCGTCAACAAATGGGCATCTTTTATATTTGTCCTGGTTGCATGTTTTGACTTCTCTGGCCTGAATTCTAGCTGTTGTATTAAGTGGAGCGTATTGAGATATATCACTTGTTCTTGAGATATATTCGCATGCATTATCATCTCCGCAAAAGCTACAATTGCTATCTGGCATTTTAGAATCGTTCAATCTCGTCTGACTTTGGGGCTTCTGGAGCTTCTGCGCCCTTTTGGATGTCGAAAACTTTTGAAGGTGTTGCGATAACTGTGTTCTCTCCGAATCCTGCTATCTTACCGTCTAGCGCTTCAACTGTTTTCTTTATTTTTGAGATTGCTCTCTTTAGTTCGATCACGTCTTTTGATTTTAGTGTTCTAATGTCGATAACTGCGATTGTGTATCCTTCTCGTAGTGCGTTTAGAATTGGATTGATGTCTTCGTAAACTTTTAGGACGAATGTTTTGATCAAGATTTTGGAGTCGGATTTTTCTTGCTCTAAGTCTATCTCGATGAAGTCTGGAGAAATGTCGTCATCTCTTCCCATCATTCTTTTGAATTTGTCGAATACCATAATATACTTTCATCGCATCAGTATTTAAATATTTATGTGGTGGAAAGAAATAGTTGGATTATCCTTGAATCTTTTTCATAACTTCGTTTCGGATTGATTCGATTTTTTCAGAGAATTCTTTCTCTTGCTCGTCGATAGATTTCATTCTTGTATCGATTAATTCTTTTTTCTTTTTCATATCTTCGAGAATTGCTTCTTTTGTTGTTTTGATTACAACCTGGTTCCCAATGATTCTTGAAATTTCGCCTTCAGTTTTTTCGACTTCTTTGATTATGAAATCTGTTTCGTTTTGTTCCATAGAAAATGCGTTCTTTTGCATAAGAAGTTGCTGGAAAGTTTGTTCCATCATTTGTAGTTGTTGAATTTGTTGTTGTGTTTCTTCATCTAGGTTCGCTAATGGGTTTACTGGTGCTTCTGGTTTTTCTGCCATGTTAATCCGAGCTTACTGTTTTCATTTTATTTCGTGGTTTGTAGAAAATTCTGGAGCCGCATTCTGGGCATACGAATCTCTTTTTTAGGTCGTCTGATTTTATTTTGTTTCCGCAATGGAAGCATTTGTATGATGCCATGTTAAATTTATCAAATAAGGGTTTTTAATCCTTTAGATGGAAGGTTCCTCCAGCAAATTTCTTTCCGCATTTTGAACATAGCCAGATTGATCGCTCTTGTCTTTTTGCTCGGCCTTTACAGAATGGGCACTCTTGCCTTGTTCTTTGCTTAGCTTCGACTGCGATAAGCTTTTGCTTAACCTTTCCGTACCCTGCGCCGAATCTTCCGGCTGCGCCGATTTTTTTCTTCTTTACTGCCATTTTTGAATGTTATATGGGGATACCAGGATTTGAACCTGGGTCGCGAAGTCCCAAACCTCGAATCATACCAGGCTAGACCATATCCCCATGATTATGAGGTGATTTTATTGATTAATAAAGTTAAGCTTTTGCTTCTTCTGCTGGGGCTGTAGCTGCTGCTTCTGCTTCACCTTCTGCTGGGGCTGTAGCTGCTGCTTCTGCTTTTGCTTCTTCTGCTGCCGCTGCTTCTGCTGCTTCTGCCTTCTGGACTGCTTCTTGTTCTGCTGCAACCTCTGCGAAGTAAGCGTCTAGCTCCTTTCGTTTTTCTGGGTCAACATCAGTTTTCTGAGCAGAGATTTCTTCGGCGTATTTTCCTTCTGCAATTTCTTCTTGAACTTCCTTTACTTCTTTACTTTCAATTAGTATACCTAGTGCTTGGCATGTCCCGATTACGGATTTTACTGTTGCCATGAAATCGTTTGAGAGCATGTGATCGTGTTTTGCTTTAGCTACTGAAATAACTTGCTCGATTGCGAAATTTCCTACTCTTTGTTTTAGTCGAGCTCCGGATGCTTTCTCGATTCCTAATTCTTTTTTGATTAATTCGGAAGTTGGCGGGGACAGAACTTTAATCGAGACTTCTTTTGTTTCTGTGTTTACTGTTAAGTGGACTGGAACTGTTACTCCCTTGAACTCTGATGTTGCCGTGTTCACGTCGGAGATTACCTTCCCCATGTTGATTCCCATTGGTCCGAGCTGCTGAGCAACTGCTGGTCCTGGAGTCATGTTTCCACCCTCAACCATTAATTTTATTACTGCCATTGTAGTTTTTTGAAAAGTCAGTTTAAAAACTTACTCCTCGTCTTCAAGCTCCTCCCTTCTTATTACTCTAATGTTATCTAACTTTACTGTAACTGGGATTGGAACTGCTGCTCCTAATAGGGATACAACACACTCGTTCTTTGCTTTATCAACTCGGACAACCTTTGCCTTTTCGTTCTTGAAAGGTTCTGAGATTATTTCGATGATGTCGTTCTTTTCGATCTTGATGTCTGCTGCAACTGGCTCAAGCATTTGTTTTACTTTTGCATAAGTTACTGTCTCTCCAATGATTCCTTTTACGTAAGGTAAGTTGAATACTGCATCTTCTGCGTGTTTATGATCTGGGGATTCTAAAAATATGTATCCTCGTAGTCCGTGAGGTCGTGCAATTGCGTAGATTCCGATTTTCTTTTTCTTAACTTTGTCAGCGATCATCTCTAGGGCTTTGTCTTCTTTGTTTGTTGTAACTTTTACAATATAAATCTGGGATTCGTTTTCTCTCTTTGGTTTTTCCGCCCTATCCTCTTCTTCTCTCTTAAGAGCTTTTTCTCTTTCCGTTAATTCTTTCTCGACTTCTTTTTCTTCTTCTTTTAATTCTTCTGCCGGTTCGTCGTTTGCGTCTTCTGGCATTAGAGATGGTTTACTCGCTCCTTTGATCTTTGGTGCGAATGCGTCAGCAGCGTTGCTGTCACCCTCTTCTTCGAGGTAGTCAAATTCGTCGTCATATCCTATTGCCATTTTCTTGGTTAAACCAGTTCAAAGATTTCTAAGAACTAGATATAAATGCTAGAAAATTGTGGTTTAAAAAAGTTTCTATGTTAGAATGTCATTTTAATAGCGATGGAAATCGCGAAACCGATGGCTCCGATTACAAGAAGCCCTATCGCTGAAACCTTTGAGATTGTTCTGAATTCTTCCATGCTTGGTTTTTTTAGAAGTCTCCAGACCCTTAAGTATTTGTGATACTGGGTTGTTAATTTTCGTGTGAATTTGCTTGACATGATAGAATTATGGTTTGAGGGTTTTTAAGATTGGCGGTTATTCATCGAAGAACTCTATTCCCAATTCGCCTTCCATGTCTTTTCTTCGGGCCACTTCAACGGGTAATCGCTCACCTGATATCTGTGGAGATTTTACTCCCGTGATTACAACCATTACTTTCAGGGATTTTTCTAGATCTTTTGATATTTGTGCTCCTGAGATTAGTTTCGCGTCCGGGGAAAGTTGCTCGCCGATTTTTTGTACGACTTGTTTGTATTCGTCTAAGGCCAGATCTGTTCCGCCGATTACGTTCACTAAGGCTCCTCGTGCATTTTTGATATCTACATCTAATAGTGGATTGTTTAATGCTTTGTCGACGGCTTCCATTGCTCGATCGCTTGAGTCAGATTCGCCCATTCCGATTAGAGATACGCCGCCGTTTGCCATAACTGCTTTGATGTCCGCAAAATCTAAGTTTACTAATCCTGATGATGTTACTAATTCTGTGATTCCCTTTACTGCGTTTGTTAGAATTTCGTCCGCAACTTTAAATGCTGTTGGCAATGGTAAATCTGGCGCGAGGTCTAGTAGTTTGTCGTTCGGAATTACGATTAGTGTATCGACAATTCCCTCCATTCTTTCGAGCCCTTCCATTGCGTTTTCGATTCGCTTTGCTCCCTCGACAGTGAATGGTAATGTTACAACGCCGATAACTAGCGCTCCTTGCTTCTTTGCCATTTCGGCTACGACTGGTGCTGCCCCTGTTCCGGTTCCGCCACCAAGTCCGCATGTTACGAAAACTAAATCAGAATTTGCTAATTTCTTTTTGATGTCTTGCTGTTGCTCCTTTGCTGCCTCTGCTCCAATTCGCGGGTTAGATCCAGCACCTAATCCTTTTGAAATTTCTCGGCCAATTAGAACTTTATGGTCGGCGTTTGCGTAAAGTAAGTCTTGGGCGTCTGTGTTTATCGCTATAATCTCTCCTCCTTTGATTCCGATTGTTCGCATCCGCGATGTTGTGTTTCCGCCAGCTCCACCGACTCCAATTACTTTTATTCGTGCGGCTTGCTTCTTTAATATTTCTTCTAGTTCTCTGTCTATTTCAGAATGTGGATTGTGTTGTGGGATGGATTGCGTTGGCTGAGAGTTCTGCACATCACCGCTTGTTAGGATATCTTCCATGTTTAGGTTTGTGGAAATGAGTTTTTAAAGAATATTGTGCTAGAGTTAATATTACACTTTCTTCTCTTCTTTCTTTTTTTCGACGATTTCGGATTCTATTTTTAATCCTAGGATTTCTTCGAATTTTGGTGCGAATATTTTTATGAATGGTTCGAATTGTTTTTCGATTTTGAAAGTTACTGTTTTTTCTTTTGCGTCGAATTCGAAAACTTTTCGGAATAGGAAATCTTGGAGTGCGTCTATCTTTTCTTTTTGGTCTGTGACCATTTTGTTTATCTTATATGTATAGGTTACTGGCTTTCCTGCTAGTGGGTTGTTGAAGTCGACTAGTGTTCGGCCTCGATCGGATGACAGAACCTTTACGAGTTGCCCGTCAAGTGCTAGTTGCATTCCTCTTTGTGGATCGATTTTTTGTTCGTGGAAATGTTTTGTTGGAATCATTCGGATCATTTGTGGGTTTCTTTTTCCAAATGCTTCTTCTGGCTTTAGATCAAGTGTGTAAGATTTTCCTGCCTCTTTTCCTTCGATATCTGCGTCGAAACCTTTTGGGAGCATTTCGTGTCCGACTGATAGCACGAATGGTTTTAGGTTTTTTAGATCGAGTTCTGCTTTTTTTGCGTCGGCTTCGATGTTTGTATCGAAAATTTCATCTGTTCCAGTGATATTTCCTGTGAATTCGACTTCGACGAAATCGTTTTTCTTTATTGCCATGTTTGAGTTAGCGAATTTGGGTTTTTAAAAGTGGTGGTTTTGGCAAACTTTTATAAAGAGAATCTATTTTGAAGTGTTAAGATGGTAGCACGAGTTATTGAAGCGACGGAAATGAGGTTGAATACTTATTTGATTCTGGACGGAGTTGCGCATCAGGTTAAGAAGATGGATATTTCTAAGACTGGAAAGCACGGGCATGCGAAGGTTCGGTTTGAGGCGATTAATGCTTTTACGGGAAAGAAGAAAGTTGGGGTTGTTCCTGGGCATGATAAGTTTGAGGTTCCTATGATTACGAAATTGACGGCGCAGGTTTTGAGTATTCATGGCGAGAGTGTTAGTGTAATGGATAGTGAGAATTTTGAGAATTTTGATTTGGATATTCCTGAAGAGTTGAGCGGGCAGGTTGTTGATGGCGCAGAGGTTGAGTATTGGGACATTGAAGGGGAGAAGCTTTTGAAGAAGGTTTTGTAAAGGTTTAAAAACTAAAATTCTTGATTATAATTATGGCAACTAAAATTCCAGCAGCACAAAACAGGCTATTCAAAAATGCGTTTGTTTGTAAAGAGTGTAAGCATAAGATGAAGCTGGAGCCCTTAAAGATTTTGACTGGTAAAGCTAGATGTAGGAAATGTGGGAAGAAGGATTTTCGGCCAGTTAGGAAGAAGTAATAGTTTTATAAAAGGATTTTATCTTTGATATTTATGGTGAGTTTTGTTGTTTATGATCTGACGTTTTTGGTTTTGTTTAGTTTGTTCGTGGCCTGGTTTTTGTATAAGAGAAGGGGCACTAGTGGATTTAAGCGAGAGGGGATAATTTTTATGTATCGGACGCAGTTTGGTATTGATGCGATTAATTATATTGGTAGTAATTTTAAGGGGACTTTGCATTTTTTGAAGTATATTATTATTGGGCTTGGTTTTGTTTTGATGGCTGCTATGGTTTGGATGCTGGGGCAGACTGTTGCGATTTATATGTTGTTCCCTGAGATTACGAAGTTGATTAAGGCTCCGCCTATTGCTCCGCTGATTCCGTATTTCCCGAAGCTGTTTGGAATGGAGAGTTTTTTCCCGCCGTTTTATTTTACTTACTTTATTGTAGCTTTGGCTATTGTTGCGATTGTTCATGAATTTAGTCATGGGATTTTTATGAAGCTGTTTAAGATTAAGATTAAGTCGACTGGACTTGTTTTCCTCGGTCCGATTTTAGGAGCGTTTGTTGAGCAGGATGACAAGAGTTTTGAAAATAAAAAGAAGGTTGATCAGATGGCTGTTTTGGGTGCTGGGGTTTTTGCTAATGTTGTTTTTGCTTTGATATTTTATGGGCTTTATGTTGCGTTCTTTTTTAGTTCGTTTGCGGCGTCTGGATATATTTTTAATTCGTATGGTGTTGCTGCTGTCCCCCTGACTAATGTTACTGGGTTTGCTAATCATAGTACTGGGATGACTGAAGTGATGACTGAGAATGGGACTTATTATTTGGATGATGGGTTGGCTATTCAGTTGGTTGATAATAATAAGGATTATTTGGTGGTTTATCCTGAGGCGCCGGCGGTTTTGGCCCAGATGCGTGGGGCAATTATCCAAGCCAATGATGTGAAGATTGAGGGTGTGGATAAGTTTATGGAATTTATGAATGATCGTAATCCTGGTGATGAAGTTAGGTTTGTGACTGAGGATGTTGATGGTGTTCATGAGTATGACATTGCTTTGGCTGAGCACCCTTTGAATTCTAGTCGGCCTTATCTTGGGGTTGTGCATCTTGTTAATGTGCCGAGGGGTGCTGTTGGAAGAGTTTTGGGGAAGTTTATGAGCTTCAAGGATTCGTCAACTTATTACAAGCCGACGTGGGATGGCGAGTTTGTTGACTTTATACTTTATTTGTTCTGGTGGGTGATGATTATCAATTTGCTTGTGGCCTTGTTTAATATGTTGCCGCTTGGAATGCTCGACGGTGGTAGGTTTTTCTATTTGACGATTTTGGGAATAACAAGATCTGAGAAGGCTGCGAAGAGGGCGTATAAGTTTATGGGATACTTGATTTTGTTTGTGTTCTTGTTGTTGATGTTTATGTGGTTCATCAGAATTGTGTAGGTAGTTATTTAAACGAGTTTGTCATTGTTATATTGAGCTTTACGGCTCTAACTAAATGAGGTGTGTGAAATGGTATTACCAAAAACTCCAAAGCAATGTGCAATTAAGATTCGATCTCTTAAGAAGCAAGTAACTGCAATGGAAAAAAGAAAGAAGGCTCTTGCTGCTAAGAAGAAACCTGTGAAAAGGAAAGCTGCTAAGAAGAAGGTTGTAAAGAGAAAAGCAACTAAGAAGAAGCCTGCTAAGAGAAAAGCTACTAAGAAGAAAAGAAGGTAGCTAAATAAATTTTTATTTTTTATTTTAGATTATATTATAAAGTGTTCTAGGGGTTAGTTTTTATGGCGAGAAAGAATCCGAAGCGAAAGTGTAGCAGTGATGACTACAGAGAGAGGTTGAGGAAGATGAATTATGCGCTTGTTGGTGAGACTAGTGCGGTGCAGATTTGTCGGTGGACGAAGAATGCGATTCGTGGTGATCGTGGATGCTGGAAGGAAAAATTTTACGGTGTGAGTTCTGCTGGATGTTGCCAGATGACGCCGGCTGTGATGTGGTGCGAGAATCAGTGTTTGCATTGTTGGAGGCCGATTGAGATGAATCTTGGGACTGATTTGCCTAAAGTTGATGATCCCATTGAGATTTTAGATGGAATTGTTGAGGCTCGCCAGAAGTTGTTGAATGGATTTGCTGGACGGAAGGAAATTGATTTGGAAAAGTTGGAGAAGGCATTTGAGCCGACGCTTTTTACTATGAGTTTGTCTGGAGAGGCTACGCTTTATCCTCGGTTGGGTGAGATGTTTAAAGAGATTAGAAGGCGTGGTGCTGTTTCGTTTTTGGTGACTAATGGTTTGAATCCTGAGGTTTTGAGGAATTTGAATGACCCCATTAGATATCCTATTGAGGGTGGATCGAACGGGGCAGGTGAACTTCCTACTCAGATTACGATTTCTACTAATGCGCCGAATGAGAGGTTGTTTAAAATTTGGCATCGATCGACTAAGGAGAATGCTTGGGAGAAATTTAATGAGTCGTTGGATGTGATTAGAGATTTGAAAAATGTGCGGAGAGTTGTTAGGATGACTTTGGTTGGGGTTGGTGAAGAAGGTGAGTTCAATGAGATGACTAATTCTAGTGAGGAGAATTTGAAGGAGTATGTTGAATTGATTAAGAAAGCTGAGCCGGATTTTGTGCATGTTAAGGGGTATAAGGCGGTTGGGTATGCGAAGGCGCGGATGGGTTATGATAATCAGGTTTGGTTTGATAAGGTTAAGGAGTATGCTTTGAAGATAGCTAAGAGTTTGGATGGTTATGATGTTGCGGCTGAGGATGAGAGGTGTTGTGTTGTTATGTTGGCTAAGAAGGGAGCGAAACTTAAAATAGAAAAAGTTTAGAGATTAATCGAGTCTTTTCTTGTCCAGCGCTTTCTAAATTCTACTCTTGGGGGACTAGAGTTCCGATCAATTGCATTAACTACAAATACTCCATTTCTATTTGAGAAAGTGGATTCACGACCAAATCTTGGCATTGGGCTTCTATCTGTGTCCCAGGTTTCTGGATTTGACTCTCCGGGAAAATATACATAATATTCCATTTTATAAAAATACGACGCCGTCTTTTGTCAGGGCTGTGAATCTGACTCCGACGGGGAGGGAGAGTAGTGCGGATTGGAGGGCCATGTGTTCTTTGCCGTTTCCTGATGCGATTGATAAGGCTACTTCTAGGCCGTCGAATTTTCCTTTTAACTTGCTAGAGAATTCTTTTTTTAATTGGACTAGTGATTTGTTTGGATCGAATTCGATGAAGTCGAAAGGTTCGCCGTGGACCATGAATTCTTTTGCGAAGGAAGGGCCGACTACTATGACTTTTTCCCATTCGCCTTTTTGCATTAGGCCTGAGACTTGTCCCCATGTTCCTTTGCCTGTTGATAATAGTGCTATTAGTTCCATATAGAAATTTGATTGATTGATTATTTAAGTATTTATATGATGAAATAAATTTCATGTTTTTAGTTAGTCTTGCGGCAGAGCTGCGCGGGAAATCCGCTTGCTGCGAATTTAAAGGATTGTTGTGTTTGTGTGTTATTGAGTGCAATAAAGAATATAAATAAGCTCCTGCATTAGATTTTATGGATCTTGAAAAGATTTCTGCACGGGGGAATGCTGATGTTCAGGCTGATATTGTTGAGGCACTAAGAAGGCTTCCGCCCGATACTATCCAAAGTCCGCATTGCCTTCAAGCTACTAGGGAAGATGGAACTGTTGTTGTTATTGGTAATCCTAACTTGACAAATAATAAGGTTGATGTTAATCTTCCAAACAACGCTACCGAGGTTCATGCTGTTGTTGTTGGGAAAGATATGAGGTCTGAATATATAGGGAGTATAGAATTTGAATATAAAGGTCGGGCATATCGCGTTCAGGTATCGTAAGTTTTATAAACTGAAATTTCGCTAGGTTATTACTACTGTTAGTAGTAGGCCCCGAGCCGACACATAAATCTAACAGTTTGCATATCATGGAAGTTAAGAAAGCACTTGCGGAATTGAGAGAAGGAAAGAAGCGGAAGTTTGACCAGACCGTGGACCTGATTATTAATCTGAAGAATTTTGATGTTAGGAAAGAGGCTTTGAATACTTTTGTTGGAGTTCCGAATGGTCGGGAGAAAAAGTTGGCGGCATTTTTTACGAAGAGGTCTGATTTGATTGAGACTATTACCGAGGCTGATTTTGTGAAGTATAAGGATATGAATTCTATGAAGAAGTTGGCGAAGCAGTACGATGGGTTTATTGCAAATGCTGCTATGATGGGAAAGATTGCTACTAAATTTGGTCGAGTTTTCGGTCCGATTGGGAAGATGCCTTCGCCTCAGGCTGGTATTATTCCGAAGGAAGATGAAGCTATGGTGAAGATGATGATCGAGAAGATGAAGAAGTCTATTAGGGTTAAGAATAAAGAGATGTCGATTAAGCTCGCAATCGGGAAGGAAAGTATGAGTGATGATGCTTTGGCTGAGAATGTTGCGGCTGTGATTAAGGGTGTTGAGAAAGCTTTGCCGAGGGGGCGTGATAATGTTAAGGATGTTATGGTTAAATTTACTATGACTAAAGCGATTACAATTGTGGAGGCTAGGAAGTAATGGCTGTTGCAAAAGTAGAGCATGATACTACTACTCATGTGTCTGATGCTAAGAAAGCTAAGGTAAAAGAGTTAGCTGAATTGATGAAGAAGAAGACTGTTATGGTTATTTCGATTAAGGGTTTGCCTAGCGCGCAGTTTCAGGATATTAAGAAGAAGCTCCGGAGTAAGGCGAAGGTTCAGGTTGTAAAGAAGAGTTTGGTAAAGTTTGCTCTCGACCATTCTGGTATTAAAGAGCTTCATGATTTGGTTCCGCATGTTGATGATTCGACTGCTATGTTATTTAGTGACGCTGATGCGTTTGAAATTTCTGGAATTTTGGCTAAGGAAAAGAGTCCTGCTAAAGCTAAGGCTGGGCAGATTGCTCCGAGCGATATTGAAGTTAAAGCTGGGCCAACTGAATTGTTACCTGGTCCTGATATTTCTGCTTTGAGTGCTGTTGGTTTGGCGCCTAAGGTTGAGAATGGGAAGATTGCGGTTATGCAGGATAAGGTTATTGTTAAGGAAGGTGGAGTGATTAGTGAGGCTCATGCTTCGATTATGGCAAAGTTGGATATTATTCCGTTCGAGGTTGGCGTTGAGCCTGTTGCTGCTTTTGATGGTGATGAGAAAAAGGTTTACGTTGATATTAAGATTGATATTGAAGGTGCTGTTGCTGAATTAGAATATGATTATGGTAGGGCTTTTGCTGTTGCTGTTGATTTGGGGATTGTTAATGCTGAGACTTTGGATATGATTTTAGGGAAGGCTAAGGCTCACGAGGGTACTGTTAGTAGAATAATTAGTGGAGAGCCTGAACCGGAAGTTGTGGCTGCTCCTGTTGAAGAAGAAAAAACTGAAACTCAAGAAACTAAAAAGGAAGAACCAAAGGAAGAGTCCGCTGCGGGCCTTGCTAGCCTATTTGGTTAATCTTGAGAAATACAAAATGGAATACACATATGCGGCTCTTTTGTTGCACAAAGTTGGAAAGGATATCAACGAAGATAATCTGAAAGCTGTTATTTCCGCGACTGGCGCTGAGGTTGACGAAGCGAAAGTTAAGGTAATGGTAGCTAGTTTATCTGGCGTAGATATTGCTGACAAGCTTGCAAATGCTAGTGTTGCTGCGGCTCCGGCTGCTGGTGGCGCTGCTGCACCTGCTGGTGATGCACCAAAAGAAGAAAAGAAGAAAGAAGAACCAAAGGCTGAGGCGGCTGAAGGTTTGGCTTCATTATTCGGATAAATAATTTTTAATTAAATTGTTTTAGAATTGTGAGGTCTAGTTGGCTTTGCTGTTCTTGAGGATGAAGCCTTTGTAGCTTTGTCTGGATGACTATCTTGATGATGAGGATAGTTTGGGAAAGAGAGTTCTTGATGAGATTTAAGATGGAAAAGAAAACAGCAAAAGTCCCTGAAGATGTTCGAAGAAGAATTGCCGCCAATCTTGTGCATTATAGGAAAGCTAGTAAATTATCTCAAGAACAGGTTTCTGCTTCAGTGGGGTATACTGTTAACTATATTTCTCTGTTTGAAAATGGGCATAGGGGGGTTGGTGTTGGAGGATTGTGTGAACTTGCAGCATTATATGGCACTACCCCTGGAACAATAATTGACGAAGAGAGATGACGCCCACACTCGGAATCGAACCGAGGTACCCCGAAGGGTCTGGATTTCAAGTCCATCTCACAATTTGCACCTCATAAAAAAAATAATTATAATTATTTTATTCGGAGCGAATCGTTCGGCAATACCTCAATGCGATGTGGGCAGAATATACGCCTTCACCAGGAATCGGCGACGCTTCAGAGAAGCTTGCTCGTTACTCGCGACCATCGCTCCTAACGAAACCAAGGTACGGTACCCGCGGTTCGAAGAACGCCTTCACCAGGAATCGAACCTGGGTACCCCGAAGGGTCTGGATTTCAAGTCCAGTGCAATACCACTATGCGATGAAGGCATAGTGTTTTTGGGTAAGATAGGTTTTTAAATTTAGTTGGTTAGTGTTTGTTATGAAAAATATTCTTAAGAATAAATCGGTCGCAATCTTTATAATAGTTGTTTTGGTTGTTTTGTTTACGTTGTTCGTCATGAAGATGTTCGATAATATTGAAGGTAATATGGAAACTAAAGTAAAACTTGAGACGAATCATGGGGATATTGTTATAGCTTTGTATGACGATATGCCGATTACTGCTGGAAATTTTAAAGGGCTTGTTGAAGCTGGAACTTATGATGGTGTGATTTTTCATAGGATAATTCCTAATTTTATGATTCAAGGCGGGGATCCTACTGGGACTGGAATGGGTGATCCGAAGATTCCTAAGATTAAAGATGAGTTTGTTGCTGGGCATTCTAATTTGCCTATGACGATTTCTATGGCTAATGCTGGGCCGAATACTGGGTCGAGTCAGTTTTTTATTAATCTTGTGGATAATAGTTTTTTGGATTATGATAGGCAGCCTTTGACTAGTAAGCATCCTGTTTTTGGTGAAGTTGTCGAAGGTGAGGACGTTGTCAAGAAGATTGGTGCTGTTGCGACGGACGGTAGAGATAAGCCACTTGAGGAAGTTAAGATTTTGAAAGCGAGTGTTTTGTGATGGGGAGAATTATTTGGGGTCTGCTTGGTGAATCTGAAAACAATGTAGCGCACATATATTGTACAGATCGGGGTGATGTTTCTTTTAGAATTAGAGATGCTGAACGTTATGTAGATGTTGCTAAAATTCCTTTTACTCACGCAGATAGGAAAATAGGGCAGGATTTTTATTCGGCAGCGGCAGTGGCCTTCGCTCAAGAATTTTTAGACAATGCAGAAGAAGCTGAATTAGTTGAGGCAATAAAAGCTGGAAGAGTTTCTCCTTATGATGTTTGGGAGAGTGTAAAAAAAACCCATGATATCACCGCTCTTTTTGATTGCGTGGACGATGTGCCTATTGGATGTTAATCGGCTTGCTCTTTTTTATGAATTGTAATGCGTCGTCTAATTTCGATTTGGATTTCGTATAAAGTGTCATGATTGGTTCGCCTCTTTTTACTTTGCCGATATGCTTATGAAGATACACTCCTGATGAGATTGTTTCTGGTGTTCCGAGGATTCGGCACAATGAATTTATTTTTTTGTTATCTATGTTTGTAATTTTTCCTGTTTTGCCAGCTTTGATTACTTTGTTTATTTTAGCTAGAGGAAGTTTTTGTATTATCTTGTCGAAATTTTTATTTTTATTTTGTGCGTTTATTATTTCTTGAAATTTCTCGCAGGCTTTTCCGGAATCTAAAATCTCTCTTGCTTTATTTCTGGCGTCTTTTATCCCACAAAGTTTCATGAGTTCTGCCGATAGAAAGATTGATTTTGTTCTTAAGTCCACTGGGAAACCCAGAGATCTTTGAAGAACTGATAATACGTCTAGCATTTCTAAAACTGGTCCGAACCCGTTTCCAATTGGCTGTGAACCGTCGGTATAGACTATTTTTATTTTTAGTTTAAATTTGCTTCCTATTCTTTCGAATTTCTTTCCGAGTTTTTTTGCCTTTGAGAGTGTTGCAACTTTTGCGCTTTCTCCATATGGGATATCTATTAGAACGAATTTTGAACCTGCTGCGATTTTTTTGGATAAGATTGAGGCGATTAGTTGTGGTTCGATATCTAGGTTCAGTAATCGTTCAACTTGTATAATTTTGTCGTCTGATGGCGCTAACCCAAGAGACCCTCCCCACGCTAAACAGGCTCCAGTTTTTTTGACGACTCCTTTTATTTCTTCTAATGAAAGTTCGACATTTGAAATTGTTTCGATTACGTCTGCTGTTCCCGATGCTGAAGTTATTGCTCGCGATGATGTTTTTGGTAATGTCAATCCTGCTGCTGCGCAGATTGCTACGACAATTGGTGTCGTCCTGTTTCCCGCGATTCCTCCAATGGAATGTTTATCAGCTACATATTTTTCTCTGAATTTTAATTTGGCTCCGGTCTTTGCCATTGCTTTTGTCAGATTGATTGTTTCTTTGTCGCTCATCCCATTTAGTTTTTCGGCTGCTGTGAAAAATGCGATTTCTGCTTCCGTCAAATTATTATGGACGATTTCTGAAACTAGGTATTCTAACTCTTTTTGATCTAATGATTCTCCGTTCATTTTCTTTTTGATTAAGAATGACGCGTCGGAAAGTTCCGATGAGCTAACTTCTACACTTGCTCCGTTTCTTAATTTTAGAATTTGTCCTAATTCGTGAGATAAGCCTATTTCTTTATCCTTGACTAGTCTTGGGAAAATGTCGACTACTGCATATACTTTTTTTGAGTTTGTAATTGCGACTCTGTCGTCGACAAATACGTTTAATTTTTTTGCGGTCTTTTCGTTAAGCACGACCACTGGACGGCCAGCTAACCAGTTGAAATTTTTTATTTTTAGTTTCACTTTTTACCTCTTATTTGTTGAACAGCTCTTTTAGTTTTCCTTCTCTGTAGAATTCGATGATAATTAAGACGTATGCCAAGACCAGTGGGCCTAGGACCAAACCTGTTATTCCGAAGAAGTATAGTCCGCCGATTGTTCCGATGACGCTTAGCGCGATTGGGAGATTTGATTGTTTGGATAATATCCATGGTCTAAATAGGTTGTCAATTGTTGAAACGAATAGGGCTCCATAAAGCAGAAGAAATACTCCTGCAAACGTCTGTCCTGCCACCAATAGCACAAGTCCAACTGGCAACCAAACCAACCATGAGCCCAAAACTGGGATTATTGAAACTATGCACGCAATAAATGTCAAGATTAATGCTTTTGGGACTCCTAGGAAAAATAGCCCCGCACCGACCGCCAGCCCCTGAATGATTCCAATGAATACCTGCCCGAACACGATCGCATTTGTTATTCCCCTGAATTCTTTTAGGAATTTTTTCTCTGTTGATTCTGAAAATGGCGAGAGTGTTGATATGTATTCTTTTAGTTCTTCTTGGTCTCGTATCGCGAAATAAAATGTAAAAAGGAAAACTGCGAATTGAAGAAGTAGTGACGGCAGGTTTACCAAAATGCTTGTGAATTGGTTTAGGAAAGTTGAGAACATTCCGCTGACGGCGTCGCTTAGATTTGCTGCTAATGATGGTGATATGTCTCCTTTTACGAAATTTCCTACAAATCCTCCGAAGTCAAAACTCCTTGACAGTGTGTATGTGTCGAATGCTTGTTTTGCTATAATCGGTATGAAGTAAATTATTGGGATTGCTATTATGATCATTAGCCCCAGCATTAGTAGAAATGCTGCTGTATTTTTCCCTTTGACTACTGTTCTTATTTTTCTGTAAACTGGGCTGAAGATATATGCAAAAAGTAGGCCGAATATGATTGGAATTATTATGGGCTTTAGAATGAAGAATGTTAGGATGAAGATTCCTAGGATAATTGCACCGACGATTCCTCTCTTTATTCCCTTATAATCTGCCATAATAATCTAGGGTTTGCGAACTTATAAAGTTTTATAAAGCTTAGAATTTATTTGGTGATATGGTTATGAAAAAGATCTTTGATGGCGTTTTTGATGCTGAGGTTCATGCGAGTTTTTTGAAGTTTGGTCGTGGTGAGTATAAGAATAAGTTTTTGCTTGATGGAAAAAAGCAGGCGAAGAAATGGGCGATTAAGGCTGGGGCTGAATATGCGAATATTTTGGTTCGGAAATGTTTGGGTAAGGTTGGCGAGAGTGTTGAGGTCAAGGGTGTTATTGTTTCGACTTTGGATCTAAGGGATGAGATTAGCTTTGAGATTGAGAAGGTTAAGAATTTTCAGGGTGTTCGAAAGCATGTTGTTAATGGTGAGATTAAGTGCGATGAAATTATTGCTTTGATGGAAAAATATCCTAAGGCGTTTTTTGCTCTTTCGTTTAAGGGTGATGGATTTGTTTTGAAGATTAAGCCGAAGGCTCCTGCTGATGGTAAGAAGAGCAAGAAAGAGGGTGAAGGTATTGTTGCGGATTTTTGTTCCTTGAAAACTGAAGATAGAGAGCTTGTTGATTATTTGTTTTTTGGTGTTGGGGATTTCCAGATAGTTTCTGCTAATCATACTATTGAGGTGACTGATATTGTTTATCCTTCGAATGTTGCTGAGTTGAAGCCGGCTGAAGTTCGTGAGCTTGCGAAGAGGAAGGGTGTTGTTAAGAGGAAGGTTATTGCAGATATGATTGAGAAGAATAGTGAAGCTGAGTTCACTGCTTGAAGTAATCTAGTTTATCCCATTTTTGTAATTGTTTTATTTTGTATTCTTCTTTATGCGCGTCGGATTTTGATTCGCATTGTTTTGATCGCAGTAAGCATTTGAATCTTTTATGGCGGACGTATTTGCTGCCTTTTCCTTCGGCGTGGGTTTTCATTCGTTTGTCGAGGTCGTTTGTTACGCCGGTGTAGAAAGAGCCGTCTTGGCATTCGAGAATGTAAACAAACCAGGGTTTTTCCATTATTCGTGGAGGTTCTTTTGTTTTGCGCAAGATGAACAGAGTAGAACTGTATCTTTTAGGGACATGTAGTATCTGTTGCCTTCTTCTAGAATATCGTTGAATTTTTCCCAGCCCTTTTCGATTGTTAATTTTCCCTTGATAACTTCTTCTGGGACCTTCGATGCTTTTTCCAAGAGCTCTGTTCTTTTCTTGAACATTTTGTGATGGTAGAGATTTGGCTTTGCTGATTTTGATAATTTTTTACCGCAGTTGTAGCATTTGTCTTGGGTCATTAGAAGTTCTTGTTCTCGGATTGCCCATTGGAGCTGGAAGTCTGCATCTTGAATTAAGTGTTTGAAGTTTCCGATCCCACCGAGTCTGTTGAATGTTAGGGTGACTTCTTCTTCTGGTGTGTCTTTGTGTTTTACAAGAAGTTCTCCGATTTTTCTTGAGTATCGCCAGATTGGGTATTTTCTTTCTTTTCGTGGAGTGATTGTTAGCTTTCCTATCCTATAGCCTTTTTTCCCGGTTTTGATTCTACCGATGGTCATATCTTTTTTTCTTTGTGTTGCCCTTGATCTTTTTTCGGTTGATTTTTTCTTTGCTGTCTTTTCTTTTCTTGAAACGTATCCTTTTTCGCCTGGTAGAATTTTTGGAGTTTTGATTGCCATAGTAAATGAAACGAAAATTGGTTTAAAAAGCTTGGGGCGAAAATGCTTTAAAGTTTGTTGGCGTTGGTTTTTTATGAAAGAGGATGGTTGGTTGAAGGTGTTGGCGCGAGACCTCATTGCCTTAGGTGGTTTGCCGTTTTTCGTTTTGGTTTTGGTTCGTGTTTGGATGCTTGATAACATGGCTTATTTTTTGCAGTTCGCTATAGCTGGTGTTATTTTTGGATTATTGTTCTTATTTGTTAAGCAGGATGTTTATGCGGGATTGGGATTGATTGTTTTGGTTTTTACCTCGCTTTATTATGGAGATTTTTTGTATAGTGTTTTTGGTAGCGTCGCCTATTGCCTGTTGTTGGTTTCGTTGTTTTATTTGGAGCGAGATTGGAAGAGGGTGATTTTTGGGGTTTTGATTGGGGCTGTTGGTTCTGGGGTAAGCTTTATATACCCTATTCTGTGAATAATTTTAGTTCCATCCAAAACTTAAATGTTTGGGTGATGAGATTTGTGATTGGTTGGTCACGATAATGATTCGAGTGCTATCGAAAAATTATCAAGTAGCGAAAACTACTGCAGGATGAAAAAGGACTTCGGTTCACGTTCATCCAGGAAACAAAACAAATGACAGATAATAACGGAATGCGTAGTGGAAGTCTTCAGTTCTACCCGAGGGTTAGAGCAAAGAAGGTTGTACCTAGCGTGAACTGGAAAGCGACCTCTAAGGATGGTGTTGGATTTATGGGTTTTGTTGGATATAAGGTTGGTATGACTTCTGTTTGGGCTAAGGATGATACTGAACATTCTATGGCTAAAAACAAGAGGATTGTGATTCCGGCGACTATTATTGAGTGTCCGGCTATGAAAATTTATTCTGTTCGATTTTATAAAAATGGGAAGGTGATGAAGGATGTTGTGGTTTCTAATGATAAGGTTTTGAAAAAAAGTGTTAAGCTTTCTAAAAAGGTTGGCGAGATTAAGGATGATATTGAGTTTGATGATGTTAGGGTGATTTTGTTTTCTGGTGTGAAGAATACTTGCGTTGATAAGAATAAGGCTGATATGGCTGAGATTGGATTGTCTGGATCTGTTGATGAGAAGTTGGCTTTTATTAAGGAGAGGATTGGGAAGGATATTTTGATTAGTGAAGTTTTCAGTGATGGTCTTGTTGATGTTCGTGGCGTGACTAAGGGCTTTGGTACCAATGGTCCTGTGAAGCGATTTGGGATTGCATTGAAAGATCATAAGTCCGAGAAGGGACAGAGGAGGCCGGGTTCTTTGGCTCCATGGCATCCGTCGAGGGTTACGTTTAGAGCTCCGCAGGCTGGGCAGACTGGTTATCATAATAGGATTTCTTATAATAGTTTGATTTTGGAAGTTGGAAAAATTGGCGAGAAGGATATTAATCCGAAGGGTGGGTTTGAGCATTATGGTGTTATTAAGAACGATTATATTATTGTGAAGGGTTCGGTTCCTGGGCCACAGAAGAGGGGTCTTATGATTAGTCAGGCTATCCGACCAACTAAGTTTATGGCTAAGAAAAAGTTTGAGGTGCTTGGGTTGCGATGAAAACTAAGTTATTCGATAAGGCTGGAAAAGTGAAGAAGGATTTTGATTTGCCTAAATGTTTTAGTAAGAAAGTTCGAGCTGATATTTTATTGAAGGTTTTTGAGGCGCAGAAAGGAATTCATCTGCAGGCTTATGGTGCCATGGAAGGTGCTGGTGCTCAGTATTCTGCTTCTGGTATTTCTAAGAAGAAGAGGCATGACTGGAAGGCGACTTATGGTAAGGGTATTTCCAGGGTTCCTAGAAAGGTAATGTCTAGGCATGGTGCTTCGTTTAATTGGATTGGTGCGACTATTGCTTCTACTCGTGGTGGTCGAAGACCGCATGCTCCTCGAAGTGGAAAGAATTTATTCAAGAAGATTAACAAGAAAGAATTGGCGATCGCTTATTGTTCTGCTTTGAGTGGCGTTAAGGATGTTGTCGTTTTTGATGGTGCTGTTTTGGAATTGAAGACTAAGGATTTTAAGAAAACTTTGAGTACTGTTTTTGGTGAAGCTAAGGTTTGGAAAAATAAAACTATTCGGGCTGGTCGAGGTAAGATGAGGGGTCGGAAATATAAGAGTAATGCTGGGCTTTTGTTTGTTGTCGCTAATGAAGAGAATATGAAAAGAAAGGGGATTGAAGTTGTTCATGTTGATGAATTGTCGATTAAGGATTTGACTTTGAATGGTGTTGTTGGACGATTGGTTTGTTACAGTGAGAAAGCGATTGCTGAGATTGGAGGTCGGTTCAAATGAGTAAGACAATAATTTTGGAGAAAGTGAAGTCGACGGAGAAGATAGTTAGGCAGATTGAGGTAGATAATGTTTTGGTATTCGAGGTTGATCGAGCGATTAACAAGCCTGATATTCGAAAGGAAGTTGAGGAGTTGTTTGGGGTGAAGGTTGCTAAGGTTAGGACGCATACTTTGAAAAATAAGAAGGTTGCTTATGTTAAATTGAAATCGGATTATCCAGCTGTGGATGTTGCGACTAAGTTGGGGTTGATGTAGGATGGGTAAGAGAATTATTCAGCAGCGAAGAGGAAAGGGTGGGCATACTTACAAGACTCGAGAGAAGGCTAGTAAGGTTAGGCCTGGATATTTGTTTGACTTGAAGGGAGATTTCAAGTGCGTGAAGCTGAGCGTTTCGCCTGGTCATTCTGCTCCGATTGCTAAGTTTAAAAATAAAGAAGGGAAGGTCTTTGAGAATTTTGCCGTGAACTTATTGTATGTTGGTCAGACAATTAATGTTGGTGGGAATAAGTTTGGGGATATTGCTAAGATTGGGGATTTGAAGAATGGGACTGAGGTTTTTAATATTGAGCGTAATCCTACTGATGGTGGGAAGTTTGTTAGGACTGCTGGGAATTTTGCTGTGATTATGGCGAAGGAAGGAGACGCTGTTAAGATTATGATGCCGTCGAAGAGGGTTAAGAAATTTGATGTTAATTGTAGGGTTACTATTGGACGAGCTGCCGGGGACGGTAGGATGAGTAAGCCGATTTTGCAGGCTGGTAAGAAGTTTTATATAATGAAATCTAAGTCTAAGTTATGGCCAAGAGTTTCTCCGGTTAAAATGAACGCTATTGATCATCCGTTTGGATCTGGTCGAGGTAAGAGAATGAAGAGCGCGATTGCTAAACGAAATGCGTCGCCTGGTAAGAAGGTTGGTTTGATTAGACCGAGAAGAACAGGGAGGAAGAAAAGATAAGATGGCAGACGAATTAGTAAAGAAAAGTAAGGACAAGTTTTTCCGAGGGAAGAACACTGAGGAATTGAAAGCTCTTGATACTCGAGAGTTTGCGAAGATGGTTAAGTCTCGAGCTCGAAGAACTATTTTGAGGAACTATGATATTGTTGAAGCTTTTGTTAAACTTTGTGAAGTTAAGGAATCTAGGAACAAGCCGATTAAGACGCATGACAGAACAATTGTGATTGTGCCTAAGTTGTTGGGTAAGACTATTGGGGTTTATAATGGGAAGGAGTTTGTTAAGGTTGTTATTGTCGAGGAAATGTTGGGACACCGATTAGGTGAGTTCTCCATGACTCGAAAGATTGCAAAGCATACATCGATTGGAGGCGGTGCTAAGAAGAAGAAGACTTTATTGTAAAATGGTAAACGAAAAGAAAACTAATGTTGAAAAAGATATTAAAGAAGATATCAAGAAAGATGTCAAGGCTGAAAAGGCTGAGATTAAGAAAGAAGAGAAAAAGGTCGTTAAGAAAGTTGAAACTAAAAAGAAGGATGTTGCGATTGCTAATGGTGTTGCTTTGAGAATTTCGCCTAAGCAGTCTAAGTTTGTTTGTAGAACTATTGTTGGTAAAACTCCTGAGGCTGCGATTGAGAGATTGCAAGCTGTTGTTGATGAGAAGAGGCCTGTGCCAATGGCTGGTTTGGAAATTGGTCATAGGAAAGGTCGAGGGCTTGCTGGTGGTCGATTCCCAAAGACTGCGTGTATTGCGATTATGGAAGTTGTGAAGCAGGCTGGGGCTAACGCTGTTGTTAATGGGATTGAAGCTCCTGTGATTAGGGTTGCTAAGGCTGATAGGGCAGCTGCACCTTTGAGGCGTGGTGGTCGAAGGGCTAAGAGATGTCATGTTCATATTGAAGTTGTTGAAAAAACTAAATTGATTAAGAGGAAAAAGAAATAATGGAAGAAAAGAAATTTGTTGGCGTAAGGAAAGACGAGTACAATATTAAGCAATTTGTGAAGCGAATGTTTGGTATGGGAAAAGTTTCGAAGGTAAGAATTGAATATACTCCCGTTGGTGAGAAGATTGTTGTTTCGACGCATAAGCCTGGTTGGATTATTGGAAAGCGAGGGGAGAAGATCAATGAGTTGACTGAAGTTTTGAAGAAACGGTTTAAGATGGAGAATCCGCATGTTGATATTGAGGAGATTATGCATCCTGAGTTTGATGCTCAGTTAGTTGCTGATGATATTGCTTTGACGCTTGAGAGATTTGGAGCTATGAAATATAAGGCTTCGAGTTATAGGGCTCTTGGTAAGATTAAGAATTCTGGTGCTTTGGGTGCTGAGTTGAGAGTGTCTGGAAAGTTGCCGAGTGATAGGGCGCGATCTTGGAGATTTGCTTTCGGTTATTTGAAGAAAACTGGGGATGCTGCGAAGGTTGTTGACAGGGCTGAGGCTACTGCGACTACGAAGCAGGGTGTTGTTGGGATTAAGGTTGCGATTTTGGCTCCTGGTGTTGTTATGTGTGATCAGATTACTGTCGATGAGGCTTTAATTGAAGCCGTTAAGAAGAATGCGACTTTTGAGGAAGTTGAAGAGACTGTTAAGAAAATAAAGAAGAAAAGGAAGGTTAAGAAAAAATAAAATGGTAAATAAATTGCTAAAGCAAAAGAGAAAGATTGTCTTGTTTTTCCAGATGAAAAACGCGGAAACAAAAATCGGAGATTTATGTTTATGGTAGATAAGAAAATGACAGATAAAGAAATAGCGAAGAAGATTGTTGATTTGAAGATTGAATTGTTGAAGAACCCGACGAAAAGAGGAAGCATTAAAAAGGAAATTGCGCGGATGTTAACTATGAAGAATCAAATTAAACCGGAGGAAGCAAAGAAGTAAATGGATATATGTCCGAAATGTGGATTGCCTTTGGCGGCGTGTGTGTGTGGCGAAATTGCTAAGACACAACAGCAGATTACTGTCACGACGGAGAAAAGGCGTTTCGGGAAAGTCAATACAATGATCAGTGGGTTCGATGACGGCGTTGATATTAAGGCTGTCGCAAAAACGCTTAAAATGAAGCGAGCTTGTGGTGGTACGATAAAGAACAAGGTTATTGAATTGCAAGGGAATCATCAAGGACACATAAAACCAGTTTTGGTTGCTGAGGGTTTCAGCGAAGACCAAATTGAAGATTAAAATAAAATGGTAACAGAAAAGAAAACAACAAAGAAGAAAGTCGCGAAGAAGACTATTAAGAAAGCTGAAGTTAGTTGTAACGATAGGCTTTGTCCAGTTCATGGAGATAGGAAATTGAAGATGAGGGGACGAACTTTTGAGGGGGCTGTTATTAAGAAGTTGCATGGTAGGGTTACAATTCAGTTTGAGAGAATGTTGAGGTTGGCTAAGTATGAAAGATATGAGAAGAGGCGAACGAAGATTCACGCTAGGCTTCCTGAGTGTATGAAGGATGGCGTTGGTGTTGGAGATTTGATTCAGATTGCTGAGACTCGACCGATTAGTAAGACGATTCATTTTGTTGTTAGTAAAGTTGTTAGGAAATTGGAGGTGAAGGCATGAAGGCTGTAAGTGGTCGTGCGACTCGGGCTTTGAATATTGGTAGCTTGCTTGAAGCTTGTGATAATAGTGGTGCGAGGATTTGTAAGATTGTTGGAGTTAAGCATTGTAAGACGAGCAAGGGTAGAATGACTTATGCTAAGATTGCGGACCAGATTAAAGTTTCTGTTCGGAAGGGCGATCCTAAAATGAAGGGTGAGATTTTCGATGCGGTTTTGGTTAGGCAGAGGAAGCCGTGGAAAAGGAATACTGGAGAGAGAGTTTGTTTTGAGGACAATGCTGTTGCGCTTTTGAAAGATGACAAGGGTAATCCGAAGGGTACACAGATTAAGGGCACTGTTGCTAGAGAAGTTCAGGAAAGATGGAAGGAGGTCGCTAAAATTGCTAGCGGGGTTTACTAATGAAAGCAGAATTTAATAAATCGTGGAAATCGAGTAAGCAGCCTCGGAAGCAGAGGAAGTTTTTGGCTAATGCGCCTAATCATATCAAGAGAACTTTGCTGGGAGCGACTTTGGATAAACCTTTGAGGGCTAAGTATGGGCGAAGAAGTATTGAGGTTCGGAAGGGTGACGAGGTTAAGGTTATGAGAGGAAAGTTCGCGAAGAAGCAGGGCAAGGTTGGGATTGTTGATGTTAAGAATACGCGAATTCAGATTGATGGATTGCAGAGAGCTGGAAAGGCTGGTGGAGAGAAGTTGATTACATGGTTTCATCCTTCGAATGTTAAGATAATTATTTTGAATGTTGATGACAAGAAGAGGTTGAAGAATGCTGTTGTTGAAAATGTTGAAGAAAAGAAGGAAATTAAGAAAGTTGAATCTAAACCAAAGGAGGCTAAGAAATAATGGCACATATAAAGAAAACACAGATGCCTAAGTCGTGGCCGGTTCCGCGAAAAGGTCGAGGAAGAAGATTTGTAGCCGTGCCTAGTCATGCGACTTCTAAGGGAATTTCGCTGTTGTTTTTGCTGAGAGATGTTTTGAAAATTGCTAAGACGAGGAAGGAAGTTAGGAGAATGACTTTGGGTGGAATGGTTAAGGTTAATAATAAGATTCGGAAGGATGAGGATTTCCCTGTTCAGGTTTTTGATGTTTTGAATCTTGAGAAAGCTAAGTTGAATTATAAGTTGGAGATTGTTAATAAGAAGTTTAAGTTGGTTGAGGTTTCTGCTAAGGAAGCTGATAGTAAGATTGTTAAGATTCGCGGGAAGAAGATTTTGGGATCCAAGAAGATTCAGATGAATTTGGATGATGGTCAGAATATTATGACTGCTGAGAAATTTTCGGTTGGTGATTCTGTTCTTTTGAATACTAAGGAAGATAAGATTGTTAAGATTTTGCCGTTGAAGGAAGGCGCGAAAGTTGAGATTGTTTTGGGTAAGCATGCTGGTGAGAAGGGTGAACTTGTTGGGTTTGAGGAATTGGTTCGTGGTAGGAATTATCAAATTAAATTGGAAGATAAGACTGTGAGTTTGCCTTACAAGACTATCTTGGTGATTGCATAATGGCAGAAAATGTAATGAAGGAAATTAAGTTGGATAAGGTTATTTTGAATATTGGTGGCGTTGCTGATAAGTTGGATAAGGGAGTTATTTTATTGGAGAAAGTTTCTGGAAAGAAAGCGGTTAAGGTTAAAGCAACTAAGAGAATTCCGACTTGGAACGTTAGGCCTGGTTTGGAAGTTGGAACTAAGGTTACTTTGAGAGGCGAGGACGCTTTGAATATGGTTAAGAAATTGTTGCCGGCTATTGATAATACTTTGAAGGAAAAGCAGATTCAGCCTAATTGTTTTTCGTTTGGGATCCATGAGTATATTGAGATTCCGGGGATGGAATATATTAGGGAAGTTGGGATTATGGGTTTCGAGGTTACTGTTGTTTTTACTAGAGCTGGGAAGGCTGTTGAGCGGAAGAAAGTTAAGCGAGGAAAATCGCGAAGGTTGGTTGTGACTCGAGAAGAGATTGAGAACTATTTGATAACTAAATTTAAGACAGAGATTCTGCGGAAGCAGAAGAAGGTTGTAGAATGACTGCAAGCGATTGGAGAAAAATAACTCGACAGCTTCGGGGAAAGCCGGCTGTTTTGAAGAAGTTTTTGAAACACAATAAGCCTAAGCCAAGAAAGTTCGGGATTGCTGCTAAGAAGTGCGAGGTTTGTGGAAGGCATGGTGCTCACATTTCATCTTATAATCTAAATTTGTGCCGACACTGTTTCAGAGAGTTGGCTGTTGAACTTGGGTTCAAAAAATATAGTTAGGAGGAACAAAGAATGTCACAAGATATAGTTGCTGATGGATTTAACGAAATCATGAATGCTAAGCGAGTTGGAAAAGTGGAGCTTACGATTAAGCGATACTCTAAGGTTTTGCTGAACTTATTTGAAATGATGAAGTCGAAGGGTCATATTGATTATGAGACTAATGAGGCTGAGAAAACTGTTACTGTTAAGATTATCAAATTGAATGAGTGTCGAGCTGTGAAGCCTAGGTATTATGCTGGGGTTGCGGATATTGATAAGTATTTGAGGAGATTTTTACCGTCGAGAAATTTCGGTAGTTTGGTTATTTCCACAAATAAGGGCTTGATGGACCAGAAGGATTCAGTTGCAAATAAATTAGGAGGAA
Organism: archaeon; assembly: GCA_018693315.1. GTDB lineage: Archaea > Nanobdellota > Nanobdellia > Pacearchaeales > GW2011-AR1 > JAGVXH01. The sequence continues at coordinate 108,672 of JABHLR010000004.1, read as the reverse complement.
GCGTAATTGCTTATTTCTATTAAAATGAATAAAGATTTGGAAAGAATTATTGATATTCCTGAGGGAATTGAAGTTGTTGTTAGTGGGAACGATTTTGTTGTTAAGAGTTCTGGTAAGGAGTTGAAGAAAACTTGCGATTTAGGTAAGGTTAAGGCTGTTGTAAAAGATAAGAAAATTATTTTGACTGCTAAAGGAGCTACTCGTAGAGAATCGAAAATGATTGGAACGACTTGGGCGCATTTGAAGAATATGATTAAGGGGCTTGGTGAGGATTTTGTTTATGAGCTTGAGGTTTGTAATGTGCATTTTCCTATGAATGTTAAGGCTGATGATAAGAAGGTTGTTATCAAGTCGTTTTTGGGTGAGACAACCGAGAGGGTTGCTAAGATTATTGATGGCGCTAAGGTTGATATTAAAGGGACTAAAATTACTGTTACATCTAATAATATCGAGGCTGCTGGACAGACTGCGGCTAATTTGGAGAAGGCAACTAGATTGACTGGAAGAGACCGGAGAATTTTCCAAGATGGAATATTTATAACTAACAAATGCGGGAGAGCTATCTAATGGCAGAAACAGAAAAGAAAACAGCAGCTAGGAAGAAGCCGAAGTTCTTAAGGACTGATTGGCATAAGAAGATTAGGCTTGGTCGTGGAGTTAAGAAGAATCAGAAGTGGCACGGTGCTAAGGGTCGACAGAATAAGTTTAGGCTTGGAAGAAAAGGGCGAGGACAGAGGCCGAAAGTGGGATGGGGAGCTGAGGCTAGTGCTAAGGATTTTGTTAAAGGTATGGAAATGGTTCGAGTTGAGAATGTTAAGGATTTGGAATCTGTGAATAAGGGAACTGGAATTATCATCGGAAAGGTTGGAAAGAAGAAGCAGAAAGAAATTATTGCTAAGGCGAATGAGATGAAGATTGTGATTTTGAATCGATATAAAGTGGAGGACAAGAAAAATGCAGCTAGCTAGAAAGAAGGACTTGGCGGCTAAGGTTTTGAAGGTCGGTAAGAATAGGATTATTTTCGTAGAAGCTCATTTGGGCGAGATTAAGGAAGCGATTACGAGAATGGATATTTTGGATTTGCATAAGAGTGGCGCGATTAAGATTCGAGAAGTTAAGGGTCGGAAGAAGATCGAGAAGAGAAAGAACCGAAGGAGAGTTGGAAAGGTTAAGAAGAAAGTTAATGTGAGGAAGGCTGAGTATGTTATAATTACTAGAAAACTGAGGGCGTTTGTTCGAGGTTTGGTTAGGACTGGCGCTGTTGATAAGGAACAGAATAGGCAGTTGAGGAAGGAGATTCGATCTCGGAAGTTTAAGAGCAAAAGACACTTAAAGGAGCATTTGGAGGAAGATAAGTAAGATGGCAGGATTAAGAACAATGAAGCGAAGGAGAAGGGAAAATCGGACTGATTATAAAGCGAGAAGGATATTGCTTGAGTCGGGAATTCCTAGAATAGTTGTGCGAAGGACGAATAAGTATTATATTTTGCAGGCTGTTGAATCTAATGAGGCTCAGGATAAGGTTATTGCTACTGTTACATCTAAGGAACTTTTGAAGAATGGATGGGATGCAAAGATGTCTGGAAGTTTGAAATCTATTTCTGCTGGATACTTGACTGGTATGTTGATGGCTAAGAAATTGAAGAAGGGGAAATATATTGTTGATTTGGGAATGGCTCGAACTTTTACAGGGTCGAGAGTTTTCGCTGTTGTTAAGGGATTAGTTGATGGTGGTTTGGATGTTCCTGCGAATGAAAAGGTTTTCCCGTCGGAAGATAGATTGAATGGTGAGCATTTGAAGCCTGAAGTTAAAGCTATGGTTGCTAAAGTTAAGGAGGCTTTGAAGTAAGATGGCAGTTACTGGTGGAGACAAGAAAGAGAAGCAAGCTGAGGGTGAAGCGGAGAAAGTTATGGAAAAGGAATTAGATAACGATAAGCAATTGAAAGAAATGACTGAAGTAGTTGAAGCTAAAGAGAAGGCTGCGGATGATAAGGTTTCTAAGGAGTTTGCTGAGACTGCTAAGGCTACAGAGAGGGGGCGTCCTGAGTTTAAGAGAGAGAGTAGGGAAGATAGATTTGCGCGAGAGGCTAAGGAGAAATTGGAGGCTTGGATTCCGAGGACTGAATTGGGTCGAGCTGTTCGAGCTGGAAAGGTTGCTAATATTGATGAGGTTTTGGATGAAGGTAAAAAGATTATGGAGCCGCAGATTGTTGACTTGTTGGTTAAGAATTTGAAGACTGATACTTTGTTTATCGGACAGGCTAAAGGTAAGTTTGGTGGTGGAAAGCGAAGGGCGTTTAGGCAAACTCAGAAGAAAACTAAGGAAGGGAACGTTTTGACTTTTGGTGTTATGGCTGTTGTTGGTGACGGGCATGGACATGTTGGACTTGGATATGGTCGAGCTGCTGAGACTTTGCCGGCGAAAGAAAAGGCGATTAGGAAGGCTAAGTTGAATATTACTAAGATTCAGAGAGGTTGTGCTTCGTTTGATTGTTCTTGTGAGGAGGAGCACAGTATTCCTTTGACCGTTAAGGGAAAGTGTGGTTCTGTTAGGGTGCAGTTGATGCCGGCGCCGCAGGGAACTGGTTTGGTTATTAATGATGAGATGAAGAAGATTTTGAAGGCTGTTGGGATTAAGGATGTTTATAGTAAGACTGCTGGGAAGGTTAATACGACTTTCAATACTGCTAAGGCTTTGATGATGGCTCTTGAGAAAATTGGGGAGGTTCGATTATGATATTCGTAGTTAGGATCGCTGGTCAGGTTAAGAATAAGAAGAAAGACAATGAGACTTTGAAGAGATTAAAGATGAACAAGAAGTTTGCGGCGATTATGGTTGATGAAAACGACGCTGTGAAGATGGGAATGGTTAGGGCTGTTCAGAGATTAGTTGCTTTTGGAAAGGTTGATGAGGCTTTTATTAAGGAATTGAATTCTAAGAGACCTGCTAAGGAAGGGGTTTACTTTTTGCATCCACCAAGAGGCGGATTTAAGAAGAGTTCGAGATTGCCAACGCCGAAAGGTATTTTGGGAGAGCATGAAGATATTGTTAAATTAGTTGGGAGAATGTTGTGATGAGAGTTCACAAGAGAAAGAAGAATTCTAGGATTCGGGGAGCTAGGACTGTTGGATGGGGTTTTAGGCAGAAGCATAAGGGTCATGGTAACAAGGGTGGTTTTGGTAAGGCTGGAACTGGTAAGAGAGCGGACCATGATAAGCAGAGAGCGATTGCTAGTGATAAGAAGAAAGGATATTTTGGTAAGCAAGGCTTGACATCTCGAGGTTCGGCTCGGAAGAAGACTAATCAGATTAACTTGAGGGATATTAAGGATAATTTTAGCGGGGCGAAGATTAGTTTGCCTAAGCATAAGATTCTTGGAGCTGGTGAAGGATTTAAGGCTGAGATTACGGCTAAGGCTGCGAGTAAGCTTGCTATTGAGAAGATGGAGAAAGCTGGTGGTAAGATTATTTTGCCGGTTATTAAAGAGAAGAAGGTTGTTGAGAAGAAGGTTGAAAAAGAAGCTAAGGTTGAGAAGAAGAGTTCTGATAAGAAATAAGATGGAACTGGAAAAATTAACTTTTAATGATGGGTTGAATTGGTCTCCTTGCGGAAATCCTGATACGGTTATGAATCCTAATCACTTGAATGGCAATGAATATATTGCACGGTCTGGTAGAATTACTACTAATAGGATTATTGATGCTCATGGTTGTGTTGTTGGGTATGGTTTTCTTTGAGGTTAGCATCGTTAAAGCCTACAAAACTTTATAAACAAATTTTCTAATCATATTCTATGGGTTTACGAGGATTATTACATAATTTGCCTGAGGTCAGGGCTCCGACTGAGAAGAAGGTTAGTTTTAATGTTAAGTTGAAGTGGACTCTGGTTATTTTGATTGGTTATTTTATTTTGGCTAATATTCCTTTGTTTGGGATTGCTGCGAATTCGCTTTCTAGATTTGAATACTTGGCTATTTTGATGGGTACTTCTTTTGGTTCGATTATTTCGCTTGGTATTGGTCCTATCGTGATGGCGAGTATTATTTTGCAGTTGCTTAATGGTGCTGGGATTTTGAATATTGATACAAACAGCGATGAGGGTAAGAAGTTTTTTCAGGGAATGCAGAAGTTGTTGGCGTTTGCGTTTGTGATTTTTGAGGCGTTGATTTATGTTTTGATGAAGGGAATTGCGGCCGAGCCTGGGTTTACGGGGCTTGTGATTTTGCAGTTGTGTCTTGGTGGTTTCTTAATTATATTTATGGATGAGGTTATTCAGAAGTGGGGTTTCGGTTCTGGTGTTAGTCTGTTTATTGCTGCTGGTATTGGTTGGAGATTGTTTGCGCAGTTGTTCCAGTTTATGGGACCGCAGGGAACTTTTGAAGCGAGTGGTAAGGTTTTGGCTATTGTGGCGTCGGTAATTGTTGGAGATGGTACTGGGGTGGCGAGAGCCTTCTTCCCGATTCTTGTAACCGCGATTTTGTTTTTGGCTGTAATTTTTGCGCAGAGTTTGAAGGTTGAGATTCCTCTGGCGTTTGATAGAGTTAGAGGGCATTCTGTGAAATGGCCTTTGAATTTCTTTTATTCTGGTGTTATGCCTGTGATTTTTGTTTCGGCTTTGGCTGCTAATGTTCAGTTGTTTGCGTCGATGATTCAGGGATGGTTAGGGTCTGCGACTTTCTTGGGAGGGTTTAGTAGTGGTGGTCAAGCAGTTTCTGGTTTGAGTTTTTGGATCGGGTCTAATCCTATTTTAGAAAATATTATCACTGGTAGCTTTAGGTGGGTTTATGCGGCTCAGGCTGTTGGGCATGTTTTATTTTATGTTTTGTTCTCTGTTTTGTTTGCTATCTTTTGGGTTAATACTTCGGGGCAGGATGCGAGGAGTCAGGCGAATAAGATTGTTAATTCTGGAATGAGCATGCCAGGGTTTAGGAAAGACGAGAGAGTTCTTGAGCAGATTTTGAAGCGGTATGTTGGACCGTTGACGATAATGGGTGGTGCGGCTATTGGTATTTTGGCGTCGGTTGCGAATCTTCTTGGAGCTTTGGTTGGTGGAACTGCGATTCTTTTGGCTGTTATGATTTTGTACCAGTTGTACCAGAACATTGCGCAGCAGCACGCTGTTGATATGAATCCGGCACTAAAAGGATTCTTTGGAGCATAATTCCGATTCTTGCTAATAATTTCGTTGTTAAAATTTTCTCATGTATTGCAATACACTACGAAAATGTTAACTTAGAAATTATGTCGCAATAACCAGAATTGTTAAGGTAAGTTTAAAAAGATATTTTGGTGATTATTATTATGACATTAACTGAGGTGATGACGGCGAATCCGAAACTTTCGATTGCTGTGTTTTCTGTGATTGTGACTTTTATTGCTACGTTGGCGCATAAGTGGTTGACGAATCAGGAGCACTTGAAGAGTTTGAAAGCGAGACAGAAAGAGATTCAGAAAGAGTTGAAGGGATGCAAGGATGGGAAGATTATGAAAGAGCTGAACAGTGAATTAATGAAGTTGACTGGTGTTATGTTTAAGTCGTCGATGAAGCCGATGTTTGTGACGATAATTCCGTTTTTACTTTTGTTCTGGTGGTTGAGAGGTATTTATGAGCCGTTAATGGGAAGTGGATGGATTTGGTGGTATATTGGATTTAGTGTTGTTTCTAGTATTATTATTAGGAAGATTATGAAGGTGGCTTAAAGGGATTTTAATTTTGCTTTAGCTTTTTTGGCAAATTGTTTGTATGGAAGTATTCCGAATTCTGATATTACTCCTGATAAATTTTTGAGTTTTGTTTTGTCGAAGGCTGGATTGATTACTTCGATTGTTTCATTATTATCTTGCCAGACTTCTCGCGATGGTCGTTTTTCTATTTTTACTTTGTTTGTGAATTTTGTTGAGACGCCGCATGCGTATCTTGGAACGCTATGAGATTTTGCTAGTTTGACTAGTGTACTTGTTCCGATTTTGTTGGCTACTATTGATTTTGTGAAAGCGTCGGCTCCGAAGAGAAGTAGGTCGCATTTTTTTATTGATTGTTCTGCTGCTAAGTCTGGAGAGATTATAACTTTTATTTTTGCTTTTGCTAAATCCCTTGCTGTTTCTCGTCCTTGCAACAGTGGTTCGACCTCGGTTGTGTAGACTACAAATTTTTTCTTTCGTTTTCGTTTTGCGTATTTTAAGATATCGATGACTGTTGATGAGTGGCAATGTGTGAAAATGTTCATGTTGTTTTTGATTAACATTGCTCCTTTTTTCGAAATTGTGTCGTGAGATTTTTTTAGATTTGATAAGAATTTTTCTGCAGTTTTTTTTGGATTTTTTGATTTAAGTAAAAGTTTGATTGCGTTTTGCATTAGTGGTTCTGTTGGGCGAGTTGCTAGAATTTTTTTTGCTGAAGATTTTGTTGGAGAGAGTAGAAATGCTTTGATTCCTGCTTTTGCTACGTTCTCTGCCCCTTGAACTTTTACGGATTTTATATCAGCTAGGATTTTGTCGAAACGTCTCGCTATTGCCTCTTTTTTCATGATGGTAGAAGTTGATAAAACTTTAAAAAGATGTCTGTGTGTTGAGTGTTAAGGTGATAAAATGATAGAATTATTAAAGAACCGAAGTATCAGTTCATTAACAATTCTATTTGAGGTACTGCTATGATAGAATTATTAATGAAACCAAAGAAGGCGGAGAGGAATCCGTGGGAGATGTTTTTTGTGGGCTTGTTTTGGGCGTCGGTTGCTTTTTTGTTGGTTAATTTTGTTTTCATGAAAGATTCTATTTTAGGGAAATATGCTGGACTATTGGTTGTGATTTTTACTGTGATTGTCTGTTTGCCATTTATGTATTATATTATTAAGTTGGAGGAGGGGAAGGATGTTGAGATTAATGATTCTGGCAAATTGATAAAAGAGCATTCGAAGGCGATTCGCGCTTTGATGTGGTTGTTTCTTGGTTTTGTTGTTGCATTTTCCTTTTGGTATATTGTAATGCCAAATGATGCTGGGCAAATTTTTAACGCTCAAATAGAAACTTTTTGTGCGATTAATAGTCCTTCGCATTACAATGATTGCTTGGGCGAACATGGCGTTTCTCCCATGACTGGCGCTGTTACTGGGACTGCTGCTGTTTTGGCTATTTTTGCAAATAATATTTATGTTTTAATATTTACGATTTTATTCTCGCTGGCATTTGGGGCCGGGGCGATTTTTATTCTTGTTTGGAATGCATCGGTTATAGCGGCAGCTATTGGAATTTTTGCAAAGGGTGAGCTTGCTGGACTTGGACTTGGTTTGTTGAGATATATGATTCATGGTGTTCCTGAGATTTCGGCCTATTTTGTTGGTGCCTTGGCTGGTGGTATTATTTCTGTTGCTGTGATTAGGAAGGATTTGCATGGAGAGGGAACTTGGAAGATTTTGCAGGACTCTTTGTTGATGGTTATTATTGCGATTGTGATTTTGGTTATTGCTGCTTTAATGGAAGTATATCTTACGCCGTTGTTATTTTAAAAAACAACATGGCTAATTGGTTTTAATTTATGCAATGGCAAAGCCCTTGCGGGCCAAAAGGTTCTGTGAACTTTTGTCTATGGAAGTATATCTTACGCCGTTGTTATTTTAGATAGACTTTTAAGTTGTGATTTGTAGGGTTTTTTATGGAATATCTTTTGATGATTTCGGTATTAGTTAGTTTTTTGCTAGCTGTGATTCTTATACCTAAATGGATTAGTGTGTGTAAAAAGGTCGGTTTGCTTTGGGAAGATATGAATAAGTTTGGGCATCCTAAGACTGTTGCTTCGTCTGGTGGAATTGTTGTTGTAATGTCCTTTATTTTTGGAGTTTTGGCTTATGTCGCTTTGAAAACTTTTGTTTTCGGCGGGACTGTTAGGGCTTTGGAGATTTTTGCCCTACTAAGTATGGTTTTGATTTTGGGTATTGCTGGGTTAGTTGACGACTTGTTTGGCTGGCATCATGGTGGACTATCCATGAAGGCTAGATTGTTGTTGGCTTTTGCTGCGTCGGTTCCGTTGGTTGTGATTAATGCTGGTGTCCACTCTATGAATGTTCCGTTTTTTGGTGTGATTAATTTTGGCATCTGGTTCCCCTTGGTTATAATTCCTTTAGCTGTTGCCGGTGTAAGTACGACTTATAATTTTTTGGCTGGGTTTGGTGGGCTTGAAGCTGGGCAGGGAATTTTGATTTTGGGATTCTTATCTTTTGTGGCCTATGTTAGCGGCTCGCCTTGGCTGGCAGTTGTTGGTCTCTGTATGGTTGGTGCTCTTGTTGGATTTTATCTTTTTAACAGAGCCCCGGCAAAAGTTTTCCCTGGCGATAGTATAACTTATTCTATTGGAGCTTTGATTGCTGGAATGGCTATTCTTGGTAATTTTGAAAAGATTGCACTTATTGTGTTTATTCCTTATTTTATTGAGATGTTTTTGAAATTGCGTGGTGGATTAAAAAAACATTCATTTGGTGTTCCTGACAAGCGTGGAAACCTTAAGATGCCTTATGATAAAATTTATGGACTTGAACATTTGGCGATTAAAATTTTGGGTCCTGGCGCTACTGAGAGGAAGGTTACTTATTTGATCCATGCGTTCCAGATATTATTTATTTTGGTTGCGTTTTTGATGCTGTGATAATGTTTTTAAAGAGTTGAAGTTATAAATCAATATGAATAAGGACGTTGTTTTGGGAGTTTTGAAGAATAAGAAATTTCAACTTATAGCTGTTGGGATTATTTTATTTATCATCTTATTTTGGAGTGCTTCTATCCGGATGTCTAATTGGGATTTGTTAACTGATTCTACGACTGGGGAAAAAATTCCATTAGCGCTTGATCCTTATTATTTTTTGAGGGTCGCTGAAACTATTGTTGATAATGGTGGCTCGTTGCCTACTGCTGATGTTATGCGTCACAATCCCGTTGTTGAAACTTCTTGGCATCATGAGATTATGCCTAATGTTGTGGTTCAAATGTGGAGAGTTGCTAATATTTTTGGGGATTATTCGATTAGGGAAGTTAATGTTTTTTCTCCTGTGTTTTTTTATGGTATTGGGTTGATTATATTTTTCTTTTTGGCTTATGTGTTGACTAAGTCAAAAATTGCTGCACTGGTTTCTTCTGGACTACTGGCTTTTTCTCCGGCCTATCTATATAGGACTATGGCTGGATTTTCGGATCATGAGTCTATTGGTATGGTTGCTGTTTTCGCCTGTTTGTTGTTTTATGTTCTTGCGCTGAAGGCTTTTGAAAAAGATTGGAAGCGTACTATTTTGTATGGGCTGGGTCTTGGTTTTTTTACTGCTCTTGTTATGGCAACGTGGAGTGGTGCGATTACTTTGATACTAATGGTCATTCCTGTTTCTTTTGGGCTGTATTGGCTACTAAAAGAAAATGATAAAATTAAATCTATTTCCTTTTATGTAATTTGGCTTGTGTCGAGTATTTTCATCCCTGCTATTTTTAATTCCTCTTTGGTTAATCAAATGATCGGTAGGTTATCTGGAACCTATGGGTTGATTTCTCAGGCTGTCCTCGGCCTTATTTTGATTGATTATATTATTGATTTGTTAATTGCGAGAGGGAAATTCGGGATTCGAAAGGAAAAGAAAACATGGTATGTTCTCGGAAGCTTTGTTGTTCTTGGATCTGCCGCGTTGACTATTGTTGGTAAAAATGTTTTTGGAATTATCAAGTCCATTTGGCATGCTGTTTTGTTTCCGTTTGGAACTGGTAGGGTTGGTTTAACTGTAGCTGAAAACTCACAGCCTTACTTGACGGATTGGATAAGCCAAAGTAGTGCAATGATTTTCTGGTTGTTTGTTCTTGGTATTTTTCTGATTGGTATAGAGTTTGGTAAATCTATTAAATCTAAGAAGCACTCCTTGATGTTTGGGCTGTCGTGGATTGTTTTGATTTCTGCTATGTTATTTAGTAGAATTTCGTCTTCGTCGATTTTTAATGGTGAGAACTTTATCAGTCAGGCTGTTTATTTGATTGGTGTCGCTATTTTTGTGATTTATTTTGGTTGGCTTAATATGCATAAAATGTTTGAGAAGAGTAGGGTTAATTCTTTGTTGATTCTTTTGATGGCTTTGATGTTTATTGTTGTCCTTAATGGTCGGTCGGCTACCAGGACTTTCTTTTTGATTGCTCCGTTTGTTCTTTTGAGTGTTGGGTATTTTGTTGTGAAAATATTTGGATATGCGTGGAATAGCAAGGATGATGTTTTGAAGATTATTTTCTGGGGATTGTTTTTGGTTGCACTTTTTGGTGTTTTGATTTCTATAAGTTCTTATGAGGAGACTATTAGTGGTCAGGCTAAGAACACTGGCCCTTCTGCTAGTGTCCAATGGCAGGGTGCTATGGCATGGGTTCGTAACAATACTGATGAAGGTGAGAAATTTGCTCACTGGTGGGATTATGGGTACTGGGTTCAAACTCTTGGAGAAAGACCAACGGTTGCCGATGGTGGGCACTTTCAAGGAGCTGTTGATGGGAACGAAAGGATTGGCCGATATGTTTTAACTACGGATAAGCCAGCTAGTGCTTATAGTTTTCTAAAGACACAGGAAATTTCTTATCTGTTGATAGATCCTACTGACTTGGGAAAATATGCTGCCTATTCTAAAATTGGTTCTGATGACAATTGGGATAGATTTTCGATGATTCCTGTCGGGGCGGTTGATGAAAAGAATACTCAGGAAACTGCTGCTGGGATCACAACTGTTTATCAACTTAATGGCGTTGTTGATGAAGATATTTACTACGAAGATATTTTCTTACCTGGTCCTAGTTATGATGACAGAGGAAGGCCCTCGTATAAAGCATACATTGGTGGTATTATATTGAAAATTCGATCTTCTGATGGGGGTATTGAGCAACCTGAGGCCGTTTATATTTATAATAATGTTCAGCATAGGATTCCTTTGAGGTATGTTTATATTAATGGAGATATTCATGATTTTGGTAGTGGGCTAGAAAGTGCTATTCGCCTAATCCCTTCAGTTGGGCAATCCGGACAGGGCATGTCTATCAATCCTCTTGGTGCCGGTATTTATTTGTCTCCGCGTACGTTTAATACATTATTCGCTAAGCTTTATTTGATGGATGATCCGCTTGATGAATATGAGGATATTTCCCTTGTTCATTCCGAGGATAGTCCTTTTGTTAAGGCTGTAAAAGCGCAGGGCGGCGCTGTGAGCGACTTTGTTTACTATCAGGGATTTAGGGGGCCAATTAAAATTTGGGACGTTGACTATCCTACCGATACTCCTGTTTATGAAGAATTTTTGAAACCTCAAACGAGTTATGGGGATATGGACTGGAGATTTGAGTAATGAAAAAAAAGGTTGCCCTTTTTCACCCGTGGATAAAAAGCCAGGGTGGAGCTGAAAAAGTTGTTTTAGAAATTGCGAAGTCGAAAAAATTTGATATTGATATTTATACTTGGGCTTATGATCCTGAAAATACTTTCCCTGAATTCAAAAAATATAACATTAATGTTTTAGTCCCAAAATATTTTAGATGGCTGGCGAGAAGTCATCTTTTACGTGGGTTGTTTTTTCCTTTGAGTTTTTTGAAAAAGATTCCTCTGAAAAATTATGATAAATTTCTTATTTCTACCTCTGGTTTAGCAGAATTTATTACTTTTAGGAATTATAAAAAAGGCCAGGCTTACGCCTATGTGCATACTCCACTAAGAGAAGCTGATCAAAAAATCATAGAATGGAATTTGCAAAATCGTTATCGTGGGAAGTTTTTTTCTAAGTATTTGTATCTTGCCGCCGTAAAAGTTTATCGGGTTTTTGAGAAGATGGCTTGGAAAAATTTAGATGTTGTTATATTTAATTCTGAACTTACTCTTTCTCGGGCAAAGAGACGGAATTTATTAAGCGGGCAAAAAAGTCACGTCGTTTCTCCTCCGGTTGATTTTAAGAGATTGAAGGGCTCTCGGGCTAAACAGAAGAAGCAGTTTTTTTATGTTTCGAGGCTTAACCCACCAAAGAGACAGGATCTTTTAATAGAGGCGTGGAAAGGATTCGTAAAAAAACATCCTGGATACGAGTTGGTCTTGGTTGGGACACCTGACAACAAGAAGTATTTGAAGCGGCTTCACAAATTGGTTGGAGATGAAAATTCTATACAGATTAAAAATCATTTACCTGATAAAGAGCTTGGGAAATTGATCGGGAGTTCGATGGCTGGGATTTTCTTGGGATACCAAGAGGATGCTGGGATTGTTCCTTTAGAAATTCTCGCTTTGGGTAAACCTCTTTTGGCTGTTGACGAGGGTGGTTATGTTGATTTGATTAAAGACAACAAAGCATTCTATAAAATCAAAGAGCGGCATGACCGGAAGGAAATGGTTAGTGAAATTGAAAGTTCTTTGGGTAAATTTGTATCTGGATATAAGGCTCCCAAGAAAGTTCAGAAAATTAAAACTAAGAACTTTATTGAAGAAATTAATTCTATTTTGAACTAGCTTCTCTTTTTTGTTTCCACTTTTCTTCTTGTATTAAAAATCCTAAGTATATGTTGTAGACTAATGTTTTAGCCGCCACATTAAATCCTGCTAAGCCTTCCCTCCATGCTCCCTCAAAAAACATTTGCTTAAAAAATGCCAAAATTGAAAATGCGAAGTTTGTGAAAATTGGGAAATGCCTTCTTATCCTTATCCTTAATGGGAAATCTTTTCCTGGGTATTGATAAGTTTCAAATTCTTTGAAATCTTTGAGTAAGAATCTAGCTTGGCTTGGTGCATATCTGTTTATTACCTTTTCTTTAAATCCCTTCCACCCAACGTCTTGATTTTTTACTGGCTTATGATAAATAACATAATTGGTTCTTTTTTCATTTCCTGTGGTTGAAATGTTTGCGTCGAACCCAGGAAATGCTAGGTATGATATTTTGGATTTTCTAACAAGGACTGATTTTCTTGGCCAGGTTTTTGTGAAGGCTCTTTTCCCATTCCATAATGGGTGTATGAAACTAAAGGCGTCGATATTTTTTTCTTGGATAAGTTTTTTTACATTTTTTCTTAAATCTTCAGATAATGACTCATCAGCGTCGAGCTTAAATATCCAATCATATTTTGTTTTTCCTAACGCTGTTATAAAATTGAACGCTGAACGTCCTTTGTGTTTTGTTATGTAAACTTTCTTTGTGTATTTTTTTGCAATTTTCACTGTATTGTCGGAGCATGGCCCGTCGTGTATGACTATGATTTCATCTACTGCCCCCTTTAGGCTAACGAGTGCCTCTTCGATAATTCCGTCTTCGTTGTGAACAACGATAATTCCTGAGATTCCTTTTTGTGTTTTCATCCCTGTATCACAGTAATTAAATTTATAAAGCTCTTGTTTTTTGAATGTGCATGAAGAAATCTGCATATAAAAAACCGAAATACGATAAGTTGCAAATTGGTTGTGGTTGGAATAAAATGAGTGGTGTTGTTAATATCGATAAGGCATCTGAAGTGAAACCTGATTTTGTAGTTAACATAGAGGAGGGTTTGCCTTTTCCCGACAATTCTTTTAGCCAGATATATTCTTATCATTGCTTGGAGCACATAAGACCACAATATTGGAAATTTGTTCTTAATGAAATTGCTAGAGTTTCAAAAAATGGATGTGTTTTAGAGATGAAGCTCCCGTTTGATAATGTTGGGCAAAGAACTAATTGTGATCATTACAGAACTTTCTCCTGGCATAGTTTCGATCAGCTAAAAGAGGATGGTTTGCGAGAATACTATGCTGACTTGAAGTTGGTTAATCTAAAAAGGAATCCGTCTAAGTTGACAAAGTTGTTTTTTTACCTATTCCCTTTTCTAAAGTATGAAGTTTATTTTAAATTTAAGGTGGTGAAGAAAAAATGAAGAAAAAAATAAAGGTTCAGCTTCTCGCGAGTCCACATCCGCAGTTTGATGAAGTTATAGATAATCCTCCTGAGGGTGTGCAGTATAAAGTCAATAGAATAAAAGCTAAATATCATGGTTGGGTTTGTGAGAATCGGATAACTTGGCATAAAAGATTAATGAAAATTTTGCCAATTCCTAGGATGGCTCATACAAAAACTGATGCTGATGTCGTTCACTCTACTAGAGGTATCATACAGGTAATGCAAAAAAAGCCTTGGATTGTTGACTTAGAATGTGGGCACATATTTACTAGTTTTAACTGGAAGGCTATCCAAAGCCCTGTTGTTAGGAAAATAATTATGAATTCCTTGATGTCTAAAAAATGCAAGAGGATTCTTCCTCAGAGTGATGCAGCAAGAAGGAGTTTTGTTCGTGCGATTGGGCCTAAGAATTATGCGAAAATTAAGGATAAGGTTGAGGTTCTTTATCTTGCGATAAGACCTTGTGACAAAAAGAAAGTTGAGAGAAATGATGGGAAGGTTGTCCTGTCTCTTCTTGGAAAAAGCTTCTATGGAAAAGGAATGACTCACATGCTGAAGGCTTATGAGATTCTAACAAAGAAGTATGATAATCTTGTTTTTAGATACAAGGGTACACTTCCTCCCAAGTGGGAAGATTTTGCCAAGAGTCTTCCTGGGTTTGAGCATGTAACAAGCAAGCATCTTTCAAGAGATGAGTTGTTTGATAAGATGTATCTTACTGCTGATGTTTATGTTATGCCTACAAATAAAGATAATTATGGTGTTGTCTTTCTGGAGGCTATGTCTGCAGGTTTACCTATCGTCGCGACCACAAGTTTTACAGTTCCTGAGTTGGTAGATGATGGAGTGACTGGCTTTTTGATAAAGACGAACTTAACTCACGAGAATTACTATGATAGGGTTGACCAGTATAATAAAGATATTCGTAAGGTTAATATGAATATTGTTAAGCAGCTGGTTGAAAAATTGTCTATATTGATTGAAGATAGTGAATTGAGAGAGAAAATGGGGAAGACTGCTAGGGCGAAGATTGAAGATGTGAATAATAAGCTTAATATTAATTGTAGAAATAAGAGGCTGAGAGAAATCTACGAGGAAGCGCTTGAATGAAGGCCTCCTTCATAACTACTGTTCTTAACGAGGGGGGGAATATAGGAAAATTTATTGATTCTATATTAAATCAAAGTCGGCAGCCTGATGAAATTATTATCGTTGACGGTGGCTCTACGGATGGAACGTATGAAACTCTTCTCGAATATGATAAAAAATATGACTTAGTAAAAGTTTACCAGGATAAGGGTGTGAATATTGCGAAGGGGCGGAATATTGCAATTGATAAGGCGAGTGGGGAAGTTATGTTAATTTCTGATGCTGGGTGTGTTGTTAATAAGGATTGGGCTAAGGATACCTTGAAGTTTTTCCCAAAAGAAGATGTTGTAGCCGGAAGCTATAAGGCTTTAGTAAAAAATAATTTTGAATATTTTCAGGGGCTCATAACAATCAAAAAAGTTGACCGACCCTCTAGGATGTCTTCGAGAAATGTTGCTTTTAAGAAAAAATGTTTTAACGCGGTTGGCGGATATCCTGAAAAGAGTTTGACTGGAGAGGACAATCGACTTATGATTAATTTTGCCGAAAAGGGTTATAAAATTGCGATAAACCCTAAGAGGCAGGTGTCTTGGGAAATGCGACCAACGCTATCTAAATTTTCTCTTCAGTATTATCGATATGGGCGAGGCGATAGAGTTCAAGGCAATTTGGTAAAATCGACTATTAAAAAGAATCTTGTTATGGTTCTTGGATTTTGGGCTTATCTTTTTATTTTTATTGCGTCTCTTTTTGTGTATCCATTTTTGGGCTTGGCTCTCGTTCTTGTTCCGCTATTAATATTGGAGTTATATGCATTTAAGTTATTCGCGAGAACTGGAAAAATCTCTTCGTTATTTTGGGTTCCGATTCTTCTTATGACGAAAAGGGTTAGTTATATTTTGGGAGCAACTTTTAAATAGCAAAGTTGTGAAATAGATTTAGGATGAAAATACTTATTGTTTTGCTGCGGAAATCTGGCGGTGTTGGCCGGGCTAATGGAGAAATAGCTGAGGCGCTAAGGGAGATGGGGCATGAAGTTGATATTCTTTCTAGGGAGGATGACCTTAAGATTTTTTCTTTGGCCAAGAGTGTTTTTCCGATGAGGAAAAAAGTTTCTGAGCTTATGGAAAAGAATAATTATGATTTTATTTATACGCAGGATTATAGTTGTGCTATACCTCTCATTTTTCCGTATCCTATTTTTTGGAAGAAGCATTTTTGTTGTTTTTGTGGTGTGAAGTCTGGGAAACATCCTGAGCTTGTCCAGTGGCATCAAAAATTCTTGCAGAGGTTTACTGGTAGAATATTTGGAAAGAAATTGGTTGTGATTGGAGATCAGCTTAAGGAAATTTTTCCTAAGGCGAAATTAATATATCGTGGTGTTAATCTGAAGAAGTTTAAACCGATGAAAAAGAAAAGGTCCTGCTTGGGATGGATTGATAAAGATATCGAGTTGATTTCCAGGGATGAGCTTGATGGTGTTTGTAAAAATGTAAAATTAAAGTTCTGTGTTGCCGAGGGAATTCGTCCGGAAAAGATGAATGAGTTTTATAATAAATGTAAGGTGTTTGTTGATATCCCGCGTACTGCTGGATTTAATCTGGCGTGGCTGGAGGCTATGGCTGCCGGTGTTCCAATTGTGATTGGAAATAAAAGGGGGGCTGGATCCTTTCTTCCTTTTGATAAAATATCGGATGATGATGATATGCCTAAAGAGGTTGAGAAAATAATAAAAAAACCTGTGAAGATTAATTATCGGGATTGGCTGATTGAAAATAAATTTACCTGGAAAGACAAAGCCAAGGAGCTTGTTGGGTTTTTGGGGAAGTATTATAAGAATGGTTCATAAAAATCCTGCCTCAAAAAATGTAGCAATTTTGGGTGAAAGCTATGGTGCTTCTGGAAAAGGTTTGTATATCACAAAAATATTTGAGGGCGTTAAAAATAAAGCTGGTATTGACGCAAAATTATTCCTAAGGGACACTGCACCTTATGATTCTAAGGATGTCTTAAAGGTAAAAACTATCAAAACAAAAATTAGATTGCTCGCCGGGCTTGGGTACTATGTTCCGTTATTTTTTAAGTTGATGTTCCGAGGTCGTTCTGAAATATTACATTCCTTTGATGAGAGAATCGGCGCTGTTGTTAGCTTTCTCAATCGCCCTTCTGTTGTTACCGTGCATGATATGTGCCCTCTTGACTCTCGATTTCCTTTTAATATTGTATTTAGGGTTTTGTACAATCGCCTGAATCATGCGAAATACATAATTGTAGTGTCTGATAATACTGGTGATATGTTAAAAAAAAGTTTTCCTAATCTTGCCAAAAAGATTATAACAATCCCCCTTGGCGTCGACCTGGAAAGGTTTTATCCCAAAACCAAAAAGAAGAGTGTGATAAATATTAGAATACTCGGAAATCTTGATCCAGATTTAAGTGATGTTTTTAAAAAAATTGCCGATAAATTTGGCAAGAGTGTTAATATTACTCTTGGCGGGCGTATGCGTCCCGAAGAAACTGCCGATCTTAAAAAAATCAATGGTATAAAGCTTAAGGGTTTTGTCGGCGATAAAGAACTTCCAAAATATTATCGCGATTCGGATATTTTTGTATATAAAACGGATAATGAAGGTTTTGGGCTGATTCCCTTAGAAGCTATGGCTTCTGGCTGCGCTGTGGTTTCGAGTAATGTGGCGTCCCTGCCTGGTGTTATTGGTAATGGTGGTGTGCTTGTTGAGAATTCTGTGAATGGTTTTTATGGTGCAATAAAAAAACTAATATTGGATAAAAAGCTGAGATCTGGATATCAAAAAAAAGCTAGGCTTCGGGCTAAGGAGCTATCTTGGGATAAATGCATAGAGAAGCACATGGAAATTTATGAAAAGGTTTTTGAAGATATGACTAAAAGGTGATTTATTCTGCGCTTACGAACAATAGATTTGTTTCTTTATTTTTGGCACCCATATCAATCTTCTTTAGGATTCTGTATCCCTCTGGTCCAAGTATAGACATACATCCTTCCTCTAGTTTTTTTGAATGTGTCTCTAGTATTATTTTTGGCTTATGTTTTCTTAATGTGTTTTTCGCGCCTTCAAGTGCTTTTTCCTCATCGCCCTCAATGTCCATTTTTATAATTGTTGGGATTGTATTTGTCTTTTTTGCAAACGCGTCTATAGAATTTTCTTTTCCATCTACTCGACAATTGAATGGAATTATTTTTTGTTCAAACTTGTTTGCAGTAATATTCTTTTTCATTGAAAGATAAGGATCCTCTTCTAGTTCAACCGCGACCACATTCGCTCCCATTTTTGCGCATTTTAAACTATATTCTCCCACCGTTGCTCCAAGATCATATACTGTGTCGTTTTTTGTTACATCGAAAAAATCATACAACCTCATGAGAAATATTTCTACTAGCCCCATAAGCGCAAATGGCCCGCTTACCTCTGGAACCTTTATTCCCTTTTTTTTATCAAGATAATTAACAACCTCTTTTCTAAGGAGCCTGTTTTTATATTTCCTAATTTTTACCGTTGGAAGTTTTAGTAATACTGGGATTGGGTAAAAAATTGTAGAAAACAACAGGCTTTTGTAAAATCCGTGTTTGCCGTATAGTTTATACGCTTCGAAAATTTTTGGCGCTCTCCATACATATGCTTTTGCTTTGGTTGACATTTTAATGTTTTGTTTTGTTTAAATTTAAACTCTTAGTTAATATATAGTCGGCTTTTTAATGTTTATGCTGTTCTTCTCGAAACCTGTTTTGGCAAGGGATAAGTTTTTATAATGAATCCCATTTTGTTTGATATGGGATTTTTGGTTTTGTCAGGGAGGGCTTTGCTCGTTAGTATGGGCTTTAGTTGGTAAAATGTTTGAAAAAAGAATAAAGGAACTGTCTAAGGATTTTAAGAACACCTCATCTGAAGAATTTTGCATACTTACTAATCGAGATAACTTGCGAGAGATTTATTTTAAAAATAATAAAAAAGCTATTGATTTTATTAAAATTAAATTTAACTCTTTTCCAAAAAGAATTGTTTATTTTTTAATAAAAATTGGGCTATTGCAGCCATTCTTGAAAAAAATTAAACTCGCCGAAGAATTTGGTGATGTCGTCTTTGTCGCCAATAGTGTTAAATGTTTTAATTTGGATAAAAATACGGTTTTATCTTTATTGAGATATAAACACCTGAAAAAAGATTTTATGGACTGGGCTAATTTTAAAAAGAAAAGGGGGGAAGAGGGATATTCTCCGGCGGTATTTTCTATAAATAAAAAAATTCCTTTTATGACCGAAGAACTTCTTGAAGAGTATAAGGGTGATGATGACATTGGTGTTTTTAAGAGAATTTATTCCTGGTATAAGGAAAGAGGATTTAAGAAAATTAATTCTAAAAAACATATAAAATTTTTGGCTGAAAAAATCAGGAAGAAAAAAGTAAAAAGTAGATTTATAGAAAAACTGCTAAGTGACCTGGGAAAGAAAGATAAGGATTTAATTTTTTCAGATCTTCATGGATCTTTTTCTAAAGAGCAAATTTTAATGAAGGATGATTCCTATGTTTTTATTGACTGGTCTGATGACGCTGGCTTTGAAAAAGATTTGGTGATTCGGGATTTGGCTTCTTTTTTTAGAGAAGAGGAGGATCTTTTAGGAAATGAAGATTTTTCTCGCTTGTTGAAAATATATCCTGCCGTGGTTAGGGAAGATATTTGTTTTTACTTGTTGCTGAATGAATTGTCTAGTGTTGCACGTAGGGGTGTTTTTGATTTTAATATCAAAAGGATAAAAAATATTTTGAAGCACATGAAAAGGAGTTCTTGTGGTGAATAAATGCAATCTTTGTGGCGCCAAGGAATTTAAAAAAATAATTTCAGATAATGGGTACTTAGTTGTAGAGTGTTTGAACTGCGGATTGGTTTATCTCAGAAATCCTCCGTCCAAAAAAGAAATGAAAAATTTGTATTCCTTTGAGAATGGATATCGAAAAAATGCCGCCAAGAAAAAAAGGGATATTGAGCGGGCAATGGCTCAATTGAAATTTATAAACAAACACGGACAAAAGGGGGAGCTCCTTGATGTTGGTTGCTCCGTTGGACTTCTTTTGGATTTTGCAAAAAAGGACGGGTGGGATGTTAGGGGGCTAGATATATCCAAAGACGCACTTAAGGTTGCGAGAGATGATTTTGGACTTGATGTTAAAGAGGGTGTGATTGCTGAGAACTCTTACCCTAAAGAAGAATTTGATGTTATTCATTTGGGTGATTATATCGAACACGTTCCTGATCCAAAAAAAACCATAGGTATTCTGAAGAGTTTTCTAAAGAAAAATGGTGTTCTTGTTCTCACTACTCCTAATTCTGGGGGATTATCTCCCAGGGTGTCTAAGAATTTTTCTCAGCTTTTTGGGATTTGGACACATGCGGACCCTCCTGCGCATCTGTTTCAATTTTCTAAAAAAACAATAAAAAATCTTTTATCCGGGCATGGCTTTCAGAAAATTACATTTTTTAGGACGCCATTCAAGATAGAGGGCCCTGTCGCGAATTTTAGGGCAAGAAGTTTGCATAAAAGTGTTGGTGGATTTTTTTATACTGTGTTGTTTATGCCATTATCGATAATTGGATTTTTGATAAATCAGGGGTCATCCATGGCTGTTGTGGCTGGGAGAAAATAAATGAAAGAAGCTCTTGTAAGTGTAATAATCCCTACTCATAATCGGGCCGCTCTTCTAAAAAAGGCGATTTTAAGCGTAGTGAGTCAAACATATGGGAATATGGAAATTATTGTTATTGATGATTTCTCTAAAGATAACACCAAGCAGGTTGTCGATAAACTGAAGAAGAAGTACAAAAACATAAAATATGTCCATAAATCTCGCGATCCACACAATCCCGGAGCAACAAGAAATGACGGTATAAAAAAAGCGAATGGTAAATATATCGCTTTTCTTGATGATGATGATGAATGGTTTTCCCCAAAGATCAAATTGCAGTTGAAAGCGATGATGAAAGATAATAGAATAGGATTGTGTTCTACGAAATATATTGATGTGTCCGGAAACAAAAAAATGGAACGCAATGGTGTCGGAACATCTACTGTAATGGTTACGGCGAAGTGTTTGAAAGATGTTGGCCTTTTTGATGAAAAACTAACGTGCGCAGAGGATAGGGATTTGTACCAGAGAATTTTAAAAAAATATAAAAAGTGTTTTGTTGACAAGGTTCTGGCCAAGCATTATATCCACAAGGGTCAAATTAGTTCTGATATTGATAAAAAAATAGAATCTGAAAAGTATTTTATCGAGAAAAACAGGTTTGACCTGAAGAGGGGGGGGATGTTGCATGGCCATTATTTTAATCTTGGCTCATTATTTTTGAAAAATGGAAATTTCAATGAAGCTAAAATATATCTTAAAAAATCTATTCAATCTAAAAATAATTTCTTGTTGGCAAAAACTTATTTGATATTGACAAACTTTTCCCCAAATCTATTCAGAAGATTTTTATTGAAGTTTGGACGTTAGTTTTTTATTTGATATAAATAACATAAGCAAATATACGAATTTACTCAAGATTGTTGCTAGGCAAATCCCAATAACTATTGTCATGTCTCCCATTCCTCTAAAAATAATCACCGCCAGGTAGTTTAATATCAAATTTATTGAGGTTGTGAAAATTAATAGTTTCGCTAAGGTGCCTGTTTTTCCTTGGGACACTAGACTTGATGAGTAAAGCGCATTTAGCGGAAGAACAATTACAAGAATCGAAAATACTCTGAGTAGAATAATTGCATTATGATAAGCTTCTCCGAATGCTATTTTTATTATGAGTGGGGCTAGCGCGAATGCTAGAATTGCGACAAATGTCGAGAGTAATGCGTTATTCTTAATTGCTTTCATTAGGGCGCGCTTAAACCTTTCTCCCTTCATTCTGCTGAAAATCGGAAGCAACGCGTTTGAAAAAGTTGTTACTGCAACAATCGCCCCAACTAGAGAAAATGCTGCCTGGTAAAATCCGATAAATTCTGAGGAGACTGCCCTCCCTAGCACAAACATGTCAATGTACCCAAAGAAAATTCCTGATAGCGCTATTGTGGAAAGTGGTAGTATTGTTTTTCTTATGAATTTTTTATCTTCTGGTAGAATTTTTTTGTATGGCTCCTTCATGAAATCTAATGTTTTTAACGAAGAGAGGATTACTAATAATATTGTTATTAGCCATGCTAGGGATAGTGCTATAATCACTAAATAAATATTTGATGCGCTACTGTGTATTGATTTTATGAACATTAGTGTTATTGCCGGGACCAAAAGTAATCTTAATATTTGGAATGTTGTTTCCCATACAAGTGGTTTGTCGAACCTATTGAGCGCGAAAAACACCGACTTAAAAAATGAGAAAAAGCTTCTAAGAAAAACATACAGTGAACCTGCAATTAGCGCGATAAAAATTGGTTTTTGATAATAAGTGTTGGCTAGAAAATCTGATAAAATTAAAAGTGCTGAAACTACCCCCAGTGTTAGAATTAGTTTTATCTTTGACAAATACACAAAATAGGATTTTACTTTTGTTTGATTTTTCTTTGCTAATGCTCTCGAAAGGAAGAATACCATCCCTGATTCTAGTCCTAAATCTGTGAAGCTAACAAACATGACCAATGTTGATAGTGCCAACGAATATAGTCCAAAAAATTCTGGCATCAGGATCCTTGCTAGTATAATTGTAAATGCGAGTGATCCTACTTTGGCGACCACATTAGTTAGAAAGTTGTATGTACTATTTTTTATTGCTTGCCCCTCGTTGCCTGAAAAATTTCTTCTCTTTATTCTTCCCAATATTCCCCTTACCTCACGAGCTTCACCTCTTACTAATCTTACTGCTTTTCTTGCTTCTTTTCTAATTGGGCCCTTCATAACTCTTTTAGTGCTTTCTTGTTTTTATTTCTTCTTATGACATAGCAAGGGAATGTCTTACCATAGAATGGCTCACCTTTTCCGATCTCATCAATCCAGTCCATAACCATATGAATTCCGACACCTACTAATATCCAGAGAAATATTTTGTTCGAAAAAGATAATGCAAATAGTAGTGCCAAAAATATTATTCCATGAAAAACAAAAACTCCTCGTTTAAACCTAGCCCTTTCTTTTGGTGCCAAAGAAAACCATTTTGGAATTGATTTTTGATACCATTTTATCGCATGAAATGGATTCCAATCTTTCATTTCGACCGAATACCAGAAATAGTGGTCTACGTCTATTAACCATGAGGATAGAAAAATTATCAGCCCTGTAAGCAAGCTGAAATCGAAAAACTGTATTAAAATGTAGGAAGCAACGAAACCTACTAGGATATGCCATTTGAATTCCATTTTATTCCTCGAGTTGTCTTGCTATGTCTGCGAATGCTGGCCGTGAGATTAGAACACCTGTTGTGATACCTATTAAGGTTGTTACAGCGAAACCTTTTAGAAGTCCTGCCGATGCTGCGCCGATTCCCATGAATCCTAAGAATCCTGTTAGTGGAATCATTGCTACGAATGTTGTTGCGAAAGCTGTCACGATAATAAACAGGGCCTTCTTGATTCGTTGCTTGATTGATTCGAATTTGTCCCGTGCTTCATCTAAAATAATTAGTTGTGAATCTATACCTGTTCCTATCGCTGCTATCACTCCGGCTATCGATGGGAGATCTAAATTCCATCCTATTAAAGCTGCGACCCCTAGAATAATTAATACTTCGGATAGCGAAACTGATACTAATGCCAATGAAATTTTTAATCTTCTGTACCTTACGAATACTACAATTGAAACAGCGAGTATTGCAAAGAGTCCTGCGATTAGAATTTGTCTTGTGAATTGTTCTCCTAAGTTTGGGGATATTTTATCAATCTTTACTACTTCCAGTTTGAACGGGAGTGATCCTGTTATTAGAATTGTTTGGAGTTTTTTCATTTCTGTCTGTGCCGCTTCGATTGCTTCATTTCTTGTTGGCCCTGAACCTGAGCCAGAAATTGCGATCTGTGTTGTTACTGTTCCCTTAAGCGAGGTCCCTATGTTTAATGAGGAGGTTGCCTCTCCGTCTATGAAGAAATCTAATTTTTTGCTTAAGTAAGATCCATTGATTGTTAATTTGTCTGTTATGTCTGCGTGTCTCTGGGCTGCTGCTTCGCTCAAGAAAACCGTAAATCTAAAATTACAATATTCTTCTTCTCCGCTTGGGTTGCATTCTGTAATCAGTGCGTCCTGCCCCGTCCTGCCGACGTGGGTTACATCCTCGTTGCCGCCAACAAAAACCGTTTCATTTCCGATTTTTGCCTCGAACTTTCCCTGCTTTGCGACTAACTCTTCTAGCTCGTCTGGTGACGATCCCGCGATTTCTATTCCCATGAGATTTTCTCCTGAAGATGTTTCTACCTTGAAGAATTTTACATCTGACAACCCATATACATTCAATCTCTGTTCCGAAATTGCGATTAGGTCATTTAGCTGTGCGTCATTTAGAGGAATGTCTGCCTTGATAAATGCCCTTGCTCCACCACGAAGATCTAATCCTGTTTTTATTCTAGTGGATGAGATTTCTTCGACTGATATGTCATTAATTATATTTCTTGTAAAAAGATTTATGATTTCTAGTTCCTTTGTTTTTATTATTAGTTTTTGTGTTCCATTTATTTCTAAGTTTTCAAAAACAGATAGCGCCGATGAATAATCTTCTAGGGTATTAATTTGTCGCTCATTTATTTCTTGTATTATCATTCCTTCTCTTAGTCCGTCCTGGAATATTGTTGAATTCTGCTCAACTGCAGTCACAGATACCCCATTCTCGAACATCATTGGTGGGATTGAAAATATTGAAATCAGCGATAGAACTACTGCAATTAATAATATCCAGATTTTGAAAGTTATTTTCATTTTGTTTCGACATACCATTTAATTATTGAGGCGTTTGTGATCCATGTATTGAAAAGATCAAAAGCTAAACCGATTAGCAGAATTGTGAAGATTTGATTTAGAACCGATGCGAAAGGGAAGACGACGATTAGTGCTGCCGTAATTGCGATGATGGATGTGATTGTCATTGTTGTCCCGGTTTTGAAAGCTCCGAAAAGTGCCGTGTTTGTGGCTTCGTGTTTTTTCAGCATTCTTGTTGTTAGAAGGATATCAGTGTCTACGGAATAACCGATAAGCATCAGGAAGGCGACGATTCCGGCTGTTGACAATTTGATTCCGATTAGGTCGACGACTGCTAGTGCCATTATGATGTTCGCGAAAGCTGCGAGCATAACCGCGAAAGCTGGGACGGAATTTTTGATGTAAATTCTGATTAGAACTGCTGCGAATGCGATGAAAATTATTCCTGATATTACTGGATTACTTTTTAGAAAAAAGTTTCCCATGAAGAATCCTAATAAGACGTTCAAAATTATTACCCAGAATTTTGTTTTTTTGCCCTTGGAGAAAATTAGGAAAACTACTGCGGCCATCCAGAAGAATGCGATGAGAATTGCGACGATTAATTGTTTGTAAAAGTCTGCGGATAATGATGCGCTTGTTGTTTCTTTTGAAACCCCGTTCGCTGATGTCAGTTCGTAATCAAGGAATTCTTCTAGCGCCACTTCCAGGGTTTCTGTATTGTGCTCTCCGACGATTATCGCTAGTTGAATTTGTGTTCCTGCATTGTTTGATATGGTCGTGATTTCGAAATCTGTTATGGTTTTTGATATTTCGGCCTCCAGGTCTTGTGCTGCGATGTCTGTTTGGAGGGTTATTGTTGTTCCGCCTGTTAGGGATACGTCTTTATTGATTATGTCGCCGTTTTGGATGTAGAAGATTCCTATATATATTAGGGAGAGCGCTAGGACTATTGCTGGGATGATTAGGAGTTTTTTGTAGTTTTTGTTGTACCAGGGTTCGAAGTTCATGTTATATTTAGAGAATTGTGTGTTTTAAAGTTTGTGGGGCTTGGGGGGAAGGAGATTCCCTCGCAATTTGCATCTCGTAAAAATATCTTCGATATTAGTTTTACTCGAAGCGAATTGTTCGTCCCCGACTATTCAATTTCTTGGCTTCTCTCCAGCCTTAGAATTCTACTTATTGAATGGTTTCTTTGAAACCATACATGAGGGAAGGAGGATTCGAACCCCCGTAAGCATAAGCTAACAGATCTTGAGTCTGCCCCGTTTGACCGCTCCGGCATTCCCTCGTATGCGCGGACTGGGGATTGAACCCAGGCCAATTGGTTGGAAACCAATTATACTACCATTATACTATCCACGCTTAAAATGAGGAGTATTGAAGGGTTTTTAAAATTAATGAAACGCTCTCGGCAAGATTTTACTCACAAATTGCATCTCGCAAAAAATTAAGAACTTTGTTTTGCTCGAAGCGAGTTGTTCGCTTGCGACAGTCTTAGTTCAAATCTGGACGCTCTCGGCAAGATTTGAACTTGCGACTTCTTCCTTAGGAGGGAAGCACTCTAATCCAGGCTGAGTTACGAGAGCATAAATTAATTAGAAATTTTGGCTATAAAAGAGTTGGGGTTATGTGGCTTTTCTTTGTTGGTCGTTAGCGTCATTGAGTCTTCTTTTTCGTTTGAGAAGTGTGAGTCCCCCAAGAGCTGTTATCGCTAGAGCTGATGGTTCGGGGGTTACGTTGAAATCTTTGCTTAGGTATGGCTGCCCATTGACTTCGAAATCTACTGTGTATATTCCTGGGTTTGAGAACTGCCCAAATGTTGCTCCTCTTATTGTGTCGTCGTTTGCTGGAATTGAGAATGTTGAGTTGTAGAAGGGTTCTGTCGTCCCTGATACTCTGCCAATCAAGTGTGCTTGTGCTGAGGCTGCCCCATCGTTGATTAGTTTTGTTTTGAATTTATAGATTTCTCCAGTTTCTAATGGCTCTGGTGCGACCGTTGTCCCAATGTATGCTCTCGGCTGGGTCCATACCCCTGATGTTGGTGGAATTATGTCTGCTTTAGATGATGACACTAGGGCTGCAAGAACTAAAGCTGATATTGCAAAGAACCTCTTCATGTTTTATTCTGGTGATTATTGTTTATAAAATTATTGTTAGGAAGATTTATAAATGGAAAATGGGCTGTAATGTTAGACGGCCATAATAACTTGGTAACACCTGATCCCGTTCCGAACTCAGAAGTTAAGCTTGTTATGTTCGTGTTTGTACTGTCTATGATGGGAACGCACGGAGCTGTCTATTTTATTTTTTTTAGAATATATCGTGTTGCTTCGTTCCATTCTTTTTGAACTTCCTCTCTTGTTATAATTGACTCTTGTGGGAATATTAGTCTTGGTGTTTGATAGTTTTGGTGGAAAGTATCTTCTGGGTTTTCCATTGAGTAACTTGGTTTGGAGAATATATAAATGTTTAGAATTTTTTGAATTTGTTGACTAGCTCTAGTGTGTCTGTTTGTCCTAGAATTTGTGCTCGGCAGCAGTATCGCTTGATGCCTAGTTCGTCGAGGGCTTCTTTTTGAGACTTGCCGTCTTCGACTAGTTTTTTGTACTTTGGATATAGGTGCGCGATTGGTTTTCCGCAGCTGAAACATCTTATTGGGATTATCATACTTGAGTAGCGAATTTTTGGTTTATAAAACTTACTGTGCAAGTTTCACAAACTTATTTTGTTTTGGTTTACCCAGTAGGTATCTCTGGTGAGATGTAAAGTTTATGGCTAAATTTATATAGGAGATTTGTGTATTTTGTGTATGAAAAAGGTGAGTGCTGCTAAGAGTGAGGTGATTAGATTGAGGAATGTGTCGAAGCATTATCCGATGGGGGATTCTGTTGTTAAGGCGTTGAGGCATTTGGATTTTAAGGTTTATGAGGGGGAGTTTATTGCGATTATGGGGCCGAGTGGTTCTGGGAAATCTACTGCTATGAATTTGGTTGGGAGTTTGGATGTGCCGACGCATGGTCAGGTTTATTTGGATGATGGTGATATTTCTGAGTTGAGTGAATCTGATTTGGCGCAGATTAGGGGAAAGAAGATTGGGTTTATTTTTCAGTCGTTTAATTTGATTCCGAATCTTACTGTTAAGGAGAATGTTATGTTGCCGATGATGTTTCAGGGGACGAGTCTTGAGGAGAGGAGCGATAAGGCTGAGGAGCTGTTGAGGTTGGTTGAGTTGCATGATAGGATGGACCATTATCCTGGGGAGATTTCTGGTGGGCAGATGCAGAGAGTTGCGATTGCGAGGAGTTTGGCGAATGACCCTGAGGTTATTCTTGCGGACGAGCCGACGGGAAATTTGGATACGAAGACTGGTGCGATTGTTATGGAGTTTTTGGAGAAGCTGAATAAACAAGGGAAGACTGTGATTATGGTTACTCATGATCCAGATTTGGCGAAGGAGTATGCGGATGTTGTTTATTGGTTGTTGGATGGCCGGCTTGATAAGGTTACGAAGAGGGTCGGGAAAAAGTTTATTGATGTTACGAAGAAGAAGAAGAAAGAAGCTAAATCTAATGGACGGCGCTGATGAAGCTTGATTATTTGATTCTGGCCTTGAAGAATTTGAAGCATAGGGGAATTAGATCTTGGCTGACTTTGCTTGGGATTTTTATTGGTGTTACTGCTGTTGTTGCTTTGATTGGCTTGGGGAATGGCTTGCAAGCTGCGGTTGGCGCTCAGTTTGGGGTCAGTTCTACTCAAGCTTTAACTGTTCAGGCTGGTGGGCTTAATGCTTTTGGTCCTCCTGGAAGTGGGGCTGTCAACAAGTTAACCAGGGATGATAGTGATGCAATTGGCAGACTCGGCACTATTGAATTTGCTACGCCTCGAAATCTTGAGACGGCTAAAATAGAATATAATGATGTTGTTGTTTTTAGTATGGCTGTTAGTGTCGATGATGAGATGGAAAGAGAGATGTATGAGACGATGGACTTGGAGGCCGATAGGGGGACAATGCTTTTGAATGATGCTTTGGGAAGGATTGTCATTGGTGACGGCCTGGCTGATGGAAGTAAGAATGGGTTTGATAAAGATATCATGACTGGTGATAATATCTTGGTTCAAGATGAGCGATTTAAGGTTGTTGGCATCCTTAAGAAAAAAGGGAGTTTTATGTTTGATAATATTGTTCTTATGTATCAGGATGATTTGGATGATTTGTTTGAAGTTGGCGATGAGGTAGATGTTATTGGGGTTAAGGTAAAGCATCCTGATTTGATGGACCGAGCAAAGGAGGAAATTGAGAGGCTATTGAGGAAGCGTAGAGATGTTAAAGAGGGCGAGGAGGATTTTGAGGTTTCTACTCCTGACGCGATTTTGGAAACGGTGAACAGTGTTCTTGGTAGAGTAAAAGCTTTTATTGTGATTATCGCTTCGATTTCGATTTTGGTTGGCGCGCTGGGAATTGTTAACACAATGACTACCTCTGTTTTGGAGAGGCGAAAGGAGATTGGGATTATGAAGGCTATTGGCGGAACAAACTTTCAGGTTTTTTTACAGTTCTTTTTTGAGTCTGGGATGCTTGGATTTGTTGGTGGTTTAGTTGGAATTATTTTGGGAACTTTGGCCAGTGTTACTGGAACCCTTGCTATTAATAGCTTTATTGGAGCAGAGCTTTCTCCGTCTGTTGACTTCTTCTTGATTGGCGGTGCGCTATTGGGAAGCTTTGTTGTAGGTGCTGTTGCTGGTATTGTTCCGGCCATGAATGCTGCTAAACAAAATCCTGTGGAGGCGCTGAGAGGATAATATGGTTATCAGTAAAGAAAGTATAAAGTATTCGTTGAACAATATTAAGCAGAGTAAGGCTCGGAGTATTCTTACTGTGTTGTCGATTTTTGTTGGGATTGCTACGATTTTTATTTTTGTTAGTTATGGTTGGGGCCTTTATGATTATATTGATGATTTTACATCTTCATCTTCTGCGGATAAGCTATTGATTCAGCCGAAGGGTGGGGCTGGGGTCCCTGGACTTGACACGACGTTTAAATTATTGGATGATGATGTGCGGGTGATTGAAAATACACCTGGTATTTTTGAAGCGACTGGGTTGTATATGGGTGCTGGGGAAGTTATTCAAGATGACGAAAAGAAGTATGCTTTTGTCGTGGGTTATGATCCTGAGTTTCCGATGATAATGGAGCTTTCTGATGTTGAAGTTGTGGAGGGACGTGAGCTTCGATCTTCTGATTCTGGCAAGGTTACTTTGGGTTATAATTATATGGTGAAAAATAAGATTTTTCCTAAGGCCTATGCTCTTAACAGTAAGATTGAAGTTCAGGGACAGGACCTTCGAGTTGTTGGCTTTTATGAGAAGGTCGGGAATCCTCAAGATGATTCTAATATTTATGTTACTAATGATTTTATGTCGGAGCTTTATCCTGGCGACAATCTTTCCTACGGAATGATTTTGGCCAGAGCCGATAAGGATAATATTGATGGCGTTGTAGATAGAGTTACAAAGAAACTTCGGCAGCATAGGGACTTGGACGAGGGAAAGGAGGATTTTTCTGTCCAGTCTTATGGCGACTTGCTAGAGAATTTTACTGTTGTTTTGGATATTATTATTGGGTTTATTCTTTTGATTGCTTTTATCTCGGTTGTTGTGTCGGCGGTGAATACTGCGAATACGATGATTACTTCGGTGCTTGAGAGGTTTAAGGAGATTGGAGTTTTGAAATCTATTGGTGCGAGGAATTCAGAAATCTTTAAGATATTTTTATTTGAGTCTGGGTTTTTAGGATTTGTTGCTGGTGTGATTGGGGTTACGCTTGGGTGGCTTGCGACAGATATAGGAGCTGGCATTTTGGATAATCTTGGTTATGGATTTTTGAGTCCGCATTATTCTTGGGTTTTATTTGCTGGCTTGATTTTGTTTGCGACATTAACTGGTGCGATTTCTGGGATGATTCCGGCGTGGAGAGCGAGTAAGATTAATACTGTTGATGCTTTACGTTACGAATGAAATTCATAAGATTATCAAAGATCAAAGATTTTTGCTTACGTTACGAGTAGAATTATTTCTTTTTCTTTTTGGTGAACTTCTTGACGATCCACCAAATAACTATTATTGCTATTACTGCCCAGAAAATATATGTTCCCATGCCTGTTGTCGACTCATCCGCTTTTCTATTTGTGAAATATGATGAATCAAATGATACTGTTTTTTCTACCATTCTTCGCGTATTTATTGTGTCTGAATAGATAAGGTTTATCTTGAAATCACCATCTTTTGGCATTGCCTCGAAATCTGCTGAAGTATATTCGTTTGAATCTAAATCTCCGACGACGATTCGCTTTGCTCCTTTTACGTTTATGCTGTCTTGTTTTGGAATTTCGACTGTTAATGCCTCAACGTCTGAGGATTCGATGTTTAATATTTCCAGGGTTAGTTCGTTTGTTGCATAACTGTAATCTTTCACATATACTTCAAAGTCGGCCTTTACATCATCTACTTCTAGATCAAGAGTTTTTAGTAGAGGTGCGTCATGTTTGCTTTGTACTCTAACTTCTATTGGGTTTGTGCCATCTAGCGCATCTTCGTTTACTCTAACTTCGAATGGCACTAATAAATTTGATTCGAAATCTTTTACGTAATCTACTTTCTTGAATGTCCTAACTCCTGATTCTCCTGGGTCAAATTCTATTGGATAACTTTCTAGGAGGCTTACTGTTATATCATTGCAATCTGGGCTATCGATTCCCTCTACTTGGAAAACCAGCTTGACGTAATCTCCTGGGATCGCTGGGTATGGGTCCTGGTTTAGAAGAGTGACGTCGAGGTCGCATATCACCTCTGCACTAACTACAGTGAAAGATAAAACCAATAGCAATAACACCACACACTTTTTCATAATATATATTGGGATGTTTTGTTTTTAAAAGTTCTTATTGCTTGACCTCATAAATATTTAAAAAGGAAAGTTGGTAGAGTTTTCTAAGTAAGTTGAAAACTTCCATGTTTTCATTTTACTTGGGTAAAATAAAAAAAGATGGTGAAAAAGTGTATTTATTGTTCTGCTGAGGTTGCTTCTGACTGTGTCGTCGATATGTGTCAGGGTTGTATGTATCAGGTTTGGGGTGAGAAGATGGCGAAGGCGATTGTTGAAAATATGGAGAAGGAGCGGGACGCTGGGAATTTGGAATTGGGACAAGTTGGAGAAAGCAATGTTGCTATTCAGGAACCTGTGGCTGTTTTGAAAGAGGGGGAGGTTTTTAGGGAAGAGACTCCGATGGAACTGGTTATTGACGAGATTGTTGAGCATGAAATTGAGCCAGAGGGATTGGTTGCCGAGTCTCCTAGGGTGATTCCTAGAGAAGATAGTAGTATGATTGAGTCGGAAGTTGGGAATGCAGAGAGTTTTCTTTCTTGAGAAAACTTTATAAGGGGAATTTTTCTTGTTTTGTTAGGACAGTATTGTTCGAGTTGGAAACAGCGCGATGGTTCTGTAAAATTAAGATGGCAAAAGGAAAACGAGTTAGACAGAAAGGAAAGTTGAGGCTTAGTTCTTACTTTAAGAAAGTTGAGGATGGTGCTAGTGTTGCTTTGGTTACTGATGCTGGTGTTCGATGTTCGTACCCGCAAAGAATGAAGGGAATGAGTGGGAAGGTTACTGGAAGCCGAGGACGATTTAAGTTAGTTGAAATTAAAGATGGGAACAAGTTGAAGACATTGATCGTTCACCCTGTTCATTTGAGGAAATTATAAAATGGTTGTAACAGAAGAGACTCCGATTACTATGGCTGAGGTTGTTGCTACAGCTGGAGATTCTGAAAAGTCTGAGGCTATGAAGAAGTTTATTAAGGGTTTTAATAAAATGGATGTGAAGAAGGCGATTGAGATGAAGGAAGAACTGAAGGCTTTGGATTTGATTAAGTTGAAAGATGGACATATTGTGAAGATTGTTGATTTTGTTCCGACTGATGTTTCTGAGCTGAACAAAGTGATTATAGAGGTGTCTCTGGACGCGGACGAGA
Source organism: archaeon (assembly GCA_018693315.1). Taxonomy (GTDB): domain Archaea; phylum Nanobdellota; class Nanobdellia; order Pacearchaeales; family GW2011-AR1; genus JAGVXH01. Next base: position 75,731 of record JABHLR010000004.1, on the reverse strand, counting down.
TAACTAAAATTTTAGATGTAACTAAAAAATACAAGTAGCAAAATGAGTAAAGAAGAAAACGCTATTGTATTAGATTTTTTACCTTATGGGTATCCTCTGGAAAATAAAAGAATGCCTTTGGCTCAAGCGATTGGGACAACTGGTTTGACGCTTTTGCAATTGGTTCCAAGGCGAGGAGAGAAGTTTGAGATTGGAGAGGTTGCTTATATTGGGGACGGGAAGCGGGATAAGGTTCAGTATATTTTGGGTCGTTGCCCTCGAGAAAAGTTGACAGAGACTGCAAAGGTTGAGCTTGAGACTTTCATTATTAAGGTTGTTGAGAAGGACGAGGAGAGGTTTGTGAAGTTCTTTAACGAAGCGCAAGCTATAAATACCCGACTTCACCAGTTTGAATTACTTCCTGGTTTGGGTAAAAAGCACACTGCTGCGATTCTTGAAGCGAGGGAAGAGAAGGACTTTGTATCTTTTGAAGATATCAAGGAACGTGTTCATAATATGCCGTCGCCCGAGAAGGTTGTCGAGAAAAGAATTATGGAGGAATTGACGGAAATGCAAAGGCATAATCTGTTTATATCGTAAAATGGCTAAAGAAGAAAATAAAGAAACTGAGAAAAAGGCTTATGTGCCGAAGAAAGAAGTTCATGTTAATTTGATTAGGGTTTTGGGGAAGGATATTCGAGGGGATCATAAGATTGGGTCTGCTTTGACTAAGATTAATGGAATTTCGTGGGCTTTTTCTAATGCTGTTTGTAAGATTTTGAAACTTGATAGGTCTGTGACCTTGCAGGATGTTAGCAAGGAAGACTTGAAGAAGATTGAGGAGTTTATTACGAATCCTGAGGTGCCGGTTTTTTTGAAGAATCGAAGGAAGGATTTGGATAGTGGTGAGGATATGCATATGAGTGGTGTTGATTTGAAGTTGAGGAAGGAATTTGATATTAAGAGATTGAAGAAAATTAAGGCTTACAGGGGCGTTCGACATTCTGCGAATTTGCCTGTGCGTGGCCAGAGAACTAAAGCGAATTTTAGGAAGAATAGGAAGCCGTCTGTTGCTGCTGCTAAAAAGAAGGAGAAGAAATAATGGGAGATATTAAGAGAAAACGGAAGCTGTTTAATCGGCCGAAGAAATTGTTTGATAGGGCTAGAATGGACGAGGAGAATATTTTGATTAAGCGTTATGGTTTGAAGAATAAGCGTGAGATTTGGAAAGCGAAGACTGCGGTTTCTAAGTTGAGGCGAAGAGCTAAGACTTTGATTGGTGCGGATATGGAAGAGCAGCAGAAATTTTTTGATAAGTTGAATAAAGTTGGGATGAAGGTTACTGATGTTTCTGATGTTTTGGCTTTGACTGAAGAGAATGTTTTTGAGAGGCGATTGCAGACTATGTTGGTTAGGAAAAAGTTGGCGACTACTCCTAAGGGTGCGAGGCAGTTGATTGTTCATAAGAATGTTTTGGTTGATGGGAAAATTGTTAACATTCCGTCTTTTGTTGTGACTTTGGATTTGGAAGATAAGATTGCTTTGAAGGAAAAGAGGGTAAAAGTTAAGAAAGTTGAAGAGAAAACTGAAGAGGCTGCTCCTGTGGAAGAGAAGGCTGAGGAAGTGGTTGAAGGAAAAGTTGAAGAAGTTAAACCTGAGGAGGCTGGAGAATAATGGCGAAAGGCGAAGAGAGTAATGTTGCGATTTTGAATATTTATGCGAGTTTCAATAATACGATTGCGACTGTGACGGATTTGGCTGGGAATACGATTGGGCGGATTTCTGGTGGGCAGATTACGAAGCATGATCGAATGAGGGCGAATCCTACTATTGCTATGTTTATTGCGAAGAGGGTGCAGGATGTTTGTAAGGATTATCGGATTAAGGAATTGTATGTTCGGATGAAGGGAAAGACTGGAGCGACTGGTATTGGGCCTGGGGCGCACGCGATTGTTAGGACTTTGACGAAGGAAGGATTTAAGATTTTGAGTATGGCTGAGACGACTTGTGTTGCTCGAGGCGGACCAAAGAAGAAAGGTGGACGAAGGGGTCGAAGAGTATAACTTTATAAATTAAAAACAAGAAATAATAAAATGGAAACAATAACAAAAACCGCGGAAGAGATTAGTTTTATTAGTGATATGAATGTGAGTTTGGCTAATGCTATTCGAAGGAGTGTTGGTGAGATTCCGATTTTGGCGGTTGTCGAGGCTGATATCTATAAGAATGACTCTGCTTTGTATGATGAGGTTATTGCACACCGATTGGGACTTGTGAGCTTGAAGAATCAGAAGTTGAAGGGCGATAATAGTGTTGAGATGAAGTTGAAGGTTAAGGGCAAGGATGATATTACTGAGGTTTTGGCTGGTGAGCTTGGAGATGATGTTGTTTATCCTGAGACGCCGATTGTTTTGTTGGGCAAGGATCAGGTTGTTGAGGTTGTTGCTAGGGCTAAGATGGGTAAGGGTAATGATCATGCGAAATTTATGCCGGGCTTGGTTTATTACAAGCATTTGGCTAAGATTAAAATTTCTGGTGATGGTGAGAAACAAACTGAGTTGGCTGAGATTTATCCGGACGCGTTTGAGATGTTTGGTGAGAAGTTGAAAGTTAAGAGTGCTGCGGCTTGTGATTTGGATGAGAGTGATATGAAGGAGTATCCTGGTGTTGATATTTCGTTTGGTGATGATTTGGTTTTCACGATTGAGTCGTGGGGGCAGATTGAGGCTAAGGAAATTTTTAGTGAGGCATGTAAGGCTTTGAAAGGGAATCTTTCTGAAGTTAGTAAAGCACTGAAGTAATCGGTGATTAATAATATGGAATTTGGTATAAACAAAACTAAGATTGAGAAGAGAATGAAGAACAAGATGGAAGTCTCTTTGGTTGATACTATAATTAAGTTGAAGAAGACGAATCCTGTTGTGGCGAAGGAGCTTGCTCGGCCGAAGAGGAGATGGCCTGCTGTGAATTTGAAGGATGTTGATATGATTAAGGGCGATGTTTTGGTTGCTGGGAAAATTTTGAGTGCTGGTGATTTGAGTGGGGCAAAAAAGATTGTTGCCTGGACAGCTTCGGAAAAGGCGCTTGATAAGATTAAGAATGCGAAGGGAACGTTTGTTTCTATTGTTGATGAGATGAAGAAGAATCCTGAATTAAATGGTTATGATATTTTACGATGAGTAAATTAGTTTATGATGGGACTGACTGTGTTTTTGGTCGGATTGCGAGTGTTGTGGCTAAGGAATTGTTGAAGGGGAATTCTGTTGATCTTATTAATTGTGAGGCGATAATTGTTTCTGGGGATAAGAAGGTTTTCGCGAAGAAGGTTTTGACTAAGAGGGATATGGGTTCTGGTGGTTCTATGAAGGGTCCTAAGTATCCTAGAGTTGCTGATCGTTTGGTTAAGAGAATGATTAGGGGGATGTTGCCTCGGGATAGGATGAAAGGGCAGGATGCTTTTAGGAGATTGAAATGTTATGTTGGAAATCCTGACGAAGCTAAGGATGTTATTAAGTTGACGCATAAGAAGCCGATGAAGTTTTCGACAATTAAAGAAATCGTGAGGATATTGAAATAAAATGGATAAAATGGTTGTTGCTGGAAAGAGAAAGACTGCGGTTGCTAAGGCGACTATTGAGGATGGGGCTGGGAAGATTAGTTTTAATAAGAGGCCGCTTAGTTTTTTGAGTGATTTGCAGCAGTTGGAGATTAATGAGCCTTTGATTATTGCGAGTGATGTTTTGGGAGAGTTGAAGTTTGATATTGCTTTGAATGTTAAGGGTGGCGGGCTTGCTTGCCAGGTTGAAGCTGGTCGTTTGGCTATTGCTAAGGCTATTGTTAAGTTTACGAAGAATGATGATTTGAAGAATGCGTTTTTGGCGTATGATAGGAATATGTTGATTGCTGATACTCGAAGGAAAGAGGCTTGTAAGCCAGGGGATTCTAAGGCTCGGGCGAATAGGCAGACTTCGTTTAGGTAGTTCTGCAGGATATAAATTTTTATAAAGTGGGTTTTGGTTGATTTTTTATGGCTCCAGGAATTGTATTTAAAAGAAATTATGTTGGTGCTTTGGGTGAGCCTGATAGAGATGAGACGCATGGACGCTTTAGAATGCTGAGCCCTTCCGCTAATGATACAATTCGTAGAGATATAATTAGTAGGTCTGCTCATGTTGGCGATGGAAGATATCTTTTTCAGGATTTTGATAAAACTATTGCTGTTGTCCAGCCACCTATCGAAGATCCAAAATCCCGCAGAGTATCTGAAAATCAGACATCTTCTGAATATTCTGTTAGTGTTTACGTAGAGAGTGCTTCTGGGGACGGAAAACTTCCTAATGAGTTGACAAGACTATTAGGTGTGAAAGGATTTAAAAGAAAATAGTTATTTTCTTGGTCTTAGATAGTCTTTGAGTTTTCTTTGGGCGGCGTAGAAAATTTCTGAGTTGATTAGTTGTGGGTGGTCGCCTTTGTGGATTTTGCCGTCGAATTTTATTTCGCCTAGGTAGGTTCGGTTTGTTAGGATTTTTTTGAGGCCGTTGATTGAGAGTGAGAAGTTTTTTGCTAGGGAGTTTAGTGAGTAGGTTCTGGCTAGGAATGTTTTGAAGAGTGAGTGAACTCGGACTGCGTCTTCGTTTGGGATTAGGTTTCCGTTTTGGACGTCGTAGCCTAGAGGTGGTCTTGTTTGAAGCCTGCCGATTGTTGCCATTTTTTGCATTCCTTGTTTTTGCTTTCTGCCTGGAGATTGATCGAATTTTCTGAAGGTGTCTAGTTTTTTCCAATCGATTTTTTCCGAGATGTAGTCTTGGAAGTCGTGGACTTTTTCTGGGGCGAATGTTGCGCAGACTTGGCAGAGTGGGCTTCCGAATAGTATTGTTTCTTTGTGATCTTGGTACCCGCACTTTTTGCATGTCATACAAGTTTAGGGTGGAAGAATTTATAAAATGATTTGTGTTTGGTTCTTGATGGAAAAGAAGGGTTTGATTGGGAAGATTATTTTGATTGTGATAATTGCGATTTTGTTGATTGCTGGAATTGCTGCGATTTATTTTTATAATTTTCATGTTTTTAAGACCGTGAGGGTTTGTGTTGGTGAGGCGAGTAATACCGAGGCTCTTTGTGAAAATGTGCAGAATTGTGTTGATTTGGCTGAGGAGAATGGGATGAGTGTTGATTTGGGTGATGCGCCTGATTTTATTCGTGATAATTTTGATGCGATTTTAGATGAGGCTGTTTATTGTGATGGGACTTGTTTTGTCAAGGAAGTTCGTGGTATTGATCCCGAGACACAGGAATTGGAAATGTTGGAGAATTGTGAAGATGGTGAGGTTGAGTTTGCTGTGGATATTCGGGGGAAAGAGGGATTGGAAGTTTTGGAATGGATGAAGGCTCGGAATGCGTGAGGTTTTTATAGTAGAAGTGTTTGTTATTTTTGGAGGTGCTATATGATTAAATGTGAAGGTGTGGATGGTAGTAAGATGTTTTTTGGCAAGCTTGCTGTTATCGCTTTTGTCTTTATTGTTCTGAATCTTTGGACTGGACTTGCTAGTTGGGTGCAGGCTACAAATGTTTGGTGGTTTGTTGGAGCGTTTGTGATTTTGGTTCTGTTAATTGGTGGTGGAAGTTGCCCTGTTAATGCGGCTGTTGCGAAAAAGACTACTAAGAAAAAGAAGAAGTGATTCTTCGAAATTTTATTTTATTTTTTATAAATTATCTAGGGGGGATTTGATTTTTTTGAGTTCTTCAGTTGAGACGTGAGTGTAGATTTGGGTTGTCGAGAGATCGGCGTGGCCTAAAAGTTCTTGGATTTTTCTGATGTCTATATTATTTTCTAAAAGATGGGTTGCGAAAGAGTGGCGGAGGGGGTGGCAGTGGACGCCATCTAATCCTGCGCGTTTTGCGGCTGATGAAACAATTTTTTGTAGGTTCCTTGTTGAGATTTTTCCGCTTCTTCCTGAAAATAAAAATTCTTGTTGGTGATTTTTTTGTAGAACAACCAGATCTTGTAATTCGTCGACGAGAAACTCGGGAATATTAAACAGCCTATCTTTGTTCCCTTTGGCTTGCCTGATGTGTCCGATCTTTTCTGGGAAGTTTAGGTCTTGGATTTTTAGGTTTGCTAATTCTGAAACTCGGAATCCGCAGGCGTACATTAGGCTTATCATGAGTTTTGACTTTTCAGTTTTGAGTTCTGCGAGTAATTTTTTGATTTCGTCTTTTGAAAGAGTTATTGGAAGTCGTTTTTCTTTTTTTGGTCGTTTGATTGGGGCGGTGATGTCTGTGTTGAAAATTGTGATGCTTGCGTATTTGATTGCGGCTAGGAAAAGTATGATTGATGTTGCGGCTTTGTCTGTTAGATTTTCTGCGATGAAGAGTTTTGTGTCATCTGTTGTGATTTGATCCGGTGATTTTTCTATGAAGTCAATTAATCTTTCGTTTGCGTTGATGTAATTTCGGATTGTGTATTCTGAATTTTTAGCTATCTTTAATTCTGTCTCAAGTTTTTTCAAAAAGTCCTCTTTTTGCATTTAGATTGTACGAACTTTTGGTTTATAGATTTTGGGGCAAAGGTTTTTATAGGGCGTTTCGATTCATTTTGTATGGAAGATAGAAAAATGTTCAAAGCGGTTTGTTCTGACTGTGGTAAGGAGTGCGATATTCCGTTTGAGCCAAAAGAAGGAAGGCCTGTGAAATGTAATGATTGTTTTAGAAAGGGGAGACCTAGAAATGATAATCGTGGATTTGGTGGGAACCGAGGCGGCGACCGAGGTGGTAATCGTGGTGGTAATCGAGGCGGATATAACAATAGAAACGACAACAGAAAGGATGTTGCAGTTGTTTGCGCTGAATGTGGGAAAAACACGACTGTACCGTTTAAACCGACTCCAGGCGGTAAGCCAGTTTTATGTAGGGATTGTTTTAGAGCTAGTAAGTAATTAATTTGAATTTCGGTTAACCGAATAACTATTATCTTTGTGTTTGTGTTTGTGTTTGTCGTCGCTGTTTTATGTTTTGTGTGTTTGGATTTTGTAAGGATATGGGCTGATTTTGCGTTCTCACTTTTCTTTTGTGTGGGGTTGGTTTTACCAACTCTCTATTTTCTAATGTATTTCCTTAATTTTTTGCTGATTTTGGCTCTTTTTGTCTGATTTTTTACGATCTCTCTTTTTCTCTTTTGATCAACCTTTTTTAGTAAAATAGCTAACTCTCACTTTTTCACTTTGCGAATTGTTGATTTTGGCGATTTTTGGCAAAAAATGATGGAAAAATGGGCAATTTGGGGATTTTAGCGGTTTTGAGAAGCGTTTTTTAAGAAGTTGGGGGAATTGTTGTAGAATTGTTTAAAATTTGTTAGGATTGATTTGAGTTTGGTTAGAAATTGTCTGAGTTTGGGGTCTGAGGGGTCTTATGGAAGGCCATTTTTTCGTCAAATGGAAGATCAAAGCCTTTTTCTTTGAGGGCTTGGAAGATTTCGTTTCGGAAATTGAAATTGTGGATCATGCGATGATGATTTGGACAGAGGCCAATTAGGTTTTTTTGTGAATTGTTTTGTTTATTGGCGTCGATATGATGTATGTCTACGATTTTGTCGAAGTCGCAGATAGCGCAGGATTTTGTGACTTTTCGGAATGTTTTGAGATCCACATTGTTGGATTTTCGCTGGCTGTAGGCCTTGTTTTTATCGAGGTGAAAGATGTAATTGTAGCAGCCGGCACATAATCCTTTAGCATGGAGGGCCATTTTTCGCTTGCATCTTTTACAGCTTGAGATTTTCGGTTGCCACTTTAGCTTCTTGTAACATGCGTAACAGAGACCCTTGGCATGATGTTCTTTTTCTTCAGAGCAGTTGCTACATTTCTTTATCACCATTTTCAATAAAAAGGCGTTCGCACATTATAAAGTTTGTGCAAACGGGTCATTTCCGTTCGTTTAGGCATGGAAGAACGTCATACAATCTATGTTGTGCGAACTTTGGGCTATTTTTGCTTGGAATTGGCATTATCTCTTAAAAAATCTGCGTAAACTTGGAGTTGGTCTATTTCGCCTTGTGCTGTTTGTCTGATTGCGTCTTGTTGGTTTTGGAGTGCTTTTTGTTCGAGCTCTGAATCCTTGACGACTTCGTATCTGGTTAGAAAAGTGTCGTGGATTTTAAGAGCGCCTCTTGTTGTTATTTCAGATCTCTTTGGCCCTGGGAGTCGGTATTTTACGTAGTGTTCGTCTGAGGATCCTGTGAAGTTTGCTTCTAGAATTTTTATTGGCATACTGTCAGCAACGTCGTGGAGAATTGTTCCGGGTCTTAAATCTTTAGTGGATAATGTTACGTGTGGAATTGACATAATAGTTAATTTGAAGGATGGTTTTTAAGGATTATTGTTGTCTTGGGCTTGCTAAAATCTGTCTCCGTACCCGGCGATTGTGCACTAAGGTTAGCTAAGTGAAAAGAGGTAATTAAAAAATTGGGATGTCCGGATTGCCCGGACAAAAGAAAAAATAATAAAAAATTTGTGGACTTATTTGCTGAAGATAGCTAGGATTATGCTTATGATTGCACCGACAACTACGATCCAACCAGCTACAACAGTTACAATTCCTGGGATTCCTGGAACTGCTAATACGCCATCAATCATACCTGAACCGACTGCAAGTGCTACGATGACACCGACGATCCATGTTAGGACTGATACTAAATTGTTTCCGCTCATTTTTGTTTACCTCCTTCTAATCTTTTCTTTTTTTCTTTGTGGTGAAATGAAAAAATATCATTACCACGACGAATGTTAGTAAGAGTGTGAGAATGTATGATTCGGTTAGTGCTGTTGTGTATCCAAAATATTCTGTGATAGATCCAGTGGCTTGATATGTGTCTGGATTTAGGGAACAGAGTGTCCATTTGTAGAGTGGATTTGGAAGATTTGGCGATACCCTACATGGAACTAATCGCATAAAAATTGAGGCAACTAATGTGGCCGCAGAAATGATTCCGGCGTACATCAACTTCTTTTTGAACAGCATGTTTCTTTATAGAATTCGAAGTTTATAATCTTTTTGGCGTGGATTTTGGGGTGTTTGAGGGGTGTTGTTTGGACAGTATTTGGACGTGTTTGGTGCTAAAACAGTGTTTTTTAGCTGTTTAAGTGGGTGTGGGTTGCTTGTTTAAAAATTTTATAATTGTTTTGTTGTTTACCGACGATAAAAGTTAGTGTTTATGCTTTGGACAGGTGTGGTGTTTTGCTGTTTAAACGGGTGTTTTTTTGGCGTTTTGCTGTTTAAACGGGTGTTGGCTGTCCAAAAACGCGAAACATTTATAAAGAAAGTTGATTAAAAATTAATAAGATGTTTGGTTTATTTGGACACAAAAAAAAGGTTGAAAAATTAAGAGGTGAAGTGCAAGATTCTTTCAATCATGTAAAGAAAGACTTCAATAAAGTTGGTGAATGGATTAAGCACCTCGACGATAAACACGTGTCACATGCTGATGAAATCTCTATGATAAAAGATCAACTTTTACTTGTCCATGAGGACCTTGTTGAGATAAAAGACTTCATTTCTTTCTTTGGTCCGCAGCTTTCTGGTACATTGTCCAAACAAGCACCAACAGCTGTTGTAAAACAACCGTCCATGGGCGCTGTCCAAACAGTTGCGCAAACAGGTGTTCAATCAGGTATTTTGGACAACTTTACAGTAATGGAGAGGGCCATCGTGTGGGCTCTGTTAAACTCTGAGATGAAGCTTAGCTATGAAGATCTAGCTGCGTTACTTGGTAAAGATAGGAGTACGATAAGGGGTCAAATTAACACTATAAAGCAGAAGAAAGAGGGTATTATTATGGAAGTTAGGGAGTCAAATGGCAAAAAAAGGCTATATATCCCTGATGAGGTTAGGTCAGTGATCATTAAAAGTGTAAAAGTTAAGATAAAAGGGTCAAAATCGAAAAAGTGAGAGTTAGAGGGTGTATTTTGACTAGAAATTCAGTGCTTTTTTGGGCGAAAAGTGAGTGGTTATCAAAAAGGTGAAAAGTGAGTGTCGATAATGTGGGGGTTTTGGTGGAAAAGTGAGTATGTTGGTGTATTAAATTCAAAATAAAAACGGACTCGAATATGTGAGATTCGGGGTTTTAGAGGGTGGTTTTTGGTGGAAAAGTGAGTTAATTAGATGTAACTTAATAATCGTTTAACCGAATAACGTGTATCTTTATTGATAGTTCCGCAAAAAGTTTGCTAGATTTATCTGTAGAAATCATTTTATCGACGGTAAAATAAATATTAAAAGTTAATGTTTGTGATTTTATAATTCTCTGAGGTCTTGGATTGTGGCCAAAGTGGCTATGTTTTTTAGATCTGGGGATATTTGCAGTAGTATTGTTTTGTTGTTTTGTCTGATTTTGTCTATTGGAACGCCCTTTTTGCTTAGTTTGTTGATGTAATCGCGGATTGAGGACTCGCTGAGCTTGAGTTGTGTGGCGAGGGTGCGATAGGTGATTTCGTCGTAATTTTGCTCTTCTAGGGCGTATAATGTGCTAAAAACTAGCATTTCTTGGGGGGTTAGGCGTTTGAATTTTAGGCGTATCCCTTTCTTTATGTTGTCAAGTGATGATAATATATTATTTGCTTGCTTGAAGTCTGAATTTGGTGTATTTTGGGTGTAATTATGTGTCTGTTGGTGTGTTTGTATGTCTGTTTGTCTGTTTGTTGGAACCCCTTCATTTCCTATGGAACTCTGTATATTTGGACTGTATGGGGGCTGTATGTGGTGATTTTGTGCAGAATATGCTTGATTATGTGTCTGAATGTCTGTCTGTTGGGGTATTTGCGGCATGTTATGTGTGGGAGTTGTCTGGTTATGTGTCTGAATGTCTGTCTGTTGGAGTCTCAGCTGTGTTATTTCGTCTCTTAAAGACTGGATATCTTCTTTAATTTTGGAGAATGCCTCTTTTATTGGATCCATGTTGACATGAGTGCTTTTTAGTTTATAATTATAGTTGTTTTGGGAAATATAGTTCTGAGATTGTGGTTTTTAGAAAATTTTCAATTTGTTTATTGTTATTGGTGTTTTTTGTAGATTTCGTGAGCTTTGTTTGAGATTCTCCATCTTAGTCTGCGGGAATATTGGAATCCTTGTGGGTTTTTGTCGATTTTTATAACTAATTCTTTTTTTTCTAGCTTTTCTAGGAGTTTTTTCATAAATTCTTCATCTCTTGCGAGCTCTTTTGCTATGTCTGATGTGAAAACTTGTTTTGGGAAGACTGAGTATAGATGAAATAGGATTTGTTCTGAGATTTTTTCGATTTTTTGGTCTGATATTTTTGGCATGTTGTAAATAAGTTAAGTTGTTTTATATTCTTTTGGATTGGTAAGGTTTATATTGTGTGTTTTGTTGGGGTTGTTATGGAATTTTCGAAGAGGTGGGTTGTGATTGTTTTTTTGGCTGTGGTTTTGTTGGTAAGTTTTATTGGTGTCGATGTAAATTTTGATGATGTTGGCATTACGGGGAATGCAGTTGGGATTCATTCTCCATATACTTGTGAAGAATTGCAGCTTGTTATGACTTGGAGTGATGTTTTTGTTGAAAGTTCTAGTGGCGCCGTGTTCTTTGTTAATGATTCTGGTGTTGATGGCTCGTGTTCTGGATTTCTTGGGTATAAAATTGATGGAAATGATGTTTGGGGTATTTCTTATGAAAATAAAGTTGGTATTTATGGTGAAGTAACTGAACTTTATTGGTCTTCTTATTCTCGTTTGTTGCCGGAATGGGTTTCTAATATTAGTAGTATTAGTGAATTTAGTGATTCTAACGTTGCATTACTAACTTCGGTGCTTGGTGATATCAATACAGCACAAAATCGATTTATTTCTTTTGATATTGATGATATTCCTACGGCTTTTTCTTCTGTGTATTTGGTTGAGGATGGTACTTGGGATGAAAAAAGTGATTATTTTGATTTTGAAACACATGTGTCTGGCCCTAATATTGAAGGGGATAATTACGGGCTTGTTTTCTCTGAGGTAGATAGTGCTAGTTATTCGCATATTAGTTTTGACACTAGTGATTATAGCCCTCCTGCTGCGCCTGTTTTGGTTACTAATATTAGTAATTTTGTTTTTGAGCAAAATAGTAGTTGGAATTTTGGATTTAGTTTTGATAATCATTTTGATTATCCTTCTGGCGCTGAGTTTTCTGTGGATTTTAGTGGTGATATTAATAATACTGGTGGGGAATGGATTAATGCCAGTATTGATGGGGATGAGGTTTTGTTTATGCCTGCTGATGAGTTTTTGGGGCAAAGAATGTTTAGTGTGTGGGTGTCTTCTCCTGCTGGTACTGCCACTTCTAATTATTTTAATGTGAGTATTGTTGAAAATATTAATGATGCGCCTGTTTTGGAAAGGAATTTTGGGACGCTTTCTTTAGTTATGGATGATAATTTGACTGTGGATTTGAAATCTTATTTTAGTGATCCTGATGATGATAATTTGACCTATAGGACTTCTGTTTTGGAAAATGTTGTTGTTGGGTTTAGTGGGGATAGTATGGATGTTAGTTTGGGGGAGAATTTTAGTAATTATGAGAGGTTTCGGGTTTATGCTAGTGATGATGAATTTGAGACGTCTAGTAATTATGTTAGTGTTATTGAGGGTACTGCGAATGGGTCCGCTTTTATTGCTGTGAACGAATCGCCTGATACTTCTATAGATGGTTCTGATAATGCACCTGATAGTGCTTCTGTGAATGAGGACCAGCAGGGTGAAGATGGGGGAGAGGGTGAGGGTGTTGGTTTGTGGGTTTGGATTACTTTGGGTATTGTTGGGTTTTTTGTGGTCCTTGGTGTTATACTTTATTTCATCTTTTTTAGTGGCGGGCCTGTCGCTCCTGGTAGTGGGGTTATTAGCGCTCCTGTTAGTCCTGGTGGACCTTCTGCTCCAGTTAATGGACAACCGGCGCAACCTGTGTCAGAAAATCCTGTTAATAATTATTTGAACAATCTTAATTTACCTAAAGAATAATTACGCCTGTACCTCTGCTCGCACTTTGCATCTCGAAAATATCTTAAAGTTGTTTTTCTCGAAGCGAAGATGCTTAAATCGAACGGGGACGCCCGTAAGGGCCGCGGGTTCGAGCCTGACTCACAATTTACATCTCACAAAACGCCTGTACCCCGAATCGAACGGGGACGCCCGTAAGGGCCGCGGGTTCGAGCCGCGTGCAATACCGTTATGCGATACAGGCATGTTTTTGTTTTGCTCGAAGTGAATTGTTCGGCAATACTGTTATGTGATATGGGCTTGAAAATTAATGAAGAACTTCGTTTAATTAGTTATCTTTTTTCATCGAGAGGGCTGGAAGCTTTATATGAATAGGAAGGGATAATTCCTCTTCGATTTCGAAAGCTTTGATTGATGCTTTTTGAATAATTACGTTTGTTATTGATATGTATTCTGGGGTTTCGTATTTTTTATCTTTGTGTGATTTTAGTATCTCTTTAATTGTTTTTGAATCCCCTGATAGAAATAATATTCCGCCAACTGTGATTTTTCCTAATTCTTTGTAGTCTACTGCGAAAACATATTTTAATTTTATTGAATCTTTTGTTTCTTTAATTTTTTCTATAGAAGTTATTTTGATATTTGTTGTCATTTCTAGCTTGCCGCTAAAATCATCGTTTCTTTCTGCGTCGATTTTTGTGAATCGTGATCCTGCTAATTTTAGGTTTGTCATGTTAAGTTTTGATAAAAGTGGTTTATAAGGTTTGTTATAGTAGATCTTCTTCTGAAACTACTATGAAGTCGCCGACGGCGATTACTGCGTTATAAGGAATTAGTGCCTCCCTGTCTTTTGTTCTTTCTAGGGATAAATTTGCAGTGTATGTTGTTAGATCTCGTAGAACAATGTGGATTAATTCTCCTGTTCTTGCTTCGAAAGTTATGTCTTTAACGACGCCGAGTTTCTTTCCTTCTTTGGTAACTATTTGTTTTCCTAGAAGAGCTTTGAAAGGTTTTTTATCCATGGTATGTTTAGATATGAAATGTTTATAAATCTTTCTTTGGGATTTTTATTGATTTTTAGTAGTGAAGAGGGGAATTGTTTGTTAATTATGTTGTCTGGATTGTGCGAACTTTATTACCTTTTTTTGTGATTTTGGGTGTGACCCTATGGTTTCTTATGGAAAGTTTTTTAAGGGTTTTGGGAAGATTTGGGTTTGAGGTTTTTAATTTTCATTTATAAGTATTTATATTATATATTATATATATTATAATGTATATATTGTATTATATATGTTGTAATAGTATGTATTGTAGTGTATAATAGGAATGAGGTGATTCTTTTTTAGAATTCTTTTGAGATTGATTTCTCTTGGAGTGGAAATAGGGGAGGGGGAGGGTTTCCTGTGGAAAAGGGGTTTGTCGACGGAGATTTACTAAAATTTAATTAATTAGAGAAGAGTGTTATTATTATAAAGTTCTATAGGAAATGGAGGTGTCAGAATATATTTTCGAGTATATGAAAGTTTAAATAGTTTTGAAAGTTGATTGTTTTATGAAATTTGGTGATATTGGAAATGGGAGTTGAATTGGGCGAGATTTTTAATTCGGCGGTGAATAATAGTCTTTTTAAGAATAAAGGGGTTTTGCAGGTTCGGCATACTCCGGATTCGATTCCTCATAGAGATGAGCAGATTAAGTCGATTGCTTCGATTTTGGCATCGACTTTGAGGGGTGAGAGGCCGAGTAATTTGTTTGTTTATGGGAAGACTGGGACTGGGAAGACTTTGTCGGTGCAGTATGTTAGTGATGAGATTTTGAAGAAATCTAAGGAACTTGGTGTTGATGTGAAGTTTGAATATTTGAATTGTAAGTTGAAGAAGGTTGCGGATACGGAGTATAGGGTTTTGGCGGCTTTGATTCGGCAGCTTGGTGGGGAGATTCCATCGACGGGTTTGCCGACTGATCAGGTTTGGGCGAAGTTTATTGAGTTGGTTGATTCTAAGAAGCAGTTGATTGTTTTTGTTTTTGATGAGGTTGATCAAATGATTAAGAAAATGGATAGTAACTTTTTATATTCGTTTACTCGGTTGAATCAGGAGTTGAGTCAGGCGCAGATTTCGTTGATTGGGATTTCTAATGAGGTTACTTTCTTGGAGAATATTGATCCGAGGGTTCGGAGTTCTCTTGGGGAGGAGGAGTTTGTTTTTCATCCTTATAATGCGATTCAGTTGCAGGATATTTTGAATGAGAGG
Source organism: archaeon (assembly GCA_018693315.1). Taxonomy (GTDB): domain Archaea; phylum Nanobdellota; class Nanobdellia; order Pacearchaeales; family GW2011-AR1; genus JAGVXH01. The sequence goes on along the minus strand of JABHLR010000004.1, from coordinate 60,520 downwards.
TGTGAGGCGGCGTTTAAGGAGGATGTTGTTGCTGACGGGGTGATTGCGAAGTGTGCGGCTTATGCGGCTCGGGAGCATGGGGATGCGAGGAGGGCTTTGGATTTGTTGAGGATTGCTGCGGAGCTGTCGGAGAGGGATGGGGAGAAGGCGATTGGGGAGGATTATATTGATTTGGCGAATTTGAAGATGGAGCGGGATAAGATTTTGGATATTGTTGAGGGTGAGCCGAAGCAGTTTAAGTTGGTTTTGTATTCGATTATGGAATTGACGAAGGCGGCTAAGGATAGTAAGGAGCGGTTTTATACAGGGGATGTTTATAATTATTATCAGGATGTTTGTGATCGGACGAAGACGGATGCTTTAACTCAGAGGAGGATTTCTGATATTTTGGCTGAGATTGATATGTTGGGTTTGATAAATGCTAAGGTGATTTCTAAGGGGCGGCATGGTCGGACTCGGGAGATTAGGTTGTCGGTTCCTACTAATTTGTTTGATAAGGTTGAGGCTATTTTGGTTGATAGTTTGGGGATTTAGGATATAAATTCTTATAAAGGGGTATTGGTTTTTTGTGATGGAGGGCAAGGCTCATAAGTCTGTAGATCTCTCGGTTGTAAGATGGTGAATTTGATATTGGAGGAGTGTATGAAGAAGGGTCTTCTTTTGGATAAAGAGGTATTTGGGATGTTGAGTGGCTTGGGTGAGGATGTTGCTTTGGAGGTTGTTGGGATTTTGGATGGAGTTGGCGTTAGGGTTGTGACGAGGAAGATTTTTGATGAGCATCCTGATAAGTTTGGGAAATATTTTGGGAAGGTTGAGGTTGTGAAGAGTGGGGATGTGAAGCTGTTGTCGGATATTAAGTTTAAATCTGGGAAAGTTGAGGTTGGTGATTTTGTTCGGCATTTTCGTGCGAGGTATGAGGCGATTCGGGAGATTTTTATTAGTAATTTTGATACTGCTTCGCAGCACAAGAACCTGCAAGCAGGTAATCTGAGTTCGATTCGTCGGATTGGGGTTAATAGTGGGGTTTATTCGATTATTGCGATGGTGACATCTAAGAGGATTACGAAGAATAAAAATTTGCTTTTGGAGGTTGAGGATTTGACTGGGAATTCGATTGTGCTTGTAAATAAGGAGAATAGGGTTTTGTTTGAGGAGGCGAGGAATTTGATGTTGGATGATATTGTTGTTTTTCGTGTTTCGGGTTCGAGTGATATGTTGTTTGCGAATGAGATTATTTTTCCTGATGCGAAGTTGGAGAGCGAGAGATTTGGGGATGCGGATGAGTATGTCGCGTTTAGTGGGGATTTTCATGTTGGGTCGAAGAATTTTTTGGAGAGTAGTGCTTTGAAGTTTATTGATTGGTTGAATGGCGAGGTTGGTGACGAGAGGCAGAAGGCGATTGCGAGGAAGGTGAAGTATTTGTTTTTGGCGGGGGATTGTGTTGATGGGATTGGGAATCATCCGGGGCAGGAGAGGTTTTTGAATATTAAGAGTTGTCGGGGGCAGTATCGGAAGTTGGAGGAGATTTTGCGGAAGATTCGGAGTGATGTGCAGATTGTGATGTGTGCTGGGCAGCATGATGCGGTTTGGGTTGGTGAGCCACAGAGGACCGTTTCTGATAAATGGGCTCCGGGTTTGCATCGTATGGAAAATGTGCGTTTGGTTACGAATCCTTCTATGGTTGATGTTGATGGATTCAAGATTTTGATGTATCATGGGGCGAGTATTAATCGGTTTATTGATGAGATGAGTGATATTCGGACGAGTGTTGGGCATGGGAATCCGACTCGGGTTGTTAAGGAAATGTTGAAGCGGAGACATATTGCGCCGACTCATGGGTTGATGGATTATGTGCCGTGTGAGGAGAAGGATGGTTTAGTTATTGGTGATGTGCCGGATATTGTTGTGACGGGAGATCAGCATCGGGCGGAGGTTGATAGTTATAATAATATTTTGTTGGTTGCTGGTTCGTGTTGGCAGTCGATTACGCCGTTCGAGGAAAAGATTGGGAATATTCCTGATCCATGTAAGGTGCCTTTGTTTAATTTGAAGACACGTGAGGTTAAGATAATTGATTTTAGTGAGGATGCTGTTAAGTGGGAAGAGGGTGATGATTTGGTTTGTGATTTGAGGAGGGGTGAGAATGTATAAGTGGGATGTTGAGAAATATTTTGGAGATTTGAAAGTTGGGGTTGATAGGGAGTATGATGTTGCGAAGTCTGCGAGAGCTTTGGGGTTGGATCCTGTTGATGGTGTTGAGATTCCGTTGGCGATGACGATGGCGGAGAAGTCGGTTGCTCTGATTAGTACGGTGTACCCCAAGTTGCCGGTGGAAAAAATTACGGCTAGGATTTTGGAACTTGAATCTGAATATGGGCAGTTGGATACGACTGTGAGTTTTGTGATTGCGCGTGAGATTGCTGAGGAGAAATTTTGTAAGTTTAAAGATAGGATGGAGGCGATTGATGCTGGGATTCGTGTTGGGTTTGCTTATATTACGCTTGGTGTTGTTTCGTGTCCGATTGAGGGTTATACTGGATTGAAGTTGGAGAAGACTAAAGGTGGCAAGGATTATTTTGTTGCGAGTTTTAGTGGGCCGATTCGTGCGGCTGGGACGACTTCGATTTGTGTTTGTTTGATGCTGATTGATTATTTACGGGAGCATTTTGGATTTGCGAAATATGATCCGACAGAGGAGGAGGTTAAGCGTTATGTTCAGGAGAATACGGATTATCAGGAGCGGGTTACGAATTTGCAGTATTTTCCGACGGAGGAAGAGATGGTTTTTTTGGCGGAGAGGTTGCCGATTCAGATTGATGGGGATCCAACTGAGAGATTGGAGGTTTCGAATTATAAAGACCTGAAGAGGGTCGGGACGAATCGGATTCGTGGCGGGATGTGTTTGACTTTTTCTGAGGGGTTGGCACAGAAGGCGGGAAAGGCTTTGGGTCGTTTGAGATCTTGTAAAAATAATGGATTGAAGTGTACGGGGTTTGATTGGTTGAGTGATTATTTGGAGGTTCATAAGAAGAGGGAGGTCGGGAGTGATGATACTGTTGCGACTTATATTAAGGATTTGGTTGCGGGGCGTCCGGTTTATGGGCATCCGTCTCGGAGTGGTGGGTTTAGATTTAGATACGGTAGAGGGAGGACTGCTGGTTTTAGTGCGGTTTCTATTCATCCTGCGACGATGGGAATTTCTAATGGGTTTTTGTCACATGGGACGCAGTTGAAAATTGAGAGGCCGACGAAAGGTTGTATTATTACTTCTTGTGATTCGATTGATGGTCCGATTGTTAAGTTGAAGAATGGGTCTGTGAGGAAATTGAAAACTTTTGATGAGGCCAAGAGTTTGTATAAAGATACTGAGGAGATTATTTATTTGGGTGATATGTTGTTTCCGGTTGGCGATGTGATCGATCGGAATGCGGATTTGTTGAAGCCTGGTTATGTTGAGGAAATTTGGGGGTTGGAGGTTCAGGATTATTCCACGCAAAATCACGGGGTCCTTGACCCCGCATTTCTCGTGGAAAATGAGATTGGAATTGACGGAGCGATTGAGATTAGTAGGAAAACGGGGGTTGCGTTGCATCCAAAGTTTATTTTTTATTGGATAGAGATTTCTAATGAGGATTTTTTTGAGTTGTCGAAATGGTTGAATAATGGGGTTTGGCGAGAGGGGAAGTTGGTTTTGCCGTGGGAGGAATCTGTTCGTGAGAAGTTTGGAGAAGGAAAAAGAGCTTTGGAGATTTTGGGAGTTGAGCATGATGTTGTTTTGGATAATATTGTGATTGATGGAGATGCGAAGGCACTGTTGGTTAATTTGGGAATTAAGGAAATGTATAATGGGGAAGTTTTGAGTTTGAAAGTTGATGAGGTTGATGAGCGGAGTGTTTTGGAAATTGTGAATTCGATGAGTGAGTTTGAGATTCGCGATAAGGCTGGAAGTTTTGTTGGGGCTAGGATGGGGCGACCTGAGAAAGCGAAGTTGCGTGCTTTGACCGGGAGCCCAAATAGTTTGTTTCCTGTTTCGAATCAGGGTGGTCGGTTGAGGAGTGTGCAGGAAGCGGTGTCGACTGGTTATGTCAAAGTTGATAGTCCCATCTATAAATGTGAGTGTGGGAACGAAGGTGTTTATCGGACTTGTGAAAAGTGTGGGGCAAAACCTAAAAGGTTTAAGTTTTGTCGAGGGTGTCGTGAGGTGAAGAGTGGAGATTGTAAATTGCATGATGTGACCTTTGATTATATGAACAAGAAAATTGAGATTGGGAAATATTTTGATGTGGCTGTTAAGAGGTTGGGATATGAGGAGCATGAGGTTCCGCCGATGGTTAAGGGTGTGCGTGATTTGAATAGTGATGGGAAGGATGTTGAGAATTTGGCGAAGGGAATTTTGAGGGCGAAGTTTAATTTGAGTGTGAATAAGGATGGGACTGTGAGATATGATGGGACTGAGATTCCGTTGACACATTTTAAACCTAAGGAGATTCGTACGAGTGTTGATAAGTTGAAAGAGTTGGGCTATAATAAGGATATTGATGGAAAAGATTTGGTGAATGAGAATCAGGTTTTGGAGTTGAAGCCGCATGATGTTGTGATGCCGAGTTGCTCTAAGACTAAGGATGAGAAGGCTGATGATGTGTTTTTTAATATTGCGAATTTTATTGATGAGGAGTTGGAGAGATTTTACAAGTTGCCGCGGCATTATAATTTGAAGAATAAGTCTGATTTGGTTGGGCATTTGGTTGTTTGTATGGCGCCGCATAATTGTGCAGGAGTTGTTGGTAGGATTATCGGTTTTAGTGAGATGCAGGGTTTGGTTGCTTCGCCTTATATGCATGCTGCGATGAGGAGGGATTGTGACGGGGATGAGGCTGCGGTTATGATGTTGATGGATGTGTTGTTGAATTTTTCTAGAAAGTTTTTGCCGAGTCATAGGGGTGGTAGTCAGGATGCACCATTGGTTTTGAATGCGAGGATTAGGGCCGGTGAGGTTGATGACCAGATTTTGTTTTTCGAGACTTGTGATAAATATCCGTTGGAGTTTTATAAGATGGCCGAGGAGGGGCGGCATTCGAGTGAAGCGAAGGTTGAGTTGGTTAGAGATAGGTTGAAGGGTGGTGAGTTTGAGCCATTTGTTGGGGCGGGTTTTACGCATGATACGAGTGATATTAATTTGGGCGAGACGAATGGGGCTTACAAGGTTTTGCCGACAATGAAGGAAAAGGTTGCGGCACAGATGGAGTTGGTCGGGAAGATTCGGGCGGTTGATGAAGATGATGTTGCGAGGTTGGTTTTGGAGAGGCATTTTATTCGGGATATTCGTGGGAATTTGAGGAAGTTTGCGAGGCAGGGTTTTAGGTGTAGTAAGTGTAATGAGAAGTTTAGGCGGCCGCCATTGAAAGGGAGTTGTACGAAGTGTGAGGGTAAGATTATTTTTACGATTAGTGAGGGGTCGATTAAGAAATATTTGGAGCCGGCGTTGGAGCTGATGAGGGATTATGATATTTCGAGCTATACGAAGGAGGGGATGGAGTTGACGCAGGAATATATTGAGGGAATTTTTGGGAAGGGTGAGGAGCAGACTACTTTAGTATAATAATTTTTAAATAGGGTGGATTGTAGTATTTTTGATGGGAGATAGTACGAGTGCTGCGAGAATTTCTGGAGACGATAAGGGATTGGTTAAATATGTCCACATAGAGACAGGACTTCTTTCAGAAAATACACCCGCAGGAACGTTTTCTGTTGGGAATAGAATTGAAGATGCAAGTTGGTCTGGAGATGTTTTGGTTTTGAAATTTTTGAATGCTGGCGATAATTCTGTTTTGGCGATACCTGATAGAGCGGACATAGATTATGTTTTTAGGGTTGGTGAATTGACTGCGGGGGTTGAGCTTGAGGAATTAATAGATAGGCAGGTTTTTGCTTATATGGGCAAGAAGGATTTGTATGGATTTTCTTTTGAAGAAATGGGCGATAAAGAAGTTAGGGAACATGGGGTTGTGTTGTAGGCCGTTACTATTGTCTAGGTTACAATAAAAGATTTAAAGCGGTTTTGAGTTTTTTATGTATGGGATTTGTTCATTTGCATTTACATTCGGAGTATTCTTTGTTGGATGGTGCGACTAAGATTTCGGAGTTGTTTGATAGGGTGAAGGAGATGGGTCAGGATGCTGTTGCTATTACGGATCATGGGAATATGGGCGCGGTGATTAAGAAATATGAGTTGGCGAAGAAAGCTGGGGTTAAGTTGATTTTTGGGTTTGAACCTTATATATGTAATGATATCAAAGAGAAGAACAAGGATGACCGGAATTATCATTTGATTTTGTTGGCGAAGGATTTGGAGGGATATAAAAACTTGGTGAGGTTGGTTTCGATTGCGAATGGTGAGGGGTTTTACTACAGAGCTCGTTTGGATAAGGAGACTTTGAGGAAATATTCGAAGGGATTGATTTGTATGAGTGCCTGTATTGGGAATGATGTTGCGCAGGCTGTGATTAATGATGACGAGGAAAGGGCGAGGAAATTGATTGAGGAGTATGTTGATATTTTTGGGAAGGAGAATTATTATTTGGAGGTTCAGGACCATGGGATTCCTGAGGAGGCGAAGGTTATTGATTTTTATAAGAGGGTTGGTTCGGAGATGGGATTGAAAATTGTGGCGACTTGCGATTCTCATTTTTTGAAGGAAGAGGATGCTTATTCACATGAGGTCTTGTTGGCGATTCAAACGAATGGAGATATGGCGAACGAGAATCGGTTTAAGTTTGATGGGAGTGGATATTGGGTTAAGAGCGAGGAGGAGATGAAAAATACCTTTCCGGATAATCCCGAGTTTGTTGATTTGTCGACGGAGATTGCGGAGAGATGCAATGTTGAGTTAGATATGAGCGAGACGATTTTCCCGCATTTTGATACGCCAGATGATATGAGCCATAAGGATTATTTGTATCAGTTATGTAAGGCCGGTTTGGATGAGAGATACAAAGGGAAGAGTAGTTATGACGATGCGATTGAGCGGATGAATTTTGAATTGAAGGTGATTGGTAATATGGGTTTTGAGACTTATTTTTTGATTGTGTGGGATTTTATGAAAGAGGCTAAGAGGTTGAATGTTGAGCGGGCTGTTCGTGGTTCTGGTGCTGGATCTATTGTTGCTTATTCTTTAGGGATTAGCCAGTTGGATCCGTTGGCTTTGGATTTGTTGTTTGAGAGATTTTTGAATCCCGATAGAATTTCGTTGCCCGATCTTGATATTGATTTTGGGGATAAGGGCGCGATTATAGATTATGTTCGAAAGAAATATGGGGAGGATAAGGTTGCGATGATCGGGACTTTTGGGACAATGAAAGCGAAGGCTGTTTTGAAGGATGTGATGAGAGTTTTTAGAATTCCGTTTGATGAGGCGAATGCGATTACGAAGTTGGTTACGGAGAAGACGATTCAAAAGAGTTTGAATGCTAGATTAAGAATAGAGAACGAAGACGGAACAATAAAAGAAGGTGACTTGAAAGATGATGCCGCCAAGCTTCAAAACTTTAAGAGGAAGCACGAGAAAATTTTTGAGGTTGCGGAGAGACTTGAGGGTTGTGTTCGACATAAGGGTGTTCATGCTTGTGGGGTTGTTTGGGGAAGGGAGGGGATTAGTGAATATATTCCGACTTATGCGAAGAAGGGTGATGTGATTACGCAAGTTGAGGGTGGTGATGTTGAGACTTATGGTTTGGTTAAGTTTGATTTTTTGGGAGTGGAGACTTTGAATGTGATTAAGAATGTTTTGAATATGATCGGGAAAGATGGTGATTGGTTGGAAAATATTACGATGGATGATGATGCCGTTTATGAGATGTTGCGTGAGGCTAAGAGTATTGGGGTTTTTCAGGTTGAGAGTGAGGGGATGAGAAAGACGTTGCGGAATGTGCAGCCGACTTGTTTTGATGATATTATTGCGATTGTTGCTTTGTATCGTCCTGGGCCGATGCAGTATTTGGAGGTTTATGCGAATAGGAAGCATGGGAAGGATGAGGCTAGTTATCCGCATGAAAAAGTTAAGAAGATTTTGGCGCCGACCTATGGAATTATGGTTTATCAGGAGCAGGTTATGTTGCTGGCTAGGGCTTTGGCTGGTTTTACACGGGGTGATTCTGATGTTTTGAGGAAGGCGATTGGTAAGAAGAAGATTGATTTGATGAATAAGATGGAGGTTCAGTTTAAGGAGGGTTGTGTTGAGCATTCTGGGATGGATCCGGTTAAGGTTGATAAGTTGTGGGATGATATTGTGAAGTTTGCTGAGTATTCTTTTAATAAATCTCATGCGGCTGCCTATGCTTTGATTAGTTATAGGACGGCTTATTTGAAAAAATATTATCCTGTTGAGTTTTTTGCTGCGACTATTTCGTCGGCGACTAGGGATCCTGATAAGTTGGCGTTTTATTTGGAATCGGCAAGGCAGGAAGGGATTAAAATTTTACATCCTGATATTAATACATCTGGAGAGGATTTCGGTGTTGTTGAGGTTGATGGTGAGAAGGTTATTAGGGTTGGTTTGAGTGGAGTAAAAAATGTTGGTGGTGAGGCTATGGTTAAGATTATGGAGAAACGGCCGTATAATTCATATCAGGATTTTGTGAATAGGGTTGATTTGTCGAAGGTGAATAAGAGAGTTTGTCATTCGTTGATTTCTGTTGGGGCTTTTGATGAGCTTGGGATCAATCGTGCGAGTTTGTTGGAGGTTTATGATAGGGTGACGCCTTCGGTTAATTCTACGGAGAGGCAGAAGACATTGTTTGGGGAGGGATTTGCTGATGTTGTTGAGTATCCGGATTTGCCGCCAATGAAGATGAAGGATAAGTTGAGTTTGGAAGAGGAGCTTTTGGGGGTTTGCGTTTCGGGGCATGCGACTGATGCTTTTGCCGAATCTAAGAATGGGGATTTCACACCTTATAGTAGTTTGAAGGATGATATGGAGGCTGAGGTTTTTGGTTTGGTTAAGAGAGTTAGTAATATTGTGACGAAGAATGGGGATGATATGGCGTTTATGGATATTGGTTCTCGTGATGGAGATTTGAAGGTGACGGTTTTCCCGAGGGATTATAATGAGTGCTTGAGAGAGGCGCCGGTTAAGGAGGGGGATGGGATCAGGATTAGTGGGAAATTTAAGAAGAATGAGGAATTTGGGGATGCGTTTATTGCGAAGAATATTATGGTTTGTAAGCCTGTTGATGATGAGAGAGAGTAGGTTTAAATAATTGGTTTTGTTATGTTTTTTATGGCAGAGGTTGAAACACAAATGGCTCCTGAGGCTGCGGCTCCGACTGCAGTTGAGGTTCCGGCTGAAAAAAAGAGTGGTTCTAAGATGTGGCTTTGGGTAGGGATTGCAGTGGCGGTCGTCGTCGTTGTGGGTCTTTTATTTTGGTTACTTTAGAGAACTTAATTTCTTGATTTAGAATTATTTTAGTTTTACTATGAAGCTTTATTTTAACTTGACAGCTGTGCCGTGAAGAAACATTGGAAATATATCATTACGAAACTTTGCTTTTATTTTAGTTTGACTGCGGTTCCGTAGACTAGCATTTCGGCAGCACCTTGCATTATCATAGAAGTTGCGTATCGGATTCCGATTATTGCGTCGGCTTTCATATCTAGTGCTTCGTTTACCATTCGGTTAAATGCCTCTTCTCGAGATTGGGTTGTCATGTGGGTGTAGGATTTGATTTCCCCACCTACTAGATTTTTGAATCCTGCTAGGATGTCTCGTCCGACGTGTCGTGCCCGAATTGTGTTCCCTTTTGCGATTCCTAGAATTTTAGCTACTTTCTTTCCAGGGATATCCATTGTTGTGGTTGTGATTATTTCCTTTTTCATTTTCGATCGTTCCTCTTTTCGATTTTATTTTCTTCGTTGGCGAAGAATATTAATGCGAGTCCGATTATTGTTGGGACTAGTGCTGGTAAGAAGGATTGTGTCTTAATATATATTGCGATACCGATGACGATTCCTGCGATACCGAGGAAGATTGATTCTTTTGTCATATTGATATTTATCTTTTGAGTTTATAAAGTTTTTTAGGGAAATGTTTAAATAGAATTAATTGTATAGAATTAGTATGAAAAAGAAGGCGATGAGTAGTATTGTTGCGACTGTTCTTATTATTTTGATTGTTGTCATCGGTGTTTCGCTTGTTTGGAGTTTTGTTGTTCCGATGGTTTCTGATTTTGGTTTAGATGCGAGTGATGTTGATTTGACAATTATGGAGGCAGAGGGCTATACTGTTTATGATTCTAGTAATGGGCTTGCGAGTGTTCAGGTAAAGAGGGGGGATGACGAGGTTGAGCTTTTTGGGATTAAGGTTGTTTTTGTTGTGAATGGAACTTCGGTTGAATTTTTGGTTCCTGCGGGGTCTGTTCCTGCGCCGGGTACACATAAGTTGATTAAGTTTAATTTGAGTGTTTATGGTGAGCCTGAGTCTGTTGATGTTTTCCCGGTTGTTGAATTGGAGGATATGCCACAGATTATTCTTGCGCCAAATGTGATTGCACCTATTACTGGGAATTCTGTTTATGGTGTTTCTGGTTTGGATGTTGGGAAAGTTGATCCTAGTGGAGAGATTTTTAATTCTGTTGATGAGATGAGGAAGATTGCGGCGGCTAATATAGATGCTGGTGGAGAGGTTAATGGGGTTGATGAGAATGGGGCATTATTTATTTGGGGAGATATTAATGGAGATTGTGTTGTTGATGCTACAGATGTTGGTATTGTTGAAGCAAACATGGGAGTAATGAATGCTACATTTAGTATAGGGGATGCAAATCGTGATGGAAGGGTTGATAGGTCAGATCTTGATTCGGTTAATTGGCACATGGATAAGGGTAGTGTTTGTAGAGATGATGGAGATGTTTGTAATGATACGGACGGTGGGGTTAATTTTGCAGTGAAGGGAAAAACTATTAATTTGAGGGGAAGTTCTACTGCTCATGATTATTGTAGAAGCAACATAACACTGGAGGAGAGATTTTGTTATGTTGATGGTATGGCTGGCGGACGAGTTTATGATTGCCCTAATGGGTGTGTTAATGATGCTTGTGTTGGAGATGTTGAACCGAATGTCACAGTGATATGTAGTGATAGTGATGGGGGAATTGATATTAGCATAAAAGGGACAGTCCAACATAATTTTACTTCATATATTGATTATTGCAATGGAAGCTCTATAGTTGAATATCTTTGTAATGCTGATGGGAGCGTGGGAATTGCTTCAATGCATAATGGTGGTTCTCCTTGTACGGATTATGGTATACATATGGTTTGTGATGACGGAAGATGTCTTTCTACGCAGCCAGATTCTTTGTGTATTGATACTGACTGGGGAGTTGATTATTCTGTTCGAGGAACTGTTACTGGTGCTGGGAAGGGTTATCAGTCTACCGATTATTGCGAAGAAGAGAATGATAGTATATTAGTAGAATATAGTTGTTATTCTAATCTATCTGATTATGCGCAAAGTGATATTCATGTGTGTGAAAATGGGTGTGTTGACGGGGCCTGTGTTGAGGCGGCGATTTGTGGAGATGGTGTTTGTGAATTCACTGAAACATTCTTTAATTGTGAAGCTGATTGTTATATTGAGGTTACATCTTCCCATCAAGATTCTGATAGCGGTGTCAGTGTTTATGGGGAGAAGATTGTTTGGTCAAGATCTAATAGCCAGGGAACCGATATTTATATGTGCGACCTTAGCCTCAATGGCCAATCTGGGGGATGCTTGAAGGATGATGATAAAACGAGAGTTACTACCGAGGAATCTATTCAGGATTCTCCAAAAGTATTTGAGGATATAATTGTGTGGCGCGATTATCGCAATAAGAATGCTGGCAGGGGATCAGATATCTATATGTGCGACCTTAGCCTCAATGGCCAATCTGGGGGATGCTTGGAGGAAGATAATAAAACTATGATTGCGGGAGATTATGAAAACGAATTGCCTCCTGTAATTTACGGGAATAGGATTGCATGGATTCATAATAGGCGTTCTAAATATGATGTTTATACTTGTGATTTGTGGCTTAATGGTCAACACGGAGGGTGTTTGAAAACTGATACTCATTCGCGGGTTACAATTGATAGCCCTTATAGGGAATCCCTTTCTGTATTTGAGGATGTTTTGGTTTGGACTGAACTTCTTGATTCCAATTCTGAGATTATTATGTGTGATCTTAGCCTCAATGGCCAGGATGGTGGATGTGCGAGTTTTGATAAAAAAACACGTCTCACTTCGGATTTTCCTCGACAAAATCGTGCCTATATTTTTGATAATGTTATTCTGTGGCAGGAGTTTTATCTTGATTCTGCTAGTAGTGTTCGTTATGATAGTGTTAAATTTTGCAATTTGAGTTTAAATGGCCAAAATGGAGGTTGTCTGAACGCTGACGAGAAAATAAAAGTTGCAACCATTAAGGGGACTGTGGCAACATATCCCAAAATCTATGGAGATAATATTTTCTGGAGTGACAGTGTGAGTTATAATACGGATATTTATATGTGTAGATTGAGTTTAAATGGTCAGGGTGGCGGATGCTTGAGTGAAGACCAAAAAATAAGAATGACAACTGACCAATATAAACAAAAAAATCCTTCTGTTTATAAGAATAAGTTAGTTTGGTATGATTCACATTATTCTGATATTTCTCTAGCATTTGTTTGAGAATATTTTAGTTAGAATTGTTGTTATTCTTTTAAATCGGTAGGTAGAATATTATTGTGGGGATGAGGATTGCGCCCATTAAGAAACTTCTTCTTGTTTGGAATTCGATGGCGGTTAGTCCTAATAGTGTTGCAGTAACTAGGATTATTAATCCAAGTGCATCGGTGAAGTAGGTTATGATTGAGACTAGGAAGATTAGGATTAGAATTGAGATTTTTGTGTAGGATATTTTGTGGATTCGTTTGGCTATGAACTTTGATATGGATAGCGAAATTGGAATTGCTATGATTGCTGAGAGTAAGATTGTTATTAGGATTGTTATTAAGTTACCCGAGGAAAGCCCGGTGATTTGTGAGATTGCGAAAGCAGCGCCAGTTCTTGACTTTTGGAAGAGGAAGAGTGTGACGAATGAGACTGACATGATGATTGTGTTGACTGAGCCGAGGAGGATTAGGAATTGTTCGCGGTTTAGTTTGCCTGTGACTTCGGAGCCGATGATTGCTGCTTGGCTTGAACCGAGTCCTGGAAAGAATGAACAGATTGGTGAGACGATTATTGTTGCGAGAGTTGGTTTGATTAGTTCTGATTTTTTTAGGTTTAGTTTTTCTATTTTTTGTTCAGGGATTATTGTTCTTGATTTTATTGAGTGGATGATTGTTGATGTTCCGAAGAGGCCGGTTAGTAATGGTAGCATTGGCTGTTTTATTGGTAGGTTGAGAGCCGCAAGCCCTAAGAAGCCTGCCATGATGAAAATTAGAATTGCTTTTGTTTTGGATTCTTTTTCGTTGTATATTAGGAAGATTGATATCCAGATTAGGAAGAATGCCATCATTCGTTGGAGGAATGGGAAGATTGTTGGCATGAAAGTTATGAAGATTGGGATGATAATGTGTATGTTTTATTACACAAAGGCTTAAAAGAGAGAGAGTTTTCTTAATTTCATGGCGAATCAAAATGAAAAAATAGCAGTTGTTGGCCGTGGCTATGTTGGCGATAAGATTTATGATTTTTTTAAGTCGAATGGTTATGATGTGTATTCTTTTGATGTTGATCGTGAAAAAAGTGATGTGGAGAAGTTGGAGGATTTGAACCAGTTTGGATTGGATTTTGCTTTTATTTGCGTGCCTACTCCGATGGGCGAAAATGGGGAGTGTAATGTTTCTATTACTGAAGATGTAATCAACAGGATTGATGCGAAGACGATTGTTTTGGAGAGTACGATTTCCCCTGGGACAACTGAGAGATTAGAGAATGCGACTGGGAAGGATATTTTATTTACGCCAGAGTATTTTGGAGAGACGCTTAATCATCCATTGAATTCTTTGAATGTTAGGAATTTTTTTGTTATCGGGGGAAGGCCTGAGGTTAGAAGGAGGCTTGTTGAGTTGTTTAAAGATATTCTTCAGGCTGATGTGAAGTTTCATTTGGTTGATTCGACTACGGCTGAAGTTATCAAGTATATGGAGAATAGTTTTTTGGCTACGAAGGTGATTTTTTGTGAGGAGTTCGCTAGGATTTGTGATGCGTTTAATGTTGATTATTATGATGTGAGGGAGGGGTGGTTATTGGATCCGAGAATTAATCCATCTCATACTTTTCCAAATAAGGAAGGTTCTCCTGGGTTTGGTGGAAAGTGTTTGCCAAAAGATATTTCTGCGATTATTGCTGCTTCGAAGAAAGCTGGGCATGAACCTGCGTTTTTGAGGTCTATGTTTGATTATAATAAGAAGATTCGTGGGGAAGATTGATTTCTAGAAGGGGATATAAAATATTATTGTGGGGATGAGGATTGCGCCCATGAGGAAGCTTCGGCGGGTTTGGAATTCGATGGCGGTTAGTCCTAATAATGTTGCAATTGTTAGAGTTGTTAGCCCAAGTATTCCGGTGAAGTAAGTTATGATTGCGATTAGGAATATTAGGATTAGGATTGAGATTTTCGTGTAGGAGAATTTGTGGATTCGTTTGGCTATGAATTTTGAGATTGCGATAGAGAGTGGGATTGCGATAATTGCTGCGAGTAGAATTGTAATTATGATTGTTGTGAGATTTGTCGAGGATAATTCTGTGATTTGTGAGATTGCGAATGCTGCGCCGGTTCTTGATTTTTGGAAGAGGAAGAGTGTGACGAAAGATATTGACATGATGATTGTGTTTACTGAGCCGAGGAGAATTAGGAATTGTTCACGATTTAGTTTGCCTGTGACTTCGGATCCAATGATTGCTGCTTGAGATGAGCCGAGTCCCGGAAAGAATGAGCAGATTGGGGAGACTATTATTGTCGCGAGGGTTGGTTTGATTAGTTCTGATTTATAGATGCCGAGTCTTTCGATTTTTTGTTCGGGGACAATTGTTTTGGATTTTATTGAGTGGATTATTGTTGAGGTTCCGAAGAGTCCGGTTAGCAAAGGAAGCATTGGTTGTTTGATTGGTAGGTTTAGAGCCGCGAGCCCGAGGAATCCGGCGAGGATGAAAATTAGGATCGCTTTTGTTTTGGATTCCTTTTCGTTATAGATTAGGAAGATTGAAATCCAGATTAGGAAGAATGCCATCAGGCGATTTAGGAATGGGAAAATTGTTGGCATGAAAGTTATGAAGATTGGGATGATTAGGATTAGGGAAATTACTGCGATCGTTGACCCGAGAAGTGTGAGCTTGAGAGCTTGGTGACCTTGCCCGTTTATTAGAAGTTCGTGGCCTGGTAAAATTCCAAGGCCTGTATCTTCATCTGGAGCGCCGAGAAAAATTGATGGGATGAAGTCGATGAATGTGTGAGTGATTGCCATTGCTGTTATGAAGACTAGGAGGATTGTGGTTGGGAGGGATGTGATGAAAGTTAGAGAAATTAGGAAAATAGCGACGAGGTTTATGTGGATTCCTGGGACGAGGCCGGTGAATGTGCCGGCTAGGATGCCTAGGAAAAATGAAATTATTATCTGGAACATTGATTGGTGATAGGGTAAAGAATATAAATTTGTTTTGTTGGTGAATAATATGAAAGGGTATCAGAAATTTATTGTGTTTTGTTTTGTTGGTGGAGCTAGTGCTGTTGTGGATTTGGCTTTCTTTAATCTGGCCTTTTTTGTAGGGATTAGTTTTATTTTTGCTAGAATTTTTGGGGTTTTGGTTTCTATGATATTTAATTTTTCTATGAATAGGAATGTTTCGTTTTCTGCGAGAGGGCGTTCGGTGAGAGGGCAGATTCCGAAGTACCTTGTGGTTTATGCGGTTTCTTCAACTATTAATGTTTTGGCTGGTTTTTTGGCGGTGAGTTTACTTGGTCCTGGCGTGATTCAGGCTAATATAGCTTCGGTGATTGGTATTGTTGTTGCGATTCCGTTTAGCTTTTTGGGGTTGCTTTTATGGGCTTTTAGAAAGAATTAAATTTTGTAAACAACGTTTTCTCCGTTGTATATCAGTTCCCAGTTACACGGTACTTGTGAATTGAAAATTGCGTATGTTGCATTTTCCTCTTTCATGATTTTTTCTTGATTGACGCAGTTTGGAATACCATAGAATTCTCTTATTTTTGAGCGATTTCCGTAGAAGAATATTGTGGCGACTGGGTTTTGTTGAGAGATTGGGTAGATTGTTGTGGAAATGAAAGCCCAGCCCATTATGGTTGAGTTTGGTGGCAGCGTTGAGAGAAAGTCTACTGTGGCGTAATCTTTTTCTTCGATGGCGTGATATATTGGGAAGCGTTCTGGTACAAAGAAATATGATTGGAATGTGAAAAATGCGACGATTGCAATTATTAAAATCGTTAATATTTTTTTTGTCAGTTCTTTTTTTGTTTTTAGCGAGATTATTTCGATTATGTAAAATGTTCCGAAGGCGCTTAGTATAGGGAGGCTAATTGCGAGGTAAAACATGTTTCTTTGATAAGGGGATAGGAATGATGTTCCGGTTAGTCTGTAGATGAAAATTGAGATTAGGATGGTAAGTGGTAGGATGATATATGGAATGAATTTTTTTGGCTTGACCTGGAATAAGAAGATACCTATTGCTCCGAATGCTGCGAGAATATATCCTATTGGGCTGTAGAGTTCAAAGAATGAGTTTTTTATTTCGACGACGCCCCAACCTGTTTTGAATTGGAGGTCTTTTAGGATTGAGATTATCGATGTGAAAATGTTTGTTTGTGTCATGATGCTGTAGAAGATTGCGCCGATGATCGGGATGGCGAGAAATGATAGGAAGAATTTTTTCTCTTTTTTGATGTAGTCGAGGTAGAATAGTGCGTGGATTATTAGGAATGGGATTGCGAATAGGACGGCGATTGCGTGGATCGGGAGAAGGAACGCCATGATGATTAAGCTCCATATTATGAATTTTTTGTTTTGTTTTTCGATTCCTTCGGTGAAGAGATAGAGATATAGGAATATGAACGGGACTGAGAATGTTAGGGGTGTGAAGAACCATGGGCCGGCGAGGTTTGTGTTTGTTTTTATTGAGGCGAAGAATATCATTGCTATAATTCCAATCAGAAATTTGTTGGTTTTTTTATAGACGAGTAAAAATAAGGTGAGGGCTGAAACCATTGCCCATATTGCTGGGAAGAATTGGTAGGTTTGGACTAGGTTTGTTATTCGAGAGACTGGAAGAAGTATTGCATGGAATCCGAGCTCGAAACCCATTGTTCTTATTCCGTCAGTTCCTTGAATTTGATATTCTCCGCTTCCTAGTTTTAGTGTCTCGGTTATGTGATGCCATTCGTCGATGTGGATTGGGAACCTGTAGTTTATATGGGGAGAATAAACAAAGAAGAACGTCGCTATTAAAATTGCGATGACGATTAGGATTTTTTTCTTATTCATGGTTAATCGACGAATTTGTATTTTATTAAAGTGGCGATTGCGGAGATTCCGTCGCGATATCTTATTTTTTTGCCGTGTTTTTTTGATCTTGGGTTATAGTAGACTGGGATCTCCATTATTTTATGTCCTTTTTTTGATAGTTTTGCTGTGACTTCTGGACAGAATTCAAATCTTCGGGATTTTAGGTTAATGCTTTTTAGGAGTTTTGTGTCGAAGACTTTGTAGCAGGTTGCTTCATCTGTGAGTTTTGTTTTGTATAAGATGTTTGTTATGAGCGTTAGGAGTTTGATTCCCAAATAGAAGAGGGAAATGTTTTTTGGTCTTCTCTTTCTTGGGAATCGTGTTCCGTAGACGACTCGTGTTTTGTTTTGAATAATTGGATCTATTAGTTTGTGGTAGTCGTTTGGGGAGTATTCGAGATCTGCGTCTTGAATTAGTGTTATTTTTCCTTCCACTCTTTTTATCCCACACCTTATTGCGGCGCTTTTCCCGTAATTTTTTTTGAGAAATATTTTTTTGATGTTTGGGTAATTTATGTTTTGGATAATTTCTCTTGTTCCATCAGTTGAGCCGTCATCTATGATAATTATTTCTTTTGGTATTTCTTGAGTTTGGATTTTTTCTAAGATTTTTCTGATTGTCGTTTTTTCGTTGTATATTGGAATAATTATTGAGAGAGTCGGTTTGGTTGTCATATTAAGATAGCTGTTATTGAGCTTATAAGAATTATTGTGGTGGCGCTAAGTGTAGTTTGTCTACTATAATCTGTGTTTTGTTTTTGTAAGTGTCTCGACGTCCTTGGAATTCTATTGTGTCGCCTTTTTTGAGATTTGTGAAGGGTGTGTCGAATATAATTAGTTCCGCTGAGCTGTTTTCGATTTGGATTATTATTTTGTTGCTTGAGGATTGGATTGATTCTATTGTGGCGATTTGAGTTTGTTTTGTCGTTTGTGTTAGGAAGATTAGGAGTAGAATTCCGAAGAGTGAGAGAATGAAAGTTATTTTATGGAGTCTCATTTGGTTTGGAATTCAATGATGTCTTTGTCTTTTAGTACGTGCTCTAGTCCTATCACTTGCCCGCCGAATTTTGAGGATGGACCCCAAATTCTTGCTCGTTTGATTTTTTTAGATACACCTTTTAGGATTTTTTCCGCTGCGTTCTTGAAGGTTGACTTTTCCTTCATTATCATTGGATCTTTGCTTGCAGCTTTTTTTGGTTCTTTGGTGTAAATTCTAATTATTGGAAATGTGTCAAATATTTTTTTTGTAAGTTTGTTCAGTTTGTCTTTTGTTGGTTTTGTTGAAAAAAATATGTAATCTAATTTTTTGTATTTTGATTTTAGGGTTGCTTCAATTTTTCGTTTTTCGTTTTCTGAAAGAATATCTTCTTTGTTGAATATTAGAATTATTTTTGCTTTTGTTCTGTATGTGTGTTTTTCGGCTTCTTTGATTTGTTCGATATTATCCACGACTAGTAGCAATGTGTCGGTTGAGTTGACTAAGGATTTTTCGTGGCCTGGAAATGATGGGATGTCGATGATTTGAATTGGTGCATCTTCGTGTTTGAATGTTCCGAGTTGTGGTTTGTATGTTGTGAATGGGTGGGGGGAAATTTTTGGATTTAGTTTTGTTAGGGTTTTGAAAATTGTTGATTTGCCGACGTTTGGGAATCCAGCTAGGACGCATTGCATGTCAGCTTTTTTTATTCCCTGTTGTGATGATTTTCCAGCTTTTTTTTGTTTTGCGAGTCCAGATTTTAATTTTTTATAACGATTGGTTAGATTTTTTCGCATGTTTTCTGAGGACTTGTGTTTTGGGACCTCTTTCATCATTATCTCTAGGCATGCGATTCTTTCTTCGTCTGTTGTTGCTTTGTGGAATTCTTCTTCAGCTCTTTGGTAGAATGGGGATTGGTTTGTCGACGCCATAAGATTATTAAAGTAACTTGGTTTAAGAAAGTTATGGAAAACTTTCATGAATCATTTTCTTGCGAGAAAATGCTAAAGAAATTTATAGGAAAAGGATTTGTGTGGCTGTTTGTTTTTGTTTTTGCGATTGGATTAGTTTGTGCTGCAGGAGATTGGGGGGATATTAATTCGGATAGGGATTCCAATAACGAAAGTGATAATGATACTGATATTAACGATACCGATGTTGATGTTGATCCAATTGTTATTAACGACACTAATAATGATAGTGATGATGATGTGACCGATGTTCCTTATGATTACGGTTATACTGCTCCGGATTATTCTGGCGGTGAGGCTGATGAGAAGTACACGCTTAATTTTTATCTTGCTCTTGTTTTCGGAGTGATATTTGTTTTGCTAGTTGCTTATTTTGCTTATTTGTTTTTGCGGAAACCGAGAAATAAGTGGAAAAATAAGAAGTAGTAAGGTTGTTAAATTGATTTTTTGTTAAGTATTTATGAAGCTGGGAGTATTGTTTTCGGGAGGGAAGGATTCGTGTTTAGCTTTGCATAAGGTTTTGGAGGAGGGGCGGGATGTCAAATATTTGTTGAACATAAATCCGAGGAATATTGATAGTTTTATGTTTCATAAGCAGGATAAGGGTTTGTTGGATGCGCAGGTTGAGAGGTTGGGGATTGAGATGGTTTCTGTTGAGAGCGAGGGTGTTGAGAATGAGGAGTTGGATGATTTGAGTAGGTTGATTGAAAAAGTTAAGGATGATGTTGATGGAATTGTCGTCGGTGGAATTGCCTCAAGTTATCAGGGGAAACGGGTTAAGAAAATTTGTGATGATTTTGGGTTGGAGTTTGTTGCGCCGCTTTGGGATTATGAGCCGGAGAAACTTTGGGACGAGTTGATTGGCGAGGCCCTCGGCGGGCATGACTCTGGTGAGCCCGGTTTTGAGGTTATTATGATTAAGATTGCTTGTGACGGGATTGGGAAGGAGTGGCTTGGCCGGGTTATTGACGAGAAGGCTCTTGGCGAGTTAAGGAAGTTGTCGGAGAAGTTTAAGTTTAGGTTGGATTTTGAGGGGGGCGAGGCTGAGACGACGGTTTTGAATATGCCGGGATATAGTTCGAGGATTGATATCGATTTTGATGTTGAGAGTGAGGGGGAGTTTAGGCATTTGATGAAGGATGTGGTTGTAAAATGAGTTTAGTTGACGAAGTTAAGAAGAAGCGTGAGTTTTCTAAGTTGCCGGATTCGGTTGTTGAGCGAGCGGTTGGAATTGCGGGTGATGATGTTAAGGAAGTTAGGGCTTTGTTGAGAAAATACTTTGGTGTGTTTTTGACGAATAGGGTTTTGAAGGGGAAAGATGATTTACTGGGTCATCATATGTCTAGTAAAAAGAGGGATTATGAGAAATTTTATGGAGAGATTTTTTCGCAGGAGGGAATGGCCCCAGAGTATATGAGGAATATTTCTTCTGTGGTTGATTTGGGCGCGGGAGTTAATGGGTTTAGTTATGAATATTTGAAGGATGCGATTGGTCCGGTTAAATATGTGGCGGTCGAGGCGGCTGGGCAAGAGGTTGATCATATGAATAATTATTTTGAGGAGAATGATTTTAATGCTGAGGCTTTTTGCTTGGATTTATTTGATGTTGAAAAAATTAAAGATGTTTTGAAGAAGCAGGGTAGAGATAGAGTTGTTTTTTTGTTTCAGGTTGTTGATGCTTTGGAGAATTTAGAGAAGGATTTTTCTAAGAAGTTTTTATTGGATATTTCTAAGGAGTGTGAATGGATTGTTTTGAGTTTGCCGACGGAGAGTTTGGGTGGTAGGAAAAAATTTGCAGTTCAGAGAAAGTGGATAATGGATTTTTTGATGGAAGAGTTTTTGATCGAGAAAGAGTTCCCGATGTTCGGAGAAAGAATAATAATATTAAAAAATAAAAAATAATTTTTTTTGTTTATTTCTTTGATGTAACTATAATTGCTTTAATAGATACGACTAGAGCAGCAGCTGCGACAAATACTATAAAGTTGCCCAAGATTGCTTCTAGGTATCCTACTACTTCTATAAGTTGTCCGACTGCTAATGCACCGAGACTTCCTACTGCGAGTAGAGCGATTACAGAAACCAGAAATTCAGTAGTGTTCTTTTTGTTAATGTTTAAAGCACCAACTATCAAACCTAAGATGAATAGGATCAGTAGAATAGTAGATGTTTCAACTTGAGTAACAAATGCGGCAAGGACAGCGATAACTAATCCAATGATAAATGCCCACTTCCCGATTAAGTCTAATTCCATGTTATACCTCTTTTTAGTTGTAATTACGAGGAGAAAGTTATTTAAGTAGGTTGCGTTTTTGAATTGTATGATAAATTTTAAGAAAAAAGTTTTGAAAAATGGTTTGACTGTTTTGTTTGAGAAGAGAGATGTCCCGGTGACCACTGTGATGTTGGCGGCGAAGTATGGTTCAGCTTATGAATCGGTTGAGGAAAAGGGTATGGCGCATTTTATTGAGCATTTGTGTTTTAAGGGAACCGCGAATAGAACTGTTAAGCAGATTGCTGAAGAGGTCGAGAGGGTTGGTGGTGATTTGAATGCTTTTACTCACGAAGAGGTTACGGCTTATCATGTGAAGTTGCCGTCTGAGCATTTGGATATTGCCATGAGTGTTATTTCGGATGTTTTTTTTAATGCTATTTTTCCTGAGGAGGAAGTTGAGAAAGAAGGGAATGTGATTTGTGAGGAAATTAAGATGTATAAGGATAATCCGATTAGGCACACGATTGAGAAGATTAAGGAGAATTTGTATGAGGCTCCATTTGGTATGTCGATTGCTGGTAGCGCGGAGAATGTTAAAGGGATGAGTAGGGATACCCTATATAATAAGCATCGTGAAGCTTACGTTCCGAGTAATTCGATTTTGTGTGTTGTTGGGAGTAATGATTTTGAGGAGGTTGTTGAGATTGCTGAGAAGTTTAGTGAGAAGAAAGATGTGGTTAAGGTTTCGGTTCCTAAAATTTCTGAGAAGATTTTGAAAGATAGTGAGAGTCGGCCAGGGGTTGAGCAGACTAATTTGGCGATTGGATTCCATTTCCCTTTTGCCAAAGAGAATGGGCGTTATGCTGCTGAGTTATTTTCTGCGATTTTGGGGCAGGGGATGTCGTCGAAGCTGTTTACAGAAGTTCGTGAGAAGAGGGGGTTGGTTTATGCTGTTAAGAGTGATGTTGATTTAGGTAAGGAATATGGTTATATGATTATTTATGCAGGAACTGATGAGGAAAAGCGGCAAGAGGTTCTTGATGTTTGTTTGGAGGAGTTTGGGAAAATGGGTTCGATAACTAGTGAGGAGTTGGAAGCGGCGAAGGTTCAGGTTGTTGGGAATCGGCATGTTGAGTCTGAGGGATCGGAGGCTACGGCGCTTAATTTGATTTTGGAAGAAATCAGTGGGGATTCTAAAGATTATTATAATTATGGAAAGAAAATTATGGCTGTGAGTTTGGCTGATATTAAGAGATTAGCGAAGATCTCTAAGTTTTCTAGTTTTAGCCTCGGGCCTTAAGTTTTAAATAGTATTGTTTCTAATGTTTTTTATGAGATTTGGTGATAAGAAGGGTGTTTCTGCGATTGTCGCTACGATTTTGACTATTTTGATAACTGTTGCTGGGGTTGCGATTGTTTGGACGCTTATTATTCCAATGATTCAGAATGGGTTTGGTGCAGGAGATTGTGATGCGACTGTGATTATCAATAACGCTGATGGTTATACTTTTTTTGATTATGCTGATGGGGTTGCTTGTGTGCAGGTTAAGAAAGTGAGTGGGAAATCTAATTTGAGTAGGATTGATGTTTTGTTTGATTATGGTGGATCTTCGATTGAAATGAAGGGGAATTTTTCTGGTGATGATATTCCTGTTTCTAGTGCGATGAAGAAAAAATGTTTTAATTTGACAGGTAAGGGAATGGAGGGTGGTTCATATATTGCTCCGAGTACGATAAAGATTGCGCCAGTTTCAATTGATGGAAACAGAGAGACTGTTTGTTCTTTCTCGTCGTCGATTAGCGCGCCTTCTATTCTTGAGGGAAATTATGAAGGGGCCCAGCTGGATGGCGAATATTTGGTTCCTTCTATTTGTGCTGCTGATATTGATTGTGGTCTTGTGAGTTATGAGGATAAATGTATTGGTAGTTATGCGGTGTATCAATCTACGAATCCTCGTTGTGATATTGGCGCTGGTGTTTGTGGGGTGGATGAGATTATTAACGAAACAGAAAATTATTGTTATAATGGGTGTTCTGATGGGTTGTGTAGTTATGATTATGTGATTCAGGATTGTGGCGGAGATGATTTGGATGTTTCTGGTAGAACGTATGATTTGGATAGAAGTATTTCGACTAGTTCGGGTACGTGTCTCACGGTTACTGCTGATGATGTTAATATTAATTTGAATGGGCATTCGATTAGTGGATCTGGGAGCCAAGGTGGTTCTTATACCAACGGAGATGATTCTGGGATTTATGTGAATAATGTGAATAATGTTTATATTTACGGCCCCGGAAATATAAATGGGTTTACCGAGGGAGTACTTCTTTCTTATAGTCGTGGGGCTTATATTTATGGGATTGAGATAAAGGATAATTATGCGGGTGTTTCTTCCTATTATGCTTCTATGGGAAGTGATGGTGGCAGTTATACTACTGATCAGATAGAGGGGAATAATATTTCGGATAATTCTGGTTATGGAGTTCATATGGTTTATAGTGATGGAGATAATTCTAACCATTATGATTATATTCAGTATAATAATATTTCCAGAAATGGTCAAAACAACTATGGTTATGGAATTAAGATTGAGGGGAGTAATTATGTTGACATATATAATAATAGCTTATCCTTTAATGATTTTGGTATTTATTTGGCTTCTAGCAGCAATTACAACAGAATTAATAACAATTATTTCTGCGAGGGAGCTAGTCTTGAAAGTGATGTTTATTGTGAATCAAGTACAGACAGTCAAGGAGGTAGTGATAATACTTTTGATACTGTAGGTGGTACTTGTGGTAGTTGGCTTTCCTCTTCAACTTATGATTATTGTAACTCTGGCCTTAGTATTGGGCCTAATTGGGAAAATGTAAATTATCCTGGAATGTCGTCTGTTTATGGCGTGTCTAATGATACTTATTATGTGTATGGAAGTAGTAATGAAGTATATTATAATAGCGGGAGTGGTTTTACTCCTTTTAGTTATTCCGGATCTATTGATAAGGTTGAAAATGGCTATCTTTTTAATGGTGACAGTATTTATCGTTGTCAGTCGGGGGGAGGAAGCTCTTCTTGTAGTGATACATCCTATTCTTCGGATGTTGATAAGACTGGATATGGTTACTATGTTGCAGACAGTGCTGGAGATATTTATTATCATACTTGGCAGGGTGGTGGCTACACGTGGAAAACTACAGATTATTCTGAGCATGAATCTGAGGTTGATGTTTTAGGGGATGGTATCGCTGCGAATGATGATCGTGTTTATTATTATAGTGGTGGTGCGTGGGTGTTAGGAGATTATGATGGAGGGGATGTTGATAGTGTTGCTGGTCGTTATATTACTGATGGAAGTGATGTGTTTGCTTATGATTATGGTAACAGTGAATGGGACTCTAAGGGTTATACGGGGGAGACTATTAATTCTATGTCGTATATTTCGTATGCCAACAGTGCACTTTATGTTATGGAGGCAGATAATGATATTCACCGTTATTATTATGATAATGGTTATAGTTGGGAATCAATAGGATTTCCTTCTGAGTTATCCAGTGTTAGTCATTTTGAGGGTGATTTTGTTTCGAATGGAACGCATGTTTATCATTATGATGGAAGTGATTGGGTAGACACTGGGGTTAGTGAATATGGTGTGTTGCACCAAGGTAGTCTCTTTTCTAGAGATTCAGATGGTTCTCTGTGGAGATATATTGGTTAATCTAAAGCTTTAATAGCTGTGAATTTTATGTATTTTAATGATGTATAAATGTGCTGAAGCACAGGTTTTTAGATATTGCAATGGCGGAGCCCTTGCTTGTCAAAAATCGGGAGATTTTTTCTAATGAAGATTTTGAAAGTTGCGGGAGTTAGTGCGCTTGGGAAGAGTGGGCCTGAGGGCGCGGCGGATAAGATTGTTGCTGAGCTTGGTGTCGAGGCTGAGGAAATTATTGTTGATAATTCTAATGTTGAAGAAAGTGGGAAGATTATTTATGAGAAGGCTAGAGAGGTTTTTGAGGATAATGAGAGAGCAGTGTTTGTTGGTGGAGATCATTCTATTTCGTATCCGATTGTGAAGGCGTTTAATGAAAGTCTTGAGAATTCTTTTTTGATTGTGTTTGATGCGCATGCTGATTGTGATTATTGTGCGAAGGAGCCTACGCATGAGGAGTGGTTGCGGGGAGTTGTTGATTCTGGGTTTAAGCCGGAGAATATTGTTTTGATTGGGGCGAGGAAGATGTGGGATGTTGAGAGGAAATTTTTGAAGGAGAAGGGGATTAAGGTTTTCTCTGAGGTTTACGACGTGGAAGCGATTGGGGATTATGTTACTGAGAATGCGAATGGGAAAGATGTTTATGTTTCGGTTGATATTGATGTTTTGGATCCTGCGGTTGCGCCGGGTGTTAGTTATGCTGAGCCTAATGGTTTGAGTTCTAAGGAATTGTTTTATTTGCTTAGGAGAATTTTTTGTGTTAAGAGCTTGAGGGCGATTGATGTCGTCGAGGTTGATGTTGTGAAGGATGAGAGGTATGATTTTCGGACTGTGAAGGTTGCGGCGAAGATTGTTGATGAGTTTTGTAAGAGTGGGAAAATATAGTATTGAAAGTGAAGCTGGTTTTATATAATTGTTGGTTTGGGAAATATGTTTTGGAGTTGGGTGTGAATTTATAGGGTGATTTTTATTTATGTATTTTTAATGGAAGGGTTGAGAAGGCTTGACGAAATTTCTTTGGATATTGGTTTTGGGTGTACTGTTTCTAATGAGGCTTGGCCATTGGCAATTGAGTTATATACTAATGGGCTACAAAGGGATGATTTATTTGCAGAGGGAGGATATGTTGCTACGAGATTGAGGCAGTTTTTCAAGAAGAAGGGTTATAGAATAGAGGTTGTTTTTTCGGAGGGGAAAAGGAGAATGGATTGTTATGGGGTTAATCTTAGGCACTTTTTTAAAGATGAAGTAGTTGTGTGAAGTTTTCGATTTTCGATTCGTCCCAGGATGTTATCAATCTGAGTTGTTCTTTTGAGGCGGCGAAGATTTCTTGGAGGGATGAGAGTTCTTTGATGAGTTGTTTTGATGTTTTGGGTCCGATGCCCGGAAAGCCTTCTAGGATGAATTGTTTTTGTTCTGTTATTGATTTGATATTTTTTGAAGGTCTTGACGAAATTTCTATTTTTGGTTTTTCATATTTTTTAGCGACGAGGATTAGGAAGTTTGCAGTGTCTTCTTCGTCTTCTGTGTAGATTATTGGGACTTGGAAGTCTAGTGCGACAGATAGGAACATTCCTCTTATTGCGTTTTCGTGGATGTTTATTCTTTGGTTTTTGTAGTTGTAGTAGAAGCCTTCTATGATGAGGAAGTGTTTGGGATATTTTTTGAGGTTGATGAGTTGTTCTTGGAGGCGCTTGTCGAGTGTTGACGAAATGAAATCTGAGAATGTTTTTCGTTCGATTATTGTATCGCCGATTAGGTAGTCTCCGATTTCTAGTTTTTCAAAATTGATGTTTGCTTTTTTTTCTAGAAGGTTTGCTGCGATTAGGGATTGTTTTTCGCGAGTGTCTACGATGATTGGGATTTTTGGGTTTGGGCATTTAGTTTCCTTGTGGGATATTTTGGATTTGGAGAAGATGTTTTCTATGGGGTTCATTTTTTTCTTTTCTTTGATATGTAAAATATGATGGATGTTATTAGGGCGACTATGACTGCGAATAGGACGGCGGATGGGAATGTTGATGCGTATGTGCTATAGTTTCCGAAACCGTTTCCTACGTAGAGGAATTCGTCTAGGATCAGCCCGATTGAAATTGCCGATAGTGTTAGCCAGATTCTGTAGTGTTTTTTGCCGAAGAGCATGAGAATTGCTGTCAGTATTAGTAGGGTGACTCCGTAATAGAAGTGGTGAAGTTCGAATCCTTTGATGAATAAATCGACGTCTTTATAGTGAGTTAGAAGTCTAGTGATTGCGATTGTGACTAAGACGATTAGAATGAATGAGATTACTCGATGTTTTATTTCGAAATCTTTGATTTCTTTTATCACCTTGTTTGCCATAAGGTTATTTGTTTAGAATGTTTAAGTATTTTTGTGATGAATTCTTTTGGCTATTTTGTGATGGAATTTGTGTGTTATTAAGATTGTAATAAAAACTACCCCTACGATTGCAAGAACCCATTTGTTTGAGAGGTAGGAAATTATTGCGGTTCCTAAAAATGTGATTATGAGAATTACGGGGAGGACTCCGAGTGTTGTCGCTGTGATGAATTTTTTGGGTTTTATTTCTGCGATTCCGGCGGCGAACGAAACTACATCTGCAGGAAATACTAGGAGTATTCTGCCGAGAAATATTCCAATAGATCCACGTTTTCTTAGAATTTTCTCAAAGTGTTCAGTTTTCTTTTTTGCAATCCATTTTTTCTCTATATCTTTTCCGTATTTTTTTGCTAAGTAAAATGCGATTATGGCACCTATTGTGTATCCAATTATAGAGTATAGTGTTCCAAGGGATTCTCCATATAGTACGCCGGCTGCAAAGAATAGTATTGCGATTGGGAATATTGATATGATTCCCTGAATTATTATAATTACTATTAAAATAATTGGACCCCATATTCCGAGTGTTTCTATGGCAGATATTAAATTTTGCTGATCGAATAGAATGTCTCTGAATTTGAAAACTACGATTGCCAGGACGATTACGATTGCCAGAACGATTAATAGCTCACTTGTTTTCTTTTTCATTTTGTTTATTAGTTGTCGGTCTATTTAAATGTTAGAATAGTCTTTTTTGGTTTGTTATTTTTCCGTTTCGGTTGAAGTCTTTTTTTATGTCGTCGATTGCTCGATGCATTCGTCTTTCTTTGTGGTGAGCTGAGTAGTGGTAAATTTGATCTCTTGTATTTTTTGTTATGAGAATTTTTAGTGATCCTTTTGATAGCCTTGCTGTTCGTCCTGCTCTTTGAATTTTTCTAATTGCTGATGGGACGGGTTCATAAAAAATTACTTCATCAACTTCTGGGATATCTAGACCTTCTTCGGCGATTGATGTTGCGATGAGGATGTTGAATTCTCCTTCTTTGAATTTTTCTATCATTGCTTTTTGTTCTTTCTGTTTTAAACCAGTTGTTACTTTTTTGTGTTGCCTGATTGCTTGGCCGACGAAGACGCATGGTTTTATGTTTGGAATTTCTTGGAGAGTTTCCGCAATTTTTAATAGTGTTTCTCTGAATTGAGCGAAGATAATTATTTTTGAGTTTGGTTTTTCATCAAATTGGAATTCCATTAGTTCTTTGAGTACGCCTATTTTTGGGTGCTCGATATTTAGCGTTGTTGCGAGGCTGTAGGCTTTTGCGAATTCTGGTGATTTGACTAGTTTTTGAACGCCTTTGGATTTTTGTTCTGCAGCTTGTTGGAATAGTGATTTCATGTATTCGATTAGTGATGATACGGTTTGTGTTTCGAGGAGTTCGATTGCGTGTGATATTTTTAGGGCTTGGGCGCAGGCTGAAACGGCGAGCATACTATTGAGACTTCTTTTTCCTGACATTAATCTTCCTTGGGTTTTTAGGAGCATTGTTTTTGAGGCGTTTCCGAAAAGGACCCTTCTATGTTTTAGTTCGCTTACTTTTCTGTCGTAGATTGTTTGAAGTAGGATTTTTATTTCTTGGAGTTCTGGTGGGAAGTTAACTTCGATTTTTTCGAATTCTAATTCCTGTAAATATGGTTTGACGTCTGGGCTTTCTCTTGTTCTGATTTCGACTGCTTCGATTCCGAGGTTTTGGCAAACTTGTGTTATTGTTTTTTTGTCTGATCCTGGAGATGCAGTTAATCCGAGAATTTTTCTGTTTGTTGCTTGTGTTTTGTATCTTTGTGAGACGCGGTTGTAGGCATAATTTTTCATGCAACGGTGGCATTCATCGACGACAAGTAGGGCTACTTCGTCTAGTTTGTATAGGCCTTTGTCTAGATCGTTTGCGATGCATTGCGGTGTTGAGAAAATGAATTCGGCTGTTCGCCATGTTTTTTTTCGTTTGTCTGCTGGGGTTTTTCCTGTGAAAAGTTGAAGATCTGCCCAGTCTTCAGGAAGGTGTTTCTTGAAAGATTCGAAATGTTGTTCGATTAGTGGGCGAGTTGGCGCGAGGATTAGAACTTTTTCTAGCGGGAATTTTTTGAACTGGTCGATTGCTAACATGAGTGCGATTAGGGTTTTTCCTGTTCCTGTTGGTAGAACTACAAGGCAGTCTTTTTCTTTGCAGGTTTCAAAGATTACTTGTTGATATTCTCT
Organism: archaeon; assembly: GCA_018693315.1. Classification (GTDB taxonomy): domain Archaea; phylum Nanobdellota; class Nanobdellia; order Pacearchaeales; family GW2011-AR1; genus JAGVXH01. Next base: position 30,541 of record JABHLR010000004.1, on the reverse strand, counting down.
TGGGGTTAGTTTCAGCTCTTCCATTTTTTATTGAATGTGGATAGGTTTATAAGTTTTGAAGTGGTAAAGTTTTATGGTGATGGATATTATTGTGCCGACGTGGGTTTACCCGATTTTGATTTGGACGATTGCATGGAAGGCGGTTGGTGCTTGGCATTCTGCTCGTGATAATAATTTGCTTTGGTTTATTTCGTTTTTCATTTTTAATACGTTTGGAGTTTTGCCGATAGTTTATGTTTTCTTTTTTAGGCGAGCTGGTTTTTCTAAGGAGACCGCAATGAAGACTAAAAAGAAAGCTGTAAAGAAAAAGAAAATTCCTTCTTTGGGTTAATCGTTAAACTATTGTTAGGCCCCAGCCGAGTATGATCATTGCGATTGCGAATGCTATTATCCAGAATGCTCTGCTCGCGTAGAATATTTTTGCTCCGTCGAATCTTGCGAGAGGTACCATGGACCATGCGATGAAGTAGATGCTTAGTTTTGCGAAAAGTTCGAAGCCGACTATGTAGGCGATTATAGCGAGGGCAAAGTTTGCGGCTAGCGCCCATGTTGCGATCCATGCCATGTGCCATTCTGTTACTTCTGTGAATCTATAGAGTCCGTGTCTTCGTGATACTCTTTCTGTTTTTGCCTCGACGTCGAATTCAAGAATTCCTAGCCAAAGGAAAAATCCTTTTGTGAATAGAACCAAGATTAGCGGGAGCCACATCATTGGAACTGGTTTTTTGAAGTGCCAGTCTTTTCTTAGTCCGAATTGGTACCATGTCCAGAATTTTGTTCTGACGCCGATTTCGAAATAATGGCCGACTGCTTTTTTTACTAGCACATTTAGTGTTAGGATTATTAGAAAGCTTATTGCTGCGTAGTAGAATATTTCGTGATCTTTGTATGCAACTGTTAGACCTAGCACGAGGGCTGCAATGATTACTGTTGTGATTTCTTTCCAGTTTTCTTTTGTACTCATATTTTTTTAATGTTAATATTTTTTATAAAGTTATCTGCCGACGGAGTGCGTCTTTATTAGTATAGTTTGTATCATAGAAATGTATTTAAATGAAATGTCTTTGATTGTTTTATGTTAAGAATAAAAAGAATGAGCGAGGTTGTCGGAAGGAGAGTGTATACTGATTCTGGCGATTTGTTTGGGATGATTGAGGAAGTTAATTTGATGGATAATAAGGTCGACGGTTGGAGAATTGTCGTTGCTCGTGAGTCCGGAATGGTTCAGATTCTTGGTGGAGCTCGAGGGATTATTGTTCCGCACCAGTTCATTAAGGCGATTGGGGATATTGTTATAATCAATAAGAATGCGGTTCCTGTTCAGACAGAGGAAGAGGACATGGGTTCTCTAGATGAAGAGGCTTTGGTTTAGTTTTAGGAATATTTAAATAGGTTTTAGTTTTTAGAGATGTATGATATTTGATAACCCATTCTTTACGGAGATGTTGTTGCCGTTCTTACTCGTGTTCGTTGTTGTGTTCGCTATTTTGCAGAAGTCTAAGATTTTGGGCGAAGGGAAGGCGCAGATTGATGCGATTGTTGCTTTGGTTATTGGCTTGCTTTTAATTGGGCTTCCACAGCCGAGGAATATTATTGTTGGGATAATGCCGTGGATGGCTGTTGGTGTTGCTGTGATTTTAGTGTTTTTAATTTTGTACGGATTTGTTGCTGGAGATTTGTCGAAGGCTCCTGATTGGATGAAGATTACTTTTGGGATTTTGGCTGGGATTTTCACGATTGTTATAGTCTTGTATATTAGTGGGCTTGGAAATATAATTTTGGATTGGTTTTCGGGGTCGGGTAGTAGCGACATTTGGGTCAATGCTGTTATGATTCTTTTGATAATCGGTGCGATGGCTGTTGCAATTATGAGTGGTCGTAAAAAGAAAGACGATTAATTTTAATTCTTAACGAAAATTTCTTGGTAAAATATTTTCTTATGTGCACTTGCACACGTCGAAAATTTTTACACGGCGAACTTTCTTGTTAAGAATTAAGATTGTTTGATTGTCAAAACATATATAAATAAGAATTCTTTTAAGATTGCATGGTTACGACAGTTACTGAGGTGTTGAATATCTGGAATGATATTGGAGTGTTTTCTTATGTAATTCCGTTTCTGTTGATTTTTGCTGTTGTGTTTGCTATTATGGATAAGACGAAGATGTTTTCTAGTCAAGGTAAGGACAATAGGGGAATTATTGCATTGATTGCGGTTTCGATTTCTTTATTGTCGCTGCAGTTTGATTTTGTATCTGAGTTTTTTGCTATAGTGTTTCCTAGATTTGGTGTAGGGTTGTCTTTGTTTTTGGTAGTGTTAATTTTCTTGGGATTCTTTTTTCCTGAGGATAAAGATGGAAAGTGGAGCCATAAGGTTGCTTGGGTTGGATGGGTTGTTGGTATTGGTGTTTTCATTTGGGCTTTGGCTTCGTGGGATCAGTGGAGTAGTTATTCTGGGTTTGGTGGATGGTTTGTTGAGAATGTGTGGGCACTGATTGTTTTGGGTGTTATTATTGCTGTGATTGCGGTTGTCGCTAACAGTAAGGACAAGGCTAACGGGTAATTCCATAAATATATAAACGCTTTTTCTGTTGATTTGTTATGGCAGCAGCATTAGGAGCATTTGGGTATTTTGTCCCGATCTTTGCGTTTTTGTTAGTGTTTATTGTAGTGTATGCCTTGCTTGCGAAGACTCAGGTTCTTGGTGGAAGTGAGTGGATTATGATTTTTATTTCGTTGATTTTGGCTGCGTTTTTTGTTGTCGAGGTTAGTTTGGTTGAGTTTATTAGATTTAGCTCGGCGTGGGTTGCTGTTTTGGTAGTGTGTTTTTTCTTTTTGTTAATTGTGTTGGCGTTTTTGCCAGGAAAGGATCCGTTGGCTTTTTTGACGAAAAATAGTTGGTTTTCTTGGGCTATGGTTGGAGTTGTTATTGCGCTCTTTGTGATAAGTTCGGCTTATGTTTTTAACTGGGCTGTTAATTGGCCGTTGCTTGGAGAGTGGGCTAATAGTGAATGGTTTGGTATGATTCTTTTGTTGATTATTGCGGCTGTTGTTGCTTGGAAAATAAAAGGATAATTATTTAGAAATTTTCTTTAGCTCGTTGTAGTTATCGATTAATGGGTTCATTAATTTTGCGACTGTTCCGTGGAGGTTATCGAGATCTTTGTGAACTGCTGCGTTTGATTCTCCGAATTCTCCGATTTTTCCGATGACTGCTTGTTGGAGTTTGTCGATGCTGTTTTCAATTCTTTTTAGTCGGTCGTCTATGTCGTTAACTTTGTCTTGGATGTTGTTCTTGAATGATGCTATGTCTCCGACTTTCTTTTTGTAGTCGTTTAGTTTTTCTGTTGTGACTTGTTCTGCGATTTCTGAGATTGTTTCTGTGTCTGTTCCGCCTTGTGGCGCGTAGTAATCTTGTTGTGAGTAAGCTTGCGGTGTTTGTTGGTAGTAATCGTCTTGAGGTTGTTCTGGCGCGAATCCTTCCTGTGGCGGGTAAACTTCTGGGGGCGCTACTGCTTGTTGTTGTGGGAATTGTTGTGCTTGTGCTTCTTGTGCTGCTGCGTCTAATCTTGCAGGTAGCTCTTGTGTCATTGGTTGAGCTTGGGGTGGAGTTTGTGCTGTTGGTTCTGGTTGGTTTGGCATGATTGATGCCTGCATTCCTTCCATTGGAGCTTGTTCTGGGGCTGCTGCGCCTGGTGGAGATACTGCGTTTTTTATTTTTGCTTGATTAAAAGAATCATTTATTTCTGCTGCGGGTACACCTTCGTTTTGTAACTGTGTCGAGATTTCTGCGTCTGTTTTTCCTTGTTGTTGCATTTGCATCACTTTTTCTAGGGTTGGCATATTAAATTGTTGTTTTTGTAGTATTTATTTTTAACTTATTTGCGATTAGTTCTTCAACGTCCTTTTTTCGCATGAATTCTAAGGGTTGAAAGTCTTTTAGCATTCTTTCGACGAGGACGATTTCTTCTCGTTTTACGAATTTGTTGAATTCGGTTAGTAGGCTACTTGATGTTTTTTTCAGTTTTTCGAGGTCGGCTTTGATTTCGATGTTGTCTTTTTTGATTTCTTTGAGTTCGTCTTCAACGTCTTGTCGTGATGAGATTAGGTTTTTTCCGAGGAGGAGGACACGTTCTCTGATTAGTCGGTTTCGTTCGTCGATGTCTCTAAGTCGTGTGTTGAAGTCGGCTAGGAGAAATTGAACTTGACCACCTGTTTCTTGTTGTTCTGCCATTATTGATATTAGTTTGAGAAGTTTATAATTGTTTAGGATACATATATTTTAATATGTGTTTTTGTAAATAAGTTTAGGTGAAAAAAAGTGATGTTCAAGGCAGATACTCCGTTGTATTCTTATGAGGTTGTTAGTGAGAGCGGGGAGAATGTGATGTATGTGAATTATCTTGGGGCTGCGTTTGTGCCGTCGCTGATTGATTCTGCTGAGGTTATGGGTCGGGCGATTGATAATTTGAAAGAGGATCCGAATGTTGCGAGGATTGTTTTTGTGCAGCAGAGGAATTATTCGCATGATTTTGGGCAGGTTAAGATGTTGGTTGAGGTTGCGCATCTTGTTGATTTTTTGGCGAAGCAGGAGAAGATTGTTTCGGCTGAGAAGTTGTCGCATTTGGGGGCTTCGTATTATGAGGCGCACGCTTTTTTTAATCATGTTATTAATGAGGTTTTGCCGACGGATCCGGTGAAGGCTTATCGAGAGTTGAGGGGGATGCTTTTTTCGAAGAGGGCGGAGTTGGAGAATGGTCAGGATGTTGGGGAGTATGTTAAGATTATCGAGAGGGTTGTTGGTTTTTTTGATGAGTTGTTGTTGATTAAGAGGTTGAAGTTGTCGTTTGATTCTTATAATCTTGGGGATAGGGATATTTATGCGGAGGTTCTTCGGGCGGATATTATGCCGAATTTTACTTTTACGCGGATGGTTGCGAGGGTTCCTGAGGACGCTGAGATTGTGAAGCAGTATTCGATTGCTAAGGATAGCGACGAGAGTTTGGTTACGATTTTTCGTCGGCCGAACAAGGCGAAGTTAGTTTATCATTTGTCGCCGCCGGAATATACTTTGGATGAGGATCATCATATGTTGTTGAATTTGGCTAGGAATGTTTTGATTGAGCATCGGCCGACGGCTGAGGAGTTTAATGATCCTGAGCGGACTCGTCAGGTTTTTTTTAATGTTGCTCGGGATTTGATTGGTGATTTGGCGGGGAGTAAAAATATTAATTTGAGTTTTGGGGATTTGACAAAGTTGGCGAAGATTTTGGTTCGGCATACGATTGGTTTTGGGGTTTTGGAAGTTTTGTTGGAGGACGAGAATTTGCAGGATATTATGGTTAATGCGCCGGTTTCGCTTTCTCCAATTTTTGTTAGGCATAATGATTTTGATGAGTGTGTTACGAATTTGATTCCGAGTTCTGAGGATGCTGATTCTTGGGCTGCGAAATTTAGGATGACTTCTGGTCGGGCTTTGGATGAGGCTAATCCGATTTTGGATACGAATTTGGAGCTTGGTGATGTGAGTGCGAGGGTTGCGATTATCCAGCAGCCACTTTCTGCTGGAGGTTTGGCTTATACTTTGCGTCGACATAGGTCGAAGCCGTGGACGTTGCCGCTGTTTATTAAGAACAAGATGATTGATTCGCTTGGCGCTGGTTTGTTGAGTTTTATGATTGATGGGGCGAGGACGATGTTGGTTGCTGGGACTAGGTCGAGTGGTAAGACGTCTTTGCTTGGTTCGTTATTGTTGGAGATTATGCCGTCGCATCGGATTATTACGATTGAGGATACTTTGGAGTTGCCGGTTACAGCGATGAGGAAATTGGATTATGATATTTTGTCGATGAAGGTTCGGAGTGCTTTGGCTGGAGAGTCGACTGAGGTTGCGGCCGAGGAGGGGATTCGGTCTTCTTTGCGTTTGGGTGATTCGAGTTTGATTGTTGGGGAAATTCGGTCGGCTGAGGCGAAGGCTTTGTATGAGGCGATGAGGGTTGGTGCGTTGGCGAATGTTGTTGCCGGTACGATTCATGGTGGTTCGCCGTATTCTGTTTTTGATAGGGTTGTTAATGATTTGGGGGTTCCTGTGACTTCGTTTAAGGCGACTGATTTGATTGTTGTTGCGAATCCGATTAAGTCTGCTGATGGTTTGCATTCGTGGCGTCGGGTTTTGCAGATTACTGAGGTTCGGAAGCATTGGACTGAGGATCCTTTGAGGGAGGGTGGTTTTGTTGATTTGATGAAGTATGATGTTGAGGAGGATTTGATGAAGCCGACTGATGATTTGATTAATGGGGATTCTGAGATTATTAAGGATATTGCGGCGAATGTTAAGGGTTGGGCTGGGGATTGGGATGCGGTTTGGGATAATGTTGTTTTGAGGCAGCAGATTAAGCAGGAGACTGTTGATTTTGCGGAGAGGGTTAAGATGCCGGAGTTGTTGGAGGGTGGTTTTACTGTGAAGTCGAATAATGCGTTTCATCAGATTTCGGATAAGGTTACTGCTGAGATTGGTTTGCCGACGAGCGATAGGGTTTTTCCTGAGTGGAAGCGGTGGTTGGAGAAGGAATCTAAAAGATTGAATATATAAATTTTTATAAAGAGTTGTTTGTTGTTGGTGGGATGTTAGATACTACAGGTGGGGTTTTTCGTGGAGCTGATACTCTTAGGAGTCTTTCTTGGGAGGTTCAGGGGGCTTTGTCTGTTATTGCTCATACTGATTTTAGTTCTAGAGATTTGAGAGTTGCTCGGACGCAGTTGCATAAGGATTTTGGGGCTTTTGTCAAGAAGTATTCTAGTGTGAGATGGGCGATTGGCGGGATGGATTCTGTTTTTACGGCGTATGAGGATATAATGCGTTTTGGTAGGATGGCGAGGACGTGTGAGATGGAGGGGAGGGCGTTGGATGTTGAGGGGGTTAAGCGTGATGCGACTGAATCGCTTTACAATAATGTTGTTGCTCCAGATGGAGAATATATTCCTGGGCTTGGTCTCTGTGTGTCTTGTGCTTGATTTTTATGTTTAGGATATAAATTTTTATAAAGAATGTTTTGTTCCGGATTTGATGAGTGAAGTTTTTGAAATGAAATTTGTTAACTGGGACCTTTCTGGGTTGGCTGATTCTGCTGCTGAAGAGATTGCCGAGGGTAGACAGGGTGAGTCGGTTGGTCTTTTGGCTGGTCTTTTGGATAATCTCTCGATGGGGGCGATTAAGGATATTTATGTTTTGAATGTTTTGACGGATTGTCTTTCTGGGTTGAAGAGGGGGGCTGTTGATGTTTATTCTGCTGCGAGGGATTGGGCGAATAGGCTTACTGAGGGGCCTAAAGTGTCTGGGGATAGTGAGTGTTATCAGGGGTTTTGTGAGGCGATTTCTCGTGTGGCCGTTGGTCATGGGATACTTCGTGGAAGGTTTGTGTGAGCGATTAATATATAAAGTTACTTTTGGTTACTATTAGTAACTATGGTTAAGAGTAAGGCGCCGATTGAGATTAATTTGGATGGTTTGAAAAAGATTGAGGATAAGATTCTGGGGAAGAAGAAAAAGGTGAGGGCTCGGGACGCTGCGGTGAAGGTTAGTTCTGAGTTGTTGGCGAGGGTGGAAGAGTTTATTAATCTGGAAGAGAATAAATTTAAGTATGCGAACCGGAAGCAGTTTATTGATTTGGCTGTTTTTGAGAAGCTTAAAAGAGGTAAATGATGATTAAACAGATAAAGGTAGGTTTTGCAAAGTCTGATAAAAAGAGTTGGATAAGTGCTTGTTCGTCTGTGACTTTGATTAAGGAAAGTAAAAAAATAATTCTTGTGGATTGTGGAGGACGGGGATTTTTTGATGAAATAAAAAAAAGCTTGAAGAAGGAAGGAGTTTCGCCAAAGGATGTGACACATATTGTGAGCACCCATTCTCATTTGGATCATGTTTGGAATGGTGCTTTTTTTGAGAATGCGGATTTTATTAATTCTGGAGGTGTTTTGAAGAAAAAATTTTATTGGAAGAGGTTGCCTTTGAAGATTGGGAGGAATGTTGAAGTGATTTCTACCCAGGGGCATTCGAGTGATAGTTGTTCTGTGGTTTTTAGGGAGAAAGGAAAGGTTTATTGTGTCGCTGGTGATTTGTTTTATTCGGATGCGAAGAAGATGCCTTCTTTTGAGAGGAATGTTGAGGAGATTATGAAGAATCGCGAGAAGATTTTGAAGATGGCTGATTTTATTGTTCCTGGACATGGTAAAATTTTTGAGGTGAATGATGAAGAATCCAAAGTTAATCTTTAAGGTAAATCGTGGGAGGGATTTGCATAATGTTTGGCAGACATGTAATGAGGATTCTAGTTGGCATGATTTTAGTAAGTATATGCCTTCGAAAGTTATTGAGATTTGCAAAGATGTCGAGTTTAAGAAGGTTAAGGGGAAGATTGGAGGGTTTTATGAGACGATTCATAATTCTGGCTTGATTGAGATTTATTTGAAAGCAGTTGAAGCGGGTTGGAGGAAGATTGAGAAGAGTTATTTTGATTGGTTGTTTAAACTTACAGGAAAAGAGTTTGATATTTCGAGATGTTTTGTTTATCCGACTGTTGCCTGTAGGTGTCCTTATTTTTATGATAATGATAAAAAGAAAAATTCTTTTTTCTTGATTAATTTTTTCTCGAGTGTTTCTGGGACATTGGGAACGATTGCTCATGAGTTAATGCATTTTCATTTTTTTGCTAATTATATGGGGATGGTTATTGAGAAGATTGGGAGAGAAAAGGCGGAAGATTTGAAGGAGGCGCTAACGGTGCTGTTACGTGAGGGCGCTGTTGGGCTGTACTGGTCTGTTGATCAAGGCTATGAACCTCATAAAAAACTGAGGAGTTACATTACTAAGCAATGGAAGAAGAAAAAAGATTTTGATTTGTTGATTGATAAGTGTATTAAATATATTGAGAGGAAGAGTTGATGGCACCGAGTACTGATGATATTTTGAGGAAGTATGGGGCGAAGATAGAGTCGGAGATGAAGGGTTTTAATGAGTCGTCGGCGCAGGGGAAGGGGTTTTCGCAAAGTTATGAGAGATTCCGTGCGTCGATGTTGCCGGAGTTTTCGCGTTATGAGAGGTGGTGTAAGTCGATGGGGGGTTTGTTTAAGATTAGGGTTGGTGAGAAGGATAGGGAGAATCTTGAGAAAAATATTGCGACTGCGCATTTGAATGTGACGCCGAGTGAAGTTGTTGTTTTCGCGACGATGTTGTTGTTTTTGACTTTGTTTGCTGGAGTTTTTTCTTTGGTTGGAATTTGGTTGCTTGGTGGAGGGTTTCAACTTACGTTTTTATTTTTGGTTTTTTTGTTGGCTATCTTTTTGTTTTTTTATTCGTCGAAAGCTCCCGATCGTTTGGCGATGAAGTGGCGTTTGAAAGCGTCGTCGCAGATGGTTCCCGCGATTTTGTATATTGTGATTTATATGAAGCATACTTCGAATTTTGAGAAGGCCGTTTCGTTTGCTGCTGAGCATTTGCAACCGCCTTTAAGTTTGGATTTTAGGAAAGTTTTTTGGGATGTTGAAGTTGGGAAATTTTCGACGATAAAGGATAGTGTTGATGATTATTTGAAGGGTTGGAAGGATTATAGCATGGAGTTTGTTGAGGCGTTTCATTTGATTGAGTCGAGTTTGTATGAGCCTGATGAAGGGCGGAGAGTTAATGTTTTGGAGAAGAGTTTGCAGGTTATTCTCGACGGTGTTTATGATAAGATGTTGAAATATACGCATAATGTGAAAGCGCCTTTGACGAATATTTATATGTTGGGAATTGTTTTGCCGACGCTGGCTTTGGCGATTTTGCCTTTGGCGTCGACGATGATGGGTGGTTCGATTAAGTGGTATCATGTGTTTTTGATTTTCAATATTTTGGTGCCGTTTATGGTTTTGTATATGACGGGGAGTGTGATGATGAAGCGGCCGGGTGGTTATGGTGAGTCGAGTTTGCTGGAGAAGAATCCGTTGTATCCGAAGTACAAGAGTAATGCTGCTTATCTTAAGGCGATTTTGATTGCGTTTCCGTTTTTTGTGATTGGTTTGATTCCGTTGCTGTGGCGATATACGAATGTGCCGTTTTGGTTGGGGACGACGAGGGATTATACTTGGTCGAGTTTGGGGCTTGGGTTTTTGGGGGAGTCTGGCGCGTTTGGAATTATGACTGATGCGACTGGAGTTGTGAGTGGGCCGTTTGGCGCTTTGGCTTTGTTGATGAGTTTGTTTATTCCGATTTCTATTGCTATGGTTTTTATTATTGTTTATAATTCTAAGACTAAGGAAATTTTGGAGACGAGGAAGAAATATAAGGAAGTTGAAAAGGAGTTTACGTCGTCGCTGTTTCAGCTTGGGAATCGGATTGGTGATGGTTTGCCGGCGGAGATTGCTTTGGCGAAGACGATGGAGTCGACGAAGGGAACTTCGACGGAGGGTTTCTTTAGGATTGTGAATGAGAATATTCAGCAGCTTGGGATGAGTTTGGATCGGGCGTTGTTTGATCCGAAGAGGGGTGCTGTGATTTTTTATCCGTCGCAGTTGATTGCAACTTCGATGAGGATTTTGGTTGAGTCGACGAAGAAAGGTTTGCAGGTTGCGGCGAGGTCGTTGATGGCGATTTCTGATTATGTTAAGAATATTAAGAAAATTAATGATAGGTTGAATGATTTGTTGGCGGATATTATTTCGGATATGAAATCGAATATGACTTTTTTGGCGCCGTTGCTTTCCGGGATTATTGTTGGTTTGGCGGGGATGATTACAACGATTTTGGGGAGTTTGAGTAATATGTTTGAGGGTGGGGCGACGACTGGTGCTAATGCTTTGGCGGGGGCTGGCGGTGTTGAGGGGATCCTTGCGATTTTTGATATTACGAAAATGATTCCGACTTATTGGTTGCAGATTGTTGTTGGGATTTATTTGATTGAGATTGTGTTTATTTTGACTGGGACTTTGACTACGATAAAAGCTGGGCGTGATCCTTTGATGGCGACGGCGCAGACTGGTAAGAATTTGAAGGTGACGATGATTTTGTATGCGGTTGTTGCGACCGGTGCGATTATTGGTTTGAGTGTTATTGGTGCTGTTGCGTTGGCGGGGTTAACATAATGAGGAAGGTTTATAATATGGGGAATGCTTATAGAAATATCCCGTTGATGAATAGTTGTAAGGGAGGTGAAAATAATGGAAAATAAAAAAGGACAGCAGATGACTTTGGGGACTATTATCGCTATAGTTCTTGGATTGGTAGTTCTTGTATTCTTGATCTATGGTTTTAGCACCGGATGGGGGAACCTTTGGGATAAAGTGACAGGACTTGGTGGAGGCGATGTTAATATTGATACCATGAAGACTTCTTGTACTTTGGCTTGCCAGCAAGATAATAGATTTGGTGTTTGTAATCAGAGTAGGACTATTATCATAAATGATAGTGATTCTGGTAGAATCCCAGGAAATTGCTCATCTTTTGCTGATGCAGGTTATGTTACAGATTGTACTCCGATAACTTGTTAACAAGTTATTAATTTTTGAGGGCTATTCCCTCTTTTTTATTTTTTTATTTTTTGCGTTCCTTTTTAGGAATGTTTATTAATTGGTTTGTTGTATTTTGTGTAGGTGATATTATGGAAATGGAGCAGATTGTTAAGTTGTTGATTCTCATTGTTATAATTGTAGTTTTGGTTGGCGGGGTTATTCTTTTGCTTTCGGGTAGGGGCGGTGAGATGTTGGATTCTATAAGGAATGTTTTGAGGTTTGGGCGATGATTGCGAAGAGAGGTGCGACGCAGCTGTCTCTTTCTAAGGTGATTATTTATGTTTTGTTGGCGGTGATTTTGATTATAGTTATTATTGCTGGGCCGAAAAAGATGGGGACTTTGTTTGAGCAGACTGGAGGTAAGGTTGATGAGTTTTTTATTTGGCTTGGGTTGCGGGATGATGATGATCCTATTGAACGGTGTTATATAGAGAAGGTTTCGAAATTTATTAATGGGCCTGAGATTTTGGATTATTTTAAGTTTGATAATGATAATACTGAGGTGAAGGTTTGTAAGACTTGGTGTCGGGCTAATTTGGGTGGCTCTAAGGATATGGATGGGACTTATTTGATTGATCGTGATGAGAACGGAATTAATTTTTCTATTTGGAGAAGTGATTTGCCGGAGAAGGATAGGAAATATTATAGGTTGGATTACAAGACGCTTGGTGAGGCGGAGGAAGTTGAGAGGAATATTTATTTGGCGATGGTTGAGAAGGTTAAAAATTTGGAGGTTACTTATTCGGAGGGAGATACTGAAACTGATTATGTTGGATGGTTGGGTCATGCTGGCGTTGGTTCTATGGTGGGAGAAAAATGGGCTACCTGGTATTGGGGAGCTGAAGAAGACGATGATTATTGCCTTTGGGAATATGTGCATAAGACTGATAAGTGGGAACATTGGCCGTGTGGTAATACTGTTATTAAAGAGGGGGGAACTAGGCATGAGACTTATAATGCTCTTAAGGGTGCCCTTTATTTTAATAGGTTGACTTTTATTGAGAAGAAGGTTTATTATTTGAATCTTGAAAGACCACCTATTAAAATTGGTAGGCCCATGGTGACTACAGAGATTGGTGGTAAAAAATATGGGGTTGTGTCTGAGTCTCAGGAGACGAAAGACTTTAATGGGAATGCAATTACTGCAAGTTATACTTTTTATAAGTTTGAGGGGAAAGCATGGAAGAGGTTTGATATAGATAAGGAATATTATCTTTATGTTCCTGAGAGTTATGTTGATGGCATGAAGGATTATGCTAAGATTAGGGATGATCTTTTAATGGAAAATTGCGGAAGAATAATATGAAAAAAGACGGTAAATTTACAATAACGCAGATTTTGAGTGTGATTTTGGCTGTGGCTGGAGTTGTTCTGATTATATTTTTGATGGTTGCAGTTCTCACACCTTTGTTCCATCGGGGAGAAGAAACTTCGGAATCTTATATGGAGGCTTTTGTCGCGGCTATCGCAGAGGCTGACGATGTTGGGTTTGCTGATTTTTCTATGTGGCAGCCACAGGATACAGATGATAGGGAAGCCAAAAGGGAGTATTTTTTAATTTATTTTGGTGGGCAGTCACAGTATTCCGAGGGAGCCAATGAGTTTTTTACGTCGGGGATTCAGAGAAATTATGCTTGTATTTGTTTGGTCGAAGGGCCGGATTCACAATGTAATGATTGCGTGAGCTTGAAATTTCCTGCGAAGATTGGAAATAATTCTGATGGGTGGTCGATTGCTAGGGGAGAGAAGGTTAGGATAATAAAGGAGCCGGCTAAGGATTATTATGATCTTGGTGTTACTGGGAAGGTGGCTGTTATTGCTGGAAAAATTGATGATGATTTGAAAAAGATTTTGGCAACTGAAATTAATTTTCGTGGGAGGGTGATGAGTGTTGATCGTGCTGTTGGGGCGGTACTTGAGGGTTATTCTAATTTGGAGGATGAGCGTTCTACTAATAACTATTTGGATAATAACAGAGGTACGGGTATTATTGCTGGAGGGGGTAGTTATATGGATATTTATGATAACAAAAAGGAAAGTGCTTTGCATGCGGAAGCGAAGGAGGTTTCTGCAAAACTTAAGGTTATTTTGGACCAGTATTGTGGCCAGTATGATATTATTACGCCATTGGGTTATGTTACTGAAAATGGAATTGGGTCTGCGCTTCCAGGTTTGACGAATAGGCTTGCTAGGTATAAATCGAACCCAGGTTCATCTGGTGCGTCCACATTTATATCTTGGAAATATGGAAATAGGCGTTTTTCTGTTGATTATCGGAGGTTGGCGAGTTGTGATAACAATGGAATGCCTAATGTTAAAACGAGTGGCTGGAATGAGGGCCGGGGTATATAAAATGGTAACTTGGCGAAACAAAAAGGGGCAGGTTTCTACTGATAAAACTTTGAGTTGGGTTTTGTGGTTGTTGATTTTGGCGGCTGTTGTTTTTGGATTTGTCAAATTGATTTCTAAATTTTCAGGATGATTATTATTTTCTTGTTAATGAATGGTCGTTATGTCCTAAGATGAGTTTCATTTTATTTTTTCCAGTTTGCGTGGCTATAAGTTCTCTTTCTGTTCCGTTTTTTCTTTCTGTGGTAATGATGTAAGTTTCACCGATTCTTTTTATTGGTTTTTTTATTGTGTGCCTTTCTCTTTTTGTTCCGTTTGTGTATATAAGATGATCTTTGGATATTTCATATGTGGTTTCTTTTGTGCTATCTTCGTCCCATCTTCCAAGTAGTCTTTTGGCTGTTGAAATATTTTGGGTTGGCGCGTTTTTTCTTTTGTATAAGTGTTTACCCATGCAAACCAAATCCTGAGTTATTACTTCAAAAGTTCTTCTGTTGTTGTACCATTTGTGCGCATCTGGATCTTTGATATTTGAGGCTGTGGCGTTGATGATAGGATGGTTATCTGGTGTAATTATTACTATTGTTGAATTTTCATTTACTGTAAATCTTGCTGCATTGTTTTCATGATATGATTCTCCGATGGATTCCCACGGGCCGAGAAGGACTTTATCTAAAGGTAGTTGTTTTCTAAAAGGGGCTTCTTTCGGTTTTCTTATTTCGAATTTGTAAGCCAGTTTTTGTAATCCTGCTCTTTTGTCGTTTCTTGAGAATGTTATTTGTGGGATTTCGATGTAACCTTCTTTTGTCTCTTCGAGTTTGGAGTTATCTATTTCTAAGATTGTTGTTCGTCCGATTGGGTTGCTTCCTGCTTCTCTTTTGTTTGATGCCTGTATTGGTGCTTTGATCACTTGGTATTCTTTGCCGTATTTTTGTTTTAGAAAATCTCTTCTTGAGGTTTCGTTTTTTTCTAGCACTCTTTTGAATCCATCTATTCCAAATTCTATAATCTTTTCTTTTTTGCCGCCTAAAAGTTTTGCTGAATTTCTTACTGCTTGTTCTAGTTCACTTATTTCTGGGTCTGACTGGTTTGGGTTGCTTGCGAATAGCCTGTTGTATTTTCTTATTGCTGCGTTTAGTTTTGAGTCTTTTGTTGGAATTGTTTCTACTGAAAATCCTTCTGGGTTTTTGGTGTTGATCCGTCTTATTGTTTGAGTGAATAATCCTGTTTCTATTTCTTTTGGTAGGATGAGGTAGGTGTGGGTGTTGTTTGCATCTTCTGTTAGGTGTTCGTCGACTTTTTTCTCTATTGATAAATTGCTTTTTGGGTGATGGGAATGTTTTATGGTTATTGCTTCCGGGGCGTTTTCGATTGATATGTCTACGTATATTGAGCGGTCCGCTTCGTTTGGGTCTGGGGTGCCGTGATTACCGACAGATGTAACTCCATTTTCGTTGGCTTGTCTTAATCCTTGTTTTGGAGATGATTGAGTGTTTATTGCTGAGATGTTTGTGACCTCGGTGTGATATCTGAAATCGCCGATTTTTCTTGGAACTGGTTTTTCTGGGCTTGCTTGTTTTATTGCGAGAGGTGCGACTGCTATTGTTGTTGCGACTGCTGCTGTTAGGAGAAACCCTTTCACCGAGAAGAGCTTTCCCAGGAGGCCTTTCATAAAAAATCGGGGTATTTTGGGTTTATATTTCTATTGATGGTTAGTTTTATTAAGTTGTTTTTGGTGGTTTTATTATGGTGAATAAAAAAGTGGGATCGCTGAGTCCTTTGCGTTTTTCTCGAGATCGATCTCAAAAAAAGGCGGTGTGGCGAGGTTATATTTTGGCGTTGATATTGGGATTGATCGTTTTGTCACTTTCCATTTATTTTTTATTTTTTGAGTATTTTACTTCGGATGAGCTTGATTGGCAGGAGTGTAGGCAGAGTGTTGTTTTGAGGGCGAATTCTCCGGATTTGTTTGAGCTTGGAACTGATATGAAGGGTCTGTTTCCTTTGAAGTGTAGGACGGAGGTTGTGACGTTTGATAGTGCGGATCCTGATGAGATTTATGAAAAAATATCGAAGGCGGTTGCGTCTGGGTGGTATATGTTTGGTCGTGGTGAGTTTGATTTTGTTCATAAGGGATTTAATGCTACTACCTCTTATTGCGTGGTTTTTGCTCGGTTGCATTATACAGCTAAGGCGTCGGCTGAGCATTATGAAGGGAGTGGGTTTACTAGGGAGCAGATTGAGAAAAAAAGAGAGGAAGTGAGTAAGAAAAAGGTTTCTTCTTTGAAGGGGCCTGATCATGATTTTATGTTAGGTTTTAACATTAGGTTTATTGAGTATTATAAGACGCATGACGTTCCTGGGTCCAAGGGGACTTATGATGATTATTTGCCGCTTTGGACTAATGAGACTTCAGGGATTCAGCATTTTGAAATACAGGATGACTTGTCGCCGGTTGGTGATGATACACTTTTGGTTTATAAGATAAGGGCGGTTTCGGGATTGAGTGGGAGTTATTTGGGCAGTGCAAGTACCGGCGGTATTATTGGCGCAGGGGCTGTTGTGGCTGCCGGTGTAATTTTTGCTCCCCTTACTCTTGGTGCTTCTCTGGCTGTTATTGGCGCAGGGGCTGCTGGTGCTGCTACTCTTGATTGGAATTTTTGGGGAAATGAGGCCGCCGCCAAAGAGGCTATCAAAGAGGCCAATAGACAAAGAAAGATTATTGCAGTGGCTCCCGATTATCTAAAAACAATTGGTTGCGATGAGTATCTTGCAATCCCGGCTTAGGATGATGAATAAAAAAGGGGATCTTATGGGGAGGGCGTTGATTCATATAATTTTGATAGCGATTATTATGGCGTTGCTTGTTACTGCTGTTGCTGGGACTGCGAATTCTCGAGGTGTTCGCCAGCAGATTCTTGAAAAGCAGACTGCGTTATTGCTTGATTCTGCTGTGCCCGGAATGGAGTTTATTATTCCGAAGAAGAATATTGGTGGTTTTGTCCATAGTGTTGATTTGAGGGATGGTAATGTTTTTGTTGGTGTTGATAATTTTAAGTCGTTGAAGGGATATCCTTATTTTACTAGATACTCCGTCGATGTTAGGGATGAGGATACTAAATTTGTGGTGAGCGTTTCATGATTAATAAAAGGGGAGGTTTGGGTGAGGGGGTTATGATGATAGTTAGGGTTGCTGTTGTTGCTCTTATTGCGATTGTTATTTTTGGGATTGTCGCGATTTTTTATAGTCACGATATTAATGTTAGGGATTCTGGGTCTGCAATAGTTGGGAAAAATATTGTTGACTGTTTGGCTTTGGATGGGGTTTTTGAATTTGGTTCTTATCCCAACAGTGAATTGGATAAGGTGCTTTCTTATTGCGGTTTCTCGGGGAATTTTGACAGGATTTTTGCGAGAGTTATTTTTAGTGGCGGTGGTGGTGAGTTGGCTCGTTTGTATCAAGGAGATTCTGGTTCGCTTTGGGTCAGGGAGCTTTATGAGGCGGGTTCGGTTAAGTTGAGTGATGATATTAAGCAATATGAGCCGGGGTATTTTAAGAAAAGTTATCCTGTTGTTTTTGATAGGGGTGGTGCCAAGATTGATGCAGATATGAGTGTGGAGGTTTTGATGCAACATGGTTAATAAAAAAGTAGGATTGATAAATCCTCCATGTTTTTTTCGAGGTCGCTCTCAAAAAAAAGGTGTTGGGAATATTATAACGATGTTGATTTCGATTGTCGCGGTTGTAATAATTTTGTTGATTTTTGCGCTTGGATCTTATTTTGTTAAGTGGACCGATGGGCAAAAGAGTGGGGTCAATGTTCTCGACGAATGTGAGGTTGGGATAAATAATGTTTTTGTCTATATGAGGAATTTTGATGAGCTGAGTGTTGCCAGGAAGTCTATTGCGAGTGGCGAGGATATTGATAAGGTGCTTGAGCGGTATGAGAGAAGAAGGCGCGGAGAATATGCTAATCTTAAGGATGAGTTGGCTGAGATTTTGAAAACTGAAATTGAATTTAAAGGGAAGGAGGTGGATATTCAGAACGCGATTGTTTTGCAGTTTAGAGCTTATGATGGTTTGGTTGATAGAAGTTTTTCTGATAGAAGTTTTTTAGATTATGTTGTTCAAAACGAGGGTCCTGGTTATATTTACAAGGCCGGCCATACTTCTGAGACTAGGTTTTTGCATAAGGATGTTGACAATCTTCTTGATGAGAGTAGGAATTTGTTGGTGAAGATACAAGGAGTTTTGAGCACCTTTTCTGATAAGTATATCTTTGAGGCTCCTTTCGGTTTGATAACTGAGGGTAGTGTGAAATTTGATAGTATGAAGGATTTTAGTTCTATGGTTGGTTTTACTGGAGTGGTTGAATCGAGTGTAAATTATGGCGGGAAGACTTATAGGATTGCGTATAGGAGGAAGAGCGAATGTTGATGAATAAGCGTGGGATGTTTTTCGGGCTGTATCTTGTTGTTATAACCTTGATACTTTGCGGGGTTGTCTTTATGGTTCGTTATCAGCAGGGTCAGGATTTGCCGAATGAGTTGGTTTCGCCAGTTGTGGTTTTGGATGTTGTAGATGGATTGTCTGTTTTTGAGATGAGAGAGGTTGAGCTGATTAAGGAATCTGCTAAGGGTGTTAATTTTGGATCTGGTGATTTTGATAAGGAGTTTAGGGTTAATTTTCTGGCCGCGGTGAAATCCGACGATAAAATGAAGGGGTTTATTTTTAAGAATTTGACTGTTGAGGATAGGCTTACTAATGAAGCGCCTGGTTTTTTTGATAATGTTCTTTATCCGGAGGGGTTGACTTCTAAAGATGGGAATTCTTTGGTTTTTGGCAGAACAGAGGTTGGGAAAAAACTTTCATCCAGAGTTCCCAAGGCAAATAAAAATTATTTTCCTGTTGAATTTACTTTTGAGTTTGAGAGGATGTATGAGATTAGGAAGGTTAATGGAAAAGTTGAGGTGACGGTTGTATAATGGATTATGGAGGAAATGATCGGCGGAAAACGAAGAAGGACTTGAAGAGGAAGCGGTTGGCTCGGGGGTATAAGAGGGGTGGGCAGTTTAGAACTCACAATGTTTCTGAAACTGATGATGAGAAAGACAAGATGGGGAAGAAAGTAAAGAAATCTAAAAAGAAGAATAAGAAATATTGATGGTGTTTGGATTTTTGTTTTGGCTGTTTTTGATTGGGATTGTTGTTGCTAGTTTGCAGGATTTAAAGAGGAGAGAGGTCGATAACTGGTTGAACTTGTTTTTATTGGTTGCGAGTTTTGTTTTTGTTTTTTATAGTGCGATATTTAGCAAGGATGTTACGATTATTTTTCGTGCTGGTTTTGCATTGGTGATTATGTTTGCGTTTATGAATTTGTTTTATTATGGTAGAGTTTTTGCTGGTGGCGATGCGAAGTTGCTGGTGGCTATGACGGCATTTTTTGTTGGGACAACTTTTTACTTGACGTTAACTAACATTGGAATTTTTCTTTTGTTTTTGATGTTGTCTGGTTCTGTTTATGGGTTGTTGTATTCTTTTGTTTTGTATTCTAAGGATTTCAAGAAGGTGAATGTGGAGATGCAAAAAGTTTCTCGTGGTCAGGGGTGGGCATTGGTTGCTGGACTTATTGTGATGGCGTTGGGATTTGTTAGTTTTATATTTTTAGTGATTGGAATAATTGCTGTTTTGACAATGGGGCTTTATGTTTTTGCGAAGGGTCTTGAGGCTGTTTCGATGATAAAGGTTGTTTCTGGGAAGGAGTTGAGGGAAGGGGATTGGCTTGTTGATGACATTAAAGCTAAAGGGAAAACGATTAAGGCCGATTGGGATGGTTTGTCGCTGAATGATATTAAATTATTGAAGGGGAAAAAGAAGGTTAAGATTAAGGATGGGTTGCCATTTGTGCCAGCGTTTCTGATTGCGTTTTTGGGATATGTATTTTTGAAGGATTATGTTTTAGGTCTGATAGCTAATTTGATTTAAGGAATTCTTGGAGGTAGAACTGGGACTTCTTCATCCCCTTCGTCTTCTTCTACGTCTTCTTCGGTTTCTGAGGTTTCTTCTTTAGCCTCTCCTGTTATTTGATTTTGGAGTGATTTGAGCTCTTCTTCTGTTGCTTGTTTTTTCTCTGTTTCGTCGCCGTAGATTGGAACAACTTCTAGTAATGCGTGATCCATGATTTTTAGTTCGTTGATTTGGACGTCGTTAGGACTGAATGTTTCTTTTAGTTTTGTTGCGACTTGTTGCGCTAGCGATCTTATCGATTCTGGAATTTCTTCGAGGTGTTCTTTTGGGATTATTAGCGCGTGGCCTTTGCTTAGGGGGTTGATTTCTAGGATTGCAGTTCCGTCAGGGCTTTCTGCGATTTTGTAGGATGGAGTTTTGTTTGCGATTATCGAGCAGAATATGCATCCGCCATTTAGGTGTGTTAGTTGGTTTTGTTTGACGAAGGCTTCGATTTGTTCGTTTGTCATAGAATTGATTTGGGTTTGGATTTGTTCTCTTTTGTCTTCGGGGAAATTATCTAATTGCGTTAGGAGCTGTTCTTTGATTTTGCTTGCTTCTTCGTCTGTGATTGGCATGTTAGAATTATGTTTGCGGAGGTTATAAATTTATCCGACAACTCTTCGGTAGTCGATTAGCTCGACAGATGAGACGCCTTCAATTTCAGATAGTGCTTTTTCTACTGCGTCTGATTCTTCGTCTTCGGAAAGTGCGATTGTTACAATTAGTGCTTTTAATCCGAATGCGATTGGCTCTTCTTTTGCTTCATTGAAGACTCCGGATTCGAAAGATTCTATTTTTGTTTTGATTTCAGATTTTAAAGTTTCTAGATCTGTGTCGATACCTTCTGGCATTATTTTGAATTGGATTCCTGCTGTTGCCATTTTATGGGCCTTTGTATTCGCACTTAGGGCATTTATATTCGATTGATAGACTTCGGCATTTGTCGCATCGTAGGATTTGTTCGCTGCACTTAGGGCAGGGGAACTTTACGCTCTTTGACGTTTCTTTGTTGCAGCTTATGCATTCGTTCTTTTTCATAGTTAGATGTCTTGAATTTGCTTTATAAGTTTTACTGTGCGGTTAATCTCAATAATACTTAAATAGTGTTGAGGTGTTTTTTATTCATGCAAAATTATGATTTATTAATTGAGAGGATTGCGACGTCGGCGGGCATCGAGAAAGAAGAGGTTGAGCGGAAGGTTGAGGCTAAGAAAGCTAAGCTGTCTGGGTTGATTTCGAAGGAAGGAGCTGCGCAGATTATTGCGGCCGAGCTTGGGATTAATTTTGAGGATCAGGATTTGAAGATTGGTGAGTTGATGGCTGGGATGAGGAAGGTTAATGTTGTCGCGAAGGTTATTAATTTGTTTCCTGTGCGTGAGTATTCTAAGAATGGGCGAGAAGGGAAGGTTGCGAATTTTGTGATTGCTGATGATACAGGGAGTACTCGTGTTGTTTTGTGGGACGTGAATCATATTGCTTTGATTGAGGATGGGACGATTAAGGAGGGAGATGTTGTTGAGATTAAGAATGGGGCGACGAGGGATATGGAGATTCATTTGAGTGGTTTTAGTGAGATTAAGAAGAGTTCGACTGTTATGGATGAGATTAAGACTGGGGCTGTTACAAATGAGATAACTTTGGTTGAGGCTAGACAGGGGCAGAATGTTAGGATTCGTGGGACTGTTGTTCAGGTTTTTTCGCCGAGGTTTTATCACGTTTGTCCTGAGTGCAACAAGAAGGCTTTGCAAGAGGGTGAGGCGTATAAGTGTGCGGAGCATGGCGTGATTACTCCGAAGGATAAGGCGATTTTGAATTTTGTTTTGGATGATGGGACTGAGACGATGAGGATTGTTATGTTTAGCGATCAGATTGCTTTGGTTGTTCCGGAAGAGGATTTGAAGGATGAGGCGAAGGCTTTGGCGTTTAGGGATGATTTTATTGGGACTGAGATTTATTTGTCAGGGAATGTGAAGACTAATAACTTTTTTAATAATTTGGAGATTATTGCTTCTGGGGTTGAGAAGGTTGATGTGGAGAATCTTATTAAAGAATTAGATGCTTAGTTGTTGACGAGGAATTTTGTTTTTACACTACTGTTTTTTTTGTCCAATAAGGTTTATATATCGGTTTTACACTACATTTAGTATCTTAAAGATGGTGCATGAAAGGTATATTGCAGTTAAAGGAAAGAAGTATGGTCCGTATTTTTATGAGTCGTATCGTGATCCGAAAACGGGGAAGCCGAAGAAGAGATATATTAAAGTTGATAAGAAAGATTTGGAGTTGGGAAGTAGTGTAAAAAAGAAGTTGTTGTTTTTGTTGCCTGTTTTGATCTTGATTTTTGCTTTGGGTTTTTTCGCTTTTAATTCTGGAGTTGCTGGTGATGTTTGGGATGGTGTGACGGGTTTTGTTGTTGAAGGTGAGGATGTTCCTGTTGAGGAATTAGTTGATGAGCCTGTTGTTGTGGATGATATCGAGGAAGAGGTTTCTGAGGATGTGGTGGTGGAAAACGAGAGCGTTGAGGAATTAGTTGATGAGCCTGTTGCTAATGAAACGGTTGTGAATGAAAGTGTTTCTAATGAAAGCGTTGTAAACGAGACTATTGTAAACGAAACTGTTGTGAATGAAACATCTGTCAATGAAGGCGTTGTAAATGAGATCGTAGCTAATGAGACTGTTGCTAACGAAACTGTTGTCAATGAAACGATTGTCAATGATACTGTTGCTAACGAGACTGTTGTGAATGTTTCTGTTGTTGAGAATGTGACGACTTTGCAATATAAGGCTGTGATTAATCGGCCGGTTAAGTGGCTGAAGAAGGTTGATGTTTCGGGCGATAATGTTAGTGTTGAGATTCCTTTGGGTGCTGAGAATATTTCTGTTTTGACCGACGAGGAAGTTGGTGAGGCTGAGGCTGAGATTGAGGATTATGATTCTGTTGTCGACGAGGCTGATCGGTCTGAGATTGTTTCGGGGATTATGACTGGTAATGTTGCTCGTGAGATTTCTTCTGGCGAGGGTTGGTTTACTCGGGTTTGGAATTGGGTTGCTGGTTTTACGATTTCTGGGAATGTTGTTTTGGAGGATGAGCTCGAGGCTGGTGGGAATATTGTTGATGGTGAGAATTCTACTGTTGTTGATTTGAGTGGGGTTGCTAGCGAGGGGGAGGAAGTTGCTGTTGAGTATTATACTGAGGCTCCTGTTTCTAATGAGAGTAATATTAGTAATGGGAAGAGGGTTGTGATTTCGGCTGATGATGTTTATAATTATACTGAGATTTTGGCTTATACTGTTTTGGATAATATGAGTGCTGGTGTTAATAGTTCTGATTTGAAAGTTTATTGGTATGCTTCTGTTGAGGATGCTGTTGCTTTGGGTTATTTGAATGTTAGTGATGTTAGTGATGATGCACCCAAGGGTGTACCTCCTGCCCAGATGGCATCCGATGAATCGGACGAGGTCGGCAAGGTTGTTGAAGTTAATGAGAGTGTTGAGAATGAGAGTGATGTTGAGAAAAAGGAAAAGAAGGATAAGGATGAGAGTGTTGAGAATGTTACGGAGGTTAATGATAGTGTTGAGAAAAAAGTTAAAAAGGAAAAGAAGAAAGATGTTGAGGCGGATAATGAGAGTTTTAATTTGTTGATTAGTGGGAATGTTGTTGCTGAGGTTAATGAAACTTCTGAGAACGAGAGTGTTGAGAATGAGAGCGTGGATGTAAACGAGGGGTTGGTTAAGATTGCTGTGGATTATGTTGCTTATGATTTGGATAATGATAGTTTTGTTGATTATGTTGAGTGGGTTGTTCCGCATTTGAGTTATCAGGCTTATGAGATTGTTGCCGAGGCTGAGACGGGTTTAGTTGGGTTGTGGCATATGAATGAGCTTGATAGGAGTTTGTGGGAGTTGGATTATGGGAGTGATGTGAATTTGACTGGGCTTGTTGGGTTGTGGCATTTGAATAATGATGGTTCGCTTGGTGAGAATTCTACTCATGTTTATGATGCGAGTGGGAATGGGAATAATGGGACGGTTGTTAATGAGGCGGTGTTTACTACGTCTGGGGTGAAGGGGGCGGGGGCTTATTCGTTTTATAATGACGGTGATGACGATGACGATGATCATATTGTAGTCACGAGTGATTTCGCTGATGCGATTGGCTCGCCTGGGAATTTTAGTATATCTATTTGGGCAAAGAGTGATGGTGATGTTAATGGGATGAGGTTGTATAATGTTAATACGGGTCATCCTACTTATGGAGACGTAATTAATCTTCGTACTTGGTATGGTTCTTTGCAGGTTGGTTTTCTGACTAGTGGTGGTTTTAATACGGATACGAGTAACACATTCGCTACAATTTTTCCAGATAATGAATGGGTTTATCTTACGGCAACTTGGAATGGGACAGATACCTCGGTATATAAAAATGGTGTTTTTGTCAGTTCTACTGGGACAAATCCTGGAGATATAGACTGGTCTCAGCCTTCGACTGGATTATTTATAGGTTCTGATTATGCTGGAGCTAATAGTTGGAATGGTGATATTGATGAGGTGGCGATGTGGAATAGGACTTTGTCTGCTAGTGAGATTTCAAATATTTATAATCGTGGGAGGGTGAATGATAGTTCGGGGAATTTGCTTCATGGGAATAATACTGAGGCGGTGTTTAATTCTAGTGGGGGGATTTTGTCTAGTGGGGCTATGGAGTTTGATGGGGTTGATGATGATATTGATTTGGGTATTGGGTTTAATACTTCTGGATGGAGTACTCTGAGTGTTACTGCGTGGGTTAAAACTGCTGAGGCTTCATCGGGTGTAGTTAATAGTGTTATTAAATTTGGGAATAGTGCTGGCGATAGGGTGCTTGGTTTAAATTGGGATATTGGAGATAATGTAAATTTTGATATATATAATACCAGTAATACATTATCTTCCGCAAGATGTGTTGATTGTATTCAAGATACAAATTGGCATCATCTTGTTGGGGTTTTAAATGGGACTCATGTGCAGGTTTATGTTGATGCTGTTAATGTTGATGCTACCCCTCCTGCTTTTTCCGGAACTTTACAGACTTTTGGGGGTGGTTCGGATGGGCTTAAGATAGGGTCAAATTCGGTTGGCGATTACTTTTGGAATGGGACGATAGATGAGATGGCGATTTATAATAGGTCGTTGTCGGATGCGGAGATTTTGCGGTTGTATAATATGGGGGTGGGGAATCATTCGGCGTTTGATAATGTTTGGAATTGTTCGACGGGTTCGATTCAGAGGTTTGATAATGTG
The DNA here is from genome assembly GCA_018693315.1 of archaeon. Classification (GTDB taxonomy): domain Archaea; phylum Nanobdellota; class Nanobdellia; order Pacearchaeales; family GW2011-AR1; genus JAGVXH01. Next base: position 5,361 of record JABHLR010000004.1, on the reverse strand, counting down.
TCGTGTTGGAGTAAGGGGGCTGTGCCTGTTGCTTATGATAATGTGATATTTAATGGGACGGGGAGTGATGATTGTAATGTGACGAGGGAGACGATGCCGCAGTATTTGAATAATTTTAGTGTTGGTGGAAGTTATGGAGGGAGTGTTTATATGAATTCGTTGTTTGGGAATGGGACTTATGGAACTGCAGAGGTTGAGACTTCTGGTGTTAGTTTGACTGGGCTTGTTGGGTTGTATCATTTGAATAATGATTCTGCTTATGGAGAGAATGATACTGTTGTTTATGATTTTTCGGGGCATGGAAATAATGGGAGTGTTGTTGCTGATGCTACTTTTGCTACTGCAGGGAGGAAGGGGGCTGGGGCTTATTCGTTTGATGGGGTTGGGGATTATATTGATATGGGAGATGTTAGCGGTATTGATAATGTGGGTGAATTAACAGTGAGTGCTTGGGTTAAAGAGGTTGAGTTTGGCAGTGATAATAGTTTTGTTGCAAAATATAATCCTGGTTCTGCTGCTTGGCAATCATGGAGTCTTCATAGGTGGGGAACGTATGACCGTATTATTTTCTCTGTAGATACGGGTTCTGGCATGGTAGGTTCAAACACTGGTGATAATGCTATAATAGATGGAGAGTGGCATCATCTTGTTGGAGTCTATAATGGGACAGCCGTTTTGCTTTATATAGATGGTGCGGAAGGAGCTAGTCCTTCTTCGCAAACAGGTTCTATTCGTGATTCTACTACCGGTCTTCGGATTGGTATAAGGGCAAATGATGCGTATGATATGAACGGTTCGATTGATGAGGTGGCGATTTGGAATAGGTCGTTGTCGGCGGCGGAGGTTGCGGAGTTGTATATGGAGGGGACGCAGTATTGGAATGTGACGGGGAATATTGATGTGTCGAATGGGACTGTTTATGTTTATGGGGATTATCCTTATAATACTAGTGTGAATGGGGAGGGGCAAGTTTGGACTTCGGTTAATGGGAATATTAGTGTTGGTAGTAGTGGTGTTATTGATGGGGTTGGGTTGGGGTTTCCGACGGAAGTTGGGCCGGGGTATGGGTCTACGAATCAGGCGGGAGGTCATGGTGGTTATGGTGACCGTGATGTTGTTTATGGGAATGCAAGCGCTCCAACTAGTTTGGGAAGTGGGGGGGATAATAATGGAGGAGGGAGTGCAATTAAATTAGAGGCAAGTAATGTGCTAGAGGTAGATGGGATTGTTGATATGAAGGGTGTAGATGGTACTTGGCAAGATACTAGTTCTGGAGGGAGTATTTGGTTGGTTGCGGATAATTTAACTGGTAGCGGGACGATAAATGCTGATGGTGGGTCGGGTACAACGGGAAATGGCGGCGGCGGCGGAAGAATAAGACTAGATTTTGATTCTTATAATTATGATGGGGTTATTAGTGTTGATAAGGGGGCTGGGGCAGGTTCTTCAAGGCCTGGAACTTTGTTGTGGGGTAGTAAAGCCGGAGTTACTAATTATACTTGGCCTGGTGATGGGTGGACTTTAAATGGGAGCATTGGTCTTCCTTCTGGAAATTATACTATTAATGGGAATTTGGTTATTCCAAATGGGACTATGTTAGGGGTTCATCCTTTGAATATGACTGCTGATGATAATGGGCAGGGAGTTGTGATTAATGTTAGTGGGAATGTTACAATTCAGGAGAATGCTAGTATTGATGGAGTGGGAGAGGGATTTGCTATTCGTGAGGGTCCTGCTTCTGGAGAGACTAATGAGGGTGGAGGACACGGCGGATATGGCGGGTCTGGTGATATAGGAGAGGATGACCCGTATGGTTCTGAAACAGAGCCAACAAGTTTAGGAAGTGGAGGGAATTCTGGTTTAGGAGGAGGGGCAATTAAGTTAATATCTGGAGGGATAATGCAAATTGATGGGAATATAAGTGTTACTCCGGTGCGTCAATCGTGGGGGCAGGCAGGGGCTGGAGGAAGCATCTGGATTGTTGCGGATAATTTAACTGGAACTGGTTCTCTTCTTGCTTTAGATGAATCTTTAAATAGTGATGGAGTAACAGTGGGAGCAGGGGGTGGAAGAATAGCTTTATATGGAAATACAATTGATTTTTCGGGGGATATTGATAATCGTGGGGGTTGTCTTGATGGTGGTGAAGTTCCAGGAGATGGTGGGACTGTTTATATTAATGCTACGAGTTCGATAACGTCTTTGGGGAATGTAACGACGATTGGGGCGACTGGTGGGAATATGACTTTTGTTGATACTTTGGTTACTTTGTCTGGGATTTATAATGCTTCGAATGTTGGGGAGAGTGATGGAGTGATAGCTTTGAATTATACGAATTGTGCTTCGAGTTTTGTTGATGGGACGTTTTCGCCGTTGTATAGGGATATGATGCTTGGGACTTGTGTTCCGAGTTTGAGTGTTGTTAGTCCTGTTAATAATAGTGTTTATGATAGTTCTTCGGTTTTGGTTAATGTTTCGAGTAGCGAGGCTGGGACTTCGATGATTGTTTCGAATTTGAATAATAGTTTGATTTCGTGGTGGAGGATGGATGATTTGAATGGGACTGGAGGGGTTGTTGATTATGTTGGAGTGTATAATGGTAGTGTTGTTAATGATGCTAGTCAGACTGATGCTGGGAAGTTTGGGAAGGGGTTTGATTTTGATGGGGTGAATGATTATGTTGATATGGGGGGAGATCTCGCGGCGTTTGAGGCTATACCAGAGATTAGTGTGAGTGCTTGGGTGAAAAATAATGTTATTGAATTACCTACTAGCTTTTTTTATGTAAGTAAGGCGGGTGATTCTTCTGTGTGGAAACTTGTTAAGTCTGATGATGAGTCGTGGAGATTTGAGGTAAGAAATGGTTCAAATACTGTGGCGGAGGCGAGTAGTGCGTCAAATATTAATGAGGATTTTGATTGGCATCATATTGTTGGGACTTATAATGGTTCTGAGGTTCAAATATATGTGAATGGTGTTGCTGCGGATGCGACTCCTGTTGCTTTGACTGGTTTGCTTAGGGATACTGAGGCGCCAGTTAGGATTGGTGCGAATGGAAATGAAGATAATGATGTTAATGGGACTATTGATGAAGTTATGATTTGGAATAGGTCGTTGACGGATGCGGAGATAATGGGGTTGTATAATGCGACTCGGGTTTCTTATACTGAGAGCTTTGCGGATGGTTCACATAGTTATCAGGCCTATGTTCAGGATTATGCGGGGAATGTGAGGAATAGTGGTGTGAATGATTTTAGTGTTGATACTGTTGGTTCGACTTTGACTTTGAATTCGCCTTTGAATAATAGTTATTATAATAGTTCTTCTGTTGTTTATAATTTGAGTTCTAGTGAGGTTGGGAGTGGGACGATTGTTGCTGATATTAATAATTCTCTTGTGAGTTGGTGGAGGATGGATGATTTGAATGGTAGTGGTGATGTTGTTGATTATTTGGGTTTGAATAATGGGACGGCTGTTAGTGGTGCTGTTCAGACTGATGCTGGGAAGTTTGGGAAGGGATTTTCGTTTGATGGGGATGGGGATTATATTGATTTTGGGGATGTTGATGCTGTTGAGGGGTTGACTGATTTTACGGTTAGTGCTTGGGTAAAAAGTGCTGTTGGAGCGAAGTCGGTAGCCAATGGTATTATACTGCAAAGCGGGGATACTGATCTTTTCTCTTTGACTTGGGATGCTGGAGAAAATATAGAATTTTCTGTTTGGAATAGTTCTGATGATTCTGTCATGGCCGCTTTTAATGATGGGATTGAAGATACGAATTGGCATCATGTTGTTGGGCTTGTAAATGGAACTAATGTGGTGGTGTATGTAGATGGTGTTCAGGGAACTACCGCGGTTCCTGCTTGGATTGGTGTGACGGCAACTACTTCGGACAGTTTAGAGATTCCTAGCTCGTGGAATGGTTCGGTTGATGATGTAATGATATTTAATAGGTCGTTGTCGGTTGAAGAGATACTTTCGTTGTATAATGCTAGTGCTTTGGAGCATACTGAGACGTTGGGTGATGGGGCGCATGAGTTTAGGGGTTGGACTCAGGATTTGGCTGGGAATGTTGATGGTGGGGAGGTGCAGAGTTTTGTTGTTGATACTGCGTTTCCTTCGGTTAGTGTTGCTTCGCCTTTGAATAATAGTGTTTATGATAATTCGACGGTTTTGATTAATGTTAGTTCGAGTGATGAGGGGAGTTCGATGATAGTTTCGAATTTGAATAATAGTTTGGTTAGTTGGTGGAGGATGGATGATTTGAATGGTACTAATGTGAGTGATTATATTGGTAGTAATGATGGTGTTCCTGTTGATAATGCTAGTCAGGTTGACAATGGGAAGTTTGGGAAAGGGTTTTCGTTTGATGGGGATGGAGATTATGTTGATATGGGGGATGACCAGAGTTTGAATTTTTCTGGGAATCGAGAATTTACAATTAGTGCGTGGGTGAAAAACGAAGAAGAGGCTCCCTCAAACAAATGGGTTGTTGGTAGGAAATTTGGGAGTGAGTTATCTCCTGGAATAAGGGTAATAAATAATATGTATGTTTTGCGTTGGTATAATTCAGTTTCGCAGGCAGGAGGTATTTATTGTAATGCTCCTCTGGTAGGAGATATGAACAATTGGGTAAATGTGCTTGTTACAAGTAATGGGACTTATGGGTGGATATATCTTAATGGAACACTTTGTAATGAAGGAGCTATTGATAACGTAAGTTTAGCAACTTCTGAATGGTATATTGGTGGAGAGGGTAATGGTAGGGATTGGAATGGCTCAATGGACGATATTATTGTTTTGAACAGGTCGTTGACAGCGGAGGAAGTTCTTGGGTTATATAATGCGACTCGGGTTTCTTATACTGAGAGCTTTGCGGATGGTTCACATAGTTATCAGGCCTATGTTCAGGATTATGCGGGGAATGTGGTGGACAGTGGAGTGAATAATTTTAGTGTTGATACTTCTAGTCCTACTTTGACTTTGAATTCGCCTTTGAATAATAGTTATTATAATAGTAGTTCTGTTGTTTATAATTTGAGTTCGTCTGAGGTTGGGAGTGGGACGATTATTGCTGATATTAATAATAGTTTGGTTTCGTGGTGGAGGATGGATGATGCTAATGCTACTTCGGTTGAGGATTATGTTGGGTCTAATAATGGGAGTATTGTTAATGCGGTTCAGACTGATGCTGGGAAGTTTGGAAAGGGGTTTGCTTTTGATGGTGATGGGGATTATGTTGATTTTGGGAATGATGGAGTGGAAAGTTTGACGAATGCTACAGTTCTATTTTGGGCTTGGCAAAATCCTGGAGATAGTAGCGAGCAACATTTTGTTAGTATATCTAATGTTCAGTTTTTT
>JABHLR010000003.1 GCA_018693315.1 archaeon | reverse complement strand
GCAACTGTAACACCAGCGTCTCGGATAGCGAACCTCGCCATGTTTGGATTCTTATCAGCAGATTCCAAAACTAAATTTCCGATCGGTTTGATCTTAACAATAGCAACGTCCCCATTCTTCAAAAAGTCTGGGTTCTCTTCAGCAACCTGTCCTGATGCAGGGTCCAACTTAGACACTAGTTCAATGAATTGACATGGAACTTGCGCTGTGTGAACATGGAAAACTGGTGTGTAACCTTTAGCGATAACTGTTGGATGGTTTATAACCGCGATTTGCGCTTCAAACTCTTCAACAATTTCAGCTGGTTGAGCTGCATCACAGATAACGTCGCCTCGAGCCATGTCTTTCTTACCAACACCTCGGATGTTGATACCAACATTGTCTCCAGCTTCGCCTTCTTTTAACTGCTCGTGGTGAGCTTCGATTGAACGAACTTCACCCTCAATTCCAGTTCCGGATCGACCTGGTAATACGATAACCTTTTGTCCGATTTTCATAATTCCAGTTTCAATCTTTCCTACAGGAACAGTACCAATTCCAGTGATATCGTAGACATCTTGGATTGGCATACGCATTGGTAGTGTAGTTGGTTTCTCTGGTGCAGGGAACTTATCAATCTGTTCTAGAACAGTTGGTCCTTTGTACCATGCCATCTTGTCAGACTTGTTTGCAATGTTGTCGCCCATAAGAGCTGAACCTGCAATAAACGGAGTCTCTTCAGGATTGTATCCAGCTTGTTTAATAACAGCCTTAACATCCTCAACAGCCTTGTTGTACTTAGCCTCATCATAATTAACAACGTCCATTTTATTGATAAGAACTGAAAGTGCTTTCACACCCATTGTTCGTAGCAACCAAACGTGTTCCTTTGTCTGAGGTTGTACACCGTCTTCACATCCAACAACTAAGAAAGCCGCATCTGCTTGCGAAGCACCTGTGATCATGTTTTTAACAAAATCCTTATGCCCCGGAGCGTCAATAATAGTAACTTCATAATTCTTAGTCATAAGCTTCTTATAAGACAAGTTAATAGTAACTCCTCTCTCTCGCTCTTCCTTCAAATTATCCATCACATACGCGAACTCAAATCCTACTTTACCATGCTTTTCTGCTTCTTCCTTGTACTTTTTCATTTCCTGTTCGGAAACTGCGCCACCATCGAAGAAAGTTCTACCTACAGCAGTACTTTTTCCCTGGTCAACGTGTCCAACGAAGACAACATTCATTCCTGGTTTTTCTTTAGCCATTTTTGTTTTTCTATTTTAATTTAGTTAGTTTAATCACGCTTTCGACGGGATTTCTCCCACAAAAGCATAAAATATGATGTAAATATTGATTTATAAGACTACTGGTTTTCGGCTAATCCTTTACGCTCTCTTATTTGTTTGATTATCTTAGTCTGCATATCACTTGGCAACTTCTTAAAAGTCTGACTAACCAAAGAGCTAACACCTCGACCCTCAGTCGCACTTCGAAGATCACTTGTCCATCCAATCATTTCAGAAACAGGCAATTCAGCCCTAATTGTAATTCCAGTCTCATCCTGCTGAACATCAACCAAAGTTCCTCTCTTGCCAGAAACCAAGCTAGTAACAGCCCCCATAAAAGAAACAGGCGCCTCAATCTGATGAACCTGAACAGGCTCGTAAATCGCAGGAATAGCCTTAGCAAACGCTTCCTTAATCGCATCCCTAACAGCCGGATAAACTTGCGCAGGACCTCTATGAATCGCATCCTCATGCAACTTCATATCAACAACAGAAACTTTCATCTTATGACACGGCTCTCTCGCCAAAGGACCAGCATCCATAACCTGTTCAAAAGAATCCAACAACAACTCAATAACCTCACCAATCTGAACAATACCCTTCGTCCTATCCAAGAAAATCGAACCCTTGTAAATATTTCTATACTGCTGCGCTTCATCCCTAGAAATCCCAAGCGTAACCAAAGTCTCATTCAAAGCTTTATCCTTTTTCTTAATCCTACCATTAGGCAAAGTCCCATCAGCAATAGCCTCGACAATCTCATTCTCCAAAGGCTCAACAGTTATGAAGAAATCATTATGCTTATTCGGCGAACGCCCAACAGCAATATCCCCAACCTTACTAACAGATTCTCGATAAACAATAATCGGCGGACCCATTGTAACTTCCAACCCCTTCTCAGACTTAATTCTGTTCTCAATAATTTCCAAATGCAACTCACCCATACCACTCATCAAAGACTCGCCAGTCTCCTCATTAATCTCAATCCTCAAAGACGGATCTTCTTTCCCAACCTGCCTCAAAATCTCAATCAACTTTGGCAAGTCCGCAGTTCTCTTCGCTGAAATCGACTTCGTAACAACAGGCTCAAACAAATGACTAATAGCCTCAAACGGCTCAATCGGATTAGTAGAAACAGTCTCACCAACAACAACATCCTTCAATCCAACAATACCAACAATATTACCAGCGACAACCTCATCAATCTGAAACCGACTAGCACCTTTGTAAATCGAAACCTGCTGGGCCCTAACACTGGTCCCCGCAATATTCATATACAACTCATCTCCCTGCTTAATACTACCACCAAACAATCTACCGGCTGCAACCTCTCCAGCGTGCGGATCAATAACAATCTTAATCGGAACAAACGCAACCTCGCCATCAATATTACAGGCCTTCAAATCCTTTCCAACCTGACTATCAATATCGCCATGCCAAATTTTCGGAATCCTATATTCTTGAGCAGTCACAGGATCAGGATGATTATTAACAACCATAGAAAGGATAACCTCATGGATCGGAGCCTTCTTAGCCAAGACCTTATACTCCTCGCCACCAGCTTCGTAAGCATCAATTATCTCCTTAAAACTAATTCCATTCTTCTGCATGTACGGAATACTCAAAGCCCAATTATGGAAAGCGGATCCAAAAGCAACAGAACCATCAGCAACATTAACTTGCCACTTCTGCTTATACTCTGGCTCAGCAATCTCAGCGATAAGCTTATTCACAGAATTAATAATGTCAACAAATCTCTTTTGCATTTCTTCAGGAGTCAACTTAACTTCTCTAATCAATCTATCCACCTTGTTAATAAAAAGAATCGGTCTAACTCTCTCCTTCAAAGCTTGTCTCAAAACAGTTTCAGTCTGTGGCATAATTCCTTCAGATGCACACGACAAAACAATAGCACCGTCAACAGCTCTCATAGCTCGAGTAACGTCACCACCAAAATCAACATGCCCAGGAGTATCAATTAAATTAATCAAATAATCCTGGTCATCAACTTTATGAACCATAGAAACCGAAGCCGAATCAATTGTAATTCCCCTCTCCGTCTCATCATCATGAAAATCCAAAGTCCTAGCTTTACCAGCTAAAGCTTCACTCATCATTCCAGCTCCAGCCAAAAGATTATCAGAGAACGTCGTCTTACCATGATCGATGTGAGCACAAATCGCAATATTACGAATATGCTTCGGGTCCTTCTGTAAAGCCTTCACCTTGTCTGCCATATCAACTGCCATGTCTAATCATAAAAAAATCGCTTTATAAAAGTTTGCGTAAGAAATCAAAGTTGTGAACATAAATGAGACTTGGATCTCGCAGCATAACGCTCTAAAACTTCTGAAGCCTCTCGTCCTTCCAGCATTTTGAAATCTAAATACATTTTCCCATCACAATAATGGACATCGTGCCCCCCTCTTGGAAACTCTTTTCCAAACCAAATTCCACTCTTAACATGCTCCAAATCATGCTTCCCCTTCACATCATCACGACTAGAAGACATAGTAAGAAGATTAAAAAAACAAGGTCCATGCAGAAATCCACTCTCCCCCATAAACACAGTTAAATTGTCAACCTCTCCATCTCTCAACTCATAAACCTCCAAGGCCTTCTCCATTAAAAAAAGACACATCCAACCTTTATAAAAATAATTATACTAAACAATATAATAAAAATTTTGATTCTTAGCAGGCTTAGACGAGGCGTGAGGTTGTAAAATGTGCAAGCGCACATGAGCGTTCTCACAACGAAGTATAAGTCACTAAGAATTAAAATTACCGAGCTGCGTCGGCTTGCTTCTCTGCATCATTTCTTTTCGAAACAGCATAAGACTCACCACTTCCTTCAGCTGCAGCCATTATCTCTTTAGCCAAAGTCTCAACAATCGTAGCCTTCTTATTAAACGCCTTATCATAAGCACCATTAACAAAATATCTCAAAACCAAATTCAATCGTCGTCGAGGAGAAACGTCCACTGCCTGCGGATACTTAGCACCACCATACTCAATCGAAGTAACCTCATCCCTCGGCGCACCATTCTCAATCGCCCTAATAAAAACCTTCAATGGATTCTCTCCAGTCTTCTCCTCAATAATCTTAAATGCATCAATCACAATCTTCGTACACCGAGCCTGCTTCCCCGTAATCCAACCAGTAATAATCTTATGCTTCTTCCCTCGTGAACCAGGAACCTGCAACAAATTAATCAATCGCTCAACAACATTAACTTTAGCTCGAGTAGGGTCCCACTTAATTCGTCCATGCGATTTCAACATTAACTTAGCATTCAAATTAATAGCCTTCTTCATTCCCGGATCTTCAACTCTAACTTCCGAAGCATCAAACAAACCAAAAATCTTCATTTGTACCATTATCTTCTACCCTTCTCGATCTTACCTTGCCAAAGTCTTTCCAATGGCTGATCGTTTACTTTAATAACACAAAATCTAACCCCAGACAAATCTCCTTTCGTTCGCCCCTGCTTCCCACCAATTCTCTCAATAATAACTTCATCATGCTCATCAACAAATTTCTGTGCTAAGTTTCCAGGAATAAAACAAGATACTTCTTTACCATTCTTAATTAGCTGCACCCTGCAACATTTTCTCATAGCTGAGTTAGGCTGCTTAGCTTCCTTTTGCATTTTCTTAACAACAATACCTTTAGCCTGAGAAGCTCTACCAATCGGATCAAACTTCAAACTAATTCCAAGCCGCTTCTTTTTATCCGGCAACCTGTTATCTCTAAATTTCTTTCTCTTATTCTTCAATTTTCTTCCACTCATTAATCCCATCTTATAAATTATGCGAAAAGTTGCTTTAAAAACTTTTATGCTATCCTCAATTTAGTAATATGAAAAAAGTTCCTCAAAACATCCCCGAGTTCCTTTTCCCTCATTCTATTTCGACCAATCAAAGCCGCTTTACTTTGCCGACCAGCGTTGACAACAACCGAATTTTCTTTAACTTCAACCTTATTAAATTCAACCGGAGAAACAACCTCTTCAACAAATTTCCCAATTCCCTCGTTACTATCAACCGCAGGCATTGCAACAATCTTAATTTTCTTTCGCAAAATATCATTCAACTTCTTAACATTAGCAGCACCCTTCCCGATCGCAATAGAAACCTTCGCCTTAGGAACGGCGAAAATAATCTGATTATTGTAAACAAAAACCTTCGTCGTTTCAACCCTCGTAGTCTTCGCAAACAAATTAATATACCTCATCAACTGCATATCAATTGTAACTGCCATTATTACTTGATAGAAAAAACTTCACACTCGAAATCAAGATTTAGTTCTTTAGCAAGATCAGCCTTAGTCTTCAAAACATCAAACTCAACCTTTGCCGCTTCAAGCTTTTCAACAGTACCATCTCGAGTATCTTTAGCAATAAAAACTCCCTTCAACTTCTTACTCTTCAAAGCCTGTCTAATCCCAAAAAGAACATTTCCCTTCTCCATTGCTTCCTTAATTTCCTTCACGCTCATTTTTTCTTAACCACCTTCTTATCTTTCTTATCCGCTAAAGATCCAGTAACCTTAACCAAAAGCCCAGGCAATCCAGTACCCACAGGAACTGGCTGATTCAAAATAATATTCTCAATCACCGACGCTAACTTGTCTTTCTTTCCAGTCTTAGTAGCCATAACAAATTGTTTAACAGCAGTCTCAAACGAAGCCCTCGCCAAAACAGAATTCTTATCAGCAATAATACCCATACGAGTAATACCCTTAACCGCACCAGAACTAACCATCATATCCGCAACCAACATCGCATGCTTTCTATCAACAGCCAGACCTTGCGAACCAATCACTTTGTTAATTTCATTAACAACCAACTGCCTAGCCGCCTCAACACCAAGAACCTGTGCAGTCTCATGAATATCATTACTAATTGTCTTATCAGCATCAACACCCTTAAATGGCATAACTTCCTTAAGATTAGAACCAGCAGTCAAAATCACGAAATTCTTATCTCTCTTAACAACCAAGACCTGCGAGATTTTCTTAATACCAGTCAAAATAACTTCCTTAATTTTTTCCTTAGTCTTATAGATAACCTTGAAATCTTCCTTGGCCATATCAAGAACCATTCCATCAGACAACTTCTTAACGTCAAACCCTTTCTCACCAAGAACCTCAACGGCCTTATCCAAAGAAATATGCGCACCCTTCAGCAACTTATTATCAACACTAATCTTAATCTTCTTAGATCCAAAATCAATCGCAATATCAGAAATAATTTCCTTCAACTTAACTTCCTTAATCTTCTCAGCAATAACTCTAGCATCCTTTTCATTGTTATGATCCTTATCTAAATAAACTTCCATCGTCGGTGTTTTAGGTAATTTTCGAGCATCCAAAATCTCAATAATACGAGGAAGACCTTGCGTAACCTGCATCTCCGCAACACCAGCAGAATGGAACACGTTCAAAACCATCTGAGTCGAAGCCTCACCAAAACTCTGAGCAGTCACAACACCAATCGCTTCACCTGGCGCAACTTTCTTACCCAAATGCTTAGCTGAAATATCAACACCATCAAGACCGTAAGCAAACTGAACAATACTATTCGAAGCATCCCTAACAGTTCCATCATAAGCCATAATTAAATCCTGCAAAGCGTTAGCCAATCTTCTATACAAATAACCAGACTTCGGTGTTCGCAAAGCAACATCCATCAGACCATCTCGACCAGTCATAGCACCAAAGAAAAACTCCTGAGGCTCAAACCCTTTCATTAATGAACTATAAATAAATCCTCGTGCCTTCGGGGACAAATCTCCTTGCTTGAAAAACGACAAAGTCCTATCGGTATACCCAAAATCAATTCTCCTACCATGCAATACCTGCTGCCCAACAGAACAAGCAATCTGAGTAATATTCAACATACTACCACCTGCACCAGAACCAATCATCTTACTTGCCAAATTATCTTTAGGGAAACCATCTTTAACAGCGTCACCAATCTCAGTCCTAGTCTCATTCAAAACCTGCAAAATCTTATTCTCTCTAGTCTCAACAGCAGTCTTACCAGGCAACAACTCTAAACTCTCATTGTAATAACTCTCGATAATCTTCGCAGCCTTACCCTCAGCATTCTCAATAATCTTCGCAGTCTTATTTTTCACAGTTTCAGGAACATCCAAATCATCAACAGAAAGAGTGAATCCTGTTCTAGACAAGAAAGTTGTACCAAGCGCAAAAACCTGTCTCAAAAGTTCAACAGCATCATCACGACCAAGCTCTTTATCTGCAGCTCTCAAAACCTCACCCTTACCAGTCTTAAAACTAGTCGCATCAAAACCCTTGCCAGCAATAGCCTTAGGCAAAATCTTATTAAAAACATCCTTACCCAAATTATTCTTATTCAAACTTGGCGCTTCAATTCCAGCCTCATGCAATAACTGCGAAGCATCTTCCTTGCTCATCTCAGATTCATTCAACATAAAATTCCCACTAACAGCATCCTTAACAGTCCCAAGGAAATTCATATTATTCTTTGGCGAAAACAAATTAGTATTAACGTTCAACAAAACTTCAGCCTCAGCTCGAGCTTCCTCTGTCTGCGGCGCATGAATATTCATCTCGTCACCATCAAAGTCCGCACCATACGGAGCACAAGTAGCAGGATGAATTCTAAAAGTTCTTCCAGGAATTACCTTAACAAAATGTGCCATTAACGAAGCTCTATGCAAAGAAGGATGCCGATTAAACAAAACAATATCACCGTCGACAAGATGCCTTTCAACAGTATATCCTGGCTCAAGCTCGTCAACCAATTCATCTCTAAGCTCATCAACAATTCTCTTCCTCTTACCGTCAGATCTCAAAATATAATTCGCCGCAGGATAACCAACCTTAGCAACCAACGCCTTCATTCTTTTCAAATTAACAGTCGTAACTTTCTCAGCAACAGTCAAAATCTTAGCAACTTCAAACGGAACACCAACTTCATTCAATCTCATATTTGGATCCGGAGAAATTACAGTCCTCGCAGAATAATTAACTCTCTTACCAGCAAGATTCTTTCTAATCCTACCCTCTTTCCCCTCAATCCTTTCCTTGATCGTCTTCAGTGGCTGACCGCTTCTATGACGAGCAGGCGGAATCTTCGCAATCGAATTGTCGAAGAAAGTCGTAATATGATATTGCAACAAATCCCAAAGATCTTCAATAATAACTTCAGGAGCACCGGCATTCAAATTTTCCCAAAGCCTCTGATTAGATCGAATAATATCAGACAACTTATGAGTCAAATCATCTTCAGATCTCTCACCAGATTCCAAAGTAATCGAAGGTCTAACTGTTACAGACGGCACAAGCAACGAAGTCAAAATCGCCCACTCAGGCCTCAATGTTCCAGCATTAATACCCAAAACTTTCAAATCGTCGTCGCTGACCTTAACCAATCTCTCTCTAATCTCAGAAGGGAAAAGTCTCCGCCTACCAGATCTAAAGGTTGTAGGTTTCTCCAACTTTACCTTCTCCTGAATAATACTACAGTGCGGGCACTTCTTCCCGTCCTTAGCTTTCTTAATCCGACCAATCAAATCCTTCTTCATATCCTTCTCTTCCTTAATCAAAACTTTACCGCAAGCCTCACAAGTAGATCTCAAAACCAAATCAATTATCGGCAAATATTTGATATGAACAACAGGCCTCGCCAACTCAATAATACCTGGATGACCTAAACACTCTTTTAATCGACCACCACAAGTTCTACATCGAACACCAGGATCAATCGCACCAAGTCTCAAATCCATCAAACCACCATCAACTGGATAACCATCAACATCATACAATTCCGGAGTCACAATCTTAGCAACACTTAACTTTTTGATTTGCTCAGGGCTAAGCAACGAAAACTCCATTCCTCGAACCTGTTTCTTTACTGGTCTAATCATTTTATTCGTATTTATTCTTCAAATCAAATTTAGTTAATAAATGCAAACCCTGCAACTCCTCAATCAACAACTTAAACGCGTACGAAACCTCAACCGGCTCAACCTGATTCGAATGGCAAAGAGAACAAACCCTCTTATCATGAATCTGATCATCGATAACCAAAGTCCCACACTTAGTACAAATATTAATCACAACCTTATCGGAATCATAACGCTCCTTCAACAAAAGACTAGCACCATGACCAACCAAAGCTTCCTGCTCCATTTCACCAAGCCTCAAAGCACCACCACGACTTCGACCCTCGATAGGCTGCCTCGTCAACAAAGCAATCTTACCCGAAGCTCGAGCATGCATCTTATCAGCAACCATATATTTCAACTTCAAATAAAACATATTACCAACAAAAATCTTAACAGGCATTCTCTTTCCAGTAATCCCATTATACATAACTTCTTTACCGTCAGCCCTAAACCCAAGTTTCTTCAAATTGTTTTCCAAGCTATCAATATTCTCTCCAGAAAAAGCAGAAGCATCAACAACGCGTCCAGACAAAGCCGCAACCTTTCCTCCAAGAATATCCATCAGATATCCCACAGTCATACGAGAAGGTATACCATGAGGATTAAACATAATATCCGGTCGAATACCACTAACAGTAAACGGAACGTCCTGCTCCGGAGCAATCATACCAACAATACCCTTCTGCCCGTGCGGTACCGAAAACTTATCCCCAATCTCAGGAATCCTCAGCTCTCTCATTCTAACTTGTATAATTCTATTTCCTTCCTTATCGTGCGTAACAAAAACAGCATCAACAGTTCCAGATTCCTCTTGTTTAATAGCCGAAGAATTCTCTTTCTTGGCCTGAATAGAAATTTCTCTAGCTTCACTCAAAAACTTAGGCGGAGAAATCTTACCAATAACAACCTCGCCCTCATGCATCTCAGCTTCAGGATAAACAATTCCATCATCTTCCAAATACTTATAACTCTCCTCAAGCCTATATCCAGAAACATCTTTATCAGGAATAGTAATCTCGTCCTTAAGTCCACCCGCATAATTCAACTCAACAGAAACATAAGGTCTAAATCTAGAACTCCTACCAAAACCACGATCAACAGAACCACCATTCAAAACAGTCGCATCCTCCATATTATAACCTTCATAAGGCATAACCGCCAAGACAACATTCTGCCCAACAGGATGAACATTCAAAGTATCGTAAGTAAAACTTCTAACCAAAGGTTTTTGCGCATAATGTAAAACCGAAACATCAGTATCAATTCTCACTGGAAAATTACCTGCGTAAATACCAAGACCCTGTCTATATGCCCTAGAACCACCCTTAACCATACGAGCAGGAGGATCATGATCACCAAACGGAATCAACGAAACACTAACACCAAAAATATCCATCTTATCAACTTCCAAATGCGTATGCTCATCAGTCAACTTATCGCTCTCAAGACAAACATAACAATCATCTTCCTCAGCAGCATCCAAATATTCCAAAATTCCCTTCTCAAATAAATTCTCCCAAGCCAAAGAACCATTCTTAACTAAAGCCAGGTGCTCATTCGTCAACATAGATTTACCATTCTCAACAACAATCAAAGGTCGAATAACTCTACCAATTTCAGAACTAATAAAAACGGTATCTAAAAACTTGTCAAACCGAACAGACATCTCAATTGGCAAATTCCCAGCTCTCCTTTCAACCCTAACAGATTTCACAAAACCACCAACATCATCAGTCGTTCCAACAAATCGACCATTATAGAAAACATCTAATCCTTCCTCGTCCTTCATCCCAACACCCTTCAAAACTTTCATAACAGCGTCGTGATCCATAGTTGTCCTAGTAGAAATCCTCGACAACAAAGCCAAATTTTTCCTCAAACCAATCTCAGTTCCCTCAGGAGTTTCAATCGGACAAAATCTACCATAATGAGTTGGATGAACAGTCCTCGCAGCCAAATTCTCCTGCTCTCCGGGCAAAGTAGAAGTCACTCTCTGTAGTTGAGACATAATCGCGAACGAATTATTCTTATCCATATTCTGCGTAACACCACTCCTCTCTCCAATCCACGAACCAGTTGCAATCGCAGATTCAACTCGATGCGTAAACAAAGTCGACTTCGCAATCGTCTTAATAGAATAAAATTTCCGCCTCTTCACAGTCTTCTGCAAAGTATGCTGAACTTCCCTCAATAAAATATTAATATTAACCCTAAACAAATCACTCAACAAATCTCCAGACAACCTAACTCTCTTATTTGCATAATGATCCTTATCCGTAAAAGCCGCCTCAGGATTTTCCCTAGCAACATAAAACTGCTTAATAAATTTACAAAGCGTTCGTGCTTTCTCCATTCTCGCTGCCTTATCCAAACCAATATGCGGCAAAAAATAAGAATCCATTCTCTGCTTAACACGATCAAGCATTTCCTTATTCGTACCCTGTAAAGAACTCTTCTCAGCAATCCACATCAAAGCATCATTAACTTCGCCGACATCTGCATATTCATAAAGATTAACAATCAAACTATCAGTCTGCTTCCCAATCAACTTCACAATATCAGCATCACTAGTCATACCCAAAGCCTTCAATAAAACAATAGCGGGAATATCCCTAAACCTAGAAAAAGAAATCTCCAAAATTCCATCAGGACTCTCAACCAAAGAAACAGGAATTTTGTAGGCGCCTCTCTGGGAAAATAATCTGAGCATCAAACGGTTCTTCGCTTTCTGCCATTCAACAAAAGTCTGGTTACTCGCCAAATCCTCAGCCATAACCATAACTCTCTCATTTCCATTAATCAAAAAATAACCACCATGATCTTTCGGATCAATATAATTCTTCACCAAATCTTCCTCACTCATTCCCTCAAGATTACAAGCCCCACTCTTAACCATCACCGGAATCCGCCCGAGCTGAACTTCCTCAGTCTCAACCTGCCCAGCATAATTAATAGTCATCTCCATCCAAACAGGAGCAGAATAAGTCAACTTCCTCAACCTAACTTCAGCAGGTGTCACGGGCCTCGAAGAACCATCAGACTCAACCATGTTCGGCTTACCAACACGGATCTTTCCCAACTTAATCTCAAAATCCTCATTCGGCAAAGCATCAGACAACTCAGTCACAATTTCCTGCATTCTATTCTCAATAAAATCATTAAACGATTTAATATTAGATTCAACCAAAGAATGATTCTTCAAAAACTCTTTAACCAAAATATGCTCAGCCATCTTAAATTACAACCCTGAAATAATCTTCATCAGCTCGAGAAATTTTCACAACGTCACCAGTCTCACAACCTTCTGGAAGTGCTGGATCCTTTTTTGAAATTTTCGGTAGTTGCGCCAGAGCAATGTTAAACTTAGATAAAACTTTATCAGCCTCGTCGGTGTTCAATTTCGTGTGCTTTGGTTGGAGTGCGTGCATCTTACTTTTTAGAATATTCCTTTAGATATAAAAAATATCGAAAATGCCTTTAAAAACCTTTCTACTTTTGCCATTCTAAAGTAGTTCGCGTCAAAATTGACATAAAAAATCCAGGTATGGCCCCGAGGGGATTTGAACCCCCGACACCTGGATTAAAAGTCCAGTGCTCTAACCAGGCTGAGCTACGGAGCCATAAATTACTTATCAAAATTCAATTTAAAAAACTATTGCTCCAGTCATATTAAAAAATCATAACGATCCGTGCCCACCGCTACTACCAAACCCACCTTCAGCTCTCATCGTCTCGCTCAAATAAGTCCCACCACCAGTTCCACCATTCTCACCAGTATCGCCAACCTCGCTAATCTCAGCAAACTCAAACTTACTCAAAACCGCCTGTGCAATCCTATCGCCCTTCCGAATCTCAAAAGCATTCTCACCATGATTAATCAAAATAACTCCAAGCTCTCCACTATAACCAGCATCCAAAGTCCCAGGAGAATTAACAAGCGAAATCCCCTTCTTCAAAGCAAGCCCACTTCTCGGACGAATCTGCAACTCATAACCAGCCGGAAACTCAACCTGAATCCCGCTCTTAACAAGCACTCTTTTCCCGGGCCTCAAAACATAAACATCCAAATCATCAAACTCCTTCTTCTCATTCGTCCCAACTTCCAAAAAACTGCCACAAGCAGAAATATCCATTCCAGCGTCACCCTCATGTTCATACTTCGGCAAAACCGCACCCTCTCTCAATTTTTTCACCCTCATCGTCACCATACAAAAAAGAAAGCGAAACCATTTATAATAATTATCGTGCCACACCATCCACTTCCATTTTAGAGGGCAATAGAAGGGTCTGACCTATCTATTCCCGGATCATAAAAACTAGAATATTTAGAATCTCTCTTCTTAAAAAGTTTCATTGTATTAGATAACCTTAAAGGGACATAACACAAACAAAACGGCAATCTCTTCACGCTCCTAATATTTTTACCAAAACCCCTCATGCGCTTTTTAGCGCTATGCTTCCAAAAACCATAAAACATATCATCCGCATCATTCCCAGCCACAGGATGCAAGTCATGACTAGCAAGCCTCCTCATTCTAACCCGGGTATATTTGAACTCCCTTATGAAGCTCTCCCTCGTCATAAATGGCATTACAAAACAACCATTTTCCTATTTAAAAAAACTACTAAATCAAACATATCAACTAAAACAAGTCAAAAGACCTTTTTGTATAAAATATATCGCCACAACAATTTTCAACTCAGACAAAATAGGAGCATCAACAATAATTAACAAAGACACGATAGTGTCGATTATACTTGCAATATCTCCACCAAAAACAAAAAACAAAGCCTTCAGCAAAACAAACACAGCCGCAATAGACAAAATAATATGAGGAACAATTCCATGTATACTCTCCAAAACAAGCAACAAACCAAAAAATAAATCTATATTACCAAAAATCACAATAAGACCAAATTTACTTTCATACTTGAGCTTCGAAAGATTAGGATCCTCCTTGTGAAAAAACATACCATAGATTAAAAAAACAATCATCAAAATTCCCGCTATTTGCAAAATGGGATCAAACTTCACAGCACCATTGTAAATAAAAAACACAGACAAAATTAAAAAAAACACAACTTGCTTATCCATATCAAAAACCAGCTACCCTAACTTTAAAGGATTTATATTGTTAAAAATATATAATGCGGACACTTACTCAATCTTATCCAAATACTTTTTCACAACATCCTTTCTATGAGGATAAACACAATCGCTACAATCCCAAATTTTACCCTTCGGCAACTTATCGCTAAAAAACCACTTCCCACTTTTAGATTTAATTTTACAACCACCCTCTTTTTTAGACGTATCATATTCCGGACAAAAACACAAAAGACAATTCAGCTCATTTGGAGGCATATCATGACAAGGTTTATTTTCAGCATAACAAGGACACTTATCCAAAAACTTTTTTCTTCTATTTTCAAAAGTAAAATCTTCAACGCTAGAAACACTTTTTTTCATTATTTACATAGCTCCTAATATTAAGCGCCACATCCATTTTGTGTCTGATTGTGACAACTAGGACACTCCTCAGTACAATGGCCTCTCTTAATCATCTGAGTCCCGCACGTCGTACAAAAACCACCAGGCTCTCCAGCCAGCTCTTCTTCCTCTTCAGACTTCTCCACACTAGAAAGGTCAACATTAAACTCCAAATCAGTCTCCCCACGAACAAACACCTTCTCCATAAATTGCCCAATATAATCCACTATAGATTCGGCAGTCTTAATATTTCTATGACCAGAAAACATAATCCCTTTAGGTTCAAATTTTTGATGCTTAAATTTCTTAAGCACATCTTCAATAGGAACTCCATACTGAAGAGAAATAGAAACCAACGTACCAACCGTATCCATCAAACCACCAATAGTGCTACCCTCTTTATTCATTGTTATAAAAAGTTCTCCAGGTTTACCATCGGGGTACAACCCAAAAGTAAGATAACCCTCGTGTCCTCCAATATTAAACTTATGAGTTATTGAAGTTCTAGTGTTAGGAAGTTTTGTTCTCCTCGGCACACCCTTCTCAAAATCCTGAGCACCATCCTTATCTTTCTTAGAAAAACTAAGCGGCTGGAATCTTTTACTACCATCTCTATACAGGGCAACAGCTTTCAAGCCCAATCTCCAAGCATCCATATAAACATTTTCAATCTCCTCGACAGTAGCATCCTCAGAAAGGTTAACAGTTTTAGATATCGCACCAGACAAAAAAGGCTGAGTAGCTGACATCATTTTCAAATGCCCATCACAACTAACAGTCCTCGCCCCATTTTTTGGTTTATTAGCACAATCAAAAATAGGCAAATGTTCATCCTTAATTATACTACCCTCAATAGTTTCTTCTTTTTCAATATGCTCCAAAATTTTATCAACATCGTCAGAAGAATATCCCAACTTGCCAAGAGCATTTTTCACAGTACCATTCACAAGCTTAAGTATCCCACCGTCAGAAAGCAACTTAACCTGGACAAGCCCAATCTCTGGCTCAATACCCTTAGTGTCACAATCCATCATAAACCCGATAGTTCCAGTAGGCGCAAGAACTGTAGCCTGAGCATTTCTAAAACCATATTTTTCTCCTCTCTCCAAAACGCTACGCCAAACACCCTCGGCATATTTAAGCAAACCCAAAAATCCCTCAGGCAACTTATCCTTATCTATATCTAACAAAGCATCCTTATGCATTTTTATAACATTAAGCATGGGCTGCTTATTTTTTGAAAACTCCTCAAACGTTCCAATCGACTCCGCAAGTTCAGTCGAAGTTTCATACGCCCTACCTGTCAACGCCGCAGTTATAACAGCCGCAACAGCACGACCCTCGTCGGAATCATAAGGAAGCCCCAAGGACATCAGCAAAGAACCAAGATTAGCATAACCCATACCAAGCGGCCTAAATTTATGAGAATTTTCCGCAATCTCCTTAGTCGGATAAGAAGAATTATCGATCAACAAATCCTGAGCTATCGCCGTAATCCTTACAACATTCGAAAACGAATCAACATCAAAAGAACCATCCTCCTTCAAAAACTTCATCAAATTAAGCGACGCCAAATTACAAGAAGAATTATCCACAAACATATATTCGCTACAAGGATTAGACGCATTAATCTTCCCGGAATTAGGACACGTATGCCATTTATTCACAGCGTCATCAAACTGCACCCCAGGATCTCCACAAAAATGAGTCCCATTAGAAATTTCACCAAGAAGCATTTTCGCAGGATATACTGGCATCTCGTCAGCCATATCTTTATTGTGTATCGGAACAGTTTTCCAATCTCTATTATTCAAAACAGACTCCATAAAATCATCACTAAGCCTCACCGAAATATTAGTATTTTGATAAGAAACAGTCTCAGTAGCTTCCATCCAATCCACTCCATTATCTATCAACATATGCATCTTCTCCTCCTCTCTTCTCTTAGAATTTATAAATTCCAAAATATCCGGATGACTAATATTAAGTATGTCCATTTTCGCTGCACGCCTCGTTTTTCCACCAGACTTAACAATTCCAGCGACCTTATCCCAAAACGCCCAATAAGCTAACGGACCAGAAGGAGATCCACCCCCAGATAATTTTTCCCGAGAAGATCTCAAGCTCGAAATATTACTTCCAGATCCAGATCCATGCTTAAACAAAAGCGCTTCTTTTTTCGCAAGATCCATTATGCTTTCCATAGTATCATCCACACTCTGAATAAAACACGCAGAAGTTTGCGGATACATAGATTCTTTCCCAATAGGTATCTTAACAACCTCGCCATTTTCAAAAACATAAGCATCCTTCTGCCCGCCAGATTTAAAGTTATCAATCTTCTCCACTTTATGAGTTCCAACATTAAACCACACCGGAGAATTAAACGCCATCAACTGATTCACATTAATAAACGACAACTCTCTCTCAAAATTTTCAAGATCATCAGAAGATTTAAAATAATTATATTTCGCTGCCCAGTCTTTCATCGTCGAGGTAACTCTCCAAACAAGCTCCTTAAGTCCACCCTCTCTTTCTTCAGAATTTTGCTCTCCAAAAAAATACTTAGAACAAGTTATCTTCCTCGCCAACGGACTCCAAAAAGAAGGAAACTCAGCATCCTTCTGTGTAAACAAAATTTTTCCAGTATCATCAGATATTCCAATATCAGACTTCTCCCAGTCTATAGAATCGAAAACCTCACCAGGTATATCTTTCGTAAAAAATCTTTCTATCTCAACATTACTAGTATTTTCTGGACTCATTTTAATTTTTTTATCTCCTCATTAAATTCTTCAATATCCGCGAACTCCCGATAAACCGCAGCAAATCGGATATATGCAACCTTGTCAACTTTCTTCAATTTGTTCATCACAATATCCCCAACCTGAGAGCTCAAAATATCTTTATCTTTTGCAACCCTCCTAACTTTTGCAACAATATCATCAACTATAGCATCAAGATTATTGGAACTAACATCCAACTTCTCAAAAGCCTTTTCAATACCATATCTCAGCTTGTCACGATCGAATTGTTCTCGCCTACCATTTTTCTTAATAATAGCCAAATCAAACTCAACCCTCTCATAAGTTGTAAACCTCTTGTTGCACTTTAAACACTCACGCCGCCTACGGGTTAGAGCCCCACTGTCTCTTTTGTCAGTAACCTTCGTCTCAACCGCCGTACAATATGGACATTTCATTTTTGTTATTTTGCAATGAACACAAGATATTGTATCTTGCACCCCTTTTTGCTACAATTACTTGTAGTTGTAAGAAAACATTAACCAAAAGAGTATTTAAAGATTATTGTAATAAAAAGCATTATTTCGTTCACAATAGTTAACTTTACAAAACTGACAGTTACTTTTTTTGAATGGTCACGCAACCTTAAATACCAAAACACACAAACAAAAAAATCACCGTCGAACTCAAAAAAACAAGCAAAATCACAAACAAGCAAAAATCTTACACGCATTACAAAGCTCACTACTAGCAGGCTCCCCACACTTCCCACAAACCTTCATCTCTCTAACATTCTCACGCCGCAACCCAGGAACCAACTTCTGAAAATTCTCAACAATCGCCAACTTCTCCCCATCACTTATATTATCTAACCAATCCCGAGTATCAGCCCGATAAGTCTCAAACGAACACGGACACTTATCATACAAAATATCAAACTTCATCTTCTTCGCATAAGCACGAATATCATTCTCTGCACAAAAAAACAAAGGCTTAACTCTCTGCGCAAATCCCTTAACTTCTTTCCCGCCCGTCGCTGGCGAAGAATTAACTCCAAGTAAAACATTTCCCTTCAAAAAATTCATCAAAACATTCTGCGCCTCATCATCCAAATTATGCCCAGTCACAATTTTATCAGCACCAAGCTTCTTCGCCCACTTATTCAAAATCCACCGCTTAATAATCCCACAAACCGTACATCCCGTCAAATTCTTCTGCTTCTTCAAAACAGCCTTAATAAAACAAATTCCTTGCCCCAACTCCTCCTTCAAATCAACAATCGTCAACGGCACACTCATCTCAGAACAAATTCTCAACATATTTTCCTTATGCGTCTCAGACCACTGCCCCAAATACAAATCAATCATCAACCCCTCAACATCATAACCCAATTTCTTCAATATATATAAGACAGAAGTCGAATCCTTCCCACCCGACAAAGCCACAACTACCTTATCCGTTTTCTTCAACAACTTATATTTCGCAATCGTCTCCGCAACTTTCTTCTCGATAATCATAATACAAGAATGTAAAATCAGTTTTTAAATTCGAAGGTTAACACCGATGCCCAGGAGTAACTAGTTTCCACAAAAGATTTATAAACAAAAACATTCTCAATAAAACATGACAGACAAAAAAAAGGACACAGATTACAAGAAAGTAATGAAAACTTTATCTAAAAATTATTGGGCAATCTCGACTGTAGTTCTAGCACTATTATTAATCGCACTACTAGCATCCGGAGGGTCAAGCGGACAAACAGTTAGTGCACAAGAAGCAGGACAAAATCTACTATCATTCGCAAACGCACAAGGAGCTGAAGCCGAACTAATCTCAACAACAGAAGAAGGCCCATTCTACGAAGTAGTTCTATCAATCGAAGGACAAGAAGTTCCATTATATGTAACAAAGGATGGAAAGTCATTCACACAACAACTAGTTTCACTAGACGCAGCACCTTCCGCACCAAGCACACCCTCAACACCTACACCTACTAACATTCCTAAAAACGATAAACCAGTTGTCGAAGCATTTGTTATGTCCCACTGCCCTTACGGAACCCAAATAGAAAAAGGACTTCTGCCAGTTGTAGAAACACTAGGAGATAAAATCGACTTCGAGCTTAAATTCGTTTACTACGCTATGCACCCAACACAAGGCGAAGTAGAAGAACAGCTAAACCAATACTGTATCCAAGAAGAACAAAACGCAAAATTCAACAACTACCTAACTTGCTTCCTAGAAGCTGGCGACGGAGCTGGATGCCTGACATCAACAGGAATTGATACTGCAAAACTAGAAACATGTACAACTGCAGCAGATGAAGAATTTAATGTAATAGCAAACCTAAACGACCAATCATCATGGTTAAGCGGAAGATTCCCTAAGTTCGATATTCACAAAGCCGACAATGAGAAATACCAAGTAGGCGGATCCCCAACACTAATCATCAATGGAGCACAAGCACAGGCAGGACGAGATTCAGTATCTCTACTAAACGCAATCTGTGCAGCATTCGAGACAGCTCCAGAAGAATGTAACACACAATTCGAAGCAGGACAACCAACACCAGGATTCGGATGGTCAACTTCAACTTCAGCAAACAACGCAGCAGCAGGTTGCGGAGTATAATTTTTTATTTTTAGAACTAACTAATTAGAAATAGGCTTATCCAAATAAGCAACTTCATCATCTGACAACTTCAAAGTATTCCTAATCTCATTCCTCTGCAAAATAACCTTCAACAACAAAAAGTCCTTCATCGCAGTCTTCGTAGAAATATGACAATGCTTAGCGTACTTCTGGCAAATCGTTTTCTTCTTCGCCGCCCTCTGATTCTGCAACCATATCTTCAAAATCCGACTAGGCTTCTTATACTGAACCCACCCACTCCTATCATAATCCTTCACACCGGCGACGCCAGCCCCCAACAAAAAATACTCATAAACCATAAACCTCCAATGCCTCTGCCTCCTAATCCTCCCCCTAAAAACATCAGCCAAACTCAAAGCCTCAATAGCCTTACACAACTCCTCGCCTTTATACGCCAACGGAATATTCTCCTCAATCCACAAAAACACATCATCAATCGGCATATTCACCTCATCATAAACTCTCAACATATCCTCATCAATCTTCGAAGTCTGAAACACATGCTGCAACGCAGTAAAAATCGACTGCTCCTTATTCCTATCCCCAACCTCACTAACCAGCTCCGGCGAATCCATCTTCGACAAAACCTGCAAATCATTAAGAGCCGCACGAATATCCCCCCGTGCCTTAATCGCAATCGAAGTCAAAACCTCATTCGAAACAACGACATTCTCCTTCTCGCAAACATCATTCAAAATCGCAGACACAACCTTATGATCAATCTCCTTCATCTGCACCAACTCAGCCTTCCTCCTCAACATACTAAATTTCTTATTCCAAATATCATTCGCAGTAATAATCACAGGAAACGCCGACTTCTCCAAAAGCCCAAGCAACTCACCAAGCCCACCCCGATCCTTAACCGAAGCAATCCCATCGACCTCATCAACCAAAATAATCTTATTCTTTTTAAACAAACTTTTCTGCCGACTAGCATTCCCAACAATCTCACCAATCTTCGCCTTATTCCTCAAATCCGAGGCATTCAACTCCAAAATCTCAGCATCCATCTCCGACGCTATCGCATAAGCCAAACTCGTTTTTCCAACTCCAGGCGGACCATGCAAAGCCACAGCCTTCTTCTTCGGAAACATCTTCAAAAAAACCTTAACCTTATCAACCGCCAATTCCTGACCTTTCACATCCTCAAAACACTGCGCCCGATACTTCTCGCACCACGGCACATTATCCATATTCATCATCGTTACTCACCCCCCTTCAAATCCCCTTTGTCACCACCAAGCCCCGCCATAATAAACGCAGCAATCAAAGCCTCCAACTGAATAAACTCATCAGCTCCCTCAACCAACCTAAACTCAGCCTCACCAGTCTTCTCAGTCAACCGAACCTTCAACGCATTATCAATCGGCAAATTCCAAACCTCCTTCTGAATCGCCTTAATAACATCCTGCCCAGAAATCGACTCTTTCAACATAATATCCAACAACTTCGTCCTCGAATTCACAAAGTCCCCACTCAAAGCATAATCCAACACAATCTTAATATCAGACGGCTTAGCCTTCGACACAATCGTATTAACAAGGTCTGGAGTCAAGTTCGGCGAAATCGACGCAGTTGCTTGCAACAGATTAATAACTCTCCTACAATCGCCCTCAGACGCCTCATACAAAGCATCAAACGCGTCAGCACTAATCGACAAACCCTCGCTCTCAGCAATCAAATCTATCCTCTTCTTAATATCCTTCTTCTCCAACAACTGAAACCTAAACACAACAGCCCTAGACTGAATCGGATCCAAAATCTTAGATGAATAATTACAACTCATAACAAACCTGCAAGTCGAAGTATAATTCTCCATAGTCCTCCTCAAAGCCTGTTGCGCCTCCCTCGTCAAAGCATCCGCCTCATCCAAGAAAATAACCTTAAATGGCACATCTCCCAAGGCCTTCGTCCTCGCAAAATCCTTAACCTTCTGCCGAACAACATCAATTCCCCTCTCATCACTCGCATTCAACTCCAAATAATTCTCTCTCCAAGATTCACCAAAAAGTTGCTTAACAATTATCAAAGCCAAAGTCGACTTCCCAGTCCCAGCCGGACCAGCAAAAAGCAAATGCGGAATATTCATCGAATTAGTCAAAGACTTAACCCTCTTAATAATCTCCTCCTGCCCAACCATATCCTCAAATTTTTTGGGCCGATACTTCTCAGTCCACACCTCCGAATTAAAATGCTCACTCATTAAAAAAAATAACACTCCCGCTTTATAAGGATTATTGTACTGGAAGTTTATTCACGCCAGAATTACTTATGCCGCCTTTTTTTTAAAAACTTTCGGATGCCACCTAGGACAACCTTTTCCCCACTGTACTTCCTGGGCCCTCCTTGTCAAGCGAGAATCTTTCACAAAATGAGGATACTTTCTATCATAATAAGTTATACTTCCTGATAAATATATCAACCCCCCTGGGTTTAATCCAGGAAGCGAAAACGATTCTAAAATACCTTCTCCCCCGAAAGCCATCGCATTTGAAAAATAAATTTTATGCAAACCACCATTAAAATCTCCTAAAAAATCTAAAATATCTGCCTCAACAAATTCAATCTTATGCAAAGCATCACCAAAATCATTCATTCTTGAAGAAAAATAATCTTTCCTATTAATTAAATCAGATGTTCCAATATCATGAACCCCACCCAAACAAAAAGGGTTAAGGTTGCCAACCAAACTATCACGGAAAAATAAATCATCCTGCGCCGCCAATAGAGTCGCCTGCTCTCTTGCGTAATTTATCTGACACCGAGAATTATCAACTGCATAAACCTTCTTCACATATGGAGACAGGGCAATAGGAACATCTCCTGACCCGCAAATAGAAACAACAACATCTTCTCGATGAGGATCGATCCCAGCCAAAACCGCAGGGACACTTTCATTTGTACAAGGATATTTAACATTTCTCGGATCAATGCCAACTTCCCCAATCTTTTCTACCATCATATCTCCCACCAATTTCTCCAACCAGAACCTAGAATTACAACTACCTATTTCTCTTCAACTTTCTCTTACGCTTTTCTTTCTTAAGTCTCTTACGCTGCCACTTCCAACGCATCTGACCCTTCTTCTTCCATCTTCTACTAGATCTTTTCATAACAACTTATCCAAATTTCACTTTATAAAACTTGCCCCTGCTCTCAGGGGTATGCCCGAAGGCGCCCCAACAAAAAGATACCTTTTAAAACGAAATAATATTCATAAAATAAAGCCCTGTAGTCTAGTGGTCAAGGATACGAGACTCTGACTCTCGTGACCCAGGTTCGAATCCTGGCGGGGCTATATTTATTAACGATAAATACTAATTATAATTATGAAAATCAAAGCAACACTAATCTCAGAAAGAATCACGTCAAACTCAGTCGAAGCTCAAAATCTACACGCATCACAAAAATTCGGCGAAAAACTAGACAACAAAATCCTATACTCCCTACCCGAAGCACTCTTCTTAGTTCAAAACAAAAAAATGGAAATCTTCAATCACCAAAACAAAAAACTAACACAAAAAGAAATCCTAAACAAATTCCAAAGAATCGATAAAAAATTCAAAACAAAATATCTCGTATTTAAAGATCTAAGAAAAAAAGGCTACATCGTAAAAACAGCCCTAAAATTCGGAGCAGATTTCCGAGTCTACAACAAAGGCTCAAGCGAAAAACACTCAAAATGGATTTGCTTCACCACATCAGAAAATCAAAAAATGACATGGCAAGATTTCTCCGCAAAAAACCGAGTCGCACACTCCACAAAAAAGAACTTACTAATCGCAATCGCCGACGAAGAGGGCGACGTCTCATACTACGAAGTCAAATGGACTCGACCATAAAAATCTTTATAATCTCTGCTTAATTCTAATTCCCATGATAGACATCCAAGAAAAAAAGAACAAGATAATCTCATTCCTAAAAACAACAGGACCATCCCTCCCCGTCCGGATAGCAAAAGCAATCGAAATGGACCCAGTCTTCGCATCCGCAATCGCGGCAGAACTCCTCGACTCAAAACAAATCATAACAAGTCACATGAAAATCGGCGCATCCTCACTCTACCTGATTCCTGGCGACGAACAAAAACTCGAAGACCACACCGACAGCCTAAAATCCGCAGAGAAAGACGCCTATTTAAAACTCAAAGAAAACAAACTACTATCTGACGAAAACGAAGAACCAGCAATCCGAGTAGCTCTAAGAAACCTCAAAGATTTTGCAAAACCATTCAAGCTACACGAAAAAATAATGTGGAGATACACCTTCACGCCAGAAGAAGAAATCAACAAACTAATATCCCCATCAAACGAAAAGCCAGAACCAGGGCCAACTCCAGAACCGAAAAAACCCGAGCCAGTCATGGAAAAACCTGAGCCAAAAAAAGTAGAACCAATATTCGAAAAATCAGAACCAATTATTAACAAACCAAAATCCAACAACAAAACATTCCTAAACGAAATCGAAGAATTCTTAGAAAAACAAAACACCAAAATCATATCTATCGAAGAAGTCGACAAAAAAAACGTAGTAGCAAAAATTCAAAACTCACAACAAGCCATGTTATTCGCCTTCAAGAAAAAAAGAATCACCGAACTAGAACTAATAAAATGCTACAAAAAAGCAAAAGAATCAAACCTCCCATATCACATAATAACCCAAGGCGAACCAACAAAAAAAATGAACGACACAATCAACGCCTACAAAAAACTCATAAAAATTGACAAACTAAGCGACAAATAAGAATAACCTCAGAGTAATAAATTTCATCACGAAACACTTTTAAACCCAAATTAGTACCTTTAAACATGGGAAGAATAAAATCAAAGCTGATCAAAAGAACATCGAGACAACTAATCGAAAAGACAGACGAGTCTTTCGGAAAAACATTCGAGGAAAACAAAAAAGCACTCGGAAGCACATTGCAAAGTAAAAAAATGCGAAACAAGATCGCAGGTTATATTGCACGGATAAAAAAGAATACAAAAACAATCATTGACGACGAACAATAAAGATGACAGAAGAAACACAGAAATCACAAGAGAACTCTATTTTCATTGGGGGGAAACCTTTCATGAATTATGTTACAGGCGTAGTCATGCAATTTAGCAACGGAGCCGACACAGTAACAGTAAAGGCACGAGGTAAATTCATCTCAAAAGGTGTAGACGTCGCAGAAGTAGCACGAAGAAAATTCTTAGAAGATAAAAAAGTTTCCGTAACAAATGTTTCAATCGGCAGCGAAGAATTCGAAAACAAAGAAGGAAAATTGGTCAACGTTTCAACCATCGAAATAGCCCTAACAAAAGAATAATTATTTATTTTTCTTTTTCAACAACTTATTCAACTTTCTATCAATATCAAGCACCTTCTTCTCAATCCTCTTCAACCTTCGCCTATCCTGAATTCTAGTAACACCTCTATAAAGCAAATAAATAATATAGACAAGAAGAACAATTCCAACCGCCTTAAAAATCGTAATAAAAGGACCAAGCTTATCCATCAAAACAGGAATAACCTGATCAACCAATCCACTTGTATTCATCGCCACCTCTCCAACTACCATATCACCTAATACAAAAACCAATATATAAAACTAATGGCTCTGCCGAGTGCTGACCTCTAAATCGCAGCAAACAAAGTGCGGTGATTTTCGAGAGAAGTACGAATGGCTCTGCCGAGTGCTGACCTCTAAATCGCAGCAAACAAAGTGCGGTGATTTTCGAGAGAAGTACGAATGGCTCTGCCGAGTGCTGACCTCGGGACCTCCGCCTCATGAGAGCGGCGCTCTACCGCTGAGCTACAGAGCCAAAACTAGAAACTAAAATTCATTTAAAAGACTTACTATGTGATCAATCTTTTGAACCAATCACCAAACCTGTCAAACCATCCCCTCTTCTCAAAATCAACCCTCTTAAATTTCTCAGAACATTTTTGACAACTACCACCGCAATCAACCCCGGTCTCATCACCATCCATCACACCATCAAAACAATAATCACAAAACTCACTATCCCTCCCATCATCAAGATGAATATTCAAATGTGGATTATCAACATCACCTTCTTCAATTCTCGCAATCAAATCATTATCCAGTCTATCATAAATCCCAATAAAATCCTGCCCACATTTACTAAACCTCCTCGTATAAATATCAACATTAACAGAACAACTCCTAACCTCCTCAACAGAATCCGCACAAGAATTATCATCAACACAAACCCTCGATTTAGTCCCCTTCAAATCACTAATCGCCCCGCCAACCAAATCCATAAAATTATAATCAACGTCACAACTAGTCCATTCACTACATTTAATATCTGGAACACACCGACCACTCCCACACTCCAGCTTCTGTGGAATATTATATGATGTCCCACACTTATTCAAATCCTTACACTTTGGAACAGTAAACCCACTACTACACCTAGACCACTCACATTCCCACTTTTCGACACAACCAGCATCACAATATTTCACAGTATCTGGAACCCCCGTAGGAATAAAACAATCAGACGAATCGCTACACTCTCTTTTCTGAACACCGTCGACACAACCCTCCCATTCATCACATTTCCACTTAGACTCACACTGAGACTTCCAAACTCTCTCCTTATCAACCAAGCTCAAAGCAAGAGTATCAGAATCCTGCCTTGGAGATTTTTCAATTTCAATAAAATCTTCAAACCCAACATTTTCCAAAGGACTTATGGTAACATTAACACCGTCCTCACCAACACCTGTCGGACAATATCTCACAAAAACCTTCCGAGGGTCCTCACAAATAGGCGACGAAAAATCCTTAACAATATTCAATTTCATATCAATACTCTGAGGATTCTTCTCAGCCGGAATTTTGAACGCCCGAGAATCCTTGATATTTGGCACATCAGTCAAATCATAAACCTGCTCAGAAAAATCAAAAAACGAAGCACTCATCGAATTAATTTTATACGCATCCTGCCCCCTCTGGATCTCCATAAAAATCATCTTCGAATAAGCATCATAACAAGCATCATAAACAAAACTCGAAACCTTATTCACCTCAATACATTCATCAACAACAATCTCATCACCATTAACAGAAAAAATCCAAACAAAAAAAACCAACGCCAGAATAACAATAATCAAAACAAACACATTCAGCACAACCCACCATTTTTTTTGCATGATAATTTAAGAGAAAAAGAGTTTATTTACTTGACTATTTCGAATTCTTCTTCAGCTCCTTCATCCATTCTCGACTTCCAATCGGATATGAAGAAACAATTGATTTCCTTTTTTTCTCAAGTTCCTTCATTTTTCTACCTCTATTTTTTTCAACCATTTCAGCAATCTTTTTCTTCTCGGCCTTCTGTCTCTCAAACAAAACTTTCCTTCTCTCGTCCGCAATCTTATCAACTCTCTTCTTCTCAGCTCTCGCAATCTTCTCAGCTCTTATCTTATTTTTCTTAGCCTTTTTCTTCGCCAAAAACCTATCGCGAGCCACAATCTTTGCCATCCTTTTTTCTCTTTTCGCAGCAACCTTATCACCGACAATCTTATCTGCCTTTTCTTTCGCCTCTCTTTTCAACCTGATCCTTTTCTCTTTTTTTGCTTTTTTCAAAAACTTTCTTTTTTCAATAGCCCTAATCTTAGACTGCTTTGCAGCAACATCAGAACGAACCCTAGCATCCTTCTCAGCTTTCTTCTTCATCAAAACAGCAAGATCACTCTTCTTCCTGTCATTAATCTTCTTTTCTCTCTCAGCGACCCTCATAGCCTCAACCTTAGCCCTAGCAACGACAATCTTCTTCTTAGCAACAATTCTATCAGCCCTAACATCCCTCTTCGGCACAACTTTCTTTTTAACAACCACAACCTGCTTCGCCTTCTTTTTCATAACAACAGCCAACTTCTTAGCTTTCGCATCGGCAACTCTCTTCCGAGCTTCAACAATCCTAACAACCTTAGCCCTCTTCTTGTCATCAACCTTCTTCTGTTTAGCCGCAATCACAGCAGCCTTCTTAGCTACCTTAGCTTTCTGAGCTTGTCTGATCTTAAACGCCTTAATCTTCTTAAGGTTCGCACGAACTGATTTCTTCGCAGCCTTAGCAGCAACCTTAGCCTTCCGAGCCTGAACCTTCTTGTAATTCGCCTCATTCTCAGCAATCCGTAAACGAGCAATCCTCATCTTCTTCACCTTAACCCTATCGGAAATCTTCTTCTGCTTCTTACTCAATTTAGCATTCTTCTCTGCCTCTCTCTTGCGAACAACAGCTTCAGCTTGAGCTTGAGCCCTAGCAGCCTTCTCAGCCTTTGCTTTTTTCTTAAACAAAACCTTTCGTCTCTTGGCAGCAATCTTCTCCAGCCTAGCCTTCTCAGCCTTAGCCTTAACAGCATCAGCAGCTCTCTTCTTAGCCAAAGCCTTAGCCTTAATCTCAGCTCTTTCTCGAGCAGCAGCCATTTCCTTCTTCTTCTTAATCGCAGCAACTTCATTTGCCCTAGCAACAACTTTAGCCCTGACTTCTGCCGCTCTCTTCTTCTTAAGCA
Organism: archaeon; assembly: GCA_018693315.1. GTDB lineage: Archaea > Nanobdellota > Nanobdellia > Pacearchaeales > GW2011-AR1 > JAGVXH01. The sequence continues at coordinate 26,247 of JABHLR010000003.1, read as the reverse complement.
TCTCAATTTTCTTAATCTTAGCAACCTCAACAGCCTTTCTCTCAGCAACAACCCTAGCAGCAGCCAATCTCTTATTCTTCTTAATCATCTCCTTCGCCTTAACCTTAGAAATCTTCCTGTTCCTCTTAGCGGCGACATTCCTCTTTTTCATAACAACTTTTTTATTCTTCTTAGCAATCTTCTTAGCAACAATTTTCTGTGTCACCAACTCTCGCGCTTTCTTCTTCTCAATAATCTGCCTAGTCTTCTCATTTTTTGCAGCAACCTTATTCTTCTCAGCAGCAACTCTCTTCACATGCTTAACTCTCGCAGCTTTCTGTTTCTTTATATTACGAGAATCCTTCCCCTTCTGTTTTCTAAGAACCCTAGTCCTTTTCCTAATCAACCTCTTCTTTTTATTCTCAGACTTCTTAGCAACCTTATTCTTAACCTTTATGGCGACAACCTTCTGTTGTTTGATAACTTTCTCCTTTTTCTTAACAACCCTCAAAGCACTCTGCCTCTTAGCTGCCCTTTTCAGCTCAAGTTTCTTCGCATGCCGCGCCTCTTTCTTCAAAATCTTTTTCTTAGAATTAACTTTCCTCCTCATGTCAAAAAATCTTTCAATCCTTTCCATAAAACCAGGAACTCTAGAAATTTCATCAGATCTCTTCTTTCCTCTTTCAAGATCAATCAACAAACTTCCCAAAGCAAGTGCCCTATTATCACTCAAAGCTTTGTGTGAATAATAAGTCGCAAACATTGCCTTACAAAACGCAAGCTCATTCTTCCTTTTCTTCTTTTCAAAGTCCTGAATTAATGTAGAGTAACCAGAATTCAAATGAGTTCCGTAAGCTTCCTTAAAATATTCCTTCGCAGTTTTATCAACAAAATCCAATTTCTCCCTCGGTGTTTTGTTCAACTTCAAAAATTTCTTCATCTTCTCAACAGCAGACAAATCAACAACCTTCGCAAGATGCCTCTCCTTCTTTTTCTTCAACCTAATCTCAATAACCGTAAGAACTATCGCAGCAACAACAGCAAAAGCAACGAACCACAGAAGAAACTTAACCCTACCATCTGAAAACAACGACATTAATGCGTACCACCTCATACAATTACATAACATTTGCATATAAAAAGGTTACTCCAAAGTAAGAAATCCAAATCCAAACTCTTAAAAAGCAACATCACTCGTCTAATTTATGGTAAACGGAATCGATCGACCTTTGGATTTGCTGAATTCAGCAAAAGGTAAAGAGATTTTAGTGCAGCTGAAAACTGGCAAACAATTTGTCGGAACTTTGCTCGCATTCGACATCCACATCAACGTGGTTCTCGACAACGCGAAAGAAGTTGAAAACGGAGAGCAGACAACAAGCTACGGCTTGACATTCCTGCGAGGAGATACAATTATCTTCATTTCCCCAGCCACTAAAGCATAGAGCGTTTTGTCTAATTAATTTCGCTAGACAAGAATTCTCAGAACTCTTTAATTAGTGATAGCTCTAACCATACTTAATCTTCAAGCCCATAACAGAACCAACCATCAACAAAGTTATAAAACTCATAACAACCAAAGAAAGACTGCCCTTCAAGGAACCATAGGTCATCCATGTTATCTGACCAAGAAGATTAATAATCAACCAAAGCAACGAAACATCTGTCGTAGACTTTGTTTTCCAAGATTTAATCAATTGAGGCAACGAAGAAATCGCAACCAAAATCCCAGCAGAAAACCCAACCAACTCTATTAGTTCTATCACAGCTCAACCTCATCCAAATCCTCAGGAATAATCACATCCTTAAAAACTTCCTTAGCCTCTTTCAAAATAACCTTAGGAATCGCCTCATACCTCTGACTCAAATGCATCAAAACCAATCCCTTAACCTTCGCCTTCTTCGCAATCTTCGCCGCACCAACAGAACTCAAATGCCCATACTCATCAGCAATCTCCTGTTCTTCCTTAGAATAAGTCGCCTCGCTAATCAACAAGTCCGCGCCCTTCGCCAACTTCACAGCACCTTCATTATAACGAGTATCCATAACAACCACAACCTTCCGAGCATCTTCCTTATACATCAACTTTTTCCCATTAATCTTCTTCCCCCCAATCTCAACAGTCTTCCCCTTAACCAACTCACCAACCAACGGAGAATTCGGCACCTTCATCTTCTTCAACTTCGCCTTGTCCAACCTCATCTTCTCCTTCACAACAAACGAATAAGCAACAGCCGGCGCATCATGATCCATCTCAGCAACCTCAATATAAAAATCGCCCTCATCAACTATCTTCCCACGAGAAACTTCCTTAACCTTCACATCCAAATCCTGTCCCTTCCGCCCAAGCAAATCAAAAAACTGCCGCACCTTCGCACTCGTCCCCTTCGGCCCATAAATCTCCAACTTCTTATTATAACCATTCAACATCATCGTCTGCAAAAGTCCAGGCAATCCCAAAACATGATCCCCATGCCAATGACTAATCAAAATCTTCGTAATCTTACACGGATTCAAATGCGCCTTCCGAAACTGCCTCTGCGTCCCCTCCCCACAATCAATCAAAACACTCTCCGCCTTATATCTCAAAAGCACAGCTGGATGATTCCGCCTCGCCGTAGGAATCGCACTCCCAGTTCCCAAAAAATTCAACTTAATTTTCTCTACCATTAATACCACAAGAAAAAAGACTTTTTATTCTTTGTCAATAAACTTTTAAACCAGATTAAACACCTATTTCCGTGGCCCCGTAACTCAGTCTGGATAGAGTGCTAGCCTTCTAAGCTAGAAGTCGCAGGTTCAAATCCTGCCGGGGCCGTGGCAAAAACCATGCAGGTATAGCCAAGCAGTAAGGCAAGCGGCTGCAACCCGCTGATCCTGGGTGCAACTCCCAGTACCTGCTTATAGCTCACTGTCCTCATTTGAAATGTAGTGCCTAACTCCACAATTCCCAAAACATTGTAGTACCTAACAAAACATTTAAATATCATAATGTAGTGCCTAACTTATGTTCGTAGTAAAAAAAGAAATCAAAGGCAACAATTACTATTACCTTCGAGAAAGCAAAAGAGAAGACGGCAAAGTCGTCGCCAAAACAATCGCCTACCTCGGCAAATCAAAAGAAGAAGCCGAAAAAAAGGCAAAAGAATTTAAGCTGGAAAACAAAGAAAATACAATGGAAGAAAAACCAATAGAAAAAAAGCAACTAACAATCGACGAAATCGCAAACTTCTGCAAACGTAAAGGATTCATCTACCCCTCAGCAGAAATCTACGGAGGACTCGCAGGATTCTGGGACTACGGACCAATCGGCTCCGAACTAAAAAACAACATCAAAGCACAATGGTGGAAACAACACATCCACGCAAGAGAAGACATAGTCGGAATCGACGGAAGCATCCTAACAAACCCAAAAGTATGGGAAGCATCAGGCCACGTAGAAAATTTCACAGACATCGCAGTAGTCTGCAAGAAATGTAAAAACAAATTCAAAGTAGACGAACAAGAACTAGCAACAGCCAAATGTGACAAGTGCGGAAGCGACGTAGAATCAAAAGGAAAATTCGTCCCAATGTTCACAACGCAAGTCGGACCAATCGAAGAAGATTCAACACTAGCTTATCTAAGACCAGAAACAGCACAACTAATTTTCACAAACTTCAAACTCGTCCAAGAAAACGCAAGAATGAAACTCCCATTCGGAATCGCACAAATCGGTAAAGCATTCAGAAACGAAATCGCTCCACGAAACTTTATCTTCAGAGTCCGAGAGCTAGAACAGATGGAAATCGAATACTTCATCGACCCAGACAAAAAAGAAGAATGCCCCTACGAAATCGAAGACATCGAAATCAAACTCCTATCATCAGACATGCAAGAAAAAAACGAAGAACCAATCCCAATGAAAATCCTCGACGCTCTAAACAAAAAAATCATCCAACTCCCATGGCACGCATACTGGTTATCAAGCTCTCTAAACTGGTTCAGATCCCTCGGAGCAAACATGGAAAACTTCAGAATCCGACAACACCTCAAAGACGAAAAATCACACTACTCAACAGACACCTGGGACCTCGAATACAAATTCCCATTCGGATGGAAAGAACTCCAAGGAATCGCAGACCGTGGAACCTACGATCTATCACAACACGAAAAAAATTCAGGCAAAGATTTGAAAATCATGGACGGTGAAACAAATAAAAAAATCCTACCAATGGTAGTAGCCGAACCATCATTCGGTGTCGAACGAGCATTCCTAGTTTTCATGAACGAAGCCTACACAGAAAATGAAAAAGGAAACGTAGTCCTAAAACTAAACCCGAAACTAGCCCCAATCAAAGCCGCAATTTTCCCTCTAGTAAAAAAAGATGAAAACCTAGTATCAATCGCAAAAGAAATCCACAAAGACCTACGACAAGAATGGAATGTATTATACGACGCAACAGGCTCGGTCGGAAGACGATACGCGCGAAACGACGAAATCGGAACACCATTCTGCATAACAGTCGACAGCGACTCAATCGAAAACCAAGATGTAACAATCCGAAACCGAGACGACGGAAAACAAAAAAGAATCAAAATCAACAAATTGAAAGACACACTAAGAAAACTACTATCTGGCGAAACTGAATTCTAACATAACCCTTAAATATCCAACAATCTTCATCAAGACTAGGTGATAACATGACAAACGTTCTAGCATTCGTATCTATAAAAGGAGGAGTAGGCAAAACTACATTAGCACTAGAAACAGCCTCATCTCTAGCAAACGACTTCGGCAAAAAAGTCCTCCTAGTCGACGCAAATTTCTCAGCCCCAAACATCGGACTCTACCTAGACCTAACAAACGAAACAACGCTACACGACGCACTAGACGGAACACTACTCCACAACGCAATCTACGAAGCCCACGGAATCGACGTAATCCCAGCCTCAATGAACTACCACAAAGAAGTCGACCCCTTCAAGCTAAAAAAAATCCTAAACAAATTCAAAAACCGATACGACTTCATAATCCTCGACTCATCACCAAACTATGAAGAACTAAAACCAGTAATCACAGCAGCCGATAAAATATTCCTCGTAACATCACCAGACAACGTCACACTAACAACAACGCTAAAAGCCGCACAAATCGCACGAGACCAAAACACACCAATCGAAGGAATCATCGTCAACAAAATCCGTTCACCAAAACACGAATACAATCTGGAAGAAATAGAAACAATCTCTGACGTCCCAGTTCTCGCAAGAATCAGAGACCACAAAAAAATAGCACACGCAGCTCATCAAAAAACCCCAATCACAGTCTTCGATTCAGCAAACACAATCTCAAGAGAAATCAAAAGATTCGCATCATCAATCTGCGGCTCTCCAGAAAAAAATGGCTTCTTCCAAAAATTACTCCCTTTCAAAACTATCTTCCAAAAAGAAAAAGTCAACAGAGAACTTCTACGAGAAAAATTCTACAAAAGTCAAATTTAAGGCACAACCTTAAATCGTAAGTTATAGAGAACCCACAACAAACTAAATATCGCAATCGCAGCCAACAAAAAGTAAAACGACAAATCGATCTCAACTTCCCTATTTGTCTCTTTAACTAACGCATCAAAAGACGCACTCAAGCTCTCAGCATCCTTAGCCCTAAAAAATCTACCACCACTATTAAACGCCAGCGACTTCAAAAAATCCTCATCAACCTTAGAAAGTGTCTCAAGCTCAGTTAACCCACCCTCTTCAGTTCCAACAGCAATCGTATTCACAATCAAATTATTCCGATTAATATAACGAATAATCTGCGGAGCATCAGCAACATTCAACTGCCCATCACTAATCAAAATCACCGATTTCATTTGTTCAGTACCAAAAAGTTTATTCGACGCAAGCAACGCATTGTAAACATTCGTTCCCTGAATCACACCATAGTCAACATTATCCAAAGCCATCTTCGCCCTAATCTTAGAGCTGTCCAGCGATTGCAGCACCAGCGCATCACCCGAGAAACTTATCACCCCCACCTCGACACCAAACGGCAACATGTCAATAAAATTCTTAGCCTCAATCTTCGCAGCCTCAAGCCTATTCGGAACAACATCGTCGGTGGCCATACTACTAGAACTATCAACAGCAACAACAAACGAAAAAGCAGATGTATCAATATTAAAAGAAACTGCCGTCCCTGACAAACTAAAAACCAACAAAACCAAAACAAACAAATTAATGTACAAAGCCAAAAAATTCTTAGAGAAAAACTCGATATCATAGAATCTTTCTAACGCTTCAAAATTCGCAAACACAGACGCCTTCTTTTTATTATAAACAACACTAAAAAAATATACAAATACAAAAAATGGAACCAGCAATAACAAAGTCAAAAATTTCGGATAAAGAAAAGACAATCCCATTATACTCTACCTCCCAAAGCTCTTCCCCTCAAAAACCCAGAAACCGGCATCGCAAATCCCTTATCCGTTTGCAATTCCAACAAATCAACCCTCGACCTCTTCAACATCTCCTTAATCAACCCCTTCTGCCTAATAACATTCTTACGATAAACCTCCGCCGCAATCGAAGGATCCAAAATCATTTGCCTCCCCGAATATGGATCTTGAATCGAAAACTGCTGCCCCGTCTTTGGCAAATTCTCATCAAACTTATCCCTAACCATAACCGCAACCGTCTCAAACTTAGAACCAATCAACCTCAAACTCCTCAAACTACTTTTCCTAGTCCTAATAAAATCAGACACCAAAATAAAAACCGTATAATCCGAACTGACCCTCCGCGTAACATGCTCAACAGCTTTATCAAAATCAAAACCTCCTCCATACAAACTCGAATCAGAAAGAAACTTTGTAAAAAGCGCAAATTGATTCTTACTCGAAGAAGGGTGCAAAACCTTAACGACCTTATCGCTAAACATCACCAAACCAATCCTGTCTCCAGCGCCAATAATCAAATGACTAAGTGAAATAATAAACTCGGCTGCATACTCCGCCTTCAATTTATCCCCAGAACCAAAAAGCATACTGTTTGAAACATCAAGCAAAAAATAAACATTCAAATCCCTCTCCTCAATATACTTCTTAGCCATAATTTCATTCGCCCTCAAACTCGCTCGCCAATCAATCAAATCCGCATCATCACCCTCAGCAAAAACACGATAAGAATCAAACTCCAGGCCCTTTCCATGAAACGTGGACCTATACAAAACTTTTTTCACAGGAAATTTATGCATCGCATTTTCAAACTCCGCAATCGCCCTAGGAAAATTAACCACAAGTTTTCCTTTATTCAGTTTCGGAACATCATCAACAATCTTATCGTGCATAGCACCAAATTCATCTACCACAAAAATTCTAAGGAGCACTGATACTACTAAGAATATGACTAATCACCTTATCCGTAGTAATCTCTTCGGCCTCAGCCTCATAATTTAGAATAATCCTGTGCCTCAAAACCGGATAAACAATAGTCTTAACATCCTCAGGCGTCACATAATCACGACCATGCATCAACGCCTCAGCCTTAGACGCAATAAACAAAGCAATCGAGGCCCTCGGCGACGCACCATAAGAAATATACTTAGCATACTCCCAATCCTTCTTCCTCGTCTCCTCAACAATCTTAATAATATATTCCTCAATAGCCTCAGAAGTAAAAACCTCTTTAACTTTCGCCTGCAATTCCAAAATTCTACTCGGATTCAAAACCGCCTTCAAATCATAACTATCAAAAGCATTTATCGTCGTATTCTTTCTCAAAACCATTTTCTCCTCATCCGCATCCGGATAACCTATCAACAACTTAAACAAAAACCTATCTATCTGCGCCTCAGGTAAAGAATAAACCCCGCTAACCTCTAAAGGATTCTCAGTCGCCATAACAAAAAACGGATTCGGCAAAGCATAAGTCTGACGCGAAAGAGTAACTTCCCTTTCCTGCATCGCTTCCAAAAGAGCCGACTGTGTTTTCGGCGGACTTCGGTTAATTTCATCAGCCAAAACAAAATTCGTAAAAACTGGACCCTTAATCATCTCAAATCCTTTATCCGGAGTATAGCTCATAATACCTGTAATATCTGTAGGCAACAAATCAACAGTAAACTGAATCCTCTTCATATCACACCCAAGAATCGACGCCACGGATCTAACAATCAGCGTCTTCGCCACACCAGGAACACCTTCAACCAGAACATGCCCATTACAAATTATCGCCCGCAAAATCCCATGAATAATTTTCTCCTGCCCAACAACTATCTTGCCCATCTCAGTCTTAACCGCAGAAAGCAACTTCACAACATCAGCCTTAGTTTTAATCGGCGGCCCGACGCTTCCAACAACGGTCACGCCCTCTTCAGCCACAGCATCAACTTTCTTATTATCAACTTTCTTTTTCTTAGCCATCAATCACCTCACACATATTCATCCATTCCAGATTTATTAAACCTTACTCTTTTATAAATATAAAACACAAACCCCATAAAAAATATTACCAATGTCGCAAAAGAAATATAGTAAAAATTATCCTCAACAAAACCATCGATCCCAAATCTAACCTGCCCCCCAGCCTCAATGGAATTCTCACAAGCCTCAATAGCTTCTTGTGCCATCCTCACAGCATTGGAAAACTCACCAAGAGAAAACGCCTCATTGGCACGATTAATCAACTCCGTCAACTCCAAGCATTCAGGATTATCAGCAACAAGCTTCTCCGTAAAAATTAAAATCTGCTCAGCCTCGCTCTCGTTTGCTTTCCTTATCTCAATAAAAAACTCAGCCCAATCAGAAAATTTAGGCGACGTAACATTTGCAAAAATCTTCGCCTTATATTTTCCAGCCCTTCCAGTGTTCGCCAAAATCCTCATCGAAAAATTCTCAGACTGCCCAAACTTCAACTCATCAATATAATCATCCTCAAGCGAAATCGTAACTTCATCAGAAAAAACATTATCAAACTCAACGAAACTACTCAACGTAATCCCACTTAAATCAATCTGCCCATTATTTTGAATACTAAACGGAATATCAATATAGTTCCTCTCAGAAATTATAACATCCTGAGGGACAATCAGCTTCAACGAATAATGTTTTAGTTTTGTAGTCGTGCCACCACCACTAGTAGGTGTTGTAATTACTGTTACAGATGGTGCAGCAAATACAATGGAAAACGGACCATTCGAAACTTCACTCAAAGAATCATTCGCAATAATCGTAACATTCTCAGATCCCGCCTCTTCCCCATAAAGCTGCAAGCTCCAATCATCAATCGTTCCATTCCACGACAAACGAGAACCAACAGAATTAGACTCCGCTCTAATAATACTGCTAGACGCGCTCGTAGAAACATTAAACTCTACGCTCTGATTATAATATGTATCTAAATAATCAACATCGCTAAAATAAGAAGAAAGTGGAATATTAATCGGAGTAGTCCCAAAAATTCCACTCGGATACGGATTCGGAATATTCGCAGACAAAGTAACCGGCGCATTGGTATGACTCACATTTAATTTAAAACTAAAATTGCTAGCAACAGCCAACAGTTGCGTCGAATTAAGAGATGTAGCATTCGGGTAAACCATCACTGTTAAATTTTTATAGCGAGTATAAGTCTCGTCGGTATAAGTTGGGGTAAGTGCCCAATTATAAGCGGACCCATTGCCATACGAACCAAAAATTCCCCTAAGGCTAGAATTACCATAAGTACAATTCGAATTATTCTGATAAGCACACGAAATAGAATCAACCCAAAACTCATAAGTCAAATTATTAGCAATTGAATGATTAATTGTAAAATTTAAAACAGTCGCCACATTTTCAGTAACATTAAAAACAAAACTCTCAGCAGGAGAAACCAGCGTCTGATTCCCATAAACATAAACATAAACAACCTTAGTATCAGTTTGAGAATTAGAATCAGTAACCGTTATATTATAATCCCAAATACCTGCATAACTTTCATTGGAATCAAAGTCAAAAGTAACAAAACCACTCGTGCCACCAATTGTCAAATTAGGGGACCCCTCACTCAAATTAACAATTGAATAAGCCAAATCCAATCCATCCCTATCGTCCTCATCGTCGCTAGCGTCAGCAGTAAAATTCAAATAATCATGAACCGTAAAGGATTGATTGGTAATTGCCGTCAAATTAGGGGCATTAAATGTTTCAGTAATATTTAGATAAAAACTCCTATCGATCGAACTAGAAGACTCATCTGTAATATTAATAAGTACTGTAAAATTATCCACCTGCGTTCCGCTCGGAGTAAAACTCACATTATAAGTTACACTCTCATCAGAGGGCCCAAACTCAATAAACGAAAACTCAAATAAATCCACATCACTCCCAGTCGAATTTGTAACAATAACATCAACGGTCAAAGATTCATTGTAAAAACTTTCCTGATCAGAAGGAATCAAAAAATCGTCATCATTAACAATAAGAACAAATGAATACCTAACACCCTCAAGTAAAGTTTCATTTCCTCCCTCCAAAATAACAGTATCATCCGCATCATCAATATACGGATTCCCATTCGCGATAACTGGAGCATCTGCAAGATTGTCAACTGTAAAATTAAACTGCCTCACCGTACTATTAAGCTTCCCATCGCCAACAACAATAGTAACATTATGATAACCAACATCACAATCCACTGGAGTAAAATTAACAACGCCCGTAGTAGAATTAAAAGTCGAAGAATTCATAGAACAAAAATCAGCCGAAACATTTGAATAATAAAAAGTGAGCGCATCCTCATCAACATCACTAATATTCATACTAACATTATAATAAAACGACGAGCCTTCTGTTAAGCTCACAACAACAGGATCACTCAGGCTAGGACTCCATTCTGGCGCAGTATCATTAGAAATCTCAATCTTAAAAACCTGGCTAGCAACACTACCATCAACATCAGTCACATTAATCAAAACAGAATTATTCCCCCAAAAACCATTATCATTTGCATAATCGAAATTAATCGAAACCGTCGACGTAGTATAATTAAGAAAATGCGAAGATATCGGACTAGAAACACTAACCCAACTTGTATTCGAATCATAAACCAGTTGTTCGTCTTTAACACTATTGTCCAAAATCAATAAATCATTATCATAACCACTAACCGCAAAACTATGATTTTCATAAACCGCATTATCTCCTGTCAAATTCGAAATAGAATCTAAACTTACAGTCTCCTCCGTCCAATTAACATAAAGCAAAATCTGCCCAGGATCAACAGACACCCCACCATCATCAGCACTAAAATTAATCGTCCAATTACCAACATCTTCCTTTCTTGGAGTCACAGAAATAGGGATAGATATAATGTTGTCTGTAGCAACCTTAGTTTTATTAGCATAAAACCAACTTGAATTATCGGCAAGACTATAATCACTATCCGCCCTAAAAGAAGCAAAGGTCGAAACATCTACACTGTCTGTCGCCCCAACAGTCGTAATATTAACAACACAATTAAATGGCGTATCCTCTGTCAAAACCTGCCCAGTACAATTCGAAACATTAATCGACAGCGAAGACAAAACAGTTAACGTAACACGACTAACATTAATCAAATTGGTTTCATAAATAGAACTATCACAATAATCATGAGGACAAGTGTGATCCGCCTCAGAGATAGATAAATTAAAAACATAAACCCCTGTATGGTTTCCATTATTGTTGGGGTCTAATCCTATATTAGCCGTTGTAGAAGAAGTATTATACAAGGTAAAAATATCACATGCAACATCATCAACAATCCCCGTAAAATCTGCATGCGTACAATTAACAGATGTTAGTGTAAAATCGAACGGCACATGAGACTCTTCATCAGCAGCAATAACAGTAAAATTATCAGCAGAGGTAGTCCAATTATACCCCTCACCCAAATCAGTAACAAACTTAGGATAATCATTCGTAGAATTAATCTGAAATTCAAAATCAGTAATAGTATCATCACCACTTGAGTTTAAAGCCTTAATCGGAACAATAAAAAACCCGGTTTGGTTATCATATATAGTATCTATCGTCAAATTACCAGTCGAAGAATCAGTTATAGAAATCCAATCTGACACAACCGTTGGGGCGACAAGATAAGACCCGCTAGAATTAGTCCAATTAACCTTATTTAAACCACCAGCCATTTCAAAAGTTATATCATTACTAAAACCAGTAATATTAGCACTAAGATTATGATAATAAGATGTATCCTCATCTAAATAATAATTAACATTACTGCCATTCCAAGTCACAGCACCGACGACGACAATCATACCAATAAGCATCATCAAAAACAGACTCACCCCAGAACTACTCTTCATCATCAACCTCCACCAACATATTTTTTTTATCAACATCAAACCTAATCGTAATCCCCTGCTTAACCTTCAAATCCAAAGTATCAATAATCGCCTTAGGAATCTTAATCCGGTGTCCTGTCTGAATACTATTGTCTTTAAAAATTATTTCTGCCATACTTTATATATACTTTTTCGCTCCTTTTATTATACTCAGAAAGTACTTTAAAAAGTATATAAACCTAACGTTTTTTCTCTTTTTTTCTTCTTTTCACAAACGCACCATATCTCCAGATATTAAATAATTTGAATCCTATAAACAGAATTGCCACAATCAACACAATGAGCAACCCGATAAGTGCAAAACTAATGACTCCAAATGGCTGCTCGGCCTCGCAACGATAAGGACAGGGTCCGCCACAATCAACATCATCCTCTCCTTGATTTTGCTTTCCATCTGAACAAGTAGGACAAATGGTACATGGCCCGCCACAATCAACTAACAATTCACAACCACCATCGTGACAATTTGTAATACCGTCATCACAACTGGGATTTTCAGTAAAATAGCATATCCTTGTTTCAACAGGTCTTGGAACTTTAAACTGGGTATTATTACAAAGATTAACATCCAGACAATCCGCCAACTGAAGACCACAAAATCTATCATCAAACTGATTCTGGGCACAAATTTCCTTAGTTGAATAATAATCTTCGGGGGACAAACTTTTAGCGAGGAACGACCTCTCTACGTTCTGACAAACATCCCAATCCCCACAGGCCCAACTCTCTGAACACAAACCACCAAGAGCAGCGCCGCCCCCGCCGCCTCCGCCGCCTCCGCCACTAGAGCCACCATCATCGGCACAAGCAACAACAGAAACAGCAACATCCCAAGTTTGAACAACGCTAGCAATACCATCACTAACAATAACACTAACATTATGAGTCCCACGAACACCACACCCAAACGCATAACTATAACCATCAGTAGTTTTAGCCTCATTCTCCTCTTTCAAAACACCATCAACATACCAATCTATATCTGGAACAGTCCCATCAGGATCACTAACAACAACAGTGAAATCCGTAGCAGTTGTACCATCAACAGTAAAATTATCAGTCACAGGTGTATAGCTATCAATACTCGGAGCACGATTATTATCTGTAACGGTCAAACTAAAATCATCACAAACCGATGTTGATTCATTCGCATAACCATTATTAGAACAAAACTCAAAATTAGAATGTGACGAAGCCAATGCATTATCCTGAACACAAACCGTCAAATAAAACACACTTCCATTATGATCTATCGACGGAGTGTAATTCATTAGCCCAGTCGTACTATTTATGGTAAATTTATTCTCTCCGCCAGCAAAGCTCAAATTAAAAGTCAAATTTCCATCCGCAGAAACCCCATCCTCAGAATCGCTGGCAACCATCTGATGTTCAAAACTCGTACCTGTTCCATTGAAATAAACAGTAAGTGCACTAAGATTCTCGCCAAGCGTAACAGCATCATTAACCTCTATAACAGTTATATTAACACTAATACTATTAATACCGCCAACACTGCCACTCTCATCAATGGCCGAAATGGTCTCATTATAACTCTTAGAAACAAAACCATCATCAACCCCCAAATTTTCCTTATTCAACACTCTAGAAAAAATCTCAAACAAACTAACAGTCGAGCCACTCATTCCCAAATATTTAACATAAAACGGATCCTTAGTATAAATATCTCCAGTCAATGTTTCCTCATCAACATCAGACGCATTAAACAAAGAAGAAAACGACGCATCTCCCTCACACGCAAAAATTTCACTATCTATCGCACCAAGAACTGGCTCAGAATTAGGAACATTAACATAAAACACAACCTCTTTTTCGATCCAAGCACCATCAGTTTCATGAGCAGAAATCGTCAATCTATTACTCCACCTCGTAGCTGTAATAGTGGTGTTTGGTGTAAAATCTGTTTCGGTTTCAGTCGCGGATCCATGCTTCAAATCATAAAGAGAATAATTCCACTCATCAACAAAAAAATCTGCGATAACATCTAGATTAAAAAGATAGGGATCGCCAATGGCAAAATCATAACTATCATTCAGCGGAGAATGAATCGTAATATTTTTTGAACCACCCTCAACATAAAGTTTCACAATCCCATTATCAACAACCTGCCCAGTCAAAGCAACCGGCGACAAAGGAGTGTTCAAATAATAAACAGAGAAAAAATTCAACATACTAAAAATCAATACAAACACAAACAATGTTACAACAAACACCCTCTTTTTAACCATTAAATAACCAACAATCCACAATATAAAAACCTATTTCCTACGATGTTTTTTAACACTCTTCGCAAAAACAACAACTCTCCAAACAATCAACCCAACAACAATTAAAATAGCCAACACAAAAAACAAATTAGAATAATCGTAAGCAAGCTCAATATTCAATTTAATCCTCTCGGAGCTAGTTTTATTTTGATAATGCAAAACAATATCAGCCTCGAGAACTTCAACTCCAATACTACTAACATCCAAAAAACCATCAAGAGATTTACTTTTCCAAGCCCCCAGCTCGGTAACGGGAGTAATAAATCCTGCATTCTCAAAATCATCAACAATAACTTCTGCATACAAGTCGTCAATGTCATCGTTCCAAAAACTCTCAACCTCAATCTTAAACTTCTCAATACCACCCTCATCAAAATTCCTACTATAATTCACAATCTTAACAAACAACTCTCCAAGTCTAAATGGATCATCATCCCTCGCCAATCTCTCATCGCCATAGTCACCCAACGCCGTCGCAACATAATCTCCAGGAGAATACCTAGAACTATCTAAAGAAAAACCAACCTCCTTAAAATCGGCAGGACTAATTCTAACAAGCTCCAAGTCAAAATTATCCAAAAACTCACCATCTTTAAAAATCTGAATCATTGGAGAAACCACAACACTCTCATTTCCTCTATTAAAAATTTTCAATTTCATATCAACAACATCACCAGCATTCGTATTAGGAGAGACAAGTTCCAAATCAATCCACCTGCCAGGATACGGAACATTAACTTTAACCACGCCACGAACATCTGCAGCTACACCAACCCCACTAACATCATCTACAATTTGCCTTGCACCAACACGAACCTTATTGACACCAGGACTATCAATAGACTCAGGAAGATTCAAACTAACCACGACGCTATCGCTCCCAGAAATTTCATTCTTATCAACACTCATGTGCTCCGACAAATCGCCCTCAAGATAAATCTCAGCCTTGACCCCATCATCAAAAATAAAATTAAAAACAACCTCTCTACTTAGCCCGGGCTGAAAATCAATTTCATAACTTCCCGGACTAACTCCAGAAATCGCAAAAGCACCACTACACGCAAAAACCAACATCACCAAAAAAACAAACCTCTTCATTAAAACCAAAACCAAAAACACTTTTTATTATTATCCATCAGACATCTTTCTCATAAGTGATCGTCGCAACATCTGACAAAATACCCTGCGAAGAATCAACAGGAATTACCAGTCGCAAATCAACACGAATACTTTTATTAGCCAAAAAAGAATCACAAATCAAAGCATTATCCCCCGCGTCATAATAAGTATTCAAATCAAAACCAACAGGAGTATCGCACGCATCGTCATCAACATTTGTAACATTATATTCATAAGACTCTCCGGTCCCTCCAATAAAAACACTCGCATTTTTCCCAGTTGTAAAATTCAAAGTCAGATTAACATTCCCAGCATTCCTAATAATAAGCCCATCACTCAAAGCAGACCACGTTCCATTTGTAACACCACCAACCGTATCAATAGTTGCCCAAGCAGTATCTATATCTACAGCCCCAGACCCCCAATTAACCTCACTCGTCGTAAAATTCAAACTAACACTTTCATTAATCGTAACATTAACCGAACCATTCGCAGTCGCAAACCCTGTAATAGAAAAATCTCCCATCGCCCCAAACATAGAAACTGTCAACACTATCGCAAAACCAAAAACCACAGCAGACGCAAAAAGCAAAGTATTATCACCCATCAGAAATCCTCCTCGGTGCTTCAACAAATAATTTAACACTTCCCTGCAACTCTCCGCCAACAGTCTCACCAAGCCCCTCCTCCCTATCTTTAACCTCATTCATAACAAACTCAACAACCGTCACCGTAAGCAAAAGAACTATCGCCACAACCAAAAGTATAATCGCCAATATTCTCCTCTTCATATCTTCACCACACCAATTCAATATTTAATTCTATCGTCATTTTTTAAACTTCTTTCTAAACAGAAAGAACCACAATATATTTACCAAAACCAAAAGAACAATCACGCTAATCAAAACAATCATCAAAGTATTTGACTCGCCCCCATCCGCAGAAATCACATAACCCAAACCAATCACCGTCAACTTATTCTCCTCAACATCAAACTGCAATGCTTTCTTTGAACTCTTCTCGCCATAATTAATCGAAACCTCTGTCTCGTAAGTTCCAACCCTAACACCAGCAGTATCCCAATAAGAAACGAAAACCTTCTTCGACAACGGATCAACATCATAAGTCGCAGACTCAAAACTCGAAACAACATCACCACGCTCATTCATAATCTTCGTCGCAACATGTGCATCGCTAATCGGCTCACTCCATTTATTCTCAACCAACATTTCCAATTTAGCAATCTCACCCAAACTAAAACCATTAACGCTAATTTCCTTCAACTCCAAATCCTCACTGCCAACGCTAAACGTCTCCTCCAAATTCAACGTCCCATCATCATAAATCAAACTCGCCTTCGCCAAATAATCGCCAATCGGAACATCCGCCTTCCACCTATAAGCCAACTCTTTCCTAGACCCACTCGTCACAGCAATCGAATCAGTATTAAAACTATCAACCTTCTCATTCAACTTATTATAAATATCAACACTAGCCCTCACCGACGTCAAATCGAACTCACCCTGACTCACAACAGGGAAAACAAAAACAACCTCATCGCCCTGATTCGCATTATAAATAGTCAAACTCGAGCTCGCATATTTTCCAGGATAAGGAACATAAACATAAACCTGCGTAACAACTGCCAACGTCGCCAAAATTTGAGAACCATCGGAAGTGGGTCCACTCGGTAACTGCATCGCGAAAACCTCACCAGTATGCAAACCAGGAGTCAACTCCGAAGGTAAATTCAAATTATAATTAAAAGCTCTCGAGCCTTCGCTGGCACTAATCGACGCCTCAGCAACATCCAGAGAAATATATTCAGCCAATTCTCCCTGGGCCGAAAACACAACCTTCATATCTTCATTGCCAGAATTCAAAATCTGAAAACCAATACTCCTACTAGAACCAGGCTCAAAATCTAAAGTTGTCCTCGCTGGCGTAACACCCAATGCGCAAACCGAACTAATCATAAAAATTCCAATCAACAAAAACATCAACTTTCTCATTCTGCACCTCCAACAATTTTATCACCATCAGTTTCAGAAACATCCCCAACCCCAAGCTTAACATTATCCACCAACTCATCACCATCATAAACATCAACGTTCAATCTAACATTACCACCATTCACAACCCCAAATCCATCACCAATTTTTACCAACTCCAAATTGACAACGGAATTAATCTTTAAAGTTCTAACCTCACTCCCCAAAACCCCAACGGCCATCCAATAATATTCGCCAGGCTCCAACCTAATCTTAAGACCATCCTCAACCCCATACTCATCAGGAGAACTAAAGTCAGCATTATCATCAATCATCAAAACGTCAGCTTTCTCAATCTCGAACAAAACATCTCCATCACTACTTTCATAATCATCAATCGGAGCAATTACCAAAGGACTAACATAACCAACAACAAAAATTAAAGCGACCAAACTAATACCAATCAAAACCAAATCAAACTTCATTATATTTTTCATTATTCAGCCAACCCCGAAGAGAAAATAACAAGCGCACTCTTATTGCCAGGCCCTTCATTCGACGGAACTTCCAACCGAATATCAACCTCAGCGCTATCATTACCGTTCCCATAATTTAATTCTTTAACCGCAACAACACTTCCAGTAATCGGCACGCTAAACCAATCAACAACCGAACCAAGCCAACTAAACGCCCCAGCCTCACCGCTTCTATTATCAACCTTAAACTGATAATAGTTACTAGAAGAAGAAATAACTTCCCATATCGACGACGAATTAATACTGATATTCATAAGCGCATTACCATCATTATTAATCGTAAATGGGTTCGGATCATCATCACTAGTATTCTCAACAGTCGTCGGCGCAAGAGTCCCAAAGTTCATCGAAGCATTATCCAAACTAATCGTCACAGTCGCACTAATATTAACATGGTAAACATCAGACCAATTTCCATAAACCTCTCCATCATGAGCCCTAACAGTCCAGTTGTAATAATAACCGTTATCATACAAACACAACAAATCACTCGAAGGAATATAGCTAGTATCTGTCAAAGTTCCGTTGTATCTATCATCCTGACAAGTACCCGGTCCACCAACAAAATATTCCTCGCTCAAATTAAACTCGTAAGTTATCGTGTCATCATCTGCATCAACAACTGTCCAATTAAATTCTAAACTCCTGTTCATAGTAGAAGACCAATCGCTCGGCGAAACCAAAGTCACATCAGGAACATCATTAACAATAGTAACATTGTAACTTTCGTTCGTCCAATTACTATATTCATATCCGTCATAGAACCTCATTCCACAAGTCCAATTATCAGTCTTAGTTGTATTCCCATAATCTAACACCGCACCAAACGCAGTTCCATTAACTTGATTAGTATAATTAACCGTCAAGTTCAAAACACCATTCAAATACCAATTCACAGAAACATTCAAATCATTCCCATCATAATCACTAATATTAGTATTACAAATCACATTCTCCGATGAAATATTCTCAACGCCAGATGTGTTCAAAAAGATAACCGGATCATCAGGAGCCTCATTGTCAACCTCCGAAGAATAACTCGTGAAACGACTAACATTGAAAACAAAAATATTACCAGCATAACTCAAATTAGTACAAATACTTGCAGGACATGTAACATAAGTTCCACCGTCGCTATAATCAACTGTCGCCCTAGGCTCATTGATAATCCCAGTCAAAGTAATATTCGCACTAGTATTAAACCCTGGCTGCGCAGTCGAATTTACAAAAACATTATTAGATGAAATATTAATCACACTCGACAAATTATCCCCAGAAACAATAAGCGACTCATTCAAAAACTTAACACGTCCATAATCATAATCAAATACTTCCAAAGAATCCGAATTAAAATCATACTCACTAACAGCTCCGTCCTGAACAACATAATCCCACAGAACATTACTAAACGTATTATTAATCAACTTATTATCAGTACCATTTGAAATATTAAACGCAGATTTTTCAGTATTCGAAATACTAAAATTGTAAAACCGATTAGCCAAACCTGCAGCAGCTCCACCTACATAAACCCCATGATTTGTCGCATTATCCAAAATCATCGAAGAGAAATTATTTCTATAAGCACTTCCAAATACCCACAACAAATAATTCGAACTCAAATTCAATGTCCCAAATTCCATACTATTATCATCTCCATAAGTAATTCTCACACAGGCAGAGGCCCCACCAGTAGAACAATTGTAAGCACTTACATCTGTGAGATTATTACTGCTCCCACCTATACGAATTCCGGCCCAAACATTCGAATTCACAGTTATATTTGTTAAATTATTCCAATTTGACGAAAGATCAATTCCGTAATCACTATTTGAATTCGCGACAATATCAACAAAGCTATTAGAACCGGAAACAATATACCACCCAATATTATTTGCGTTCGTCGTCACATTAGTAAAAATATTATTAGAACCATATTGCAAAGCTACCCCATACTCATTAGAGCTAGATATCACATTAGTAAAATTATTACTATTCGAATTAGAGTCCAGAGCAATCCCGTAACCAGTATTATCACTTATGCTAACATTCTGAACAACACTACTTAATATACCACTGAAATCAATCCCCCGATCACTATTAGAACTTATAACCATATTACTAATATTAAAAGAATCACTAGAACTGGTCAAATAAATCCCAATACTAAAATCATAAATCTTTCCATTTATTATCTTCGCGTCATCAGCCCCAGAGGCATAAACCCCATAGCCAGAATGACTTCCAGTAATACCATACCCACTCATATCCAGTGTTATCCCATTGGCGTCAATAATAAAACAGTTCCCCGGAATCCCTGGAATATCTTGACTAAGTATATATGTCGTATCAGCAGAACTCAAAGTACCACAAGCAGAAACCGAAGACTCGCCGGCAACCTCAAAGGAGGTAAAATGAGACACATTAAACGTCACGATATTATTCGAATAACTCATATCCGTACAAACCTCCGAAGGACAGTCCTCATAAGTACCATCATCATTATAATCAACACGCGGATCTGGAGTCTCAACATAAATATTGTTCAGTGTAATACCAGCCGACGCATTAAGTCCTGGCTGAAGAGTACTATTTACAAACGCTTTGTTACCAGTAACGCCAATCACCGAAGACAAATCCGACCCACTAGCATAAAGAGAAGTATTCGAAAACTTAATGGACCCATAATCTGTCTTAAACTCCAAGCTATCTCCACTAAAATCATATTGATAAGGTTGAGAACCATTAAAGAAATAATCCCACGTAACATAGCCAGAACCCATATCATTACCAATAAAATTATTTCCAGTTGAATCAGAAATATTAAAACCATATCCATAAATGTACTGAGACCCATAATCGAGATCATTGTTCGAAAAAGTATTATAGCTAGAGGTGTCAACATGAAACGCATCCCCATAAATAGGATAACCATTATATCCAAAATACAACTTGCCAAACCAATTATAACCAGACCCATCATAAACAAACACTCCATCAGCACCAGCATCACCGAGATAAATACTACTAAAATTATTACCGTCCGAACCTCCCTGAAGTGTCACAAGCTCATAATCCGAATCATAATAATATTCCCCACTAAAATCATTATAATCCGAATTGTAAAGCCCAACACACCCATATCCAGAAACCTGACAATCATAAACACTATTCCATGTAAAATCATTATTGTCCGCTTCGTAAAGATTAAGGCAGGCATAATATCCCTGAGCTCCATTACAAGTACCCAGAGTATTCATTGAAACATCATTATTATCTGAATAATAAAGATGAATACCGGAATCATCCGAAGAATACATAGAATTCGCATAAATAGTATTATAATCTGCCTCATATAAGAAAATCCCGTGATCATTATTGTCAGGACCATTAGAACTAATAGTATTCCACTCACTACCATAATCCAAATAAATCCCGAAAGAATAATCTGTATTAATTGAATCAATATTACTAATTGAATCAACACGATTATTATCTCCAGCAATAACTATCCCATAACCCGAACTACCACTATGCCCCCCATAATCCGAACTCGACCCAGTAATATTGTTATAATCCCCATAAACCGAAACCCCATAAACATAAGCAGACCCCCCACAACTAAAAGAAGCTGCAACATCATCATCCACAGTATTATAATTTCCATATATCCACGTCCCCCATAAATGACTACTATCTGAACGATAAATCCCTCCAGAATTATAATTCGACGCAAGATCATTATAATTTCCTTCCACCTTAATCCCATAGCCCGAATCCCCATAAAACTGGCTGGAAAAAGAAGTTCCTATCTGATTACCAGAAACATCATTATTGCTACCATAGATATAAAACAAAGAATTGACCCCGTAACTCGCAGAAGTACCGTCGATATAATTATTAGAAACATTATTCCGATCCCCAGAGATATAAAAATTTGAAGATTCGTGGCCAGAGATTTCATTGCCATATCCAGTATTTGAAACTATCTGATTATCACTACCAGATATTTCAAAAGTATGAGAAGTTGTCGTATAATCTCCATAACCAGAATTACTTGCCTCATTATAAGAGAAATTACCATAACTTCCAGAACTATACACCCTACTGTAATACGTATTTCCCTGAATAGTATTATTAAAAAACGTAGAATAAGATCCAGACAAATAAGCATTATAATTATAATTTCCCGCAAGGGTACTATCTCTTACAGTTGTATAATCTGAAGAAGAGACGACACCATAACCGTACGAAGAAGATTCTGTAAGATTCGCAGTACAATTAGAAATTGTCGCGGAATTCGAACTAGAACCAATCTCTATTCCCGAGTAAATATTCCCAATAGCTGAGATGCCAGAAACAATTATAGACGGCGCACTTGTAGCATAAACACCCTTATTAAACTCATTAATACCACCATTACGCACTATAACATTTCCATAACCAGAAACATAAACTCCGTAATCATAATAACCAGATGGACTAGTCTCATCCCGCCCAGTAAGATTATTACCCGCAAGATCTACCGCAATATTATCTCCACGAACCTCGACCCCATAAATATCTCCTGATGAATACCCTTGAGAATCCACATTAGTATTTTCAGACAAATACAAAGTCTTTCCGCCACCAGCCATAATAATTCCGGTAGCATAACTACTTTCAGCATGAAGATTTCCACCAACACGATTATTATCCCCTTCAACATAAATATATCTCGTAGTATTAACTACCGAGACATTATTTAAATCGGAATTACTATTTATATAGATCGCATTCGTACTCTCCGCACTATACCCATTCTGCCCATAACCAAGTTCATTATCTAAAGCAAAATTACTATCCGAATCATAAAAATAAATACACGAACCAGCACACCTAGAAAGCTCATTTCGAGACACATTATTTTCAGTAGCATCAGATAAATAAATCCCGTAACCATTACTAGAATCGATAGTAACATCAGTAATACTTCCATTATGACTATTTGTATATCCAATCCCCTTATCAAAATTTGCAATCGAACCATTTAGTACATTTGTCTCATTATAACCATCTGAAACAATACCGTAATATCCTCCAGCATCATTCCCACCAATACTATACCCATTAAGATCTACCGTAACATTGTCTGCCTCCACGGTAAGACAAGTCTCAGTCGTAGAAAGGTGTTCAGTTAGAGTATAAATCATATTCTGAGAACTGAGAGAAATACCACAACTATCAACATCCTCCCCAGTCACACCAACATAAACATTATACTCCCCAGTCGAATCAACATTCCCAGCAACATCGACAGCATACCCAGTAAAGTTATGAGTCGTATCATTAACCAAATCACTAAAATTATGATAATAATGATTAGCTGATGCATTATACAACGAATCAATCTCACTCTCATTCAACATCCTACTGAACAACATTGTTTCATCCATCGTACCATTAAAGATCCACCCATTACTTCCAGATGCACCAAGATTATAACTTCCCTCAAAATAAGCAGGCGTCCCAGTATTATAGGTCATAACCGCATAGGTCCCATCGACAAAAGAATAAGAATTTGAAAGGATCGCATTACAACTACTCTTATCCGTCTGATTAATAGTAACTGCAACATAATGCCAATTTCCATCCGAAACAGAACCCGAAATATATCTATAACAACCACCAGTCAAATACACAATCAATTGCTCATTACTCCAAACAGCAATTGCCGGAGAGCTCGTAGCATTATCCCAGCCCATCAAAGACTTAAGTTCCCCATCAGGATTAGACTTAAACCAAGTCGAAAAAGTCATAACATCCGAAGAAAATTCGTCACCAACTATATCAATATAATCCCCAGTCCCATCAAACGAAAACCCTTTCCCAAATCTACCAGCATCAGTCTGCACAGCACCACCAACAACACTCCCATTATTCCCATAGCTACTCGAATCAATTACATGCGTCCCATTGTAATCATCCATACTCCACCATCCAACCAAATCCCTATCAAAATCAACAAACGAATAGTAATCATTGCTCTCAGTAACACTCACATTAACCTCAATATAATAATCCTGCGAAGAGTCATCGTTAGGGGTAGGGCTAACAAATGACGCGACAGGGGGAATACTATCAACAAAAAAGCTATCCTCCGAAGTCCCAATATTCCCAGACAAATCCGAAGTATATCCTCTAAACTCGTGTGCACCCTGAGCCAGTCCCGTTTCGGTATAAGAAATTCTGCTAGCATTATAAAGCCCTCTGATCTCATCCGATGACAAACTCTCGCTGAAGATAAGAACCTCGTCCAGAGAACCGTTAAAAAATCCAGACACAACCGTATTGTAATCCGCCCCAATCACAACCTCTCCAACATTAGAAGAAAGATCTCCACTAAAACTCGCATTCGTTCCCTCTAAAACACCATCAACATATATTCCCATCAGAGAACCATTGTAAGTCGCAGCGACATGGTGCCAATCAAAATCATTAACGTCAGTAACCGCATCTGCAGTATAATTCACAGCACCAGAACTAATAAAGAACTGACCTCCGCCAATCGTACTCAAAGAATACGGAACAACCAACGTCCCAGAAGCTGCTCCCCAAGAACCAGCACTACAAGTATCATCATCCCCATCCAAATCATAATCAATAACAGTCCCACTAACAACACAACCACCCTTATACAAAAGACACTGGGTCGAATCCGTACAATTCCTCTCTCCGGTTTGATACGCCCTAACCACCGTACCAGTATTCTGCTTCCTCATCATATAACTACCATTAAAATTAAAACTGATCAGACTCGACGCCCCTTGAGCAGAAGTTTGAGTAGACGAAGCAGACATACTATCATCACTATAATCTAAATCCGTATGGTAATACCACTGATCTCCAGTTGACGAAGCTATAAATAAAACATCTCCAACAACACCCATCCCATAACCCCATCCAGTCTGATCACTTGTAAAGTTATTCAAAACCGTCCATCCTCCATTTGTAACATTCACACGATAATATTCATTTCCACCAGAGCCCATATTATCCCCATACCATATATACTTACCATCAAAATAAACTCCTGCCGCACCAGCCGTAGCACCCGATACGGAATGTAGAGCGATACTCGTCCCATTCTCCGGCCAGAAAACAGAAATATGATCATCAGTATAAGAACTACAATACATCCTTCCACTCAAATCAACTGCAAGCTGTAAACAATAACCATAATTAGCATCATCAGCCAATGTCACAGATTTGATATACGCCCCAGTAGTCCCATTATACTTATCCAACGGACCAGCATTCCAACGATATTTCCAAATACTTCCTTCATGATCAAAGGTCCAAGCATACGAACTAATTGCCGTCGCCGTACCAGTTATTGTAACATGATCATGATCATACGTTCCCATCGTCCCCGAACCAATAGGATCCGGGCTAGAACTACCGGCAGTACCATTCTTCGCCAAAATATATCCCTCATCATTCGACTTAACCCACGTCGACAAAGTAAAAGTCGAAAGATCTAACGAACTATTCTCAGGAACAACAACATAATCACCATCCCCATCAAAAGCAAACCCCTTACCAAACTTCCCACTATCAACCTGCACAGCATTAACAGCAGTCCCATCATTCCCACCAACATAATCACTAACAGTACTTCCATCAACATCATCCATCCTCCACCAACTAACCAAACTATTATCCAAATTCCCAACAATCATCCCAGTCCCTTCCTCACTCGACGAAACATTCACAAGAACCGCATTACTATCATAAGTCCCATTCAAAGGCGAAACAACACTAATAGTCGGAGCAACACTATCAACACTAACATTATAACTCGTTAATGAAACAACATTCCCCCCAACATCTTGCGAATAAACAGTCACATCCCTCGTCCCCTCCGCCATACTCACCGACGCATTCAAATACTTCGTTGATGAATTCGCATAGAGAGCTTGGATTTCGT
>JABHLR010000002.1 GCA_018693315.1 archaeon | reverse complement strand
GAATTCTTTTCAAAAATAAAGGAAAGTGGGAATATACTGGGCAGGTTCCAAGGATTGATAATTTAGACGAATTGCCTGCACCCAATAGAGACGATCTTCCTTATGATAAATATTGCTCAGTAGATGAATCAAGTGATTTGGAATATATGCACACAGGGAGAGGATGTAGGTTTAAATGCTCTTATTGTGCAACACCCGTTTCAAGTCCCGGAAAAGTTGTTGCAAATTCTGCAGAAAGAGTTCTTGATGAAATGGAAGATAGGTACAAGAATCATGGGAGAACAGATTTCTTTTTTGCAGATGAGCTATTCACATTCGATCCTCAAAGGGTTGCAGATATATGCAAGGGTATTGAAGACAGAGGATTAAAGGGAAATATTCAGTATAGGATTTTTGCTAGAGTAGATGATGTCTCAAGAGGAAAAGTTGATTTGGAAATGTTAAAAGATTCTGGATGCAATGGGTTATTTTTTGGAGTTGAATCAATGAATGCCGAGACATTGAACAGGTTGAGAAAAGGAACTACTCCTGAAATGATTGAAACTGCTATAAATAAAACTTATGAGTCTGGAATTCCAGTTTGGACTTCATTAATGATGGGATATCCTTGGGAAACTGAGTCTCAATTAAAGGCGAGTATGGATAAATATACCGAAATTTCCAAGGGCAAAGTTTTTCATACATACAGCGCATTTATTACTCCATTCCCTGGAACTGATTTTCACCACTATTGCAGAAGCAATGATTTAATTGAAGATCCAAATTACCTAAGGTCAGACTGTTCAACTCCTGCATTAAAGACAGAAATTCCTAGAGAAAGATTAGTCGAGATGCATAGGGAATTTAGGAAGGGAATAAAATGAGAACAAAAAGAATACAAAATAATCAGATTATGTGCGAAAGTGAGAAAAAGGGTTTTTCTAAAATAATTAGAACTATGCCTTGGCTTTATTCTCCAATATTGCAAGAGCTGAAAGATAGAGAAGGGGAAACTCTTTGTGATGTAGCTTGTGGCGATGGATATCTTTTAGAATTGATAAATGAGAAATATCCTAATTTGAAATTAAATGGTGTTGATATTGATAAGGATTTTATTAAGAATGCTAAGAAAAATCTAAGTTTTAATTTTAAAAAAATGGATGCTTTTAAGATGAAAGACCAATTTGATATTATAACCCTGAACTTAGCCTTGCATCATTTTGATAATCCTAGGAAATTGATTAAGCATTTATTGTCTACTGCTAAGAAGGCTTTAATTATTTCAGACCAATTAAGACCTGAAACCGAAACAGAACTTCATCAGAGATTAGAGAAAAGAAAGAAATTTGTTGGAAATAACGAGACTGATTATTATGATGAGAATGAAAAAGAATCTATCTTAGAAGCTTATAGTGAGTCAGAAATAAAAAGAATTTTCAAGGATTTTAATTGTAAGATGAAATTTATTGATAATGATTATTACAAGAGATTTGTTTGCGTGATTGATAAAGAAGATTTAAATAAACGGTTTGGGTTGAATTAAGATGGTGATGGATAAAATAATTAGAGATTCTATGGGGCTGAAAACTAATTTTAATAAGATGTCTAAAAATATTTATGATTTTGAGAAGATTGCGGGGTTTGATAAGACTTCTGATAAGAGGCTGGTTTTGGCGTTGAAGAAAGAGATAAGGGAGTATGAAAAGGCTGAGAGTAAGTTGAAGAAGCAGAATAAGTTAATGGATATGGTTGTTTTAGTGATGCAGATTTCTAGACGAAAGGAGATGTCCTTGGATGATGCTTGGGTTCGGTGGTGGAAAAAATCTGAGAAATATATTGGGAAGAATAAAGCTAGGCATATAAAAAAGTTTGATAAGGAGTTGGAATAAGATGAAAACGATAATAAAAAAGACTGTGGGAAAATTCTTGGAAGAGTGGGGGCACGACAAAGATATAATTGGTGTTGTGGTTTGTGGAAGTTATGTGACTGGAAATCCGACAAAGCATTCAGATATTGATTTGCAAATCATTTTAAGCGAGGGAATTAGGTGGAGAGAAAGGGGAAATCGAATAATTAATGGGATTTTAGTTGAGTATTTTGCGAATCCTCCAAAGCAAATTAAAGCTTATATGGAAGAAGATTTTAAGGGTAGAAGGCAAATGGCTCCACATATGTTTTTTACTGGAAAGATTATTTTAGATAAAAAAGGGATTGCTAGAAAGTTGAAGAAGTTGGCAAAATCTTATCTTTCTAAGAAATATTCTAAGGGTACAGACTTTCAAATTAAAAATGCAAAATATTCTTTATGGGATATGCAAGATAACTTAGAAGAAGTTTATGAAGCAAGTAAAGGGGATTTTAGATTTGTTTATTATAATTATCTGGCTGAAATGCTATCAAAATATAGTGAGTTAATCGGATTTCTAAAGATATCATCGAATAAGGTTTGGAGATTTTTATCTGATGAGAACGATAAGAAAAAATATCTTGTTAAAGATTTCCCCGACAAGAAGTTTGTTAAATTATTTATTAAAGCAATTGAGATAAAAAATGAGAAGCGTATGTTTGAGATATATCAAAGATTAACAAATCATATTTTGGAGAAATTAGGTGGTTTTGAAGTAGATGGATATAAATTAAAAAGTGATATAGATGTTTGAGGGGTTGATGATGGATAAAAACTAT
Source organism: archaeon (assembly GCA_018693315.1). Lineage (GTDB taxonomy): Archaea > Nanobdellota > Nanobdellia > Pacearchaeales > GW2011-AR1 > JAGVXH01. Next base: position 64,983 of record JABHLR010000002.1, on the reverse strand, counting down.
TGGATAAAAAAGAGTGGTCAAGATGGAAATATAATTTGGAGACCTGGGAGATCTTTAGGATTAAAGGGGGCGATGGGAAGGATTGGGAACATAGCAAGAAATGTTGAGGAAATTCTCAAAAATAAACGAAAAATCAAAATCCTAGAAATTGGTGCGGGTTTTGGTAGGGCTTTATTAGAACTAAAACGAAAATATGGAGATAAGGTAGAAGTATTTGGTACGAATTATGAAAAGGATTGGAACCAAAAATTAACTAATGAGTATGCTTTGGATCAGGGGTTTAAGAAAAAAGACATACCTAAAATTTATATGGGGTTTGATGCGGGGAAAAAACTTTCGTTTAAATCTTCTAGTTTTGATTTTGTTTTTTGCCAGGCGACAATGCAATATATTAGCGATAGGGCGTTGTTTATCGAAGAGGTAAATAGGATTTTAACAAACCATGGGTTGGCAGTTTTAGAGTTACAAGAATTTAGAGATGATCATCCTAAAAAATATAAGAAGATGGTCGAGATATGGCAGGATAAGAAACAGATAGATTTTTTGAGATATTTAAAAAAATTTAGTAATCTTAAGATAAAAAAGTCACGGGGAAGAGATTGGCATTATCTTATCATAAAAAAATCAGAAGGGTTCAAGCTTAATTTAAAATTGAAGAAAGTAATTAATGTGGAAAAGATATCATCTAAATATTGGGGGATAAAGGTTCTTTATGAATTGAGATGAAAATAATACTAAAATCAAGTAGCCCGAAGTTTATTCTTAGACGTCTTGTTCTAGGGGATTCTCAGAGATGGTTAGCTATGCATGAAGATGCAGAGTCGAGAAGAAATTTTAATTCTGTTCCTGAAAGTTTGATTGAAGCCAAGAAAGAAATAAAAGAAAAATTGGATATGATGAAGAAAAAGAAGGGAGTCTTTTTTGCTATTGATTCTAATGATAAGTTTATTGGTTTCGTTGGAGTGCATAGTTTGGATGGTGAATCTCTTGACAGGAAAAAAGCAGTAGGAATTATTGGGGTTGGTTTGCAGAAAGAATTTAGAGGGAAGGGAATTGCAAGAAGAGCCACTAAGTTGTTTGTTGATTATGTTTTTAAGAAATATAAATTGGGAAAGATTTCTGGAAGATGTAGAGGTTTTAATAAGGCATCTGTGAAGTTGATGGAGAAATGTGATTTTGTTTTTGAGAGTAGACATAAAAAGGAGGCGCAAAAGAATGGCAAGTTTTATGATAACTTGTATTATGTGAAGGCTAGATGAAAAAGATATTAAAATCAAATAAGCCAAAGTTCATTATTAGGCATGCGACTAAGAAAGATGTTTCTCAAATGTTAAAAATTATAGGAGTTAATAATCCGAAATATCCTGTAAGCGTGGCAAGGAAAGAGATTATGGAAATGTTTTCTGGGGCATTGCACAAACCTATTTATTTGGTTATGGAAGATAAGAAAGAAGTTATCGGGCTTGGAGGTTTTGTTAGGTCTTGGATTGATAATAATGTAGTTAATATTTTTTGGATTAATGTTAAGTCTGAATATCAGGGGAATGGGATTGGGAGTAAATTAATTGAAGGTTTGATTGAAGAAATTGGGAAACTTGGGAAGCCTGTTGCGAAGATGGTGACACTTTCTACGAATAAGCCAAAGTTTTATGGGAAGTTTGGATTTAAGAAAATAAGTCCAAAGTATGATGGTAATTATATTTTAATGGGGAAGGTTTTGGGATGAATAAAGAAATTGAAAAATATTTTGAAAAATTAAATCCTAAGAAACTGGGGTTAAGGAATAAAGTTAAGGTTAATTCTGTTTCTAAGCTTGGGATGGGAGCTTCTAATTTAAATTATTTAGTTAAAGCAAATAATAAGAGTTTCATATTTAGAATGAATATGGAGCCCGATAAAAAGAATAAATCTAGAAAAGAATTTGATGCTCTGAAATCTCTTGAGCCTTATGATATTAGCCCTAAGGCATGGACACTGGATGAATCAAAAAAATATTTTGATAGTGAATTTATTATTATCTCGTATATTCATGGGAAGACTCTTAATAATATATCTGAATACTATAAACCAAAAATGTTTCATAAACTTGGGAAATTATGCGGGGAATTACATGGAATTAAAATCGATGGAGGGTTGAAGAAGTTGAAGAAGGAATTTTTATGTGGATATAAGGAGCAGGTTTTTATGTTAAAGAAATATTATCTTAATGATCTGGGTAAAAAATTGGGTGGTAAAAAATTGATGAAAATAATTGATGAATCTTTTTCTAATTTGCATTCAAAAACTCCATTTAAAAAATACGTTCCTGATATCGTTTTGGATCAAGGTGATTTTCATGAAGAAAATATAGTTGTGAATAGGGGCGAATATAGATTGATTGATTTTGAAGATTTGAAAATTACCGATAGGGCAACAAGTTTGGCGAATATTTTTTCTGATTTTGGTAAGCCATTTAAAGAAGATCAAAAGAAATTATTTTTGGATGAATATTTTAAAAACATAGATGTTGACGAAGAAGATTTGATTGAAAGAATTAATATTCGTATTCCGATTGAGACCTTTTCTGTATTTTTGTGGTCTGTTTGGCATTTGTTGAGGGTTAGAGATAAAGAACTGCATTCTGCTTTTATTGAAAAAAATGATATCAAAGGGGATATGAAATATGTTAATACTATGTTTAAGAGATGTTTGAAGTTTGGAATTATTGACAAGAAGTATAAGGATTTTGATGTTGTGAGGGCGTTGAGATGAAGAAGTTAAACGATCAAGATACTTCAAAGAGCTTTCAGAGAAAGACTGTTGGTGTTTGGGCGAGCATGAAGTTTGTCGTAGGAATCAGGCGAGTATTAATTATGTCAATGGCTCTTATTTATTTTGTTTCTATTGGGATTCCAGTTTTTTGGATTACGACACTGTTTGCTGTTGCTAGTTTAATTGCGGTTTTTATGGAGTTCCCAACTGGAGCTGTTGCAGACTATGATTCTAGAAGAAAATCTTTGATGATTTCATTCTTCCTTCTTGCCTTTGCTTATTTTGGGATTTTTCTTGTTAGTAATTTTTGGCTGATTTCATTTTTTTGGATTATGGGTGAAGTTGCTTGGACGTTTAATACTGGTGCTGGTGGGGCTTGGGTTGTTGATAATCTAAAAGTTGGAAAGGAGAAGAAGGGAATAGTGAGATTGATTTCTAAGGGATTCTTGTTTCAAAAAGGAGGGTTTTTGGTTGGGGGTCTTGTAGGGCTGTTTGTTATTGCTATTAACTTTAGATTAATTTGGTTAGTTGGGGCGGTGTTATATTTAGTGCTTTTGTTTTTAATGTGGAGGTTTGGAGAAGAGAGGAACTTTAAGCCAGAAAAAATTCCTGCAGGATATCTTAAAAAATCTTTTTTGAAGGCTGGAGAATCTTATAAATTTCTTTTTAGTAAAGCTGGGAGGAATAAGAAAATTATGATGCTTGGGGGTTTTGTTGGAGCAATTGCTGGGGGAATCTTTTGGATTGGGATGCCCCTAATGATTGTCGAGAGCCTAAAACTTCTTCCAGAACATTTATCTGGGTTTCAGTCAGTCTTTGCGTTAATCACGTTGAGTATTCCTTTTATGGCAAAGAAAATGAAATTGTCTAAGGGATTTGGATCTTATCTGTTTTTTATCTATTCGATTACTGCGGTTTTTATTGTCTTGTTTGGACTTTCTTCAAGTTTGACTTATGCGATAATATTACTAGGAGCTGTTATATTTGTTTTAGGGATTGCTGAGGTTATTGGAGATAGTGCTTCGCATTATGTTTCAGATTCAAAGATTCGGGCGTCTCTTGGTTCGATTGGTAGTATAAATGGTTATGTTGCTAATGCTATTGGTATTTTTGTTGCGGGAGTTTTGTTTACTCAATATGGTATTCCTGCGGGAATTGTTGTTAGTGGTGCTCTAGTCTTTATTCAGGGAATTGTTTATTTATGGATGAAGGGTGATTAGGGCTGAAAGGCTTAAAACCTACTCAACAACCTTCTGCTGTTCAGGCGTCCACTTCGGTGCATTAATCAAGGATAAGAGTAACTTATTACCTTCAATATAATATTTCTCCCCTTGTTCTAAAGAGTATGAGTCGCCTTCGTTGATTTGGAAGTCGCCTTTTTCGGAGTGGATTGTTCCTGAGCCTGAAATACCCTCACTAATATAATTTAATTTGGTTGGGGCAGACCCTTACGAAGAACATTCCTTCGCATTCTGTGTTTACTACTCTTTTTTATTTGATTTAAAACTTGAATAATTTTTCATAATCCTTGTGATTCATCCAGTCTAAAACTACTGCCACTAGTTTGACTTCTCCTGAATTAGTTAGGGAATATAATAACCTCCAGGCAGAAGGGAGGTTGTAAATCCATAAATTATTAATTTTGTATTTGTCGATTAATCTTCTTGGGATTAATTTCTTTCTTACATTTCTTCCGCAATAACAATTTTCTTTTATATCTTTAATCGCTCTAATTAATGCTTTCTTTGTTGGATCGTTATTATCAATGATATTGAAAGCTTCTTCTAGACTTCTATCTATAAATTTTGTCTTATTGGGTTTCATAGTTTAATCTCTGGCATGTCCTTGACTTTGTCGGCTAATTCTGGATTCCAAATATAAACTACGTAACCTTCGCTATCATAAACAATCTTAAATATACTTGCTAAATATTCCATGATTATTTGGAATGTTTGCCACATTACTTTTTTTGGTAGTTTTTTGAATAGTTCTGTTTTCTTGTACTCTCCGCTATTGTCGTCAATAAATTTTTCTACCATTAGTACTGTTTGTAATGTTGGTGACCTTGCGTTAGAATTTCTTTTATGTAATAATTGCATTTTAACTCCTGATTTCTGATAATATCAATTGATATTACTATATAAATCTTTTGTTGATGGGCTGACGTGTAAGCCATCTAAAAGAAAATTATACAATAAGAGAATTTATAAAGATTTGTGGGTGTAGTCTTTTATGGTGGGTGATGTGATAGATAGGTGTCCTACGGGAATCGTTGGGTTCGATAAGATTTGTCAGGGGGGATTTGTGCGTAATTCTGATAATTTGATTGTGGGTGGGCCGGGGTCTGGGAAGAGTACTTTTTTGATGCAGTTTCTTTGGAATGGGGTGACGATGTTTCAGGAGAATGGTTTGTATTGTTCGTTTGAGCCGGATATTGTTGAGACGTTGAATGATGCGATGGCTTATGGTTGGGATTTTTCGAAGTTGAGTGCTGAGGGTAAAATTAAGTTTATGAGGTTTTCGCCGCAGACGTCGATTGAGGAGTTGAAGTCTGAGTTGACGAAGATGATTGCGTCGAATCAAATTAAGAGAATTTGTTTTGATCCGATTTCTGTTTTGGCTTTGAGTTTGAGTGATAAGGGGAAAATTCGGCAGGTGATTTTTGATTTGTCGTCGCTGATGAAGAGGTTGAAGGTTACGACGGTTTTTGTTGATGAGAGTTTGGAGGGAGAGATGGGGGCGACTAGTGATGGTGATTGGACGAAGACTGATATTTTGAGATTTCTTTCTGATTCTGTTACTGTGTTTTATGAGAGTGGAGTTGCTGGAGTTGGAGATAGGGCTGTGCGGATTGCGAAGATGAGAAGGACTGCGCACGAGAGGAAGGCTGTTGGGATGAATATTACTTCTAAGGGTGTTGAGGTTCTTGAAGCTGCTGGGGAAGTTGCTACCGAATCACAATAACAGGGAGAAAGGTTTAAGAACGGTTTTTTGGATTTATTTTAATGGAAAAAGAAAAATTTAATCCAGTTTTCGCATTTGGTCCGGCAATTTTGGCTGGTGCTTTGTGGCTTGGCCTATCTGGAAATCTTGATAGAAAAAGTGAGGCTGGTGACGCTTTTGTGCAAGATAATACCAGTCCGGAACTTGTATTGAGAGATGTTGAAGATGGACAATTGGAGAAGGTTGCTTCTGCTCCAGTGCCTGTATCTCCGCCTGTGTTAAAGAAAGTTGAAAGAGTTCCTGTTTCTTACAAAACTAATGATGGTAGTTTTTCTGGGGATAGCGATAAGGTTTTGCTTGCGAGAATGATTTATGGCGAGGCTAGGAGCGAATCCAGGAGTGAAAGAGTTGCTATTGCTTACACTGTCCTTAATCGGATTGGCGATGGGAAAAAGTGGAATGGGGAAACTGTTCAGGATGTTATATTGACTCCGTCGCAATATGCTTGTTTTAATCTTGGCAATCCTAATAGAGAAAAGCTGATGAATCCTGAGCATAAAGATTATTCTCCGAAGGAATGGAATGGATGTTTGGATATTGCTGGCGGTGTTCTTAGCGGAAAGTTTTCGGACCCGACCAATGGAGCGACTAATTACTTTACTGATAAAACTCCCAAATGGGCAAAGAATATGGAAAGTACTGGCCGGGTTAATCGTGGCCCACATACTTTTTACAGGCCTGCACGGCGCAAGTGAAGAACAATAATAGTTTTAAATGAGGAATTTCATATGATGTGATGAGTCCGTGTAAATATGTTGGTCGGTGTGATGCGTATGAGGCCTGTGTTAATATGACTAATTCTGAGTTTCAGCGTGAAATTTGCAATGGTTCGGATACTGAAGATAGGCCCTGTTTTAAATCGTTTCAAGAATGGGAAAAAGTTGTTTCTGTCGCTCGCGTTGCTTAGTTTTTTAGGATAAATTTATCGATATTCTTTTTTGCTTCTTGCTTTCTTTTTTGGTGATCTTTTAGGAATGCGCTTATTTTTTCTATTAGGATCGCTTTAAGTTCGCCAGTTAGTAGTTCGCCTGATTCGTATTTGGTTTTTATTTCTTCTAGTTTTTCATCCGATTCTTCAAATAGCATTCTTAGGTATTGGAATGAGACGTCGACTTCGGTGTTGCCGCCTTTTTCTCTGTGTTCTTCTGTTGTTTTTTGTCCGCCGGAAAATGCGTACTTGTTTATTTTTTTCTTTACTGTTTTTGCGTCGTCTGATAGAAAGATTAGTCCTGTGCCCGATGATGACATTTTTGCCTCGCCGTGGAGTGATGGTAGGAATTTTGCGTGGAGTGCTGCTGGCTTTGTTAATGCAATATCTTTTTGTGAAGCAATGTCTCTGGTTAGTCTGATAAATGGATCTTGGTCGATGGCGACTGGTACGACTGATATATGTTTCTTCGAGTGAAATTGTGGGAATAGGATGTGGGCTGCTTGCATTGCTGGGTAGAATGACCATCCGATGTTTTTTTCTGGAGTTAGTCCAAAGATTGCTTTTGCCATTGAGTATGTGATTCGTTTTGAGATTTGCGCTGCGTACTTGTAGATGTCTGTGTAAACGAAGTCTTCGAAGATGAATGTTTTCTTTGGATCGAATCCTAGGGCTATTAAGTCTAATATATTATCTTCAGAATACTTTATTGATTCTTCGAATGTTAGGTTTTTCTTGATGAAGAATTTTTCGTCGTCGGAGATTGGAATGTAAACGTCGCATCCGAATTTATCTTGGAGTGATTTTGCTACGAGGAATGGGACCAGATGTCCGATGTGCATTTTTTCTGATGGGCCTCTTCCTGTTATGACTGAAACCTTTTTTCCTTCTTCGTGAGCTTTGAGCCATTTGTCGAAATCTCTGTGGGAGAAGTAGATGCCTCTTCTTAATAGGGGATGGCAGTCTTGTAATTCTTTGTAGATTGAATCTGGGATTTTTGTCGTGCCGAATTTTTTGGTTAGTTTTTCGTAATCGACGCTTCCTTCGACCTCCCACGGGTTCACCTTCATCTTTGTCATGTATAATATTGCTGAAAGTTGTTTTTATATTTATGGATAATATTTATATAGTAAAAGTTCGTGTGGTGTATATGAAAAAAATTGGATGTATATTTATTTTGATGCTTGTTTTCGCGAGTTCGTTTGTTTTGGCTGGAATTACGATTTCTGAGCCGTTGGATGTGTATAATTTGGGTGATAGATTGTATGTTAGCGCCGAGGGTTTGGTCGGGGCTGAGAGTGGAAATTTGAATGTTGATTTGATTTGTGGGAATAGAACAATAAATTTAGAGAAGATGTCGGCGAGGAGATATAGTCCTGGTGAGGCGTTTCCATATAGTTTGCCATATAAATTTTTGAATAAAGAAGATTTGGAAATTGATTGGTTGAGTGATATTGTTGGAGAGTGTCAGGTTCGTTTGGTCCTTGGTGCGAATGAGGCTTTGACGAAGGCGTTTAGTGTGAGTAGTGATGTTTCTGTTGTGGCTTCTTTGGATAAGACTACATATAATCCTGGCGAGGCTGTGACTGTTAGTATCGAGGCTACGAAGGCTAATGGTGTTTTGTTGAATGGTTTTGTGGAGAGTTCGAATGGGACTTCTTTTAGTAAGGCCGTTGAAGAGGGTTTTGTTAGTGAGATTTTTTCTGTTGGTGAAACTGCTGAGGCTGGAACTTATAGTTTGAGTATTCGGGCTTATGATACCGCTGGTGGTGGTATTTTGAATGAGGGTACTGGCAGTGTTTCGTATGTTGTTAACCAGGTTGCGTCGTCGATAATTTTGAGTTTGTCGAATGAGGTTGCTACACCTGGGGAGAATTTTTCTGTTGGTGCTGAAATTTTTGATCAGTCTGGGAAAGCGATGGAAGGTAGTGTTTCTTTGAAAATTATTTCGCCTGAGAATGTTGAAACTGAAATATCTGTCCAGGCTGGTGAGTTTGGTGAGTTTGATTTTGCCTTTAATTCTAGTGTTGGGACTTGGAAGATTGCTAGCTCTTTTAATGATATGGCTGTGGAGCGTGAATTTGAAATGCTTGGTGTTCAAAAGGTTGATCTTGGTTTTGAGGATTCTATTTTGACTGTTACGAATATTGGGAATGTTGTTTACAATAAGACTCTTGATATTCAGATCGGGGAAGAGACGCTGAATCTTGATTTGAATATTGATATTGGGGAAATTAGGAAATTTAATATTAATGCTCCGAGCGGCGCGTATGATGTTGTTATTAATGATGGCGACAGTTCTATTAGTCGAAGGGTTTTGTTAACTGGAAATGCTATTTCTGTTGAGAGCTTGAAAGAGGTTGGTATATTTAAGGGGTATTCTATCGTTTGGATTTTCTTGATAATTGTGCTTGGTGGGGTTGGTACTGTTCTGTTTATGAGATACCGGAAAACGAGGACGCTGGGTAAGGATGGTGTTGTTAAGAAAATGGTTGGAAAGGTTCGGGATAAAGTTCCTGGGAAAGTTAAGTCGAGTGTTGGAGATAGTATGAATTTTACGAAAAAGTCGCCTGCGGTTCAGGGGCTTGATGATAAGAACTATAGCCATGAAGATAAAACTATGGTTGATTTGACTAAGAATAAGGTTGGGATTGCTGAGTCTACTTTGGTTTTGAAGGGTGAGAAATATGTGTCGGCTGTTGTTTCTTTGAGTGTTAAGAATTTTGGCGAGCTTGGAGAAGCTGCCAAGAGTGCTTTGCATGGGGCTGTTAATAGTGCGCAGAAAAAGAAGGGGCTTGTTGATTGGAGGGGTGATTATGTTTTTATTGTGTTCTCTCCACTTGTGACTAAGACTTATAAGAATGAGGCTTTGGCTGCGAAGGTTGGTATGGAGATTTTGGATGAGTTGAATGCTTATAATAAGAAGTTTAAGGATAAGATTACGTTTAATCTTGGTGTGCATGTTGGTGAGCTAATCGCGTCGAAGACTGGTGGGAAGTTGAAATATACGAGTATTGGGAATACGATTTCTTTGGCGAAGAGGATTTCGGATTCTGCTAGTGGGAAGCTAATTGTTTCGGATCCGATTAGGAAGAAGTTGATTCGGGATTTGAAGGTTACGAAGGCGAAGGAGATTGGGGAGAATCAGACTTTTGAGGTTTCTGCGATAAAGGATAGGTCTGGTGATAAGGCTAGGTTAGATGATTTGTTGAAGAGGCAAAAATAGAGGAATTTGAATGAATTATGATAGAATTAAGCAAAAATTTATAAACAGTGTTTACTCCGTGTCTTCGTCCTCTTCAGCTGGCTCGCCGCCGATTATATTTTTGTACTTTGTGTATGATGCGTATCGTGTGTCTTCCTGCATGAGAATATGAGGGTGTTGAGGTATATAACAGTATGGTAAAGAAAATTAAGATAGATAAGAAAAAGTACAAGCGAGATATCAATTTCGGGTACAATTTCAAGGAGTATTGGAGCTTTCTTAGTAGGTACAAGGTAAAATTGACCATGTTGATGATTATAGGGTTCTTGACTGCCCTTACTTATGTTGTTGACAAGTATTTGTTTAAGGAATTGATTGATAGCGGAACTCTTTTTGCTGATGGATTATTGGCGAAATCAGCTTTTGTGAATGTTCTTTGGGTATTGATTTTGGTGTTTTTTGTGGTATTGATTTCGAGGGTTTTCTTTAAGTGGGCTTCGCAGGTTTTCTTGATTGTTCTTTCTAATGATATGATTGCGGATTTGAAAAGGAAATATTTTAATCATATTGTTGGACTTTCGCACGATTTTCACACGACGCATAAAACTGGAAGTTTGATTTCGAGGATTGGTCGGGGGGCGGGTGCCATTGATAGAATGACTGATGTAATTGTTTGGAATATCGCGCCTTTGGTTTTTTCGATGATTGCGGTCGTTGGTTCTTTGCTTTTCTTTAATATGTCTGCGGCTATTGTTTTGATTATTACTGTTGTCGTTTTTATTGGATATAATATTATTTTGCAGAATTACTCGAAGCCTTATGGTGGTTATGCGAATCGGAAGGAAGATAGAGAGAAAGGGAACGTTGCGGACTTTTTGACTAATATTAATTCGGTTAAGTATTTTGGAAAGGAAGACGCTGTTAAGAAAAGGTTTCATAGGTTGAGCGAAGAGACTAAGAATGCGTTTGAGAAGTTTTGGCAATTTTTCAAGTGGCTTGATGTTGGCGAGGCTACGATTTTAGGACTTGGTGTTTTCTTCTTGCTTTATTTTCCTATGGTTAGTTTCTTGAATGGCGAGTTGACGATTGGTGCGATTGTATTTATCTACACGATTTATGGAAATGTAGTTGGGCCTTTGTTTGGATTCGTTCATGGGATTCGAATGTATTATAGGTCGATGATTGATTTCCAGGATTTGTTCGAGTATGGGAAAATCGAGAATAGCATTAAGGATAAGCCTGGGGCTAAGGCGATGGAGATTAAGCATGGAGATATTGAGTTTAAGGATGTTGAGTTTAGATATTCGAAGAGAAAACTTTTTGATGGGTTTAGTTTGAAAATTCCTAAGAATAAGAAGGTTGCTTTTGTTGGGCACTCGGGATGTGGAAAGTCGACTTTGGTGAATTTGCTTTATCGGTTATATGATATTGAAGGCGGAGAAGTTTTGATTGATGGAAAGAACATTAAGGATTTCAAACAGGAGAGCGTTCGGAGTGAGATGGCGATTGTGCCGCAGGAAGCTGTTTTGTTTGATGATACTATTTGGAATAATATTAAGTTCTCGAATCCTTCGGCGAAGAAAGATGTCGTTTGGAAGGCGATTAAGTTTGCGCAGTTGGATAAGGTTATTGATGAGATGCCACAGAAGGAGAGGACTATTGTTGGTGAGCGTGGCGTGAAGTTGAGTGGAGGGGAGAAGCAGAGGGTTTCGATAGCTAGGGCTTTGTTGGCGAATAAGAAGATTTTGGTTTTGGATGAGGCTACTTCGGCTTTGGACAGCGAGACTGAGCATGAGATTCAGAAGGACCTTGCGCGGCTTATGGAGGGGCGTACGTCGATTATTATTGCTCACAGGTTGTCGACTATCATGCATGCAGATAAGATTATTGTGATGAAGCGGGGGAAGATTGTTCAGTCGGGGACTCATAGGCAGTTGATTAATCAGGCTGGCGAATATAAGAAATTGTGGAATTTGCAGAAGGGTGGGTATATTAAATGAAGTTTTCTACTAGAGTGAAGGCGATTCGTAATGGAATGGAGTTTGGTCATGGTGTAAGGCGGGCTTTGATTGTTGCTCTTGCTTTGGTTTATTTTGTTCAGATGGGTTTCAGTGTTGTTTGGATTACAACGCTCTTTGCTTTGTCTAGCCTTTTCACTATGCTTCTTGAGTTTCCTACTGGGGCTGTTGCTGATTATGATTCTAGGAAGAAATCTTTGATGATATCTTACTTTTTGTTTACAGTGGCTTTTCTTGGGATATATTTTGCTAATAGTTTTTGGGTGATTGCTGCGTTTTGGGTTATCTCTGATATTGCGTGGACTTTTACTACTGGAGCTGGTTCGGCTTGGGCTATTGACGCGTTGGGAATTGGGAAGAAAAAATCCCAGATTGTTAGATTAATTTCTAGGGGTTATATTTTCGAGAGAGGCGGACTTATTGTTGGTGGCCTGATTGGCCTTGTTATTATTGCGATTAATTTTAGGTTGATTTGGCTTGTGTCTGGGATTGTTAGTTTGTTGATATTTATTATGATCTGGAAGTATATGGAGGAGAGAAATTTTACGCCGGAGAAAGTTCCGCATGGATATTTGAAAAAGTCTTGGCTTAAGGCTATTGAGTCGTATAATTTTATCTTTCACAAGAAGAATCGAAATCTTAGGATTATAATGGGAAATAGCATTCTTGCTAATATCGGTTGGAGTATATTCACTCTAGCTGTTCCATTGTTTTTCGTTCAAACTATTGGGCTGAAGCCAGAGTTTTATGCTGGAGCTCTTGGTGTAATTGCTTTCATATCTTTGGGTGCTCCTCTTATAGCTGAAAGAGTTGTTGAGAAAAGTGGCTTTAGGTTTTCCCTACTTATGACCTCGATTGTCACGGGAGTTATGATGATTGGTATTGCGTTCTCTAGGTGGGTCATACTTGCGTTTCTATTATTTGCTATCTTGAAAATATTTGAGGTGATTTTAGACGTTGCGGAAGCTTCGGCATCTCATCATGAATTCGATTCTAAGATCAGAGCTTCGCTTGGTTCGATTGGAAGTATTAATTGGAATGTTGCTGATTCTATTGGTGTGTTTCTGGCTGGTATTGGGATTGTTACGATTGGGATTGCCAATACTTTAATTGTTGGCGGTGCGATAGTCTTTTTAACTGCGTTTGTTTATTTGTTGATGAGGGAGTGATGATGAGGATAAGAAAATATAGAGATTCTGATTTGAAAGATGTTGCTAGGTTAATTAGTAAAACTTTTGGGCGGTTTAATAGTGGTGAAGGTAGCAAAAAGAGTGTTAAGAATTATATTGATACATATACTCCGCTGAAGAAAAATCTTGCGAGGATAAAGGAAAATTTTGATAAGTGTTCGATTTTTTATGTTGCTGTGGCTGGCGAGAAAATTATTGGAATTGTTCGGGGGCGGGAAGATAAGATTGTGAATTTGTTTGTTGTTGGGGAATATCACAAGAGGGGTGTTGCTAGGGGGTTGGTTGTGAAGTTTGAGAAAACGGCAAAGGGCATGGGCGGCAAATCTATAAAAATAAATTCTTCGCTTTACGCTATTCCTTTTTACGAAAAGATGGATTATAAGAAGGTTGGTTCTATAAGTAAGCTTTTTGGGCTTAACGTTCAAAAGATGAGGAGGGGGTTGTGATGAAAAAACCGAAATATTTGTATCATGGGAGTGGGAAGAAAATAAAAGTTTTGGAGCCGAGGAAACCTACCGATTCAGATCCTATGCATTCTAAGAAGGGAGTTTATGCGACGAGTTTGAAGAAGGTTGCTTTGGGAATGGCTGCTGCGAGGTCGGCTAAGACTTCTGCTTTTAAGAATCGGAAGACTCATGTGATAAATATTATTGAGGGTTGGCCTGATTTGAAAGCAACTGTTTATTTGCATATATTAGATCCGAAAGATTTTAAACAAAATCATAAAGATGAATATCTCTCTATGAAAAAAGTAAAGCCCATAAAGATTGAAGAGCATAAGGTTTCTGATTTAAAGCATCTTTGGAGGAAGTCTAGCAAGAAGGAGCTGAAGGAGTTTTTGAAAGATAGGGAAGCTTGGAGGGCGCCTGGAGATAGGAAGATTAAGGCTATATTTTTTGATTTTGATGGGACGATTAGTGATGCGAAGAAAATAGCTTTTGATACTATGGTGCGGACGTTGGACGAGTTTGGTTATGAATTTGACAAGGAGAAGATGAGGAAGTTGTTGGGAGTTAAGACTCATTTGATTTTGAAGGGGTTGGGTTTGCATGTTAAAGATCTTCAGAAATTCCGTAGGAAATTTTATAAGTATTTTACTAAGGCTGCGATTGATGGTGGGATTAAGCCGTGTGTTTCATTGAAGCCGTTGTGGGAGCTGAAGGAGGAGATGCCGTTGATTGTTGTTTCGAATTCGAAGACTAGTTTTTTGAGGGCGTCGATTAAGAAGTTGAAGTTGAAGGGTTTGTTTAGGGGGGTTTATGGGTCTGAGAAATTTTCGACTAAAGACGAGATGTTGGAGAAGTTGTTTCGAAAGATGAAGATTAAGGCATCGGAGGCGATGTATGTTGGGGATAGATTTTCAGATGTTCAGTTTGCGCGAGAGGCTGGATGTGTTGCTGTTGCGATTAATAATAAATGTGCATGGTCTTCGTTGGCTGTGATTAAGAAAGAGAAGCCGGATTATATTATTGGGGATTTTAGGGAATTGAGGAAGGTTGTTATGGAGATTAATAATTCTTAAAAGGATGGTTTGGTGTGGTTTGTTATGAAGCATAGGTTGAGAGCTGAGGGTTTTGTGGAGTTTCTTAATAAGAATAATTGTGGGGTTGCGCGGCCGACCTGTGGTACTTGTTTTAGGTTGGAGGATGGATTATGGAAGAGAACAAGAAAACTTTTTAGAAGGCCGACTGCGCAAAAAATTGTTTATGATGAAAATGTTGGTGCGCGATTTGTTGAGAATTGTGCTACTGCTTGGTATTGGGTTAAGCGTGCTTTGCGTCCTCATGTGAAAGGAAAACTTTTTGATGATATTGAAAGATTGTTGATTCGCGTTCCTCGTGTTATTGAATTGCCTAAGATAATTATTCCTGTTCAGGATATTGATTTATATCGGCGATCTAGGGATGGGGTTGCTCAAACTGTTTCTTATATGTGTGATGGTGAATATAGGCCTCTTGCGAATATGGATAAGGCAAAGTTTGGAGATCTCGTTGTTAGAACAGATAGATGATTGAGCTGAGTATGATGATACTTAGCGCTCGTGGAATTAGGCCGTAGATTATGAAATTTCTTTTTGAGAAGTTCATCGCACCGAGTAGAACGGGAAGATATGGGACGGGGGATATTGCTGCCAATGGGACCACGATTCTACCGTACCTGTTTGTTAGGCTTGTTAGTCTTTCTACTGCTTTTTCTGAGGTCATCGCGTTTACAGCGTCGAACATGTATTTTTTCCCTAGTATAAATCCTATTGTGGAACCTATTGTGGAACCTAGAATTGTGGCGATTATTGCCGGGTAAAGACCTACTCCCATTACTACTGCCATTACCATTGCTGCGACTGGAGAGATTATTTGCGGGATTAAGTCGAATATTATCGACATGAAGAAAAGTGCTATCGCCCCATAATCTTCAATCTGGGATGACATTTGTTCGCTGATTGCCCCAGCGTTCATGAGCCCATATATCATCAGAGCTATTACCACGACACTTACAGAAATGCTTATTATTCCTACTGCTTTTTTCATTCTAATTGCCCTACCGCTTTGACAATGTTTAATTCTAGGTCTTGATTTTTCTTTAGAAATTTTTCAAAGAGGGTTTGGATTTTTTTATCTTGTTTTCTTTTTGCTCCTTTTATGCTTGAAAGTTTTGCGTAGAGTTCGATTTCTTTATCGGATAAAAAATACAATGGTTTGTTTTTTGGAGATGGCCCTTTGTAGTTTCCTTTGAGAATGTTTTTGAAAATATCTTCGGCTGCTTGTGAAAGATTCTCTGATGATAGATTTGGTTTGGTACTAAATTTTACTGGGAATTTTGTTTCTATAATTTTTTTTAGGACATTTGTATTTAGGTCGTTGGATTTTTTTAGGGTGATAGATCTGTCTCTGGGTAGCATGTCGAATTTTCTGATTGTTCTGAAAACTTTTCTTTCTATGTAATTTAGAAATTCTGATTTGTTGAGTTCTCTTTTATTTGTGAAGGTCCAGACTGTTGCCATGACTATGTAATGTTCTGGATGTTTATAAGTTTTAGTAGCCACCGAATGCTTCGAGCTCTTGTGAATACCCTTTGTGCTCGAAATCGAAGTTGAATATAAAAAGGAATTCTGTCATTGCTCGGACGCCTAGGCCTGCTTCTTTCACCAGCTTATATAGGTGCTCTGTGAAGCAGTATGGGCAGACGTGGACGTCGTTTTTGTTACATACTACGCAAGTTGTCGATTTTCCTTTTATGTGATTGTGGTGTCGCATGAAGATGTTTAGTTTTCCTTTTAGCTCGTGGTGTTCTGGGAATTTTTTTGTCCATTGATTGAATGCTTTTGAGATGCAGTTTGGGCAGAGCGGATGAGTGATGTTTTCATTGCAAGAGATGCAATTGTTGTTAACTTCGCCCTCACAGATGTTTTCTCCAAATAGGTTGGGGTGTGCTACTTTTTCAAGGTTATATGTCTGTACAGCGACATTAAATTTCGTTTTCATAGAAATGGGAAATGTCGTGTACTTAACAGAACTTAATAAAAAGACAGTGAGCACACGCTAGAGAGGTATAAGAATTCCGGGACCACATCACTCTTTGCGTTTGCATGGTTATGGATGGTAGTAGAATTATATAAATGTTTTGGTGGGGAAAATTATTCGTCTGGATAAGCGGCTTTGTGGAGTTTTTGTAACTCTTTGTTTGCTTGGAATATTTTTAGGAGCTTGTTGATTTCTGCGGCTACGGCATTCTTCAAATCTAGTGGGTGTAGTTTCTTGTCGATGAAATCTTTTTTTACTTCTTCGTATGATGCGTACTCAAGATTTCCTCCGTATTTCTCTGGCCTCTCAATTATGAACTTTTCTTTCTTGTCTTCTTTTAATATAAAGAGGAAATATTCAAGAAGCGCCATTATCCCATTGTCTGGGTCGCCTGTTATACAATCTGCTTTGTTTATTTTCTTGATGACTGTTTTTGGATCTTCCATCAAATCTATTTTGGTTGCCTTTATTGAAGAACTCATCTTTTCTCCGATTAGTCCTCTGATTAATGGATTTAGTAATTCTATTCTTGCTTTGTATCCTATCTTTGGGAGGTTCTCTCTTGCGAAGACCATGATTTTTCTTTGGTCGTTTCCGCCGAGCTGTGCGTCGACTTTTAGGTATTCTTCATCTAGGGCTTGCATTGATGGATAGATTATTCCGGATAGTTTTGGGTTGTCTCCAAGTTTTACGACTTCGGACGCGGCCTTCTTACAATCGTTTATGCTGGTGATTGTGCTCATTTTAAGGACATCGTGGAAGAATTCTTTTTTGAGTTGGAAGTCGCTTCCTTTTACAAATTCTAATTTTTCTAATGGGACTCCGATTGTTTCGAGCATTGTTTCGATGGCTGCCTTATAGTATTTGTATCTTTTTTCTAGGTCTTCCCATGGGACGCTATCGAGTGCGGCGTGTAGGTCTGCGACAAGAATTTTTACTCGGCATCCTGCTTTTAGTAGGTCTGCGATTTTTAGCATTGGGAAGAAATATGCGATTGAGATGCTGCCGGTTGGCATTGCTCCCCAGTATACTGAGAATTCTTTCTTGGATTTTAGTTTTTCCTTGAGTTCGTCTTCGCCAATTACTTCTTGGAGGTTTCGCGTTATAAGTTCGAATCTTTTTTCTGGTGTCATGATAGATTGAGGATTGAGAGTTATTTAAATGTTGTTGGTTAACAGTGATGGCTAAGGTATAAAAAGGTTTTAGGATTGTTTTATAGATGGAAGATGTTTATGATTTGATTGTGCTTGGGACTGGGCCGGCTGGGATGGCTGCGGCGATTTATGCTGGGCGGTATGATTTGAAGACTTTGGTTATTGGAAAAGAGGTTGGTGGGATGACGAATTTGGCTGGGGAGATTGAGAATTATCCGGGGTTTATTGGTTCGGGGATTGATTTGATGAAGAAGTTTGAGGAGCAGGCGAAGATGTTTGGAGCAAAGTTTCTCAATGTTCACATTGAGAAACTCGGGGTGTCGGGGTGTCGGGGTGTCGGGGTGTCGGAAGCTGGGGCGTCTGCAAAAGAGTTTGTAGTAAATTATGGTGGCGGGAAGGTTTGTGGAAAGAGTGTGATTGCGGCTTTGGGGTCTGAGCATCGGAAGCTGGGGATTCCTGGCGAGAGTGAATTTTTGGGGAAAGGTGTTAGTTATTGTGCGACTTGTGATGGGAATTTTTTTAGGGGTAAAACTGTTGCCGTTGTTGGGGGTTCGGATTCTGCTGCTAAGGCTGCGATTTATTTGGCGAGTATTTGTAAGAAGGTTTATGTTAGTTATCGTCAGAAAAAGATGAGGGCTGAGCCGATTAATTTGGATAGGATTGAAGGGATTAAAAATATTGAGATAATTTATAATACGAAGCCTGCAGAAATCCTCGGAGACAAGCGAGTCACAGGACTGCGACTCGTTGACTCGGCTGGTTCGCAACTAAAGGTTGTGGATGGCTCGACTGCGTCGGATGGCTCACAATCGAAGATTGTGGATGGCTCGGCTTCGCCGGAGAGTGGTGAGAGGTTGCTAAAGGTTGATGGGGTTTTTGTTGAGATTGGGTCGACGCCTTTGACTCAGATTGTTGAGGGGCTTGGGGTTGAGTTGGAGAAGGGTTATATTAAGGTTGATAAAGAGGGGCGGACGAATGTTGCTGGTTTGTTTGCGGCTGGGGATGGAACGAATAATCCGTTTAAGCAAGCGATAACTGCGGCTGCTGATGGTTCTTTGGCGGCTAAGGCTGCTTATAATTTTGTTAAGTTGGGGAAGTGATTAGTTGTTTCCGTGGAAAATGTTAAATAGTTAGATGGTCAATATTTGAGTATGAAGTGGTGGAATAAGGATACTTTTTTTGGTAAATACGCTTGGATTTTCATAATGTTGATATTAACACTTCTACCTGGTCTTCTATGGGAACACTATGACCCCTTCTTTTATTTTCCGTGGGGAATACATCTATCTACCCTGATTTTTTTCTCTTCTATAGGTTTTTTAGTTTTCTTGGCAATAGAATCTACAGATTTCAAATTTTCTAAACTCGGTTTTGATTTTTCACATATTGGTAAGGACATTATTTTTGCAGTTTTGGCTCTTTTGATTATTCTCCCTGTTTCGGTTGGTTCTGGAATGCTTTTTGATAATTATTCTTCTCAAAATGTGAAGGAATTTGCCTTGGATCCTTCTAATAATTTTAAGGCGAAGGTAATTGCCGAAGAGCCATCATTGCTTGATGAGGATATTTCTCAATCGTATAAATTTCTCGAGGTTATCATTCTTCTTATTTCACTAGTTATCTTTATTTCGGCAGAAGAAATAGCTAGGCTTTTTATTTTTATTAAAACCGAGGCTTCTTGGGGTGTGTGGGTCGCATTTTTTATAAGTGCTTTATTTTTTGGATTTTGGCATTTGACAAAATCTAGTGGCTCTGGATTTTCTGCTTTTGTTGGAGGAATGTTGCTTACCTCATTATGGTTAGTTCGGGGTCGAAGAATAGTTGCACCAATAATTGCACATGTACTTATTAATTTTTTGCCAGAATTATTTTATACTTTCTATTATGTCTAAAATCACATTCGTTCTAATCTTGCTATTCTCTTAGATAAGGGTGGGTGGGTTTGGAACATTTCTTTTGTCTTCGTTGGTTTTGCGAGGAAGAGGGGGGCTACTGCTCCTGATACCTTCATCGGAGTGTTGTGTTGGATCTTCTTTAGGGCTCCGATTAGTCCCGTTGGGGTTCGCATGAATTTGACTGCTGATGAGTCGGCTGCGTATTCTCGTTTTCGTGAGATTGCTAGTTGAACTAGGGCTACGATTATTGGGGCTAGAATCGCTAAGACTATTCCGATTATCATGAAGATTGTTCCGCTGCTGTCTTTGCTGTTTCCTCCTCTGTTACTCATTGATGACCAAAATAAGCTTCGTAGGAAAATTTGAGAAATGATTGCGATCATACCTACTAGGACTGCGGTTAGTGTCATGAATCGGATGTCGTAGTTTGCGATGTGAGAAAGTTCGTGAGCTAGTACTCCTTCGAGCTCTTGCTTTGTTAGTTTTTCTAGTGTGCCTGTTGTGATGCAGATTATTGCATGTTGTGGATCTCGGCCTGATGCGAAGGCGTTTATTTGTTGGTTCTTCATTATGTAGAGTTTTGGTTTTGGTAATCCTGACGCTAGGCAAAGTCCTTCTACGATGTTGTGGTATTGTCTATATTCTGGTCCTGATGCTCGTTTTGCGCTGACTGATGCGATTGCTAGGTCTGCTGATTTGTAGTATCCGCCGACGACGTATAGGATTGAGATTATTGTTCCGGCGATTAGGATTATGAAGAAGTAGTCGCCTCCGATTACGAATCCGATTGAGTAGACTAGTGCTAGGAGAATTATTAGGACAACTCCGATTAGGAGGATTGAGCTGAATTTATTTTTTCTGATTTCTTCGTGGAATGATAGACGTGAGGGTTCCATGGTAGTGGAAAGTTGAAATGGTTTTTATATGTGATGGAATGTAATAATGTTTTTATAGCTGGTATCTATGAATTTATATGAGAAGGGATGTTAGAGTGACTAAGGATATCCAACGAATATTATTCCAGAACCAGCTTGCTAGGCTTGTTCTTCCTGGAACAAATTCTAGGGTTCGTAGCTCTCCTAGTTCTGGACTATTAGTTGTTCGCGGCTGTGATGTTGACTTGTCTGATGTTGATCCCGCCATGTTAGAGTATTTTGATAATGGTCCGAATTGCCCTGGAATGATAAATAATTCTTCGGACATTATCACAACCCCGAAATCACATGGAGTCAACTCTTATGTTATTGGTAGGTTAAATCTTGGCAAAGATCGTAGGATTGTCACTGCTCCAATCCTTTTTTGTTATTCCGAAAAGGCGAAAGCTGTTATTGATGAATATTGTCCATTTTAACTTATATACTGTAACATATATGTTGTAATAGGGTATATTAGAATATGTATATTAGAATTCAATCTTTGGAACTGCCTTTGCTGCTTCTGGGATTTTTAGGTATTCTCTTTTATTGAATCCGTACATTGATGCGAACCATTTGCCTGGGACTACTGTTGTCATGACGTTGTAGGACATGATTCCGTCGTTGTAATATTGTCGTGCATATGCTACTTTGTCCTCGATGGCTGATAGTTCTTGTTGAAGGTGAAGGAAGTTTGTGTTCGCTTTTAGGTCTGGGTATCCTTCTGCAATTGCGAAGATTGATTTAAGTGCTGATTGTAATTTGTTGCCGGCTTTCATTTTTGCTTCGACGCCTTCTGCTCCGACTAGAGCTTTTCTTGCGTCAGTTACTTCTTTGATTATTCCCTTCTCGTGTTTCATGTAGCCTTTTACTGAGGATAGTAAGTTTGGGATTAGGTCTGAACGTTTTCGTAGTTGGACTGAGATTTGTGCGAGTGAGTTGTCGATTTGGGCTGATAGTCTGACGAATCGGTTGTAGTACATAAAGAAGATTGCGACGATAACTACGACCGCGACGATTAGGACCCAGATTAGTGTTGCTACCATATTATGTTTAAATGGATTAAGTTTATAAATGTTGTTGGGTTATTTCTTCTATGGTTAATCGGAATGTTTTGATTGTCGTTGCGGTTTTGGTAATTGTAGCTTTGGGATTTTTCTTTGTGACTAATATGATTGGGAATGTTATTACGGGTTCGGTTGCGACTGAGGAAATTGTGGAGAATGAGTTGTTTCGTATTGATGAAATTAATGATCCTGTGGAGGAAGATTTGAATGACACACAAAATAGTAGTGGATCAAAATAAGTGTATTGGGTGTGGGGCTTGTTCTGCGACGTGTCCGGGTTCTTTTGAGATGAAGGATGGGAAGGCGCATGCTGTTAAGGCTGAGGTTGAGAAGTTGACGTGCGAGAAGGATGCTATGGCCGGATGTCCGGTTAATGCTATTTCGATTTCTTAAAGAGTATCATACCTAAAACAAATGTGATTCCGCCTGCTATTCCTATCATTAAGTCTACCATTGTGTCGTCTATTCTTGGCATGATAAGTGTGAATTGTTGTTCGACCCAGCTTCCGGAATAAACCCCTTGGAATTTTACGTTCCAGAAATAATCTGCTACATATTCGTATATTTCGAAGAGAGTTATTGTTGAGATTAGAATTGTTAGGGTGATCCATAATTTGTCGTTTCTGCTTAGGTCCATTTTTCTGATTATGTGATAGATTAGGAAGCATGTTAGGATTGGGAATATGAAGTGTTGGTACTTGTCTATTGATGTGCCCATGAAATATAGCGGCATGAGAAGGACGCCTTGGACGACCATTATGAAGAATGCTAGATAGTGCCAGATGTTGAAGTCCCAGCCCATGAAGTAATCTGCTAGGAAGAATATAATGACCGAAAAAATGCTTCCGGCGACTAAAAATAGCACATTGTATCTTGATAGAAAATAAAAGAATGCCAAGAAGATAAGTATGATTCCAAATATCAGCCTCGCTTTTTGCTTGTAATCCATATTCTTTAATGGATAGTTTAGTTAAAAGGTTTTCCAAAAAATTTATAAAGGAATGTTCACTATAGTTAACTATGTATTTGCTACCACAAGAAATAGAAGTATGGTATATTATACCTGCAGTAAGGAAAGAGCTCGCTAAGTTGTTGACTCGGAAGTATGAGATGAGTTATGAGAAGGCTGGTGGTATTTTGGGAATTAGTAAGGCTGCGGTTTCTCAGTATTTGTCGAATAAGAGGGCTAATAAGATTAAGTTGACTCCTGAGGTTAAGAAGGAGGTTGCTAAGTCGGCGAAGGTTATTTCTGAGAATCCGAAGTTGGCGTTGACTGAAATGCAGAGGATTTTGAAGTTTATGAAGGATCATAAGTGTTCGTGTGAGGTTTGTAAGAAGTATAATAAGGACGTTATAAATTTTTGCGGTTGTAGTCCGAAGTATTAATGAGAATCAAGAAAAAGGATTTTATTGAAGTATTAGATGGTTACAATATTGGCAGATATAAGAGCCATAAGTATTTGGAAGATACTTTAGAAAATGATGTTTATATTCTTTTTACAACGCAAGGTAAATTTATTTTGAAATTTTTAAGTAATATTGACTTGAAGGATTTTAAAGAACAGTTAGGGTTTATTGATTTTTTATACAATAAGAAATTGCCCGTTGTTAAGAATATTAAAAACAAGGTGGGTTCTGAGATTGTTGAATATTCTAAAAGTAAATTTATTATTCAGAAGTTCGTCGAGGGCGTCCACCCTAAGGGATTTAATAATTCTTTGATTAAAGATATCTCTAAGGCTATCGGGAAAATGCATAAGGTTTTATTGAGTTCTGAGTTTACAAAATCTAAGAAACATAAATACAAAAAGAGAACTTTTGGAGATGGTGTAGATAAGAAAATTATTAATAATATTCAAAATAAACTTCTGAAGAATTTGGACAAAATAAACTTTAAAGATCTAAAAGTGGCAAGAATTCATGGGGATCTTTCTGAGGTGAATATGATTGTCGGCAAGAATAAGCTAAATGCATTTATTGATTTTGACGATAGTGATTATGATTATCTTGTTTATGAGTTGGCAATATTTATTGCACATAGTTTTATCAGAAGTGATATAATTTATTGGGATAAAATTAAATTGTTTTTGGATGGTTATCAGAAATATGTTAAGTTGAATGATGAAGAAATGAGGTCAATTTATTATTTAATTAAATACAGGCTTCTTGGTATTTTGTATTGGTATTTTAAGTATATTAATAAATATCCCAAAAGGAGACAGAGATTGAATAAGGGAATTGAGAGAAGTTACAATAGAATTATTAATTTTGAAAAAATTAATAATGAAGGATTTATGGAGGAATTAAGATGAGAATTTATTTAGATAATGCAGCGACGACGAAAGTGTATCCTGAAGTTGCGAAAAAGGTTAATGAGATTTTTTTGAAGAGTTATGGAAATGCTTCAAGTTTACATTCTGTTGGTCGTGAAGCCCGGAGTGAATTAGTGAAAGCGCGTGAGGAGATTGCTAAGTTTGTTGGGTGTGATTCTAAGGAAATCGTTTTTACTTCTGGAGGGACTGAGTCTAATAATTTGGCGATTCGTGGTTTGGCTCCTATGAATCCTGATAAAAAACATATTGTCACATCTGTTGTTGAGCATCCGTCGGTTTTGGAAACTTGTAAGTATATGGGAAAATGGGGTTATGAGATTGATTATGTTGGGGTTGATTCTGAAGGGATTGTTGATGTTAAGGAAGTTGAGAAGTTGATTCGGGATGATACTCTTTTGGTTTCGGTGATGCATGTTAATAATGAGATTGGAACTGTGCAGCCAGTTGAGGAAATTGGGAAGGTTTGTAAGAAGAAGGGTGTTTATTTTCATACCGATGCTGTTCAGGGATTTAGTAAGGTTGATTTGGATTTGGGCAATATTGATTTGATGAGTGTATCTGGGCACAAGATTGGTGCGCCTAAGGGTGTTGGATTTTTATATGTTAAAAATGGGACTAAGATTTCTCCGATTTTGAATGGTGGCGGGCAGGAGAATGGATTGAGGAGTGGGACTGAGAATGTTCCTGGGATTGTTGGGTTGGCTACGGCTTTGGATGTTAGCGTTGATAAAAAGAAAATCAAAAAGAGTCGTGATAAGATTATTGCTGGTTTGAAAAAAATTAAGGGTGTTAAGATTAATGGGTCGATGAAGAATCGTGTTTATAATAATGTGAATGTTTCGTTTTATGGGATTGAAGGTGAGAGTTTGATGTTGATGTTGGATAAGGATGGGATTTATGTTTCGACCGGATCGGCTTGCGCATCTACAAAGCTGAAGGAGAGTTATGTTTTGAAGGCGATTGGTGCTGAGGAATTGTATGTTCATGGGAGTATTCGGATGACGCTTGGTGAGGATGTTGTTGGGAATGAGGATTTTGTTGTTGGGAAGATTGAGGAGAAAGTTAATAAACTGCGGAAAATAAGTCCGTTTAAGTTGGAGTTGGAAAATGAGTAATGACGTAAAAGAAACTGTTAAAGAAGGTTACGCGAAGATAGCGAGTAGCGGGGGCTGTAGTAATAGTTGTGGATGTAGTCTTGGGAATGCGAATTTGAAATTGAATGATGAAATTTCTAAATCGATTGGATATAGTGACGAGGAAATTAATAATGTGCCTGAGGCGAATCTTGGTTTGGGCTGTGGGAATCCGATTGCTTTGGGAAATATGAAAGAGGGGCAGACTGTTTTGGATTTGGGAAGTGGTGCTGGGTTTGATGTTTTTTTGGCGGCTAAGAAAGTTGGAGAATCTGGGAAAGTGATTGGTGTTGATATGACTCCTGAGATGATTGCGCGAGCTGAGGCGAATGCTGAAAAGTATGGATATAAGAATACCGAGTTTAGGCTTGGGGATATTGAAAAGTTGCCTGTTGATGATGCGTCTATTGATATTGTGATTAGTAATTGTGTTGTGAATCTTGCGCCTGATAAGGATAAGGTTTTTTCTGAGGTTGCTCGAGTTTTGAAGGATGGTGGAAAGATGTATGTTTCTGATATTGTTTTATTGGGTGAGTTGAGCGAGGAGCAGAAGAATGATGACGAGTTGATGGTTGGTTGTGTTGCTGGGGCTTTGCAGAAGGATGATTATATTTCGAAGATGGAGTCTGCTGGGCTTAGTGTTAAGATATTGGGCGAGGATAAGGATATTAGTAAGCGGCAGTATACTGGAATTGCGCTTGAGAGTTTGAAGGTGGAGGCTACTAAGAATGGTAGCTAAGAAGAAGAAAATTACTAAGGATATGACTTTTATGGAGTTGATGGATTTGGATCCTGAGGCTGGTAATAAGTTGGGTGAGCGGGGATTGTTTTGTGGCGGGTGCCCTATGGCGCAGTTTGAGACGATTGAGAATGGAGCTGCGGCGCATGGTGTTGATGTTGACGAGCTGTTGAAGGAATTGAATAATGGGAAGTAATTGTGATTATACGAAGGCGGTTTTTGATCATTTCCAGAATCCGCGGAACATGGGTGAGATTGAGGACGCTGACGGGGTTGGGACTGTTGGGAATCCTAGTTGTGGCGATGTTTTGAAAGTTATGTTGAAGGTTGATGGTGACAAGATTAGCGATGTGAAGTTTCAGACTTTTGGATGTGCGGCAGCGATTGCGAGTTCTTCGATGATGACAACTTTGGTTAAGGGTAAGAAAATAAGTGAGGCGAAGAAGATTACTAATAAGGATGTGGCTGCGGCGTTAGGCCAGTTGCCTCCGATAAAAGTTCATTGTTCTAATTTGGCTGCGGATGCTTTGCAGAAGGCTATTGGGGATTTGAAATAGTTCTGGGAAATAACACCCAATGGTGTACCTCGTGCCTAGATGGCATTTGATAAACCAAACAAGCTCGGCAAAAGTTATAATGAATCTCCCAAGCTCCCTAACGTGGGAGATTCATTGAATATGATAAATTAAAAAATTAATAATAGTTGTGAAGAATTACTTCTTCTTTTTCTTCTTAGCGGCTGCTTTCTTCTTTGCTGGTTTCTTAGCGGCTTTCTTTTTCTTCTTTCCACCTCGAGCCATCTTAGCCTCGCAAACGTTTCCCTTTCCGTCTACATAGTATAGAAATCCAGATTTTCGTTCAACGACATTTTTAGCGATTATTTTTCCCATTTTTTTTAACCTCCTTTTTCCCTCTTTTGCAAGTTCTAATGTTTCTAATTCGATTTTCTATTTAAACCTTTTGGTCAATTGTCGAGGTGAATTTGTCATTTATTAGTAATCCTCGTCGGTATTTCGAGCAAGTACTTTCCTTTGCCTGACAGATTGAGTTTCCAGTTTTTCACGTCGATAATTTTTGTTGCGTGCATTTTGTCGTCGAGCCAGATTGCTCTAAATGGTTTGCAAAAGAGTGAGTGAATTGCTAGAGTTTTATTTTTATTGAAGACGAATAGGAGTGGCGGGCTTTGGCTTCGGAACATTAGGCCTGTTGTTTTTTTTAATGGAGTGTCGCAGAGTTTTACTTTTATCTTGTGAGGCTTGTTGTTGATGTAGTAGGTGATTTGTTTTAGAACCATTCTGTCTCTTCTTTTTTTAGATTGCAGTAGTGGTTGTAGACGTGGTCGACTGATGCGTCGTGGACTTTGTCGTGGTGGATGAAGCCGCCGCCGAAAGATTTTGGGATGTGCATTAGTTCGTGGATGATTACTTTTAGTTGTTCTTCTGCTGAGAGTCTGTCGAATTTTTCTGAGATGACTTCGATTAGGTAGAATCCTTTTTTTCTTCCCATGCCGATTTGCATTGCTTTGCCGAGGGCGTGGCATCTTGCGATTGTTCGTCTAGCCCTTGATCCTGTGCTTCTAAGAAATGAAACGTGTTCGAGGAGGACGTGGCTCCAGTCTAGCTTTCTTACTACCTCTTCGGCGATTGTTTGGATGTCTGGGGCTTGGTGATATTTAATTGCGATTATGAAGTCATGATTTCTATTCCGTCCCTATGCTTTAGGGCGTGATCTTTTCCGACCGGTTGTTTTGTTCTGACGTCGATTGCTTTTACGAATTTGTCACCTATGTCTGTATGGAGTGAATATGCGAAGTCTAGTGCTGTTGAGCCGCCTGGAAGTAGAAAGCAATCTGGTAGGATGTTGCCTTTGGAGTCTGCTAGTTTATTTCCTGCTGGGAAAATTGCGATATAGTTTAGAAGATCGAAAACTGATTTGTCTAGGACTTCTTGAACTCCTGTTGAGCCGAATTCGTCTAGGACGTTTTTTTGGATTGACTCTAGGGCTGCTTTTTGTTTTTCGTTTGCTTTGTCTTCGTTGATTTTGAATGATGATTCGCCTTGAATGTATTCGATTAATCCGTGTTCTTTAGCTTGCCTTAGGGATAGTTCGGCGTCGGCTGAGCATGGGATTATTTGCATGTTTGGGAATTCTTGTTTTAGTCTTTCTAAATTTTCTTTTGCGCCAGGCTTGTCGATTTTATTTGCGGCGATTAGCATTGGTTTTGTTAGGTGCCTTAGTGTTTCTGTAAAATTTGCTAGATCTGTTTCGGACCATGATGTTGGCTTGAGTGGATCGAGCTTTAATTTTATTAGGACGTCTTTGATGTCGTCTTCTGAAACTCCTAGTCCTGAAAATTGTTTTGCTAAGGATACTGAGAGATCTTGTTTTGTTGTTTGTATTGTTCTAGAAAGTTTGTCCCAGGTTTTTTTGAATATTGCTTGATACCATTTGTTGAGTTCGTTCTCTAGCATTTTTACATCTTGGACTGGATCGCCTGAACCCTCTTTTCCTTCGGCGTCTGTTGTGCCTGATGCGTCTACGATGTGGATGAACATGTCGGCTTGTCTTAGTGAGTCTAGAAATTTGTTACCGAGTCCTTTACCCTCAGAGGCGCCTTCGACTAAACCTGCTACATCCATTAGCTCGACTGGGACAAATCTTGTTTCGCCTGTGCAGAATCCTGTTCTCGGATTACATTTTGTTTTGAGTTCTTTGCATAAAGCGTCGACTCTCACATATCCAATTCCATGGTTCGGCTCGATTGTTGCGAATGGATATGAGGCTATTAAGACGTCCGAGAGCGTCGCTGCCTTGAAGAATGTTGATTTTCCGCATGATGGTTTTCCTACTAATCCTAGTAACATTTTATTTATTAATCTCCTCCCAAGCTTTTTTTATTTCCGACATTGCGTCTTCTAATATGCCGTCGTTCATAATGACGTGGTCTGACATCCCTATAAGCCTTCCCGTTTGTTGTCCCATCGGATTTTCTTTGTCGAAATCATCTCTTTCGTCTACTTTCAGAAAATTATCCCAATTTAACATGTCGCTTTTTTTCCCTCTATCGACAATTCTTTTGAATCTGATTTCCCTTGGGGCATCCACAGATATTAACACAAAATCTTTTCCTAATTTTTCCCTCAAAAATTCAGCCTCCCCCCCGTTTCTAAGACTGTCAATAATCCAGTCTTCATCTTTATAGTTTATCTTCTCTAGAATCTTTTCCATCAGAGCGCCTGCGCCCCCCTCTCCTCTCCATCTGTCTCCAAGATCTTGCATATTAGACCTGCTTGCCTCTAGTCCCATCTCCTCCAAAGTCTCAGATAAGATTCTTCGAGTCTCAAAATAATTAACTCCTTTGTCTCTCAAGAACTTTGTTAGTGTTTCTTTCCCTGCCGCGATTCTTCCAGCTATTCCTATTATCATTTTAATTTATCCTTTAATCCGGATCTGATGATCCAACTCGCGCCCAGGTCTGCAAATATTTTTACATTTGTTCAGACCTAAACGCTCGGCCGGGAAAATAAACACAGGGTTTAAATCCGGATCTGATGATCCTGCCGGGATTTAAACCCGGGACCTCTAGCTTTCTCAAGCGAAAATCCCTAAAGATTTTCAAGCGAAAGCTTTTACAATTCCCGGAGGAACTGTAGCCATATAAGACTAGCGCTCTGATCAGACTGAGCTACAGGATCAGTAATACTGATTAAAATAGATATAAAAAGTTATTGGGGTTGAGAAATATGAATTAAATCTTTGAGTTATTTTTTGCAGAGGGCTAGAATCTGTGTTCCATCTTCAGAGGTTTTCGCACTGACATCATCGAAATGAATATTCAAATAGCTCATAAATTCTTCTTTTGGATATTTGTATCCAACTGCTACTATAATTTGATCTCCTTTTTGAAATTGAATTTCCTTTTCTTGGAATTTGATTACTTTGTCTTTCTTTATCGTATAATACAATTCTATTCTGGAATTCTTAAATCTCGTTCCTATTTCTATTTCGCTTGGCTTAAGTCCAAGTTGGAATGGGATTTTTATTAAGAATCTATCTACTGTTTCATTTTTCTCATAAGATTCCGCACGAGTATCAACCTTTCCGTTATCTATCCCGTTGCCGATGACAAGTAAATCGTTTCCCTTCATCGAACTTCTGATTTCGTATAATAGCTCGTTGATTTCAAAGTTCCCGAGCGTGTTACCTAATAATAAAATTAGATGTTTCTTGAATTCTCCTTGTCTCAATAATTCTGTTATGTTTTCTATATTTTCAAAATCTGATATGTTCCATTGAAATTCTACGATCTCTCCTGCTTTTAGTTTCTTTATTCTTTCGATCGCTTTGCTTACCATGTAGCCGCTTATGTCGATTGGGCAATATCTCAACTTTACTTTTCCTTTTAGTTTTTCGATGAATTTTACCACCTTCTTTCCGTCTCCGCATCCTAAGTCTATGATATTTAATGGGCCTCCTCCTGCCTCTTTTAAAATTTCGTCTATATTTTCATCAATAAGTTTTAGCTCTTTGTTTGTTACCTCTTCCTTATATTTCTCTTCGTCTTCTAAATCTAGGTATGACTGTGCTTGGTCAGGTGTTAGGTACCAGAGTTTTGAGTCGGCGATGTTCCAGATTCGCGTATTTCCTTCTAGAGAGTAGCCTCTTTTAATGAGTTCCTTAAAGATTAAATCATTGATCTTCGGCGCTTTTGGTTTAGCTACCATAACTTTACTGATGAAATTTGCTTTTTATGTCTTTGTATTGATTGTCAGGAAGTAACGGGGACGACATGACTTCTCCTGCCTCTAGAAAATTTTCATTTCACGCTCCCGCCTATTCGCAATTTGCATCTCGGAAAAATATACTTAAAATTGTTTTCCTCAAAGCGAATCGCTCAATTTGAACCGTTCAAATCACAGAAACGCTCCCGCCGCCGACCTGACCTTTTTGGCATCGGGAGGGGACAACTAAATTTTTTGTTTATGAACTTTGTTTAGTTTAATTGTCGTTGGTGGTTAGAGTTTTTAAGGATTGTCGAGGTTGAGTATATGGGTGGCGGAAAGTTGTCGAATGAGTTTGGAGAGTTGATTGCTGACGAGAAAATTGTGCAGTTGATTGAGGAGCACAAGTGTACTTATCTTTCTGAGAGTTTAGGGTGATTAGAAGATTTGAAAAACTTTATAAAAGAATAATACCTCTCTCTGATATGAAAAAGGGTAATGGTTTGAAAAAGTGGTCTTTCTTAGTCGTCGTCGTTGTGTTGGTATTAGTATTGGGCTTTATCTTTTTCTCGAATGAAAAATCTACTGGAGGCTTAAATGAAATAGATTTTGAATTAAGTTGGTTTCATGGTGGTTTTTGGGGATATGCGTATGTAGCAGATTATAATGGTTATTTTGCCGATGAAGGATTGTCAGTAACTCTTCATGAAAATAAGGGGTCTACTATTACGAGTTCTTTAATTGGCTCTGGACAATCTCCTATTGGTATAGTTTCTGCAGATGTAGCTTTAATGGCTAAGAGCAAAGGAGTTCCTTTAACTGTTGTCGCTATTATTGACAAGGTTTCACATGCTGGATTAACATGTCATACAGATGTGAATCTGAGTGATCCAAAAAACCTTGAGGGAAAGAAGATTGGAGTGACGCGTACAAGTAACACTTATCAACAATTTTTAATGTTTGCCAAGATGAATGATATAGATTTATCAAAGATTGAGGAGATTCCAATTTCTGGTGCTGGGCAAGAATTTATTGCTGGAGCGGTTGATTGTCATGCGTTATCACCCTTTGTTACAAAGTCAATTGCTGATTTGAAGGGAGTTGAGACGAATACTTTAGTTTATTATGATCATGGATTAAATATGTATAGTCATGGTATTGTTGTTAATGATGATTATCTAGAGGAGAATCCAGAGATTGTGCAAAGAGTCGTTAATGCGATTTTAAAGGGTTTTAAATATGAGCAAGAAAATCCAGAGGAAGCATTAAGGATAATGCTAGAGGAGAATCCAGAACTTAATGCTCCATATGAAGAAAAATTATTTTATATGAGGAATGAGTTTAATGATAAGCTATTTGGGGGATCAGACCCAACAGATGGGCTACAAGATTTAGAAACATGGCAGAATACTGAGGATATTATGGATGATCTGGGTTTCTTGGATTCTGATGTTAACTTAGAAGAATTTTTTACGAATGAATTTGTTACGAGGAGTGAATAACATGGAAAAGCTAAGTTTTCCTATTAGCTGGTTTCATGGTGGTTCATGGGTTTTTTCCTATGTTGCTAAAGAAAAGAAGTTTTTTCAAGAAGAGGGCTTGGATGTTTCAATTGTGCAGAATTTAGGCTCGAAGATTACCAGTGAACAGGTAGGGTCTGGAGAGTATGCTATGGGGATTGTGAGTGCAGAAACAGCTATGATAGCAAGGAGCAAGGGTTTGCCAATTAAAGTTATAGCTGTTGTTGGTAAGGTAAATCCTTCGGGGATAGTCTCTTGGAAAAAAATATCAAATCCAAAAAACCTTGAGGGTGAAAAGGTTGGTGTGATTTTAAATAGTAATTCTTATCAAATGTATTCTGCTTTTCTACTAAAAAATAATATTAATAGAGATAATATTTTTGAGATGCCAGTAGATGGTTTGGGAAATAAATTTTTAAAAAAGGGCGTAAAACACTTTGTGACATACCCATTCTTAATGGCAGGAGAGAAAAATAAAAAACTAAGTAATATTCTTTTTTATGATTACGGCTTAAAGTCTTATGGTCTTTGTTTGGTTGCTAATTCTGATTATGCGGAAAAGAATCCTAAGATTGTCCAGGGGTTTACCAATGCAATTCTAAAGGGGATGAGTTATGAGAGAAAGTATCCAAAAGAGTCTTTTGATATAATGATGAAACAAAATCCTCAATTGGCGGATGAGAAGGATTATCAAAAAAAGATGTTTGAAAGTAGATTGAAGCTTGATGAAAGATTGCCTTTGTCTGAAAATGCGAGCAATGGTGTGCAGAGTAAGCATGATTGGATACGACTTAAGGATATTTTAACTACTGCTAATCTATTGGAAGGGGATGTTGATATTGGAGAGTTTTTTACTAACAAATTTGTCAATGGACTAAAGTCTAAAGAGATTCCAAAAACAATATCTGCAGAAAGAGTTTTTAAGAGTTTTAGTTTGAATCAAAAACCCCAAAAAATTCTTAAGGATGTTAATTTTAGCATAAATGAAGGGGAATTTGTAACGATTCTTGGAGAATCGGGATGTGGGAAGTCTACATTCTTAAATATTCTGAGTGGCTTAGATGAGAATTACGAGGGGAAGGTAGATTACGAGGGTAAGGCATTGACAAAAGAATTGCAGAAAAAATTTAGTTTTGTTACGCAATCTGCGAATTTGTTGCCATGGAAGACTTTGAGGGAGAATGTGGTCTTTTTTGCGGAGATATTGAATCATGATGTCAATGTTGATGAAATGATCGAGGAGGTTGGGCTAACTGGCTTTGAAAATCATTATCCCCATCAGCTTTCTGGTGGAATGAAACAAAGGGTTGCTATTGCAAGAGCTTTAATAACTAGGCCACATATTGTTTTTCTGGATGAGCCCTTTGGAGCTTTGGATTATATAACCAGATACAAGATGAATGAGTTGATTATGAATTTGTGCAAAAAGCACTTGATTACGATTGTTATGGTTACCCATAATATAGATGAAGCTATTTTGTTGTCGGATAGAATATTTATTTTAAAAGGAAGCCCTGCAATTGTAAAGAAAGTTTATGATGTCCCCTTCCCTCGACCAAGGACTAAAAAAATAAAATCATTAAAAAAATATAATAAGATTCTTAATGAGATTCAAGAGGTGTTAAGTTGAAAAAGCTAATTTATCAACTTGGAACGATATTGCTTCTACTCGTTATTTGGGAATTTGTGGTAGGTTTTCTTAATATTCCGTCTTTTTTGCTTCCAGGACCAATAGAAATAATTACAGTATTTATACAAAATTTTTCTATTTTAACTGAGCATGCATTTTGGACTTTGTCAGAGATATTAAGTGGTTTTTTCGTCGCCGTAATTTTTGCTTTTATTGTGGCTATCTTGGGAGTATATTCTAGATACGTTAAGGAAATTATACACCCAATGCTTGTCGGGGTTCAAATTGTACCAAAAATTGCACTAATACCTCTTCTATTAATTTGGTTTGGCCATGGAATTTTGCCAAAATTAATTACTGTTAGTTTGGTTTGCTTTTTTCCGATTTTTATTAATTTGAATAAAGGGATCGAGTCTGTGAATAAAGGTTTTATTAATATAATGAAAGCTGCGGGTAGTACGAAAACAGAGATATTAAGGAATGTACAAATCCCATATTCTTTACCTTATTTGTTTACTGGGTTAAAGATAGGTATCGCTCTCGCTTCGGTAGGGGCAATTGTAGCGGAGTTTATTAGTTCTAGTGTCGGACTTGGGTATCAAATTAGCTATTCAGCTTCTTTGTTGGATTCAGCAATGGTATTCGCGGGCTTATTATATGTTGTATTGATTGGATTAATTATGTATTTTGCTGTTGTTTTTATTGAGAAGAGGGTCGTCTTTTGGAGAGAGGAGCTGTAATTATTTTAATATGGGAATTGATAAGAAAACAATAAAGATTATCCATAAGGGAAAATCTCATTGGACAAATAGAAAAAATGATGTGGAGTTGACTGTCGTGTTAATAGATGAGTACTTTAAGAAGAGGTCCGTTAAGGTTCTTGATGTGGGTTGTGCACAGGGAGAACATACGAATTTATTGAACCAGAAAAACATTGTCGCAGAGGGGTTGGACTATGATATGAAATTTATCAAAAGGGCAAGAAAGGATTACCCAAAAATAAAGTTTACTAAGGGAGATATGGGGAAAATGCCATTTAAAGATAATTCCTTTGATGTTGTTTATTGCGTAAATTCATTATTCTATACTGATGTGCTAAAAGTTTTATCGGAATTTAAAAGGGTTATAAAAAAGGGTGGTTTGGGAATAATTACATTGGATCGGAAAATTATAAATCTTGATAAAAACAAAAAGTTTTATGATTTAGATATAAAGGACACGTTGAAGAAGCTAGATAAGAAAATAATCTACAAGAAATTTAAGCAGAGAACAGATTTTTTCCCATTTAAGCATCGACATTATTTTTATCTGATAGCGTTTGAGAATTAACTAGAAATAAGAATAATTTACCTCCTAGTCACTACCCCTACACATACATATTATGCCGACTGACTCTTTGCCAATTTATACTAATATTTATCGACGATAGGACCCCATTTACACACCCAAAATCCAGAGTCCTATTTTTGGGCTTTTTTAGCGAGTTTTATCAGCTTATCTAGCCTAGGTTTTACATATCTTTTATCTACTGCATCTCCATATCTTTTGTACTTCTTCACCTTATTTCTATCAGTCACAACAAAAAACCACTTGTCATAATTCTCTAGAACTTTTAATTTTTCTTTCATCCTACTAATCTTAGAAAAAATAGAACCTGTCTCTATTTCAATCGCAAACCTCTTGCCACGAATTTCAAAAACAATATCTGGTTTTTTAGTTGTGTATAATTCCGTCTCAATACCTTCTTTTTCTAGAAATTCGGAAATATTATGGGTTAAAAATAAATGAGTAAAACTTTCATTATGTCTCGGCTGTAAAAGAAATTTTTCCATTCTACTATTTAAGAGGTTTTTATATTTTTTAATTTGATAACCTTCATCCAGAAGATATTCAACTTCATCTTTGCTTATGTCCTTCTTGTGAAAATATCTTTTACCTGAATCAACCTTTATATTCACACTTTTTTGATAGGTTCCTATTGGTAGAGGTTCGTATGATTCTTCATCCTCAACATCTTCTTCTGATTCTTTTTCATTAATTTCTTTATCTTCATTCTCCTTAAGGTAAATTTTTCTAGCCTTAGGGCTGAATGATTTTCTAATTTCTTTTTTCTCTATTTCAATCCTTTTGTGTTCTCTATGTGATTTATATTTGAAGAATATTAGAAAAATTAATCCAACTGAAAACAAAATAATTATGAAAATAATAAAAATCGTATTAGTAAAAAAAGATACTAATTTACTTGGAAATTCTTGAATTTCTTTCTCAATCTTATGAATCGGTTCGGCAAGAATAAAAGAGAAAGCTATCGCCAATAATAAGAATGGAATTAACAAGTCTTCAGAAGTTTCAATCTTATTGCCTCCTTAATACCCCAATGAACCCTATTCACATCAACTTTTATCGCAGCCATCTGTCTCTTCATGGCTTCGACCTGAGCCTCTAGAAGCTCACTTCTATTTTCTGATTTGACTAATCTTTGTTCTAATTCCGTTTTTGTGACATCGACCAATAAATCTTCTTCACTAATCGTATCTCTCATTCCAAGCATTTCAGAATAATAATGAATCTTATCTGATTTCTTCCAACCAAATCTAAATTTAAGAGCCGACTCAGATTTATATCTCACAAGCCAATAACAACAACTACAATGCCTAAAATCATACATCGTCAAATCAGAATAATTCTGACCAGCCAAACTCTTTTCATCGCCAAATAATTTTTTAGCTAACCTTTTCAGGTAACGATTGGCAACATAGGGGCTGAATTTGAATATATAATCGTCTTGACTTAAGTTATTCTCTTTGATGTATCTCTTAATCAATTCTGAGCAAAGCATTAACTTAATTCTCCTACCAAATGTTTTCGAAACTTCATCTCGAATATTTAGTTCCTTGCAATCTCTAGACAAATCAGAAACTTTCATGTTCAGTAATTCGGTCGGAGCCCTAATGCCTGTATCAAACAAAAACATAGTAAGAACTTTATATTTTAAATTGCAATTATCACAGAAGATTCTGATTTGTTCTTCGTTGAGATATACCCATTCGGGTTTCTCTCCCGAGGAGTCTAGGTAAACTGTAATGTCTTCAACCGTTTGTCCCGCCTTACGTGCGACTTTTTGCCACCAGTGCCAGAATGCCTTAAATATCTTAACAAAGTCTCGTGTCGCCTTATATCTGCGCCCGTCCTGCCGTTTTATGACGCCCTTACGCATGTCAACAAAGAATGAACAAATTTGTTGCTCAGTTAGGAGAATCATATCATCAACATCAAGAATTTCTTTGAATTTCTTGGCTAGGAATGTAAGTCTTTGTCTTATTGTGTTGATTCGAACAAAACTTCTCGCTCCTTTTTTACTCGATAGGGATGTGTTAATTCCGAGTTCCATGTCGCTCATGTATTTCAAAATTATCTCCGAGTTCTGTCTCGAGATGTCAGGAATTCCTCCCAATTCCCGCACCTTATCTTTCCAACGGGTCAGCGACCCTTCGTGGTTGTAAGGATCAATTTTCATGGTGTCAGTGTCCACAAAAATAGACTATATAATAATTGTCGACCACCTACTGGTGACATATTTTTCAAAAATTCTTGTTTTTTAGTTTTCATTTAGTTATTTCTAAACAAAAAATATGTCCCCGCGATTGGTCAAGAGGGTATAACGCTCCCACCGGGATTCGAACCCGGGTCACCACCGTTCTCCAACAAAATCTCGTGAGAGATTTTAGTGGTTGTTCAAGCGAACATGAAACCGTTGTCTCATCGACGAGGGTTTCCCACCTCTTGAGAGGGTGGCATCCTTGGCCTCTAGACTATAGGAGCATAACAAAAAGAGAATAAAACAGCTTTTAAAGATTGCGACACCGAGATTAACATCAATCCATCCCAGCCCAAACAATAGCGAACAACAAAACCACAACGCCCACAATCAACAGAAAAATCCAAACCCAAGGAAGCCTATTGCTCTCAGCACTAGCATAAGTCCCAAGATTAATATCACCAGAAGCATTAACCCCAATCACACTAGGAACCAAAGTATCTCTACTAACAAAAAAATTCACAGGTTCATCATCGTCATCATCGTCATCATCGTCATCGTTTCGGCACTTCCCACTCCTGCAATCATCCTTACAGCCCTTCACAAACACCTCACTAACATTTTCAACACAACTTCCACCAACACAGCTCAAGTCGTGGAAAGTCTGGTAGATGTCGTCTCCGGAGCAATATCGCTCACCATAATAATCAGTACAATTCGCATCAACAGAACAAGTTCCAAACTGCTCAACACCAAACAAAACCTCGCTACCATTTCCCATATTACCAAAAGAATCAGCGCAGAAAACCATCGCGCTATAATTCCCTTCATCCAAACTAACCTCAAGGCTATTATTCTCACTCTTGTTAACATTAATCACAGTATGCGACTCCCCATTAATATCCACATGACAATCAAAAACATCAGACTGATCATTTACTCCAAACACAAAATCAACAACAAAAGGAAGCCCATAGAAAATCTGTCCATCAAAAGGAGCAAAAAAATCAATAACAGGAGCATTTGAATCAGTAGTCCCGCAACCCTCATCAATATCTCCATCACAATTATTATCAACCCCATCATCACAAGCTTCTAGCATTCCAGGATTCACAGCAGCATCATTATCATCACAATCATCAACACTAGCATTATACCCATCACCATCTACATCGTCATTAACAGGAGTAGTACAACCCTCATCAATATCCCCATCACAATTATTATCAACCCCGTCATCACAAATCTCAATCGCCCCAGGATTCACAGCAGCATCGTTATCATCACAATCATCAACACTAGCATTATACCCATCATCATCTTTATCATCATCAACAGGCGTGGTACATCCATCGTCAGCTACACCATCACAGTCTTCATCAATATCATTCCCGCAAATCTCAACAGCACCAGGGTGCACACTAGCGCGCCAGTCGTCACAATCATCATTGTTACCAACATATCCAAGAGGAGCACCAAAAGAAATAATAGGATTCCCTAAATTACCATACCCATCACCATCCAAATCTCTATAGTAAGTACCAAAAACTCCACAACCCTCATCGACAGAACCATCACAGTCATTATCAACACTATCGCAAACTTCAGTTGCCCCAGGATTTATCGAAGCATCATTATCATCACAATCATCAACACTCGCATCATATCCATCTCCATCCTTATCGTCATCAAGATAATCACAAACATCATTAGAATCCAAATCCAAGCATCCCATAATATTCGCAGAAGTGCTAGAAGTGCTAGATCCACCAGTTGAAAACCAAACCATAACATCACTCGAATCAACACTCAAAGTATGAACTTTATTTGTAATCGAACTATAACCAGGATAAGAAATACTGAACTTCCCAAAATTCTTAATTCCATCAGCAAAGGAAATTGTTTCATCCCCAAAATCATTACCAGCTAAAGCAACAGAACTAGTTGTCGTAGTTTTAGAACAACTCACCTGCAAAACCGGCCTATCATGTCGCCCATCCAAGAAAATATAATGACAGTTATAATTCAAAGGAATATAATGATCATCATGAGAACCAATAACTCCAGCAAGAACTTTATTACAACCGGTATACCCATTTTTTGTACAAGCCGCATTTCCAGTCAAGTGTGGCCCACCAGCGCCATCAGGATTTCTAACAATAATTACACCATTAGTAGTAGTAGTTAGCGTGCCCGTCGCTGTAGAATCAACATCCCATCTAAAACTCTCAGCGCTAACAATCATAAAACTTGAAACTAAGAAAACAACAACCAACCCGAGTCCCAGCATTTTTTTTGTATTCATCTTTATTGAATCACTTAACTCTCTTTCCCGGGTAAGAAAATTAAATACCTCAGCTTATAAAACATTATTGTCCTACAACATATACATCACAGAATACTAATCCCAAACCCCATTCACAATATCCAAAATTTTCCCACCATGCTCAACCAACTTCGCCGGACCAATTCCCTTCACCTTCGCCAGCTCATCAGCGTCCTTAGGCATCACCCGAGCAATCTCATCAATCGTAGCATTAGTCAAAATCATAAAAGAAGAAACACCCCTCTCCCCGCTAACAGCCGCCCTCCAGCTTTTCAATTCCCCGACAACCCCATCATCAACAACAGCTTTCTCCAAAGTTTTATTTCCACCAGATTCACCAGGATTCGCCAAAGCCCGCATCTCATCATTAATATAATAACTAGGCTTCTTCCCAGAATAAGTCACATACAAAATTTTCTTCGCCCGAGAAATCGCAACATAAAACAAACGCCGCTCCTCCTCCTCCCGGTCATAATCCTCAGTCTTCAACATCTCAATAGCAGGATGGTCACTAGCCTTACACGGAAAATTCTGCTCGTTCGCTCCAATCACAAAAACCTTCTTCGCCTCAAGCCCCTTAATCGCATGAACCGTCGCCAAAGTCACAGCCTCCTCGCCCTCTTTCATAACCTGACCCCTATCATCCTCTCTAACAAAATGCGGAATCCCAGCAGTCTTCATCAACCTAGATAACTCATTCAACTGCCGATTCGTCCTCGCCAAAACAAAAATCTTATTATTAGGAACATCTCCATCAACAATATTCCTAATCACAAAAGCCCGCTCAGCCTCCTCATTTTCAAAATCCAAAATCCTTACAATCCGCTCATCCTTCCCAACCTTAAACTGCTGATGCTCCAAATCCGGCAACCCCATATCAGAAATCGCATGATTCATAAACCCAACAATTTCCTGCGCACTCCGATAATTCTTAGTCATATGCACAACCTCAACATTATCTCGCCCCTTTTCAAAGTCCAAAATATATTTTATATCAGAACCCCTCCATCCAAAAATACTCTGCCTCGGATCCCCAACCACAAACAAATTAGGAGCCGCCAATAAATCCAACAACTCAATCTGCATCGCATTCACGTCCTGATACTCATCAACCAAAACATGCTCAAACTGCGGAATCGCCCCAGCATTCTTTTTCAAAAAACCAATCGCATCAATTATCTGATCACTATAATCTCTCAAGCCCTGAACCTCCATATGCTCCCTCAAAAATTTCACAATCCTAAAAATTCTCTCAGCATTTTTCCTATCACGAATATCAACATCCTTCGAAAAATCATGCTCACTTCCAGTCACCTTAAAATAATTCATCACCGAAAAACAATCATTCATAAAACTATTCGCCATCTGACTCCCAGTCATAAATTTCTTCTGTGACAAATTAAAATAACTATTCACAACGTCCTGCATATCCATCCCCAACGAAGCCAAAGCCATATTCATCGCAAGAATCTTATCTCCATAACTCTGCACCCGAATCGGTCGCCCATAAATCTGAGCCTCATGTCTTCTCAAAATTTTCTCACAAAACGAATTAAAAGTATTAACAAGAACACCACTAACCCCCAACTTAGCAAGCCGCTCTTCCATTTGTTTCCTAGCTTTTCTCGTAAAAGTAATCGCCAAAATCTTCGACGGATCAACACCCTTACATTTCACCAAAAACTCAATCCTCTTCGTTAAAATTGTGGTCTTCCCAGATCCAGCCCCAGCAACACAAAGCACATTCGGCGCCCCAGAAACAATCGCCTTTTTTTGCTCATCATTAAATCTTTTCAAAAACTGTCCATGCTCTTCAAACAGAGCCCTATCCTCATCGCTAATTTCAGTCTCCTTAAACTCAGCTCTTTTCGCCAATTTTTTATCAGGCAAAGTAGGATTCGTAATCTCATTCCGACCTTTAATCGACAAACCCAAAACTTTCACAAAACGATTATAATCACTCTGAACCATCTCAATCATTCCACTCACAATCAACTTATCGATCTCATTCGAAATCCTACCAGAATCCCAATTCAAACTCCCAAACCCATTTAACACATCCAACTGATTCTTAATCACAGACTTATTCTTCAAGTTCCCACTCAAAAAATCAATCAACAAATTTTTGCCAACCTGAAACGGCAATTCCATCAACCCTTTCAAAATCTCCAAATATTCCAACTCATCTCTTTCCATTAAAATTCCACCCACGACAGGTTTTTAAGTTTTATCAAGAACCAACAGTCATTTCAACGACATTATTTCCTTCATTCAATTCCCGAACAGCCTTTTCGCTATCAAGAACAAAATCAATTTTATCAGAACCCCTAGAATCCATCATAACATTTGTAGCCTTCAGCGTCCTACCATAACCAATCCCAATTTTACCAAGATCCATAATCTGAGCCTCCTCGCCATCAACAAAAATCGTTAAATTCATAGCATCAATATCGAGCAACCCCTCATTCAAAACAGTAATATTAAAATCCAAATATCGCCCACGAGTCACAGCCTCAACATCACTTATCGAAGCATCCGCCAAAGGTTCAATCGAATAAAGCTCAGAAATCAAATCAACCATATCCTCACTAATATGCTGGTCGCATCGCGAAACATTATACATTATATTTCCAGGATTAGGCGAATGATCAAACCCAAAAACATGCCCAAGCTCATGAATCTCAACATTCGGAGTTACACACCTTGGCTCATCATACAAAATAATTTTCCCTTTCTCGATCGTCTTAAAAACGCTAGTGTTAATTATTCTAGAAGGGCCGCCCTCTCCGGCAGCGAACAACCTTTCCCCAACCTCAATATAATCATCAGAACACCCAACATCAATATCAGCACCGCCACTAACCTCATAAAACGAAACAATTTTCATCCTCTGTTCAAAAATATTAAACGCCTCACGCATCGCGGCACTCCGAACACCATTACAGTCATTCTCAATAAAATAAGAAATATCATTGTGATTAAACCTCAAGTTCTCAGCAAACACAGGAACCGCGCCATACTCAACCATAACAATAGACTCGGGCACAGTATTCCCCTGCCTCAACTC
Organism: archaeon; assembly: GCA_018693315.1. Classification (GTDB taxonomy): domain Archaea; phylum Nanobdellota; class Nanobdellia; order Pacearchaeales; family GW2011-AR1; genus JAGVXH01. The sequence goes on along the minus strand of JABHLR010000002.1, from coordinate 22,330 downwards.
AACGGCATCATGAGGCATATATTGGTAAACATAAGAAGCAGAAAACAAAACCAAAAGCACAACCAGCATCACCGCAATTATTTTCCAAATCATAAAAACCTCAACCTAACTTATTATTTAAAACTACCCTCTCGACATCCCCAATACTCTTCGCTCCAATCAAACCCAACCTCAATTTCTTCGCCCCAACAACACCCTTCGTAAAATTCATCGCCTGATATTTGATCTGCCTAAAAAACAATTTATACTTTTTCGCCAACTTCAAATAACCCCTAAATCCGATTTTAGATTTCTTACCATTCAATCGAGCAAAAATCCCAGGATCCCCAATCGCTTCTCGCCCAACAAATACAAAATCAAAATCCTTCAAAATTTTCTTAACATTCTTCTCATTAACGTTCCCAGAATAAATAACAGGAACCGAAACGGCCTTCTTCAGCCTCAAAGCAAAATCATAATCAACATCACCAGAATAACCTTGTGAAGCAGTCCGAGCATGAATCCCAATCGCATCAACATATTTCTCAGCCATCTTAGCAATCTCAATAGCCTTCCCAGACTTCCTCAACTTAATCGTCACAGGTTTCTTAGTAGCCCCACACATCACTTTCAAAATTTTCTCAATCGTCTCAATATTGCCTCCCTTGTCCGCGCCAGCGGATGCCTTCTGGGCAGGAGGTACACCCTTGGGTGCGAATGCATCAATACATAGATATGCCCCATGTCCCATCTTCTTCGACAACTTCGACGGACACCCCAAATTAAAATCCCAAAGCGAAACCTTTGAATCATATTTCTTAATAAAGCTCGCAATTCCCTTTGCCGAATTCCCAAACAACTGAACCGCAGGCTTATCATCCAAGAACATCTTCTGTCTAGACAAAGGAGAAGTCATCCCACAATAAGTCAAGCCACATCCAGCCTTCTTGCACAACAACCTAAACGCAACATCATTCGGCTCCAGCATCGGCGCCAACAAAAACCGATTCTTCAATTTCAACTTTCCTATTCGATAAACCATAACTTTTTATATCAAATCAGCTTATTAATCTTATGAAAAAGGTGATAACAGTTTTACTTTTAACGACATTCCTAATTGCAATGCTAGGCGTAGTCGCGGCACAGAATGGCACACAAGAAAGAAGAGCTCTGCAGGTAGAAGCCATGGCAGGTATAAGGGAAAGAATGCAAGCTGGTGAAGAAATATTACTAGACGAAAGAAGACTAATTTTAAGAAAAATAAATTCTGAAATCATAGAGCTTCGAGCACAAAAGGCCAGAATCAGAACAAGATTGAATCTAACTAATGGAAGCAACGCAAGCGAACTAAGAGTAAGACTAAGCAACGGAAGAAACGCCCTAATAAAAATAATGCCAGACACAGCTTCAGAAAAAGCACTTAAAAGATTAAGATTAAAAAATTGCAACGAAACAAGAAACTGCACAATCGAACTCAAAGAAGTCGGCGAAGGAAATAGAACTCAAGCAGTCTACGAAGCCAGAGCAAGAAAGACTTTCAGAATTTTTGGTTTCATCAAAAATCACGAAGATGTTCTAACAAGAATTGACGCAGAGACCGGAGAAGAGATAGAAGTCAAAAGACCATGGTGGGCATGGATGGCATCAGAAGCAGACGAAGCAGATGAAAACGAAGAATAATTTCTAAATCGAATACTCAAAAACCTTATCATAAGGAATGAACCAACTAACAACCTCTTTCTTCGGGGCCCTCTCCATTATCTTACGAAACAACCGAATAGAATTCCCATGCGCCGAAATCGCAACATTAACCTTATTCTTTCTCATATATTTCTTCAGCCACTTAATAAACTTCTTAACCCTTTTCTCAACATCCCTAAAAGACTCGCCACCCGGAGCCGCAACCTTATACCCTCTATGAATCGCCTTATACTCCTCCTTCCCCAAAAACTCCTCAACCTTATCCCTCAACTTCGGCTCAAGATTCTCAATCGCATCCCCATGAACCCTCAAATCATAACTCCGCTCACCAATTCTATCAATAAACTGCTCATGTGTCGTCCCCTCAAGATCACCATAACTCCTCTCAATCATCCTATCATCCTCCAAAATAATCTTACACTCAGGATGAAACTCCAAAACAGGCCTCAATGTATCCTTTGACCTAGACAAATGAGTACGAATCGCAACCTCAAACTTCTTACCCCTCAATTTCTTAGCAATAATATTCGCATGCTTCCGACCCTCCGCCGTCAACCTAGCTTCTGACTGCCCCGTGAAGCGCCCATCACGATTAAACGTCGTCTTCCCATGTCTAAATAAATAAACCTTAAGCCTCTTCTTCATAATTAACCAAACATTTTCAACTATAAAAAGATAACTTTTTATAACACAATCCCTTTAACATAACATGATAGTCCAATGGGTGATAGTAGCAGTATTCGTTCTAGCCGGCCTCTGGTATCTAAAAATGGAGCACCATTCCCGAAAAATGAAAGTCGTAATCATAGTTCTAATCGGAGCCCTAATATACTTCTCAATGATAAACATATTCACATCAAGCCAAGTCGATCTAACATCACCACGAGGAGTCGTCAACGCAGTCTACATCTACTTCGGATGGATCGGTCAAACAGCATCAAGCCTCTGGGACATAGGATCCGACACAGTAGGACTAGTCGGAAATGCAATTAAAGTAAACAATACAGACACAGATCAGCCCAGAAGATAAGCCACAGACGGGGATCAAACCCGTGACCTCGTCATTTTTGGATTTTTAAATTCAAAACATGAAAGTTCTTCGAACTTACTTTACCAATGACGCGCTCTATCAAAACTGAGCTACTGCGGCAACATAAACTCTTCCCCACTTAAATTTATAAACACTCCCCTCGCAACTACTTTATGGAAAAAGACGACTTCGACTTCGAAGCAGTATATAACGAACTAGCACAAAAACATAGTTTGCCTGAATTCCAAAAAATAGCCGAAGATTTTGACATCGAGAAGATCCAAGATAAAGAATCAATGTTCTTAGTCCGGGAAATTCGTAGAACAATCAATGAAAAGATCGCAGCATATCTCCATCTTTTTGAAACTCTAATTAACCCAAGTTCACCCCCAATGTTCGTATTTTCAATTATCAGAAATATGTCCGAAACAGACAAAGAAACAATAAAGAAAATCTACAAGGCCCTATCACGAACCCAAATCGAAATAATGAAACTCGACACAATCTACAACGAGAAAGAAGAAGCAAAATTCATCAACGAAGCCTTCATAATCTGGCAAGAGTTCAAGCCGACAATAATGAAGCTCATCGAAAACCTAGAAACAAATTTCGAAACTGATGACATATCAAAAAAACGAAGTTACTTCGGCTAATCATTTCAAAAGATTAAGACTTAGCTTTATTATGTTTCCCTACAACTTCTCGAGCAACATCTAAGAATTCAAATATACTTCCATTCTTGTTTGCCTCGCTATATTTTGCCATAAGATCTCTATTGGTATGCCATTTAAGAAAAGTTCCGTGTCCATAATCTACATGAAAGTCCACCACTCTTCTCAAATTAGTCAGCGCAGTTACTAAGCCTTTCATATTTCCCGACTGACTCGAAGCCCTTATTTCTTCTTTATATTCAGAAAATTCATTTGGCAAGTCAGATAATCTCTGCGAAATATAATCCTTGACATACCCCTTAAAGCCACCAAAATCACCAAGTCTATATGTCAATTCCTTAATCTGTTCTGCGGACAGTTTGTCCTCTTCGCCAAAAAGCTGTTTTAAAAGAGGGCCATTTTTTGACGCATTTCCTCTAAAGACTCTTTCATCTCTTATTTGCGCAAGAGGTTTTGTTATATGACCCATTCTATTCATTAAAGCATCATAGTATTCTTTGGGCAGATCACTATTCTCAAAGTCTTCTAGGAGCTTATCATATCTTACCTGTTTCGCACCAAACCTTGTCCTGATATTAGGATTTGCATCTACCCTCTTTAGAATATGTGCTCCAACGGGATCATCTACAGTTATTTCTCCAGGAATCCTAACCACATACTCAATCCCATCTCTTGCTTTCTCAAACCTAGGCATTTGATTCCACCATCAAATTTCTTATATAAGCAATTCCCGCTTGCTCCCCATGCCGCTCAGATTCAGCATAAGCATTCACCGCAGTTATAATTGCCTCCCTAGTTTCCCCATTAGAATGTTCTACCGAGTCATCTAAAAATGGATTAGCCGCAACACTTCTTAGCGTCTTTAAATCTACTCCTCCAGTAATTTCTTCCAAGCGAGAAGGATCTTGTCTTAACCTGAAAAAATACTCCAAGACATTTGCAAGAGGTATATCTTTTTGAATTATTCTTTCTGCCTTCGGACCGTAATGAGCTAAAAAGTGAGTTCCTTCATGAACAAATACTGGAAGATCCGCTCCGGGTAAATAAACACATGCAGCCACATCATATTGATTTTCACCATCCACCGCTGTCGTGAAGATTGTTTCAGGACTTTCTGCAGTCTCAGAATACCCAGAATTCCTTATCATTGTTTGAACTATTTCCTGTCTATTTCCAGAGCTCAATTCATTCCCGAAGATATCAACCAGCTTTCCATAAGCTTTCCCCATTTTCTTATTGTCAACAGCTGCCCAACTAACATCCCCATTAGCTTCAATAGATTTTCGCAGCAATTTCTCTGCCTCAAGATAATTCCCTTCCATATCTTATTAGAAATTATTTAACTTATAAAGGTTACTACATGTTACTCCTTAAAAGATACAACATACACAAATTCTTAAAACTAACATATTCGCAATTATTCTTCCATCAAAAACCCAAGCCCCATCTCACACGCAACAACAGGCATCTTAATCTTCCAATTCTTTAAAACCCTAGGCGCAATCTCACCAACAAGCCCAACTTCTTTCCCCTTAACAACAATCTTTCCGCACCTACCAATAATATAATTCGAATTATCCACTGCCTCAATCGAGTACTCAACGTCCAACATTTTAAACAAATAATCCAAGATCTGTTTCATCTCCGTAAACCTAATATTCTCATCAGCTAAAGCAATCGCTAATCTCTCTTTTTCAAAAACACCTGTTGAGCTATTCTCATCCCGAGCAAAGACCGTCCCCATCTCAAAAACTTTCTGCGGGTAGGAAGCATCACTATTCTCCGAAGCTATTTGTAAAAGATTCGTCAACAAATCAATCCTCAAAACATCCCGCTCAGTCTTCGAATCCTCAACCTCAATAAAATCATTAAACTCATAATGCATTCTCTTCACATTCTTCTTAGTCGTCAAATGATAACTAGAAGTCTCCAGTAACCCAACACCAGCCAAAACATTTCCAATCGTCCTTTTTAATTTATCAACAGGATTCTCCTCGGCAATCGTAGAAATCTCAGGAATCTCAGGCACAAACTTATCATAACCATAAGCAATCGCAACCTCCTCAGCCAAATCAACCCAATGCAAAATATCAGCACGATAAGCAGGAATTAAAGCAACCTTTTTCTTAACATCATAACCAATCCCCATCCTAGCCAAATAACCAACAACATCCTTCTCCTTCAATGAAATCCCAAGCGTCTTCTCAATATCCTCGATCTTAAAACTCAACTCCTCAGCGCTCATATCAGGCGACACAAAATCCTTGTCCTTGGAATCCTTAACATCCATAGCATAAACCTTTCCGCCCATAGAATCCAAAGCCGCAACAATAATATTCAAACACTTCTTCAAATAAACCAAATTATACCCAGAGCACTCAATAAAAATTTCCTTAGTAGATTCATCAATCCTGCCAGTTTTCTCAGAATTAATAATCGGCGGCATCGAAAGAATCTCATCATTAGCGTCAACAAAAATCGGAAACACTTCCATGTCTTTCAACAAATCAGCATACTCACGACCAGCGGGGTGACCTCTCAAAATCTGCCTACCTGTCATCTCAGCCTTAGCCTCCAACGGCAAGAATTTAATATCCTCAGGCTTCCGTCCAATAAACCTAATCGGCAACTTAATCTTATCAAGCGGGTAAATCCCAATCGCCAACTTCTTCCTCTTCCGCCCAAGCGAATTATGCAACTTCTCCTGAATATCAACAATCTCTTTAATCTTAGCGTCATCAAACTTCAATCCCTTAACAATTGCACAAACCGTATGAGGCCTAACCGATTTAACACTCTTATCAATCGTCACAACAAAATCACTCTCTGGCTTATTAATCTTAAAACTAGCAACCTTTCCTTTCCCGTTAAATTGATTCACAGCCCTAGCAAAATTCCCCATCGACAACAAATCAGGCCTATTAGGAAAAACCTCAACACTAACCTCAGCATCACTAACTTCCTCAATCGGCGTCCCCATCATCGTAATCTTATCTTCAAGCTCCTTAGTAACCTTCCCAGCCTTCTTCTCAAACTCTTTCCTATCAACTGTTAATATAGTCATCTTATCTCCAAACCTTAGTCTCCCGTAATTTACTAATATCATTCTTATACAATTCCCTCAAATCATTAATCTCAAAAAACTGAGTCATAATTCTATCAAATCCAGGACCCCAAGCCAACACAGGAACATGCTTCCCAAACATAGGAATCGTAACCTCAGGCCTAAACATCCCCGCCGCCCCGAGCTCAACCCACTTCTTATGCACAGGATGAAAGTAATCCATCTCCAACGACGGCTCGGTATACGCAAAATAAGCAGGCCTAATTCTAAGCTTATCAAATCCCATCTTATTAAAGAACTGAGTCAAATATCCAATCAACTGCCTAAAATTAGCATTCTCATCAACCACAATCCCTTCAGTCTGATTAAACTCAAAACCATGCGACCAATCCACAGTCTCATTCCTAAAACATTTTCCAATTGAAAAGTACTTAGCAGGAAATTCTTTAGTATCCGCAATCTCTTTCAACTTCCTAGCCGACAAATTAGTAGTATGCGTCCTAAGCAAAACCTTCTTTGCCTTCTCCTCCTCCCATTTATACTGCCAACCCTTAGACCCATCAATTCCACCCTCATGAGCCTTCTTAACCCCGCTAACAATATCTTTAGCCGGCAGCTCACCCTTCATGTCCTTTAAATAAAACGTATCCTGCATCTCCCGAACCGGATGATCCTGAGCCGTAAACAAAGCATCAAAAACCCAAAACCCAGTCTCGACCAAATTCCCACTCATCTCCTTAAAACCCATCTCCAACCAAATCGATTTCGCATGATCCTTAGCTTGATTCGTAAAATGCCTCTTCCCCCCATAAATCCTCGGAACTGGCGACGACAAATCATACCGCCTAAACTTCTTTCCCTTCCACGCGTTCTGCTTCAAAATCTTCGGCGTCAAAGCCTCCAGCAAATTATCATCCAAATTCATCTTAGAAATCTTCACCCCCAACCCAGTCAACTTAACACTCATAGACTTCTGCTCCTCAACCTCGACAATATCCTTTCGCTTCTTCAAATTCTCAAAAGCCAAAGCATCCAAGTCCTTAACCTCCCCAACCTCCATCGGCAACTTCTCAAGAAACAACTCCTCGACCATCTTGCTAGAAACCTCACTCGACTTCGCATTCAAAACTAACTTCCCGCCATCAATACCAATCAGCGCCTTCTTCTTCAAAGTCCCCAACGCAATCTTCGCCTCATTCTCATTCAACCCACAAACATTTCGAATCTCCCCAATCAAAATAGATTTCTTCTCCGACAACTTATTCAACAAAACCCGCTCAGGCAACTCCTTCTTCAAGTAATTAACACCCAAAATCCCAAGAATCACAACTTTCTTCTCAGCGCTCTCAACTTCAACCAGCTCCTTATTCTTCAAAAACCCAACAGCTCTCAGGGCAGTAGTTTTATCCAAATCAGCGTTCTCAGAAACATCCTCAATACTCAAAAAATCTCCACTCAACTTCGGCAAAACGCTCCGCTCCATCGGCGACAACGACTCAATAATCAATTTATCTTCCATATAGCTCCATAGATTAACGCATTTTTAAGGTTTAGTAAAGCAACTTATGTATCTCACTCAAATGCTTCAAATGCTTCCTCTTCTCCTTCTTCAGATCCATCTTACTGCCGTGTATAACTTCAGCCAACTCCTGGCCAGCAATAATCTTCGGCGTCACAACAAAATCAGCCCCAGCCTTATACAATCTCAAAGCCTCACTAATCCTCGACCCCGTCACAACAACCTTAACCTTCGGCGCAACCCTCTTAATTTTCTTCAACAAATGCAGAGTCTCACCATAATCAGGAATAGTCGAAATTACCAACCTCAATTTCTTAAGATTAATCTTGTCCAGGAGTTCAGGGCTAGTAACATCACCATAAATACAAGAAACCTTCTTCTTCTTCAAAATCCCAATCACCTCAGGATTATAATCAACAACCAACAACTTATCTTTCTTACCCAGCAACTCCTCCATCAAAGCTCCACCCATCCTATGCGACCCAATCAACAAAACATCCTTATCGTCCCCACGCTCATATTTCAAATCATCTCTCATCGGCAAAAACCGCAACATCCTAACAGGATACTTAAAAACCCGATACAACCCATCCTTCAAATTAATAAAGTAAGGAGTAACAGACATCGTAATAATCGTCGCCAAAATCACAGTCGAAAAAATCGAAACATCCAAAGCACCCATCGAAACACCAATCGCACCAATAATCAAAGAGAACTCAGAAAGCTGAGCAAGCGAAATCGCAGTAAAGAAACTAGTCCGAGAACGATAACAAGTAACCCTCAAAAGAATCAAAGTAATAATCGGCTTAATCAAAAAAGCACCAGCCAAAAGCACCCACAACAAAACCATCCTCTCACCAATCCCACTAAACACAATTTGCATACCCAGAGCGACAAAAAACAAAATAGCAAAGAAATCCCTCAGCGGAGCAACACGAGATTCCAACTCCATCTTAAACGGCGAATTAGCCAAAGAAACCCCAGCAATAAAAGCACCAATCACAATCGACAACTCAGAAACATAGGTCAAAATAATAAAGAAGAAAAGCACAGCCAGCGACGACAAAAATAACAACTCATTAGATCTAGCAGCAAACCTAAACAACTTATTCAAAACATATTTCTGCAAAACTATCGCCACAATCAAAATCGTCGCAAGCTTAGCAAAAGCAATAAACAGAGGACCAACAGCAAAATTACCAGAAGTAAAAACAACAATCGCAATAATAGCAATCAAATCCTGAAACAACAAAATACCCAAAACCAAACGCCCATGTAAAGTCACCAACTCACCACGATCAGCCAACAATTTAATATCAACCATCGTAGAACCAAACGCCAAAATAATACCAATATAAGCAGCCTGCAAACTAGTCAACCCCATAAAGTCAGCAAGAAAAAACACAGACGCAAAAATCACACCAACCTGCAACAACCCAATCAAAACAATCTTCTTCAGCCCAGCCTCCTTAATCTTCTTAAACGAAATCTCAAGCCCCGCCGTAAACAACAGGAAAGCAATTCCAATCTCAGAGAACGCATAAATCAAATCCAAATTCCTAACAAATCCGAAAACAAGCGGACCAATAATCAAACCAGTTAAAACATAAGCAGGAATTAAGGGCTGCCTCAAAAACTTAGCAATAAAAGCAAGTATCGCAGCAACAATCAAGATCACAGCAATATCAAAAATAATCGCCTCACTCGCCGGCAATTTCGCGATATGATTCCCAATCCCACTCACAACATCCACAGCATAACCAGTAATACTCACCATCAAAAAACCTAAGACAAAACTCTTTATAAAATCTCCGCAGCAACAGCCTTCCTAACCTCAACACTCGACATTCCAACACTAAACCCAAAACTCCTCAAAGCCTTTTCATCGACACTTCCCCAAATCTTAATCCCACACTTAGCCCGCCGACAAATCTTAACATTCTGCATAATTCTCGCCAACCCCAAAGCCTTCTCTTTACCTTTCATCTCAACCAAAGAATCAAAATCAATAACAACCTCAATACCCTTAGCCTTAGCAGCCTTAGCAACAACATGATTCAAACCCGAATCCCTCTGCTTCAAACTATCCTTCCTATCCCCCGACTCAGGAGAAACCAAACAATCAATCTTCAAACTCTCAACAACTCTCCTGTTAAATCCACCACTCCGACCAAGCACAGCAACAACCCCACCAAATTTCTTATCCTTAAGCGACGCAACAATAGCCCGAGCAACTTTCTCATCAGCATCAATCAAATACCCATCACAACCATCAACAATCCCAGCCTTAGATTTAATTTTTTTCAGTTTCATCCCCCAATCCTCGTCCCAACAAACTTCTTCCCCTTAAGAATATTATCAATCGCAGAAAGCGACCCAACAATATAAGTCACAATCTTCTTCTTCATAATCACATTCGCCGCCGACTGATCCAAAACAAAATGCTGCCCAGCCGCAAACTTAATTCCCTTCGCAATATCATAAAACTTCTTCCAACCAATCTTCCCAATAAACTTCGCATTCTTATGAGTCGCCGGATTCGCACTATACAACCCCTTCACATTAGTCAAATTAATAAACGGACTCTTCAAATATCCAGCAACCCTCGCCGCCACACCATCAGTCGTAAGCTTCGTCCCATATCTCAACGCCCCACAAAACACAACACGATTTTTCCCAAGCGAATTTTTAACTTCCTTCATATTCAACGGCACACTACTATTAGCCGACTTCCCAAAAAACCTCGCCATAAATCCAGCATGTAATCTCGTAACCGCGATCCCTTCCCTCGACTGAGTCTGCGTCTTCTTGCCCAATTTCCTCAAGGCCGACATATATCTTCTCGCCGTAGAACCTCCACCAGTCACAACCACAAATCTCACACCACGATGCGCATCAATCAATTTCTTAAACCTCGCAAGAAACTTATCGTCAACATCATCCGGCACAATCCGCGAACCACCCAAACTTATCACCCAAGTTTTTTCCATAACCCAAAAAGACAAACCCAATTTATATACATTCTGGTATAGTAAATATTATTAACTTCAAAAACCTATAATTATATGAGTCAAGCCCAACAAGATTCAGAGCGCTACGCCCAAAGAACAGCGGAAGAATTCAATACGTTCGGAGGACTACATGGCTTTAATTTCTTGGCCGAAGCAAAAGATGGGAAAGTTACGTTCGAATACAGAGGAGAGCATTATTCTTTAGAATATCAAGGAAACGGCGCAGGTCCACAAGCAGTATTAGAAAAACTAGCAAACGACGGAGGCACAAAAGGATGGAAGGAGCTTTCTAGACTAGTTCCAGAATTTAAGGGAAAAAGCCCAGAGGAAGTTCCACAAGAACTCTATGTAAACTTTCTAAAAAGAGTTCTATCAGTATCAACAGACTGTAAATAACTTATCGTCCGTAACATCAAAAACCTTCAATCGAACCCCAGAATCTAACCACCCATGCGCATAATTCAAAGCCGCAAAAGCATTAATAAAATCCCCCTTACCCTCAAAGTGCTTAGCATCTGACAAATAATTAGAAACCATATCAACAATCTCTTTAGCATCAACCTCTCTTCCAGAAATTATATTCTCTTTAACCTCAGCCAAAGCCCGACTAGTCAAATCAAAATATTTCTCAAGCTTCTCGGGCGTAATCTTATCTTCCATAAATAAATAATCAAATTATATCTTTTAAGCCTACCGCTCCAGCATTGCATAAGCCGTCTGCTTCTTAATCACAAACCGCGAACCAATCATCTCAGAAATCACAGCATTAATAGAAAAATTATCAACAGCCGCACGAAACACACCCTCAAGCAAAGGAATATGCGCAGCATCCGAAACCTTATCCAAAACTTCCTTAATATCTTTCCCGCTCAAAACAATCTTCGTCACCTGCTTCTGCCCAGCCCGAATAATCATCACCGGCTTTCCTGGACCCTGACACTCAATCGTAGAAATCGAAGGATCATTCAACAAAGGAGTAATCTTCCCATAATCCTGAGTCAACCCAGGCGGCATACCCTGCGGAACAATTGGGGCAGCTTGCTGAATAGGTGGAGCCATCGTCTGAGCCTGAACAGGGGGAGCAACTTGCTGAATCGGCGCTCTCATCCTCGGCCTAGCAATCGGAGCGACCAAAGCACTCATATCTCTCTTCCGAACAGCAGGAGCCATAGCAGGAACCCTTCTAGTGATCTTTTCCCCAAGCGAAGCATGTATGACCCTCTCAGAAGCTCTCGGAACCATGTCAGCGTGAATCACATGCCGGTCATCATAATCAAAATTCTTGGCACGAATATTTTGGATAATCGCAAAAACAAATTTACTAATAAATGGATCAGCGGCTATCATAGAAACATCTACAGAACTCATGCGCTTGGAAGTGGCCTGGGTCTCATTTGAGGTGCTTCCGTCCTAGGCTTCATTTCCACCCTAGGTGGTATCGCCTTCGGCTCCTCAGATCTCCCCCTCAACTTCCCCTCCATCAAAACCAAACCCTTAGCAATCGTCTTATTTTGGTTCAACAATGAATCAATCTTCTTCAACATATCCCTATCATCACTCTTTCCACCAGAAACAAAATTCTTCGCCGACTCCTCAAAAACCTGCAACAACTTACTAATATTATCAGACAAAGAACCAAACTTAATCGACATATTCGTCATAGCATGCTGAAGCCCAACAAAATTCTCAATCAATAACTCTTCCCGCTCCCTCGCCGTCATCTTCTTTTTTTTCACAGCAGGCTTCTTCTTCACAACTTCCTTCGGCGCATGCTCCTTAACAACAGTCTTCCTGGAACCATCATCATTGATAGTTTCAGTGACAGTCTTCTTCACCACCTTTTTCACCATGCTAAAGTTAAGATAAACTTATTTATAAAAGTATTGGGAAAAGAAAGTACTTAACTTTAAAAACGGAAAGACTCTATCTTCTTTATTGGGTGCATCGGATAATGTTAGTCTACCCGGCTCCAGCCCGGGAGGTGGGGGTTAAATTCCTCCTGCGCCCATTTAACGCATACCTCGGTGGGGGTGAGCAATTCGCTTTGAGTAAAATTAATTAATTAATATTTTACGAAATGCAAATTGCGAATAAAAAATTCCTCCTGCGCCCATTTAATTTAAACCAACTTCAAAAAATTAATTTAAGCAGGCAATTTCGAAGCATAAAATTCGACGCAGTGTATGTTTATACATAAGGAGAATTTTATCAAGAAATTGACACTTAAATTAGTTTTTTCATTTCTTCAATCTCACCAGAACTAATCGCACAACCCTTAAACTTCACACCATAAAGCAACCCATCCAACAAATCCGCACTCTTCTTAATCGGAATCAAACCCTTCTTAAAAGCAACAAACAAAAGCTCAGCCGACCGAATAAACTTAATCCCCTTAAACCCATCCAACAAACTCAACTCAGCATCCAACGGCGTATGCAATTTCTTCTCCATCAACTTCTCCAAATCATGCGGCGCCTCAACCAACATCCTCGCAGTCCTCTCATCAATCACAATCACATTATCACACTTACACAATTTCGCAAACGCCATACACGCAGCCTCACCATCCTGAATAATCTTCATCTTCTCCCCAGTCGCCGTCGTCCTCAAAACCCCATTCACAGTTTTCAAAATCCGCTTCGTCTCATTATTCAACCTATCATCAGGAATAACATCAGACGACATCTTAAACACACCGCGCTCAATCATATCCCGAACCCTCACAGCCTCCAACTTAAATTTCTTAATCTTCATCGGCTTATCAACAACCTCTTTCTTAACCTGCGGCGTCAAAATAAACTCACCCAGGAAAACGCTTTTCAACTTCTCAATAATCGGCAACATCCCATTCATCGTCAAAGAAATTATCGGCCCCGCATCAAAAATTAGGTATTTCATTCTTCAAAAATCCCCTCCGCAATTTTCACCCTCTCAGCAACTGGCATCGTAATCGCAACATGAGCATCACCAATATGCGACTGCCCAATATACGAAGACAAATCCCAAAGACTCACTCCCAACAAATTCGCCGTAGCCTCCGTCGACAAACCATGCTCATACATCTTAAACGCCTTATTAACCTCGGCCTTCTTAAAAACATCCTTAATATACTCACCCAAATATCCATCAAACTTATTCAAAGAATTTCTAATTCTCCCCAAATAAACACGCACATTATCAACATTATTTTTTTCAAGAGCCTTAATCGCCAAATTCAAATTCTTATTCACAACATCATAAAACTCAGCCCAACCCTCAAGCTCACGATAATGCCCACGCTCCAAAACCTTCCCCAAAGAATAAACCAAAACCGCAACAACAATATTATCCCCATCCTGCGCAACCATAGCAGAATGAATCGTCTGATTCGACAAAGCCTTCAACGCATGCGAATTATCCTCCTCAACAAGTCGCTTCGTCTCTTTCAGTATCCGAAGAACATTACCAACCTCTTTCATATTCAACTCAAGAAGCTAACTTATATAAATCTTGTCAAACTAACAACATTATGAAAATCCTACTCGACACAAACTTCGTCCTAACATGCGCGAAACAAAAAATCGACTTCCCAAACATAGCCGAGCAAGTCATCGACAAAGAAATAGAATGGATAGTCCCACAAGATGTCCTCAACGAACTCGGCGCACTAAAAGATAGACACGGAATGAAAAGAATAAATAGACATGCCGCAAGATTAGCCTTCGAAATTATAGAAGCAATAAAACCAGAAGTAATTCAGCTCCCAGAAAGAAACCCAAACGTCGACATCAAAATCGTAAATTACATCCTAGGCACAGACATCGTTCTAGCAACACTCGACAGAAACCTAAAATCCCGAGTAAATAACAAAATCCTCACAATTCGCGGCAAAAACAACCTCGAATTAATCTAAGCATAAGGTTTTTAAAGCAAATTTTTCTCAGTAAGATATGTTCTATGAAGTTCTAGTAACTGATCATGTAAGAGTAGAGCCAAACAAGTTTGGCATGGATACTGACGCGGCTGTCCGAGCACAGTTGGAAGAGTCCTACTCAGGTTTCCAAGACAAGGATATAGGAACAGTAGTATCAGTTCTCGACGTCATGGAAGTCAAAGAAGGTATCATTATCCCAGGCGACGGCGCAGCTTACTACGAATCAACTTTCAAACTAATTGTATTCAAACCAGAATTACAAGAATTAATCTACGGAACAATAGAAGAAATCACAAACTTCGGAGCTTTCATTTCCATGGGCCCGATCAGAGGAATGATCCACATATCGCAAACAATGGACGACTTCGTTTCATATTCAGACACTGGAGTTCTAACAGGAAAAGACGGAAAGAAAATCTTGACACAAGGCGACAAATGCGTAGCACGAATAGTAGCAATCTCATATAAAGGCGAAGAACCAAAAATCGGTCTAACAATGAGGCAACCAGGTTTAGGAAAACTAGACTGGGTAAAAGAAGAAAAAATTAAAAACGCAAAACAAGCCGAGCAATCCGCAGCTCTCGAAGCTAAAGCAGCTAAAAAGGTAGCAAAGAAATAATGGCAGCTAAAGAAAAATCCTGTTTAAATTGTAGAACAATCTACTTCGGCGACAAATGCCCAAACTGCGGAGAAACTCCAGCAAGCGAATCATTCAAAGGGCGAATTCACATTTTCGACTCAGAGAAATCCGAAATGGCTGAAAACATGAAAATAAATAGCGACGGCGAATTCGCAATCAAATCAAAATAAAATGGAAAGCAAAATAATCACCCAAACAAAAAATCCATTCCTAGAAAGAGAAGAAATTACAATAGAAATTAAAAATCCAACTACGCCAACTTACGATGAAGTAAAAGAAGCAATCGGGAAAGACGCAGGATTAACAATAGTAAAAAAAATCAACACAAATTTCGGAAGACAAACTTTCGTCGCTGAAGCAGTAGTTTATAACAACGCAGAAGCAAAAAAACACGTAGAAGTAATCCCACAAAAAGTTAAAAAGAAAATGGAAGCTGAAGAAAAAACTGCAGCAGAAGCTAAGGCAAAAGAAGAAAAAGCCGCAGCAGAAGCAAAGGCAGCAGAAGAAGCAGCAGCTGCAGAACCAACTCCAGAAGCAGAAGCTCCAACTGAAGAAAAAACTGAAGAACCTAAACCAGAAGAAGCTCCAGCAGAAGAACCTAAAGCAGAGGAGAAAGCAGAATAATGGCAATCAAATCGAAAATCAAAGGTAAGAAGAAACACGTTAACAAACCAACTTCTGTAAAATACAAAAAGTACACAGTTGAAGGCGATAAAATAGTAAAGAAAGCACGAAGCTGCCCAAGATGCGGACCAGGAATTTTTCTATCCACAGGAAAAGGCAGATCATACTGCGGACGATGCCACTTCACAGAATTCGACAAGAAAGAAGTCGAAATCAAACTAGAAGCTAAAAAGTAATTCTACTGGTGTCACTCACCAATTACAACAGAACCGAAACCTTTAAAAAGTATTACTGGTTAGTTATACTATCACCTCTTTTTCCCCAGGAGATGACAATGAGGCACATATTTATATCGCTTTATTGTCGCTCCTAGGGTTTATAATTTTCTACGAAAATTCTAAACCTAACGTGAAATTTCTTCGAAAGTTCACGTCTCAACTTTTTCAAAGAAAAAGTGGCAGGGTTTACTCCTGCGGAGGGCGAATGAGCTGTTATGAAACTCTAATTCGTGTAAGCCCGAAGATAACCCAAAGAGGTTAAGGCAACGAACGAGTTATTATATTTTTAGAAAGCTCCAACGGGAAGCGACTGAACGGTGTGGTGCCCTAATTAAAAAATTATATCTCTTTATCAGAAATTATAAAATCATCAAAATAAATCTTGGAATCCTTGTCAGGTGCAAAACGTTCCTCAGCTCCACCGAAAAATACTGTAAATAGGAACAATTCAATACCATATTCTTTTGAATTTTTTGCCCTTAACTTGACATCTTGACGAAGTGCTAATTTTCCATCAAGCCAACATACAATATATCCAGGGTCTTCCCAATTATTATGCATCTTAATCTTCATTTTTATAGTGTGCCATTTTCCAGGTATGAATTTTAATCTTTCCATTTTCTTAGACATCATATTATGCCACCAAAAACCGGTGCCATAATGAGCTTCATCTTTTGGATGATAAACATACTGGTGCATAGTCCCCTTCTCTCTCCACATGATTCTTGAAGTAAAGCCCTTATCAGAATGTCTTCCTCCTGCAGGCTTATCTCC
The DNA here is from genome assembly GCA_018693315.1 of archaeon. Classification (GTDB taxonomy): domain Archaea; phylum Nanobdellota; class Nanobdellia; order Pacearchaeales; family GW2011-AR1; genus JAGVXH01. The sequence continues at coordinate 5,126 of JABHLR010000002.1, read as the reverse complement.
TCCGCCAAATCCTGGCAATTTCCCACCCAATTTCCAATCAAAGCCATTCTCAAATTTTACTTTGTATTGGCAATATATGGTCTCATAGCTTTTATCAAGTTTCATAATCCAACTTGCTTTGTCTTCTTTACCATGTTTTCCTTTCTTGAATGGCAACATTAAAACTTTTCTTTCTCCATCCTTAACAATTTCTGGTCCAACATTTGTTGTTGCAATCTTTGGATTGTCAAAATTCTTTTTTATCTGTTCTTCTGTATATAGACCAAGAGGTTCTTTATTGAAGTCAATCACCTTTTTCATAGAATAACAATTAGCCCAATCTTTAATAATCTTTGTGATTCGTCGCACCTCCCGGGGTTCATATTCCTGTAACTTATCTCGTATAAGACCCAAGATAACCAAAAGGTTAAGGCCGCGAAAAGTTATTCTCCACCACAGGAAATCTTATTAACTACATCTCCATCCTCACATAATGGAAGGTGATAACAGAATTAACCAAGACCAGTTCTTCAACCTAATATCAGGCGAAGAGCTCGGCTGGCAAGGAATAATTTACGACCTAATCAAAACAGAACAACTAGACCCATGGGACATCGACCTCGGAAAACTAGCAGACAAATATGTCGAAACAATCCAACAACTCGAAGAAGCCGATTTTTTCATCTCATCAAAAGTCCTCCTGGCATGCTCACTCCTCTTAAGACTAAAATCCGAAATCCTAATCAATTCCTACATCCAAGATTTAAACGACGCACTCTACGGCAATCGCGACGAAAAGCGATATGAAATGGAAAAAATATTCATCGACGAAAACGAATTGCCAACACTAACCCCACGAACCCCAATGGCACGTCACAAAAAAGTAACATTAAAAGAACTAATGAAAGCACTTGATCACGCAATCAACACAGAAAACAGAAGAATCAAAAAAGAAATCAAAGGGCGCCAAGCCCAAAAATCTGCACTAACAGTTATGCCAAAAGGATCCTTCGTCCCATTAAAAGTCAGAATAAAATCAATCTTCGGTATCGTAGACAATCACATTAAAAACGGAAACGCCCACATGAAATTCACACACCTCGCTCCATCAAAAGAAGAAAAACTCAGCAGCTTCGTCCCAATGCTCCATCTTTCAAACAATGGAAAAATTTTCCTAAGACAGCCAATTCACTTCCAAGATATCCACCTAACAATGAAAATCCACGACGACGAACTCAAAGAACTCGAACAAGAACTAGGTTTCATAGAGGCAGAAAACATAGACATAGAAACACAATAATTCTTATAAAGAACAATTCACAAAAAAAGGCATGGCAGACAAAGATAAGGTTATGATTTATACCCCAGAAGGAGCAGATTATACTTTCAGAGGAACAGCAAATGATCCAAAAAAATGGGTCAAAACCGGCAAAGACGGAAGAGACACCCCATTACCAAGAGCAATCCCAGTTCATCCAGATGTCGCAAAAATGTTTGCCGACCACAAAAGAAGAGATCTAGTTGATAGGGATTATCAAAAGGCAGTGTTCAATACGCGAAGAGATGAGTTTGTCTACAATAGGCTTGGGGCAGTGCTTATCTATATTGAACCAAGTAGTGATGATCATAAATATAGTCCATCCATGGAATCAATAGTCGAACCAGAAAAAACAGAAGTAGAATTACCCGCAGATGCAGGAAGTGCCCTAGAGGTCATGGCAAGAACAAGAGGGCAAACCACAAATCCAGACGCAATTCATATACCAAAAAGTTCTAAAGTAAAACACGATAAAAAAAATCCTATAGGGAAAAGAAGAGGATAAACTAAATCTTATCCCCAGAAACAAACTTCTCCTCACCACTCTTCATATCCTTAACCTTAAACTTCCCTTTCTTAACTTCTTCCTTCCCAACAAAAACAACTTTCCCAACACCCTTAGCATTCGCATAATCCAAAGCTTTCCCAATCGATTTATCCAAAATCAAATTAACACTAGTCCCCTTCTCTCTAAGTTTAGAAGCCAAATCAATCGCAGCTTCATCCTCATCAATCGAAATAATCTGAACCTTAGTCCCATCTCCATCAACATTAGACAAAGCACTCAATCTCTCAAGCCCAAACGCAAATCCAAAAGCTTGAACATCCCCAACCAAATAAGCCCCACCGCCGCAAATCGAATCCTTAGAATCCTTAACTTTAATCTCGAAAACGGTCCCATTATAATACGACAATCCCCTAGCCAGCGTCGGTGAAAACTCCAACTTCACACCATAAGCCTTACACAACTTTTTCAAATTCTTAATCTCGCCATAAAACTTAAACTTATCCAACTTACCATCAATAACCTTCAAAATTTTCTCAGCCCCCAACTTCTTCAAATTATCCGCAACTTCTTTCTTAGAAAGCTTATCCAGCTTATCCAGCTCCCGAATAACCTTATCCCGATTCCGCTCCTCAACATTCTCCGAAACCATAATCTCATTCAACAATTTCCGATTATTAAAATAAATAACAGAAGCAATTCCAAGCTCATCCAAAATCTTCTTAACCAAACTCAACATTTCAGCCTCATCCTTAGCGCCCGCTCCAACAATATCCGCATCACACTGAGTAAACTCCCGAAACCTATTCGCAGAAACCGGCTCATCCCTAAAAACCCGACAAATCTCATACCTCTTATACGGCAACTTCTGATTCTTCGCAACCCTCTTCAGCTGAAACGTCGACTCATACTTCAAAGCAAGCTTCCTTTTCCCACGATCCTCCAAGCTAAAAATCTCACTCACAGCAGCGTCATCACTATTCTCACCCCTCACAAATTCCTCAAACTCAATCGTCGGAGTCTCAGCCGGCTCAAAACCATAAAGCTCAAACTGCCTCAAAATAATCTTCCGAATCTTCGCCCGCTTCAAAGCCTCAGCACCAACAAAATCCTGAAACCCCTTCACATTACCACTTTTTACCATTTTATTCTAAGCAAATCATCATTAAAGAATCTTTGCGAAAAGACGGAAGGCGAGAATCGAACTCGCGTCTCTCGGACCACAACCGAACGTTCTACCATTGAACTACAACCGTCATTAGATTTAATTGAATTTGAAGATATAAAAAGCTTATTGTTAAAGTTGAAACTAGGTTGATCTACTAGATCAGAAATGCCGACAGCTCCATGCTTTTACCATATTATACTATAGAAACAACCCTACTTAAGATTATCGATTCCCAAATCAGCCCAAACATCAGGATTCTTCCTCAACCAAATCAAACCGTGCCCAATATTATCATCAGAAAACTTCTCAAAAAAATCCTCCATACTCATCCAATCAATCGCATCAATCTCATCAGGCTCACCAATCACAGGCTCCCCGTTAACAAGCGAACACAAAATAAAATGCAACCTCACAGAAAACTCATCCAAATCCAAAGTCGACAAAACTCTCTCGGGCGAAACATCAACACCAAGCTCCTCCATAGACTCACGAACAGCCGTCAACAAAACATCCTCACCCTCCTCAACAGTCCCAGACGGAAAACTCCACGCACCAGGCAAAGTACTCTTCTTCATCGACCTCTGGATAAACAAAATCCGCCCAGTATCATCCCGAATCATCATAACAGCGTGATCTTTCATAATATAACAGGGCCTAACAAATATATAAAACTTACTAACAACCATTTCTTTTTTTAATAAGGGATTTTGAAAGTAAAACTTTTTGACGCGTACAAGTGTACATAAGAAAATTTTTACACCAAAATCGCAGGTAAAAAAAGAAATGGTAAAAAATCAAAGGCCGGCGATTATTATCGCCCGGCGGCTTCAAAAATAAAAAATTTTGTGATTAACACATTTAAGCCGCTTCTTCGGAAGTTTCTTCTGCAGCCGGAGCTTCAGTAGATTCTTCTTCAGGTGCAGCTTCTGCTGGTGCTTCTTCTGCTGGTGCTTCTGCTTCTGGAGCAGGTGCCTCAGCCTCTTCAGCCTCTTCAGCTGGTGCTTCTTCAGCCGGAGCTTCTGCTTCTGGAGCAGCTTCCTCAGCTTCTGGAGCAGCTTCCTCTACAGGAGCTTCTTCAGCTGGAGTCTCAGCAGCTTCTTCCGTAGGAGCTTCTGTAGTTTCTACAGGAGCTTCTTCAGTTGTTACTGTTTCTTCTTCCATACACAACCAACAAAAAAATTCTTTATAAATATATAGGTACAACTCCGAAATAACAAACTAACACTTAAAATAAAACAACTGTCCCCGCGGCGCCTCGTGATAACACTCAACTTTCTCATACGTCTTCAGATAAGGAATATACCTAAAATAATAATCCTTATTCCCATAATCATACCGATCATACTTATCATAATACTTCCCGCGACCCTTCTTTTCATATCTCTCATAATCAATCTTCTTCGTCTTCTTCCGATACCGACTATTCAAATAATCCTTAGTCTTACGATAAGTGTACCCATACTTATAATCCTCAGTCGGATACCTCCTATCATTATCATAATCAACATAAGTCGTCCGCGAAACAGTCAAATGATCATCCGGAAAAAATTCACTCTCAACAATCTTCTCCTTGTAAACATAACCCTCATCAACATCATAATAATCAGAATGCGCAGCCACCAAGCCAAAACAAAAAACCAAAACCAACAAAACAAATATCTTCTTCATAAAATTAAATATCGCAAAACTATTTAAGCATTGTCGTGATTAAACATTATGGTGATGCAGTACAAAGAAAAGTCAGCAACCAGGTGGAAAGATTATCCAGGCAAAGACAAAATTGAGGGCGCACCATCCAAATACGATTTCCGCCTCATGAACAAAGATAAAACAAAAGTCCTAGTTGAAAAAGGAAATTACGAAAAAGTTCTCAAAAGATTCCGACAAATAGAATTCTTCAAACATAAAGGCTAGTAGCAACCTTTAAAAATCAAAATCAGTATTCAAACATATGCTCCTGTAGTCTAGTGGCCAAGGATTCTGCCCTTTCACGGCAGCGACCCGGGTTCAAATCCCGGCGGGAGCGTAGCACCCTTTTGACCAATCGCGGGGACAGATTTTTTTTAGAAAAAGCTATGAATACAAAACAAAAAATATCTACAATTGATATGTCACCAGTAGGTGGTCGACAAGACTTAAATAACGTATTTTTGTGG
>JABHLR010000001.1 GCA_018693315.1 archaeon | reverse complement strand
TTCTCATTAATCACAACCTCGTAAGTCTGAACAGATAAATGCGGAACAACCCACTCAACATAATCAGCAAAACCATCTTCGTCCAAATCATACGCAACATACTCAACCGCAATCTTAACCAAACTCAAATTCTCCAAATCAGGAGTTTCAGACAAGTTCAACAACCTCGCAACCTCAGCATCCAAACTAGAATTCAAATCAACGCTCTCATCAACAACCTCGGTCTCATTCTCTATAACTGTCTCGTTCTCAACAACAGTCTCATTAACAATACTCTCATTACTAACATTCGCTAAAACCTCACCAGAACCATTCCCCAAACCAACAACATTCCCGCTAATCAACAAAGTCAAATTACCTTCATCTTCAACAGTCTCATTAATCTCCTCAACAGTATCATTAATTTCTTCAACACTTTCATTAACTTCAACAGTAACATTCTCAACAACACTCTCATTCTCTACAACAGTCTCGTTCACAACTTCCGTAATATTCTCAACAACACTAACATTTTCAACAACCTCAACAGTTCCATTCGAAACAACACTTTCATTAACCACAACATCTACAACAACATCCTCACTAACATTACTAGCATTCAAATAACCCAAAGCAATAGCGTCCTCCTCAGAAGCATACCAATAAACTTGCAACCTCGTATCATTCACACCAACACTCAAATTATCCAACATCGTGTACGCCAAAATCTCAGTATAATTCAATTCATCCTCAGCACTCACAACAACCCTCTTCCCATTCGACAAATTCGTTTCATTAGCAACTGGAGCCTCAGTATAATACCCAACCGCAACCTTGCCCTCCTCAGAGGGTACACCGGCGTGTGCAGCGCTAATATACGCACTCAAATCAACAACCGTAGAATTCTCACCATCAACAATATTTCCGCCAGCCTCAAGCTCATCCTCAAAAACAACATTCCCAGAAATCGTAAACCCAGTCAACCAATTCCAAAATTTAATCAACCAACCCTCACCACCAGAAATTTCCAAGGCAACATTCCCAGTCATCAAACCAGAAGCAATCTCAACTCTATCAGCTTCACCAACAACTTCATCATAATCATCAATCTCCGCCTCAGCCTCGCCAACTTCCTCATCAGTCAAAACAGAAATATTCTCAGCACCCAAAGGAATCTCAACGCTCAAACCACCCCTAGAAACATTGCCCTCCTCAGAGGGTACTTGCGGAAGCGTAACTTTCTTCAACCACTTAACCGGACGATGAATCACTGCCTTATATTGGAGAGTCACAACATCCGAAACATTCACAACACTAACATTAAACTCAGTAACATTAACAACCGTTTCATTAAGAATAGTCTCATTCACAAAAGTCACATTCGCAAGAGTCTCGTTCAAAATTGTTTCATTGACATCAACAACAGTATCATTAACTTCGACCTCTACAGTTTCATTAACCTCAGGGACTTCTGTATCATTAACAGTCTCATTCACTTCAACAACCTCGGTCTCATTAGACTCCTCAACAATCGTTTCATTAACCTCAAGGACCTCTTCTTCAACTTCTTCAGATTCCTCTTCAACTTCTTCTTCGACATCATCTTCAACTTCTTCCTCAACTTCTTCCTCAACTTCGACATCAACAGAAACTTCCTCTTCGACATCAACAACAGAACCAATAATACCAGCACTAATTCCTGGCGAATCATCCGCAGAAGAATCCCCACTATCAGTACTCTCCTTTTTTACCTTCTTTTCTTTTTCTTTTTCTTTTTTATCTCCACTATCTTTCTTGTCACCCTTTTTTTCTTTTTTGCCACCATCATCAGAAGCTACACTCTCACTACTACCAGAATCTCCATCGTCACCAGAATCTCCACCCTCAACTACAAATCCAGTAAAACCATCAACAACCTTCGCAGAAATCTCACCCTCATTCAAAAAATAATCTGTGGTATAACCAGCCGAAAGCAAAAACAACAACCCAACAAAACCAATCAAAAAAACAAACACCCTAGAAACTTTCTTCTCTTCTAATTTTCCAAGATATCTTTTCTTAACCTTACCATTTTCATCCCGATAACTCTCATAGATATACGGCCCGTAGCTCTTTCCCTTTTTTTTCACAACTCTTTTATAACTCATAGATATTTACGCCTATATTCTTGTGGTATAACCACTTTATAAATATTATGAGCAACCAAAAAATCAGTTATACCACAAGATTTTACCAACGACAATTAACAATTTTAAACAAAACAACCAAACCCAAATGTATTTAAACCAAATTTTTCTTTTTAGTCCATGAAAGCAGGAAGAAAAATATCTGGCGGACGATACAAGAAGCCAAAAAAGAAAAAACTAACAGGCAGGCAAAGCCAAACCAGAGTTGTAAAAATCGGAGACACAAAAACAAAGCTAATTGCAGGCCGAGGCAAGACAAAAAAACTAGTTTCCTTCTCAAACAACATAGCAAACGTAATGGCAAAGGGAAAATCAAAGAAATCTGCAATCAAAAACGTTCTAGAAACACCATCAAATACCTTTCTCGCAAGACAGAACATTCTAGTTAAGGGTGCAATCATCGAAACAGAACTCGGAAAGGCAAGAATAACAAACAGGCCCTCACAAGAAGGAAATGTCCAGGCCACGCTTTTACCTCTAGATTAAATTCTAAAAACTAATTCCCGCAAAGCCACATAGACCGAAACGCTTTTAAACCCAAACCTTTTATAAACCTTACTATGGTCGATGCTAAAAAATGTCCAGAGTGTAGCAGTTCTAAACTAATATACGATGAAACAAGGGGAGAAGTAATATGCGGAGCATGTGGCTTACTCGTCGAAGAAAACATGGTCGACACCTCTCACGAACTACGATCATTCGACAAATCTGAGAAAAAATCACGTGGCGGAGCACCAATATCTCTACAAAAATTCGACAAAGGACTGACAACAAACGTCGGTGAAATATCAGACATCTACAAGTTAGATTCAACACAGCAAACTCGAAAATACCTACGTCTAAAAAAATGGCAAGAAAGAGTATCAACTTCAATCGAAAGAAACCTAAGACTAGCAATGTCAGAACTACGAAGAGTCGCATCATTCCTAGATTTACCTTCAGTAGTAAGAGACGAGTCCGCACGAATCTACAACTTCGTACTACAGCGAGGACTAGTCAGAGGCCGTTCAATGGAATCAGTAATCGCAGCCTGCATCTACGCAGCATGCAGATCCTATAATATCCCAAGAACTCTAGACGAAATCTCAAACGCATCCGAAGTCGAACGAAAAGAAATCGGACGAACATACAGATTCATCATCAGAAAAATCGGGCTAAAAGTAACCCCATCCTCGCCTAAAGATTATATATCAAGATTTTCCTCAACTCTACATCTCTCACCACAAGCTCAAAACGAAGCTCTAAAAATCTTACAAAAAGCCGAGATATCAGAACTAACATCAGGCCGAGGACCAGCAGGAATCGCGGCAGCAGCCCTCTATGTAGCCGCTCTAATCAACGATGAGAAGAAAACCCAACGAGAAGTAGCCGACGTCGCAGGAATCACAGAAGTAACAATCCGAAACAGGTACAAAGAACTCCTAGAAAGACTAGACCTCGAAGACAAACTCAAGATCAAAGAAAACGAGAAAAAGAAAAAGAAACAAGCAGAATAGTTCTATATTTTAATAAGTCGCTAAAAAAATGAGGGAAGGAGGATTCGAACCCCCGTAAGCATAAGCTACCAGGTCCTAAACCTGGCCCGTTTGACCGCTCCGGCATTCCCTCAGTGGATAATATTGAATGAATTATTTGGTATAAAAAGTTACTTGTTTCTAATAAAAAGCTAATTGCCTATTAAAACAAAACCTATCTCAGAATCATCATCATAAATAACCTCCGCCCCATGTACCGAGCTTGGCAACCTCCCCCAGGTCCCAGTATGTATCTTGCCTTCATAAATCGAACCAGCAGTCTTATCAAATTTCAAAAAGCCAGGAATGTCCATCATAATCGTATCCTTACCATCCATATAAAATTCAGTTTTTCCTATAGGCATATCGCTAAAACTGTAAAAATAATCATTTGAAATTATATATCCTGTATTAGAAAATCCCTTACTTAAAAGAATACCCACATCAAAATATTCGCTATACATAACCCTAATTCCTTCCGCAATATAGATATCCTGACCATCTTCACTATAAGAAATAGCGCTTTTTACTTCCCCTCTAGCCACAAAATGCCTATCGCTGACCTCATAGGGACCCCAAGAAATTGCCCCAATCTTTTCATTCCACAAACCTGGAACATCTAACATAATTGAATTTCCACCATCATCCATATAAAATTTGGTTTTAATCATCTCCCCATTGGAAACACGATACAACCAATCACCTGAAATCAAATAACTATCAAAATCTGAAATCGATTTCTTGGCGGAAAGCCTCGCTACCTCAGCAACCTCTTCAGGAGCCGCAACAACAGGCTCAGTAACATCATCATCAAAAGAAATATCATAATAATTATAATCACCTAACAAATTCCCATCATGATCATAAATATTCCCATCACTGCCAGTGAAATAATAAGCCCCCTCTGGCAAATAATCAGAATAATCCACCCTAACCTCTTCTGGTATTATCATCAAATCTGACCTAAACAACACAGCCTCCACGTCATCAACAACCTCTTCACCAGCCGCAACAACAGCCTCTTCACCAGCCTCGCTACTCGAAACACTAGCACCCATAGAACCAATACTCTCACCATCAGCCGCAGTAACAAAAACAATCCCATTACCAACATAATACTTAACCTCGCTAATCTTATCCAATGCTTCCCTAAGACTAACTTCCTCAGATTCTACAAGAGTAATCTTCTTCTCACCTAAATCAGTCCCATCAAAGGCAAACTCATCAACTCTCAAAAAAGGATAATCCCCTGCAAAACCGTCAAGAACATCCCCCAAAGGAACATCATAAAACTGCAAGCGAATATTCTTTTCATCTAATAAAGCATTCATACTCTCGTCCTCATTACTCGAAACGCTCACCTCGCCAGCACTACTAACTTCACTGGAAATAACCTCACCAAACTCAAATTTCCCAGAATCATCATCAAATCTCCATCCAATAAGCAGACTAGCTTCAACTTCAACCGAATAATCATCAGCATTACTCCTATCACCAACGCTAATAACACCATTAATAATAGTTCCAAGCTTTTCCCCACTACTGGTTTCAACAATATTATAAAAAGTACCATCCTTATTAACAAGCTTCATCCCTGTAGGTCCCCCATTATTCCTAATCTCATCACCATTCAAAACAAATCCAACCTCAATTTCACTATCAATAACCCTTTCTACCCCATCCTCAACCTCAGGCTCACTCACAGTCACAGCCGGGTCATTAGAAAAATCAGAATCACCCGCCAAAACATCATCAAGTATTCCAGCCTCCAAAAACTCACCAAGATCATAAACATTCCCACCATCTGCAATCCACATATCAATATCCATCCCCCTATCCGGGAAACGCTCCTTCAGCTCATCAGCATAATCCAACTCCACATCACCAAGATTCCCCCCAGAACTCTCACTCTCACTCGACACAACAACCGGTGGCCTCTTCCCAACAGCCCTCACGTGAGGGTTTGCGGACCTCAGAGCCTCAACAACAGCCCGATAAACACTAACCTTCAAAAACAAAGCCTCAGCCTTATTCGCATTGCTACCCTGACCATTATTGTTACCAACACCCGCAATCTGATCCAAAGCTAAAATAATATCCTTAGCGGCCGGGCTCAATTCCAAATCATCATACAACTTCAAATCATCACCCTTCAATTTCTCAATCTTATCCTTCTGAACCCTCAACTTCTCCATAACATCCTTATACTGCTCCGCAAGCGCCTTCAAATCCTCAGCGTTCCTAGCTAAATCCTCAACGCTATCAATCCCATTAACGGCCGCATATAAATCCAAATTCTCCTTAACGCTAGTACTATCAAGCCAACACCTCACCGTCGGTGTATCACAATATCCAACATCAGCCCATCGCCCAGTACTAACCATCTTCTTATTATCCCCACCATGACAAATCCCAACATCAACACTGGCATCGCCCTCAATATCTTTACAAGAATTCCCAGCCCCACAACTTGGATTCACAATCGTCTTATTCTCACCAACCTCAGCATTCTTACTCGGCTTACAATAAATATCATTCCCAGAAACAATCCCCTGCTCAGGATTAGAACTAGCACAAATTCTCACAAGACCAGTATCAGCAATATCATTCTGAGGACCTCCAGGAAAACTAATCGACTTCTCAGCACCAGCCTGCAAATTCGGATTAACCATTCCCCACATGCTAGTCGAAGTAGTCACGCAATCCTCAGTAGTCTGAATCGCCCTATCATCTGCCTGATCCGCAACAAAGGCCTGCGAAGCATAATTCAAACCAAAGTCACTCGTCACGCTCCCAAACCCACACTCATCCTGACCATTAATACTCACACACAACTCCTTATACCCAGAAGGCGCCGTGAAATCAGCAGCCTCATCAGCAGCAATACCTTTCGCAGCATACCCACTATCAACCAACAAAATCTGCCGAGTAGAATAATAACTAGACTCAGGAGGATTCTTCAAATAAACCCTATACTGAGCACCACGATCATTGCCAGCATAAATATGATAATAAACCTTATAGTGACTCGACGACGGAACAGTAGCCTCGCTGAACAAACTCTCACTAAAGTAAGCATAGAACTGCGGCGGACTCTCAGGCTCTAAGAGACTGTCAAGCGCATCAGCCGAAGTCGGAACACTACTACCAACAAAGCCCTTACAAACCGTGCCACCAACTTCCTCAACGCTCCTCATGTCAAATGCCCTAAACGCACCAGCCGCATAATTCGAAGTAAAATAATCAACAGACTTATCGACATTATCAAAAGACTTCTGAATTGTCAAATACTCAGCACCACCTCTAGTCTGAAACCCAGTATACATTGCCTCAACAAACTTCACAGCCAAATGATCAAGTATAGGAGAAATCTGCCCCCAGAAAAACTCACACATGTAAACCGCAGTAATCTCGTCACAAATTCCAGTGTACTCCCCAGTCTCAATATTCCTAACAAGACAATCCCGATGACTCTTCAAAATCGAAACATAAGAATCCAAGCCAGCATGAACTCCCGACAAACAAATCGGAACAGCAACGCCACCATCGGCAGGATTTCCAAAATTAGGCAGACACAAAGCAATCGAACCAATAATCCCAGACTGAATAACATCCGCAACAGGAAACGCCCCTCCTAAATCACATCTGCTCGTCGGACAAATCACAGGATCACAAACATTAAACATCAAATTACAATCTTCAACACTCATAAAATCAGAACACTCAATTCCAGACGAAGCCGGACCAATCGGCGAAGTCTTACTAACAAACTTCCCATCAACAGTAATCCCCTGGCCATTCCTATTCGCCTCACGAATCGCAGCCTCAGCCTTTGAATACATTCTCTTAATCTCACTACTACTCTTCTTCGGACAAGGAGTAAACAAAACATTCGAACCAATACTGCTACTCATCCTAACACACTTGTCTTTTCCGCCACTAGGACCATTATCAATCGTGCCATCACCACCAACACTACAAATCCAAAACGCGTTAGCAACTCCACTCTCAGTATAATCACCCTTGTCAACATAAGCATACCAACCATTATTCAAATCGAACGGCACAACCGCAGCGAAACCTTGCTTATTGTTCTCCTCATGATATCTAACAAACGGACTCGCAATCTTATTCGTACAAGAAGCATCATCGCTGGCAGGAATATAAAAACTATACTTCTCAAGAACCCTTCTCTCAAGATAACTATCACTATCGTCCACAACCTCTCCATTCAAATCATAAATGCCCATCACTTTCTTATCCTTCGTAAGCTCCATATAATATCTCTTAGTCGCATCTTCCGGGTCATAAACCTGAACCAAATAATTCTTCTCGTCATGAACCATCTTCGAGCCCTTCGCGCTAATCGCCTTCTGAACAATAGCATCCTTATTCGAACTAACAGCAGCAGGAACCTTAACTCCAGTAACTTCATTATTATCCTCAACAAACCTATCGACATTAATCCTCTCAAGATTATCACTCAACGCCTTCCTCATTTCAGCCGTCGCCATATCACAAGCAACACCCGGCTTCTTACAAGCCTCCTCTTTCAAAAGAACAGCCTGATAATCACTAGCATCTGTCAAATGTGCTTTTGTAACAACTATATCCCCAATCGTATAACTCCAATCATTACTCAACGTAGCACATGTAGACAACCTATTAACATACGCCTCGGTGTTAACAACCTTCGTCTCCAAAAATCCACCACCAACAGTCGTAGCATTCTCAGCACATTTCACATCCTTATTAACCGCGCTAACACTACTTCCATAATTTGCAATCGCCGCCGCAATCTGATCCTTATATTTATCACTACTATAACACTTCTGCAACTCAACAGACGACTTCGCCCCCTCGGCCCGACACTTCTCCCTAAACGCACTCATAACCCTCTCCCTCGCCAAAGCCTCCCCATTAACAAAACCACTAAACATCGTCTTCAATGTCAAAACCGTACTGGTCGCAAAACACGCAGCTTTCAATCCTTTAATCAAGCCTCCCAATTTCTCAATCCTATCCTCCCACTCAGCAATACTCTTATTCAAATTCTTCACCTTTCTCTTCGCTGCCTCGGGACTAATCTCAAACAACCTCTTCTCTATACCAATCTTGAAAGTAAAATTCGCCTCGGTCTTCGTATTCCTAACTTCAGGGATCAAACTAACATAAGCAACCTCTTTGACATTCGTATCACTAACTTTAAACTCTGTCCCTCCAACATTCTTAGAATCACCAACGCTAACAGTAAAACTAGTACTTCTCACACGATCTTTATCCGCATCTCTCCAACTATAACTAAACTTCGCGCTCCTCCCGTCAATATCCACAACCGTCAAACGAGGAACAGTAGTAGTTTTATTTTTAGAATCATCTATTTCATTCAAGCTTCCATCATAAATCTCACTCCTCTTCAAGCTCTTAGAACTTCTCCCATTAACATGAACATCAACAGTGTCTTCATAACCACCTCCAGTCACAAAACCACTAACACGAATATTATAATTATAATTATTTATAAAAATATTCTTAGACGAAGTCCCAAGGTCATAACGATCAATCCCCAACTTCAAATCCCTCATATGATCAACACTGGCACTCTTAGGATACTTCCGCAAAAACACCTGGATCAATTCCTCTTGCATGCCCGAATCACCAGCTTCTCTAGCCAACTTAATCTGCTCATACAAAGCATTCTCTCCCCACGCCTCACCATTCTCTTTTTTCTCCGAACCAAAATCATCAATCAAGCTCATAGTCGTATCACGACCAAGTTTCAAATACTTAGGAACACCTGTTTCTGCATCATACCTACTCGAAGAATCCTTGCCTTTTATTGAATCAAATGTGATTCCAGACTTCGAATCATACACCCCCTTCCCAAGAATAATCACCTTACTATAATCCTTACGAAAAATCTTTTTATCTAAAAGTGCACTAGCAACCTCCTCTTCACTCTTTAAATCAGAACCCTCAAAAACACGAGTAATCTCGCTAACATCGTCCTCATTCAACTTATCATTAAACAAAACTACAAACTCTCCACTGGTAGTATTCAAGTTCTTATTGCTCCCATAATACCCCAAATAATAATCCTTCTTATCTTTACCCTTAATACTCCCCCCAATCATAACACTAACATTTGTCCCATTATTCAAAACAACCTCTCGATTCGCCAACTCCAACTTAAACGTCTTCTCCCCAGAACAAGCAATCTCAATCTCCCCCGCACTTCCAGGAAACACATTCAAATCTCTAACAGTACACTTCCCCCCAAGTAACCGACTTCCCTTTCTAACCCAATAATTATCACCGTCAATATCAATCCTCGCCATATCCTCGCTATTATCAATCTTGTTCAACTTCAACTTCATAGCCGCCGTACAATACTGACCCGGATAATAAATTCTATTACTAGTCTCACCCTCCTTCAGGGTAACAGTCCGATAAACACTATCCTTATCAGTCAAAACTTCCAGAGTAGCCCCATCATCATCAATACTTTTCGCCCTAACATAACCCTTCCCCGCCCAAAAAGAAGACTTCGCAGCAGAACTTCTATTCCATTCATCATCACCAACGGGCTCAAGATAATACTCAGCAGCCCCGACACCAAACGAACCCTCCGCATCATACCTAACACTCGCTGTTAGCATCCCACTAACATACTCCTCCAAATTCCTCTCATCCGGCTGCCTCTTCAAAACAATCACAACATAACCAATATTCTCCTCAATCGGACTCCCAATCAAAGTCTTATAGCTCCTAACAGCAGCCTTGGCAGGATGAAAACTAATTCCAGCAACCTCTTCAGGATAATCTCCCTTAAATGAAATACTCTTTATTGTCGACACATCAATCAAAGGATTTACACGAATCGCTGACAACTGACAAAATACCGGAACATTCTGCTCAGCAAGTAAATCACTCCTAACAACAGTAGGGGAACACCCCATCGGAGGAATCGCTATAATAAAATCACTAGTAACCGAATCACACTGATCCTCCTTAAGATTAGACAAAATCGGCCAGTAAGTATCCATCGATCCAGCATAGAATCCATCAAACGTCGGACGACTACTCTGCCAAGTATTCACAGAAGAACTCGTCCCTCCCGAATAAAACCCACCACTCGCAGCCGCATTACCAAACGCCGCCGTAGCGAAAGGAGCGAAACTTCCAAACACAACCAACATTATCATAAAACAACTCATAAATTTTAAATTCATACAAACTCCACAAGCACCATCGAGTCTTCGACCAAAACATAGTTACTCTGCAACTCATCAAGAGAACTAGGCACGTCGAACAACGGCACATTCAAATTTAATTTTTCAGAATCAGCCAACGCACTCTCAGCAATATACTCACTAGACTTCCCACCACCGATAACAGCCATATCAACATCAAAGCCAGGCACATTAACATCATAACACTTCTCCTCTTCGACACCAAGCAAACCACCAACTCCACTAACCGGAACATCAACACACATCTTCTCACTCGAACCAACAAAAGTCAAGGTCGAATTCTGATAAACATAAACACTAACATTATATTCCCCCTCAACCAACGTAACGCTATCTGCCTCCGGATACATAACCGTAGTGGAATGATCCTCTCCAGTAAAACTCACAACAGCAGTCCCGCCAATCTCACCCAAGTCTAACTTAACATCATATTTCTTTTTCAAAACAATATTTGCAGAACTCTCGCTATTAGTAGAAATCTGGTACTTCGCCTGAGCATAACCCTCAGCACTAGCAACGATAAATCCATTGACACACTGTGGGGCAGAGCCGCTGAAAACAGCAGAATCCCCATCGAACTCAGTACCTCCAATCTCACAAATCGAACCAAGACACTTAAACTGCAACCTAGCCTCAACAGGATTCAACTCACTATCATAAGTATTAACACTGACTTCTGCATTCTCATACTTACAAACCTCATCATCCAAATCCACATCACCAAACGTAGCAGGCAAAGCTTCCCGAGGCTGACTATTATCTACAATAACACTAACAGGAAACTGAAACAATTCTTCATTATCAAAAAACTGGATCATCACAGGAAAACTAATATCATAAACCAAATGATAAGGCACATAACAAAAACCAAGAGCAGACAAACCAGCTTGAGTCCCAACCGGCTTAGCAACTCTATCCCCATAAATCTCAATCCTAGTTGGCCAAGCAGGATTGTACATAACATTCACACTTTCATCAACATCAAACCCAACATCCCTCACAAAATATTCACTATCCGCCGACGCTAAATTATAATAATCCCCCTTAAGCTTAATCGAATTCATATTAATCTCAAGGCCTCTCGTCAAGTTTTCCCTAATCTCAGAATCAATAAAGAACTTCGGAGCACAACTCAACTCAACACCATCAACAGGAGCATATAATCTCATAACATCCAAGGCATATTTTTCCAAAAACATATCCGACTTCTCACTGTCATAAACACTAACCGCCATGTCATAAAACTTCCCCAACTTACTACTAACAGAAAGATCGTGATCGTTAACCAAAACAGAATTATCATCCTTATAAATCGTCATCCTATTCCCAACAGCGACGTCAACACTCAACTCATTAATTTCGGCAGTAGCATCTCCTTCTTCAATATAAACGTCATAACCACTCAATTCAAAATCACCAAAATCACAATCAACTAATCGCTCACTAACATAACTAGCCAACTGTCTCTCCATTTCATTTTTAGTCGGGACACTCTCTTTCAAAACATTATTACCAGAAACATACATCCAATACGGAACCCCTTGTCCAAAAAAATCTAACTGTGAAGAAAACGGAATGTAAGCAGATCCTGCCTCAAATTCAGGCGCCTCAATATAGCCACCTTGCTCCCCCATCAAAGCAATACCCTGCGCCGTTGTCTCCTCCAAGCACGAAAGATAATAGTCATAAACCGGCCTCATGTCCTCGGGAATACTAGTTCCGAATCCATCCCTCAAAGCAAAATAAGCAATCACTCCTCCAACTATAACCACCGCCAATATTATAAAAATCGTCACCTGCCCCTTATTTTTCATTCTTCACTTTCTCCTTAATTAATTCCATAATCTCACTATTAATATCCTTTTGTATACTCGCCTTAAACTTCGCCCACAATTCTTCATCCTCAACTAAAAGTAAATACTTCTTCATTCTGCATACTCCCTGTGCACGAATGAAGACTGATACTTTTCCAAAGTTTCTCTCTTCATTCAAAAAACAATGAAAGCTTCACTTATAAAACTTCCTAACTAACTTACTAAGTAACTAACTTACTAAGAACCCCTAAATAACCTTTAAAAATCACAAATACAACCCTATCTTATGACCCTGTAGTCTAATGGTAGAACGATACCTTGACTTGGTATAGACCCAAGTTCGATTCTTGGCAGGGTCATTAGAACTTAGTTCGATTAACCCGAAGGGTACTTGCGAAGCGCGCCGGCAGGGTCATTTTCTCTTACTTTTCCTACCGCCCTTAACTCGGCCCCAATTATCATCAACAACCTCAAAATCCAAATCCTTCTTATCTATCCTCGCCAACTCACAAAGATCATCAAACAACTCCTCCGGCAACAACCTCGACTCATTATAATAATTCTTCAGAGTCGAATAAGGAATCTCCAAACCAAACTGCAAAATCCCACGCACCGACGGAGAACTCAACTTCTCAACAACCAAATCCAAAAACTTCCTCTGCCTCCCTCGCTTAAATCTAATTCTCATATATAAGACATCATATCAACATTTATAATTTTAACTGCGAGACCATAACACTTAAAAACAAAAATAATCACAAGATTATATGAAAATGCCAAAGAAGATAAACCGATACTGTCCATTCTGTAAGAAGAAGACAGAACAAAAGGTAAAAACCCAAAGTAGCGGTAAGGCTTCAACTCTAAAGAGAGGAGCAAAACAAAGAGCAAAATTGCGAGGATTAAACCGAGGAATCGGAAACCAAGGACGTTTCTCTCGTATGAAGAACCAGGCAAAAGGAAAAAGAAAGACAACTAAAAAAACAGCGGTCGTTTACACTTGCTCAGTCTGCAAGAAAGGCAAAGACCAAAAGAAAGGTAAGCGAACATCAAAACTAGTAATCGAATAAAATGGCAGAAAGAAAAAAATACATCGACGTGCAGATTCCAATCTTAGGAGAAACAACACGAGTTCTCGGAACACCAGAAAATCTACACAACAAAACAATCAAACTAGATCTAACAAGAAAATTAAGGGGTAAAGGATTAACAATCACACTAAGAATTTTCAACATGGAAGGAAAGCTAATCGCAATCCCAAAAGATCTACAACTTACAACTTCTTACATTCGAAGAATGATGAGAAAAAGAACTGACTACGTAGAAGATTCATTCCAAGCACGATGCTCCGACGTCCGAGTTACAGTAAAACCATTATTAATTACAAGAAAAAAAGTTTCCAGAGCAGTACGAAGAAACTTGCGAAACGTAGCACGAGAATTTTTACTAGATTACATGAAAGAAAAAGAATATTTAGAAATTTATAACGAAATCCTCGACGGAACAATCCAAAAAACAATGCTACCAAAGCTAAAGAAAGTATACCCATTATCTTTCAGCGACATCAGAATATTCGAAACAAAAGAGCTTGAGAAAATCGATTTAGAAAAAGCTTCAATGGAACAAACTAAAAAAGAAGAGATTACTGACGATTTAGCAGAAGAAGAAATTCAAGAAGAAGAAACTGAAAAAACTGACGCAAAGGTTAAAAAGGAAGAAGCTGTTCAAGAATCCAATTAACCATGAAAAAAATATTTTTAGGAGCACCAGGGTCAGGAAAAGGAACTTGCGCATCAAAGGTTTCACCAAGGCGTAACATCCCGCACATTTCTACAGGAGATTTATTTAGAGACAACATCAAAAACGGAACAGAAATCGGGGACACAGCAAAGGGATACATGGAACGAGGCGAATTAGTTCCCGACGAAGTAGTTGTAGAAATGTTAAAGGAAAGAATCGAAGAGGAAGACTGTCAAGCCGGATTTATCTTAGACGGCTTTCCAAGAACAATTCCACAAGCCGAAATGTTAGCAAAAATCACAGACATAGATGCTGCAATAAATATAGACGTTCCAAACGAAGTAATAATCCAAAGATTATCTTCAAGAATAACATGCAAAGATTGCGGGGAAATCTTCAACTTGAGAGACATGAGGCCAAAGGAAGAAGGAATTTGTGACAAGTGTCAAGGTGAAATAATCAGAAGACCGGACGATGAACCAGAAGTAATCCAAAACAGATTAAAAACATATGAAGAAAAAACAGCCCCATTAATCAAATTCTATGAAGACCGAGGAATCCTAAAACATGTTTCATGCGACCAAGAACAACCGCCAGAAGAAATGGCACAGGCAGTCTTAGCGACAATCGAAGAGTTCTCAAAAAGTCTCCAAGAAGAAGTATCAGGGGTATTAGGCCTATCAGACAACGAATAAAATTATTTTTTAATTCAACATTCACAAAACAAAATCTTTAGAACAAAAACTACTCTTTGTTAATTTTCTTAACTACTTTCTTTTCAACTGCCTTCTCAACCTTAATTACCTTCTTCTCTACAGCAACTTTCTTCGTCTTCGGCCTCGGCTGTCTATTTCTAGAAGTACCCTCAGCTCTAGCCTTCTTCTCTCGCTTCCTTCTCGCAACTCTCCAGGATCTATTCCTATCAAGCCGCTTTGGTTTATTTTTACTTGGCATGTTAATCACTCGAAATTTTACTTTTTAAGTCTTTAGTTTACAATTAAATCCAACCACACAAAACTTAAAAACCACTTATCCAATTGATTTATGTGCCTGCGTAGCTCAGTGATAGAGCATCTGTCTTGTAAACAGAGGGTCGAGGGTTTGACTCCCTTCGCAGGCTTTTATTGTCAAACACTCGACGGTCGAGGGCGAGAACTTTACTCGAATTTTTCTTAAAAAATAATTAGAAAAATTTTAGAGTAAAGTTTAAGTAAAAGACTCCCTTCGCAGGCTTATGGTATGGCAAGACGTCATAATAACAATATGTGTCTTGGCATTCAGCTATGCACTAGTTCCACAAATCGTACATGGATTCAAGAACAAAAAATCTTCAATATCAGCACAAACAACATTCATATCATCCGCTGGAATGATTATCTTGGGAATAACCTATATAACACTCAAACTATATTTCTCAGCAATAATGTCTATAATCGGAGGCATGCTTTGGGAAATTCTTTTTATACAAAACAGAATTTACAAATAATTAATCCTCATCAATCAACTCAACCTTCTTATCCTTAGAAAGTATCTCAACAATCTCACTCTCTAAATTCGCAACCTCTCCGCTCTTAAACGGACCAACATCATTTCCATCAACTCCCAAAAACTCTGGCACATCCTCCAAAAATCTAACAAGTCTATGCCGCCTCTCATCCTTAACTGATCCTGACATATCCGCATTCTGATTCTTCTCAGCCCTCTCAAGTGACTTTACCAACTCCTCAAACAAATCCTTCTCAAACGCCATCAAATTCTCAAAATCCTTCTTAGAAATCCCAACCTGCGACGCAACAAACGCCAAATTCAAAATCTTCTTCTTCCGAATCCTAAGCAAATCCCTAAAACTCGAAACCGCATTATCCAATTTCTTCTTATTCTTAATCGCAATATCCGAAAACATATCAGATTCCTTCGCCAAAAAAGCCTTCTTCTCTGAAAAATACTCACTCGCCTCAACCAAAAATTTCTTCGGCAACATCTGCAAATTCTCCGAATACTTCTCCTTCCTCATCGCCTCATAAATATCACTAAACGTCAACATAACAATACGACCCCTCTTCCCTTTAAAACAATTATTATACTCCAAACCAAAACGTTCTTAATCCCAAAATCCCTCGAAAGAACATGTTCGGCTCACTAAAGGCAAAGCTCAAAAAATGGGTAACAAAAAACGAAGAAGAACCTGGAATAGAGAAACCTGTAAAAAAAGTAAAAGTAAAAGCACCAAAAAAAGAAATAGAAAAAAAGCTAGAGAAAGAAGTTAAAAAAGCAAAGAAGAAATCTATAAAAGAAGAAATCAAAGAAGAACCAAAAGATGAACTAGAACAATCTCTCGAAGAAACAATTGAAGCTCCAGTAAAAAAAAAAGGCTTCTTCTCAAAATTCCAAAAAAAACTAACAGAAGAAAAATTCAACGAACTCTTCGAAGAACTCGAAATGATTCTATTACAAAACAACGTAGCATACGGAGCAGTCGAATCAATCAAAGACTCACTAGAAGAAAAACTAGTCAACAAATCCCTAAAAGACGTAGACCTCGCGACAGAACTAAAAGACTCAATCGAATCAATCCTAATAAATCCCCCAAGCTTCCTAGGCGAAATCAAAGAATCCCTAGAAGTAAAAAAACCATTCGTAATATTATTCGCAGGAATCAACGGCTCAGGAAAAACAACAACAATCGCAAAAGTCGCAAATTACTTACAAAAAAATAAACTCTCAGTTTGTCTCGCAGCCGCCGACACATTCCGAGCGGCAGCAATTCAACAATTAGAAGTTCACGCAAACAGACTAAAAGTCCCAATAATCAAAAAAGACTACGGCTCAGATCCAGCAGCAGTCGGCTTCGACGCAATCTTATACGCAAAGAAAAACAAAATCGACGTCGTCTTAATCGACACAGCAGGACGAATGCAAAACAAAGATTCCCTAATGAAAGAAATAGAAAAAATAGTCCGAGTAAATAAACCCGACATGAAAATTTTCCTAGGCGAATCAATAACAGGCAACGACGCAACCGAACAAGCCAAAGCCTTCAACGACACGATAAGCATAACGGGAATAATCTTGTCCAAAGCCGACGTCGACGAAAAAGGGGGAACCGCAATATCAGTTTCCAGTATCACAAAAAAACCAATTCTCTTCCTCGGAACCGGCCAAGAATACAAAGACTTAGAACTATTCAATAAAGAAGACCTAATCAAAAAAATCTTCGAAGAATAAAAATATTTTTTATTTTAATTAGAACAAGTCAAGGCAGAGGAATGCGTGGCGTACAGGCGTACGCGAGTATTTCTCTAACGCAGGATTGTTCAATTAAAATAAAAAAGAAAGCAAAGCCGACGTTGATGAAAGAGAGCGGAACCGCAATCTCAGTTTCACACATCACAAAAAAACCAATCCTATTTTTAGGCACAGGTCAAGAATACAAAGACTTAGAAATTTTCGACAAAAAGAAAATGATTGAAAAATTAGACCTCTAGCCCCAATTCCATTATAACCCTCTCCTTTTTCTCCTTAACTCTGCCTTCCGCCAATTTTTTTGCCAAACCAATCGCCCCATAAAATTTATTAGCAACATCAAAATAAATATCAGACATTTCAACAACACCCATCACTGGCTCCTCAAGCCTCTCATTAGATTTAAAGGTGTTCCTTGGACTTACCATCTTCAAATAAATATCACTTTTGTCCTTTTTAACCCACTCTGCATCTATACTAGCATTAACCCTGTCCCCTCTCCATTTAGCATCAACTCTTGCAACATAAGACATTATCTCCCCCAGTTCTACAGATTCTTTATCTAATCCATAAACCCACTCCTTCGAAATAAGCGCCCTATCACTAACGCCAAAATGATTATAACCAAAACCGCTAAGCCCTACCCGAAGCTTCGCATCATGCATATTCTGCTCCTCACTCCTTCCAACTGCCTCCCTCTTTAAGTCCCCAACAACCCCTCCGACACTACCTCCTCCAAACAAATCCCTAGCCGCAAAAGGATTAACGTCTCCATCAATAAATTCAGACTCAGAAATTATCCCCTTAAAATTCTTCAAAGAAATCTCGTCATCCATAGCCATCTCTTCCAAATCTCCCCCCTGTCTCAAACAAATCCTACGAACAGCTCCAATAAAATCTCCAAACGAAAACCTATAATGCCCCAGCTCCCCCTTCTTTCCGGGAAAATAAATTCCATCAGATTGTTCCGCAAAAACCTTCGCAACTCCATCACTAAAATGCCCCGGAAAGTCGCTATCTCGTCTCATCACTGTACCATCCGACATCACAACACTCGGACCATCACTAGTCACAATATCAGTCAAAAAATATCCCGGAGTAACACATTGTCCAAACTCCTGCTGCACCCTAAGCTTAGGACTAATTTCCCTCTTTAAATCCCTATCACTCTCATCCCCTATACTCATACTGCTGCCGCCTTCTCCGCCAATCGTAACAGTAGCAATTACATCTCCACCCATGAAAACAAAAACATCCACCACTATTTAAACAATATTATACTATAACATATATATCAATCATCCCCAAAACCCAAAACTTATTAACTCAACACCTTCTTCTAAAAACATGGTACTAGACAAGATAGGCTCTGCTCTAAAAGGCGGAATAAAGAAGATATCAAACGCAATCTTCCTAGATAAGAAACTCGTAGACGCAGTAATAAAAGATATCCAAAAATCCCTAATCGAAGCAGATGTCAACATAGAACTAGTATTCGCTCTATCTCAAAAAATAAAAAAACTAGCCTACGACGAAACAATAAAAGGCATCGACAAAAAAGAACAACTAGTCACACTAATCCACGATGAAATCCTACTAATCCTCGGCGGTAAAAAAGAAGAATTAAAACTCCCAAAAAACGCAAGCATCATGTTCATGGGTCTTTACGGTGCAGGTAAAACAACAACAATCGCAAAGCTCGGATTCTACTATGCTAAGCGTGGAAGAAAAGTCGCACTACTAGGATTAGATGTTGACAGACCAGCAGCAATGGATCAGCTAGAGCAAATGGCAGAAAAAGCAAACCTTCCAGCATTCATAGATAAAAAAGAAAAAGACCCAATTAAAATTATCAAGAAACACAAGAAAGCCCTAGAAAAATACGACCTAATCCTAATCGACACAGCAGGACGAGACGGACTTAACAAAGAACTAATCAAGCAAATCGAAAAGCTAAACAAAACCCTAAAACCTGATTTCAGAATCCTAGTAATGCCCGCAGATATCGGACAAGCCGCAAAGACCCAAGCTGACGAGTTCCAAAAAGCTCTATCAATCGAAGGAGTAATAATTACAAGGATGGATGGTACATCAAAAGCCGGCGGAGCTCTAACAGCCTGCGCAGAAACAAACGCCCCAGTATTCTTCATCGGTGTCGGAGAACAAATCCACGAAATCGAAACATTCGACCCAGAATCATTCATCCAAAGATTACTAGGAATGGGCGACCTATCAGCTCTATTAGAACACGTCAAATCAGCAACAGACGAAAAACAAGCTAAGCGAATCGAAGACCGAATGAAAGAAGGAAAATTCACACTCCTAGATTTATATTCCCAACTAGAACAAATGAACAAAATGGGCTCCATGGACAAACTAATCGGAATGGTCCCAGGAATGTCAGCAGCTAAAGTCCCAAAGGACGTCCTCGCAAAACAAGAAGCTAAAATGACTCACTGGAAAAACGCAATCAACTCCATGACCGAAGAAGAAATAGAAAACCCAATCATCCTAGAAAAACAAACTTCACGAATCCAAAGAATCTCAAAAGGCTCCGGCACAACAACTTCAGAAATAAGAGAACTCCTAAAGCAATACAAAATGCTCAAAGAAATGATGGGCATGCAATCCGGCCTCGCCGACGGAAAAATCGACCAAAAGATGATGCAAAAGATGGCTCGAAAGTTTAAAGGAAAGGTTAAGCTGTAAAATGAAACTGATATCCCAAGGCGCCGAAGCAAAAATCTTCCACATAAGAGACAAGATAGTCAAAGACAGAATTCCAAAAGGATATAGGCATCCACAACTAGACAACCAAATCAGAAGACGCCGAACAAAGTCCGAAGCAAAACTAATATCCAAAGCCCTAGCTCTAAACATCAACGTCCCAAAAATTCTAGCAGACCCAGGATCAAGCAGAATGATTCACATGCAATTCATAGAAGGCGACCGCCTATCCGAAACCCTAAACTCCTACCCTGAAAAAAAACAATTCAAAGTCATGCAACAGCTGGGAGAACAAACGGCCCTCCTCCACAAAAATAACATAATCCACGGCGACCTCACAACATCCAACACAATCCTATCCAAAGACAAACTATACATCATAGACTTCGGCCTCGGATTCATCTCAACAAAAATCGAAGACAAAGCAGTCGACCTCCACCTAATCAAACAAGCCCTCGAAGCAAAACACTTCCAAAACCACGAAGCCCTCTTCAAAAACTTCCTAAAAACCTACAAAGATAAAACCGTCATCGAAAGACTAACCATAGTAGAAAAACGCGGACGATACAAACACTAATCAAACAACTCCAAATCATCCATAATAATCTGATGCAAATTATCAACAGGATGATCCTCTAAAAACTCTTCAACGGTCCCACCATAATGAAATAAATGATAAGCCAAATAATGTTTCACCCGATCAGTCTCCTCATCTCCCCTCGCCGCCAACCTAACAACATTCGACAAGACCCTATTTCCTTCAATGTCCTCACGAAGTTTAGATTCAGCCTCAGCAAATTTTGCATACTCCCTACACCGCTTAATATATTTTTCAACCATAAGGAGAATCTCATCACAACATCCACTTATAAACCTAACCCTCACAAACACTTAAAAATTCACAAATTCTCATAATCTAGTAGTCCCATAGTCTAGTGGTCAAGGACGCTGGGTTTTGATCCCAGAAACCGAGGTTCGAATCCTCGTGGGGCTATATTCGAACCTGAGGTTTGACGAACAATTCGCTTTGAGAAAAACTAAATTCTAAATATTTTCGAAATGCAAATTGTGAGCACTCGTGGGGCTATTCTCACAGATAGATAAGCCCACAGTTAATCTTAAAAACCCAAATTTACACCAATTAACATGGAACAATTACAAAAACCTACATGGGTAAAAATGAAAGAACCTGAACTGAAAAAGATAATCGCAGAACTCTCAGAGAAACATTCCCCATCACAAATCGGATTCATTCTACGAGACCAATACGGAATCCCAACAACAAAAGTCTTCGGCAAAAAACTAAAGGCATACATGAAAGAACTAGGAATCGAAAGAAACGAAGACTTAGAAAACGCAGAAAAGAAAGTCGAAAAAATGAAAGAACACCTAAAGAACAACATCACAGACCGACACGCAAAACACAAGTTACAACACGCACAATCAAGGCTCAACATCACCAAAAAATATTTTGGAATTCCATTAAGAGACCGAAAAAAGAAGAAATAAAATCTTGATACATCCAGGGAAACTCAGTTTCCTAAATTCTAAGCAAATAAAAATTTTAGGCTCAGGCTGTCCGGTCCAGCGGGAGAGGACGGAGCCGTTAAGAAATTTTCATTTGCATTGTATCGTGAACGAAGTTCGCCAAACTAATGGGGTACACAGCCGAGGGGCATATGCCCCTGAGCTAAAGGAAAAGAAGTAATCACAGAACACAAATACTTTTAAGTATATAAAAATTATTTACACAATGTTAAAAGAGGTAGAACAGTTCGCGCAAGAGTTTTTAGAATTCTCAAAGGATCGTCCAATCAGAATCATAAGCCATCACGACACAGATGGAATAACATCCGCAGCAATTCTAGCAAAAACATTCAAGCGCCTCGACAAAAAATTCTCAATCAGAATCGTCAAAGGATTAGAAGAGGGAACAATCAAAGAGGAATTAAAACGACAACCAAAAGAAGTCATCCTGTTCTCCGATCTCGCATCAGGAAGCGTCGATTACTTTCAAGACCTCGCAGAACCAATATTCATCCTAGATCACCACGAGATAGACAAATCAAAACTTAACGACAAAATCAAAATCATAAACCCACACCTAACAGATTCCCCAGAAGACAACGAAGCAACAGGCGCCGGAATATGCTACTTCTTTTCAAAAGCAATATCACACGACAACCAAGACCTTGCATCTCTAGCAATCATCGGAATGATTGGCGACAGGCATGAGTCAAACCTCTCAAAAGTAAACCAAAAAATAGTCGAAGACGCCAATGATCTCAAAATAAAAAAAGGCTTGGTAATCTACCCAGCAACAAGACCACTGAGACGTGCACTCGAATGGTCAACCTCACCATACATCCCCGGAGTCACAGGCAACGGCCCTGGCGCAATGGAAATTCTTAGAGAAACCGGAATCAACTTCGACAAATCCCTACTCGACCTATCCGAAGAAGAAATGTCAAAACTAATAACAGCCGTCATGATAAGAAGGGCACAACACAACAAAGAATCCGACATCCTAGGAAACCTCTATATCCTAAAATTCTTCAACACAAAAGAAGACGTCAGGGAAATCTCAACTCTAGTCAACGCATGCTCAAGATTAGGCTACAGCGACATCGCAATCTCATACTGCCTCGAAAACGAAAAAGCAAAAACACAAGCATTAGATATCTACACAGAATACAAACAAGAACTCGTATCAGGATTAAGAGTCGCAGAAAAAATGGACAAAATAAAAGGCAAAGGCTTCGTAATCCTCAACGCAAAAGATCAAATCAAAGATGCAATCGTCGGAACAATCTGCTCAATGCTATCATCATCCCCAACATACACCGAAGGAACAATCCTAATCGGCATGGCATATAACGAAGATAAAATAAAGGTCTCAGCACGAATCGTCGGACAAGAAGGACGAAACCTAAAAGAGGTCCTAGAAAAAACAGTAATAAAATTCAAAACAAATAATCCGGAATCAATCGCAGAAGTTGGAGGACATCATTTCGCAGCAGGATGCCTAGTAGAAAAAAGCAAAGAAGAGTCATTTATTGAAACCCTAAAAAAAGAACTCGAAATCGAAATCGTAAAACTCTAGAACCTATTTTTTCTGACTATCATATATCCCCTCAAGCTCTTCTTTTGAAAGCGCCCTATCATAAATCATAACATCATCTATCATTCCATGAAAATTCGCCGAACCACTTTCATAAGCACCAATAAACGCCTCATGCGAACCGAACCCCAAAAACGTATCCTCAAGTCCCTCATAATTCCCATCCCAAAGAATACGATAAGACTCTCCGTCAAAAGAAATAGCAATATGGTGCCAATTACCAATAACAACCTCTCCAAAAGATCTGCTAAAAGAAGAGCCGTCCGCATTATAATATCTAAATAAAACCTCATCATCATTTCCAACCAAGAGAGACGCAGCAGTTCCGACACCAGCCTTCCTGTGAAAAGTAAGTATTCTGTTATTAGTATCTATAGAATCTACACTAGAAGGATTAAACCAGGCGCTCATAGTCCACGTCTCATTATCCAAAAGTGTATTGCTCGCTGGAAGTTTGATATGCCCACCAACACCTAACCCCTCAAAATATCCGACCTTCCCCCTATCAACATCATCATAATCCACATTAATAGTCTTATTCTCCTCCCCATGAGTATCTCCAAAGCAATCCTGAGCATCTCCATTAAAACACCACCAACTAGCTAACTCACTCTTAGGCCCATACAACTCACCCCTCCCTATATAATAAACATTGTCTTGTGTCCCAGAATCACCCTCTTTCATTTTAGCACCAGATGTTGACATACCCTCTTTTTCCCGTGTACCCAAAACAAAAACAGGAGCCGCACGGACTCTCAGCGGCTCGCCATATTCCTTTAGTCCAAAAGTATAAACCTCCGTCCTTCCAGGTCCTGGCGCAAGAACCAAACTACCAACACTACCATCTTCAAAATCAAAAATAACATTGACATACTTCATCTCCCCCTCCCCACTATCCCTTTTTATCTGAACCAAAGCAATCTCCTTATCGGCATCATAAATTGTATACCCCCCAGAATACAAAATAGTAACCCTCCCATCCAATTCCGAAAAAACAAAAGAATCTCTAACGACAGGAATAACCATAATCCAAATAACAGCAATCGCAGTAACAGTAATCAAAACAATCAACACAGTTGCCACAACGGCAGACATACCTCTTTTATCCATAAGTTAAACAAGCCAAACACATATATAAATATTCTTCAGCCCACCAATACGCTTAAAAACCAAAATCAGCACTTATTTCTATGGAAAGAAAAGGAAAATTCATAAGAGTAAATTGCTCTAAATGCAAAGCCTCTCAGACTATTTTCGGAAAAGCATCGACAAAAGTTAGATGCCTAGCTTGCAACGCCGTACTAGCAATCCCAGCTGGCGGAAAAGCAAAAATCCGATCACGTGTCGAAGAAGTCTTGTAATCACAATCATGGAAGAAGGCGACCTAGTACTCTGCAAAGTGAAAAAAGTGACCAACACTATCACATTCGTAGAACTACCCGACGGCAACGAGGGAACAATTATTTCTTCAGAAATCGCTCCAGGACGAATCAAACTAATGCGACAATACGTAGTCCCAAACAAACAAATCGTCTGCAAAATCCTAAAAATCGAGGGCAACCACATTCACCTATCCCTACGAAGAGTCAACTCAAAAGAGAAAAAAGAAGTAATGCAATCATTCAAACAATCCCAAGCAGTCAACGTAGCATTCAGACAAATCCTCGGAGAAGAAGAGAAAGAAGTAAAAGAAAAAATCCTAAAAGACTTTGATGACCTAGCAGGATTTATCACAGCAGTAAAAAATGACGAATCACTGATTTCAAAATATATTCCAAAAGAAAAACAAAACGCAATCAAAGCAGTTTCACAAAAGAAAAGGAAGAACGAAGAACTAAAACAAAATATCAAAATCAAATGTCTAGATGATGACGGAGTTAAAAAAATAAAATCCATGTTCAACTTCGACGACCAAAATATTTCAGTAAGCTACATCTCCGCAGGAAACTTCAAGCTAAAATTAACAGTCGAAGATTTCAAGCAAGGCAAAAAAAGAATGGCTGAAATCATCGAAGAGTTAGAAAAAAGAGCAAAAGAAAACAACTGTGAATTCTACGCATCCGAGGCAAAATGAGCGACCTGAACAAATGTCCTAAATGCGAATCTTACACAATGAAATCAGAATGTCCTAAATGCAAAGTCGAAACAAAATCAGCTCACTACAAATTCTCAAAAATCAAAGACGCTCCATCAAGAAGAGCCGGACTCAAGCGTCGCTAATAATTTTCTTAATCTTCTGCATATCAGCCTCCCACAACGGCGTCAACTTCGTCCGATTGTAAATTATCGCGGCGGGATGAAACAACGGAATCAAATTAAACTTCACTCCATCAAGCTCAATCTCCCGCGCCTCCCCATGAATCTGACTAATCCCTGGCTGCTTCTTCATCCCATCAACATCCCCTCCAGCCAAAAAAAACTTCGTAGCATAATTCCCAAGAGAACACACAACCTTCGGCTTCATATCCTTAATCTGCTTCAACAGCCACGGAGTATGCGCCTTAATCTCATCTGGCAACGGATCCCGATTTTCAGGCGGCCGACACTTCAAAATATTCGCAACATAAATATCCTCCAAACTCAATCCAACACTATCCAACAACTTATCAAGATTCTTCCCAGCAGCCCCACAAAAAGGAATCCCCTGCTCATCCTCATTCCGACCTGGAGCCTCCCCAACAAATAAAACATCCGCATTCTCATTACCCTTCCCCACAACAATATTAATACAATCCTTAAACAACTCAGTCTGCTTCACCATCGCCGCTTCCAAAAAATTAAAATCCGAGGACTTCTTATTCGACTCCATAATTAAAAAAGATTCAAAACCTTAATAAAATTATCCACGCCTAGCAAACTCATCTGGAGTCATAATTTTCCCACTATTAGCATCAGCAAGTTTGGCGAGATCCCTATCTCCATACAGCATTCGATGCCCCTCTCCAAGCCTTATTCCTTCCGGCTTTCTTCCAAAAGTCAAAACATGACTAGCACCAGATAAATCCTCCACAGATTCCACTTCTTTAAAATAACTAGCACCCCTAGCATCTCCTCCAACAATAGGAACCAAAGCATAATGAAACGGCCTTACCATCGTTTGATCAACCTCTCTAAATCTAAAATCAATCATATCATCAGTCATTACAACAAGCTTAGCAACGTCATTAAAAATATCATCACTGAATCTTCCAGAAATGGCAACAGCAGGGGCCGCTACACCAATCCCCACATAAGAAGAAGTTTTAAAATCCCCCTTAAGTCCAATCGTACGAGCCGCACCGGCAACAAACCTAGCAACATCCGAACAAGCTTCAATATTCAAACCATTCTCTGCTTGTCCCCAGTATGGGGCAACCTGTCTCGCATAAACAACCTGCCCAGGATTTTCACACTTACCATGAGACTGGATGCTCAACGAAAAACTAGTATCAGGATTTTCGTAATCAATTCTAGTCCCATGATCATGAACATATCTAGAAACCTCCTTGTCTCCAACAGAATGCCTCATAGCAATTGGCTTCAAAGCTCCATCCCATCTCTTTATGTGCTTCCTAGCAGGCTTAACATGATCAGGTAATGGTTTTCCCATAACACATAAAGAAAACTCTTATTTATAAAAACTTATACACTCCAGAACAAGAATCAAATCTAAATGTCTATGTCCTTCAAACCATCAGTCTCAATCATAAACGCTGTAGCGTCATCTGGCAAATCAGGACTATCAATCAATTTACAAATCCTAGAATCTTTCTTCCCTCTCCTCAAATACATTCGATAAGTACATGCATGCCCAACAATATTCCCACCAATCGCCTTCGTCGGATCTCCAAACATCTGAGCCGGATCACTCATAACCTGATTCGTAACATAAACAGCCAGATTATTCTGCTCTGCAACTTTCATCAAATTATGCAAATATCTATTCAACCTCTGCTGCCTATCAGCCAACTGCCCCCGCCCAGAATACTCAGCCCTAAAATGTGCAGTCAAAGAATCAATAATCATCAAACGAATCGGCTCACCATCCTTGATCATCTCAGCAACACGATCCAACAACAACATCTGATGGTCACTATTAAAAGCCCGAGCAACCAAAATATTTTTCAAAACTTTATCAGGATTCGCGCCAATCCCCTCAGCGAATTGTCTAACCCTCTCAGGCCGAAACGTCCCCTCTGTGTCGATATAAACACACTTACCATTCGCACCACCGCTCTCAATAGGCAACTGAACGCCAATAGCTAAAGACAATGCCAACTGAGTCTTCCCAGATCCAAACGCCCCGAAAGCCTCAGTGATCGCCTTAGTTTGCAACCCCTTCCCCCCAAGCAAATTATCAATATTCTTCGAACCAGTAGTAATATGAAACAACTCCTTCCTCTTCTCCTCGTGCGCAAGCCCGTCAACAAAACCCATATCCATCATCTTCCGCGCAGCCTGAATCGCCTTCCTCGCAACAGTCTCACTCATTCCAGCAAGCTCACTCAAACCAGAAGGCGTCAAAACAGCCAACCCCATCAACTCATAAATCCCAGCAGCCTCCAGCTTCGCAACAGCCCCAGGACCGACCCCAGGGATATCAATCAACTTAGCAGGCTTATCTTCTTTCTTAACTTTAGCCGGCTTCACAGCTTCAATTTCCCCAATCTCTTCAATCTCTTCAACTTCCTCAATCTCTTCATCCCCAGAAATAGCCTCTTTCACCTCATCAACGTCCTTCTTTGTAACCATCACAAACAAAATCCACTTTCCTTTATAAGGATTTATATCATCTAAAACAGATAACCCAGAACCACTTTACCGACGACAAAAATATCACCCAAAAGTAATAAAACAAAAACCACCTGTTCAAAAATTCCACCACTCCTCACAAATCCCTTAATCTTCCACGGAAAGGGCCAAAGCAATCTAACCCCGCCCCTAGTTAAACAATCTAAAAACAAATGCGAAACATACCCCACAAAAAACCCAAATCCAGCCCATAAGCTCACAGCCCCAATTACAAGAGACAACAAAATTCCAGCAACCAAACTATGCAAAACCCCCCGATGCCTCGTCATAAACTGCAACGGCCGGAAAAACCAATGATTCCCAAACCGACTATTCTTAATGTCAACATCAACAAACACCGTCGCCAACAGAACAAAAAACAACACATATATAGGCATAACCAAGAAATAATTCAACACAAACCAAACAGCCAACGAAAAAACAATATGAGTCCTAAATAACATTTTAATCACTCTAAGGTATAATACGAAACCTAGTATTTACAAGGACCCACTCAATAACCAACAACAATAATCCCCCAATCAACAAAAAGAAAGTCAAGTCAAGCGAAACCCTCCTCCTCTCAGCATTCAAAATATTCCCATAAACTCCCTCCAAATCATCAGCCGACCTAACATTGAAATACTCCCCTCCGGTCTCAGTTGCCAACTTCTGCAACTCACCCTCATCAATCCCCAAAGGTCCAACAATAGAACCATTACCCTCAGTAAAACCCTCCTCTGTCCCAATCCCAATAGTATAAACCAAAACATTATTATCATTAGCATAGAAAATCGCATCCTCAACACTCAAGCCAACATTATCCCTACCGTCAGTAATTATCACAACAACCTTAGGCTCAGCAGAAGCAAACAAAATATTAGAACCCGTAATAACAGAATTCCCAATATCAGTACCCCCCAATCTTCGAACACCAATTTCATTAATGGCATCAACCACAATCCCATGATTCTTAGTCAACATCTGATGAACAAACGGCGTCCCCGAAAAACTCACAACAGCGACGGAAGAATAAAGCGGATTCAACTTATCAACAAAATTAACAGCAGTTTCTTTCGCAACATCAAGCCGCGTCGGAGACAAATCCTCAGCCAACATACTCGCACTCGCATCAATCGCAACCACATAATCAGAAGTCACACTCGTTCCCTCATACCAAACACTCGTCCCAGCAATTGCAAAAACAACAAAAATCAAAACAAAAACCCTCAAAAACAAAACACCAAAATTAGAACTCAAACCAACTTTCTCAGAAACCCTCGCCAACGCAATAAAATTCGC
Source organism: archaeon (assembly GCA_018693315.1). Classification (GTDB taxonomy): domain Archaea; phylum Nanobdellota; class Nanobdellia; order Pacearchaeales; family GW2011-AR1; genus JAGVXH01. Next base: position 6,804 of record JABHLR010000001.1, on the reverse strand, counting down.
AAACTTCACAGATCTATTCTTCGAATACCGAAGCGAAACAAAATGAATAACTATCACCAACGGTATAACCACCAACGCCCAAAGGTAAAACGAATTCTGAAAGACTATCTCCATTCTGCTTCCCTCTTCTTAAAAAATTCTATAACAGGCTTGACAAATGGCTTCGACGTTTCAACAAAAAGCAAATCCCCACCAGACTTCTTCATCAAATTCCTTATCTTCGTAACGTCGGAAGCCGCCATACTTCCATATTCTTTCCTCATCTTCGCAGGATTAATCAATAAAACCTCTCCAGAAACAGGATCCTGCGCAACAACCTCTCCAGAACCCTCAGGCAAATTCATGTCAATAGGATCCCGAACCATAACAGAAATCAAATCAAACTTACTCGAAGCCAACCTAAAATTCTTCTCAGATTTAATAGGATAAATAAAATCAGAAATCAAAATGACCAACGTCCCTTTCTCAATATTCCTAAACGCATGATCAACAGCCAAATCAATATCCGAAAAACTCCCATAATTATTTGTATTAGCCAAACTCTCCGTTATAGTATAAACCTGCTTCATCCCAGACTGCGGATGCACAAACTTCACAATCTTATCAGAAAACAAAACAAGCCCAACAGCGTCGCCAGCACTAAGCATACTATAACTCAAAGCCGCAACCATCTCCGCAACATACTCTGCCTTCAACTGCTTCGTCGAACCAGCCAACATCTTCTCAGACACATCAACCAAAAACAAAATCTCCATATTCCGTTCCTCAACAAATTCCTTCACAAGCAAATTATTAACTCTCTGACTCGCCTTCCAATCTATCCTCGAAGCATCATCAGTCCCCTGAGCATAATTCCTATAATCAGCAAACTCCAAACCCTGCCCCTTAAACGCACTCGCATAATTCCCAAGAAACTTCGTCGTCACCAAACCCTTCGTAACCAAATCCAATCTCTTCAAAGAAAAATTAAGATCAATCTTTAATTTTGCCATAAGAACTCCTAAGGTACCTTCACCTTATCAAGAATCTCATCTATAATCTTATCAGAATTAATATTCTCAGCCTGCCCAGCATAATTCAACAAAATCCTATGTCTCAAAACATCATGAGCAACATTCTTAACGTTCTGCGGCGAAACATTTCCCTGCCCTTTCAAAAACGCATCAGCCCTAGCACCAATCCCCAAAGCAATCGACGCCCTCGGAGAACCTCCCCACTCAATATACTTCCCATGCCTAATTCCAACATCCTTCGGATTCCTCGTCGCCTCAACAATCCTAACAATATACTTCCTAATCTGCGCACTCATAGGAATCTCCTTCACCAACTCCTGCATCTTCATTATTTTCTCAGCGCTCAAAATCTGCGCAACCTTAAAATCCTCAAATTTATGCGTCGTAATATTCTGATCAATAATCCCCTCCTCATCCTCATTACTCGGATACCCCATCTTCAACTTAAACAAAAACCTATCAACCTGCGCCTCTGGCAACTTATAAGTCCCAGAACTCTCAATCGGATTATGATTAGCCATAACAAAGAACGGCGGCTCAAGCTGAAACGTCTGCTTCCCAATCGTAACCTGCTTCTCCTGCATAGCCTCCAACAAAGCCGACTGAGTCTTAGGCGGCGCCCGATTAATCTCATCAGCAATAACAAAGTTAGAAAATATCGGACCCTTAATCGTCTCAAATCCTTTCCCAGGAGTATAAGTTGTAATACCACTTATATCAGCCGGCAGCAAATCAACAGTAAACTGAATCCTCGACGACGCAACACCAGAAACCTCCGCCAACGTCCTAATTAACAACGTCTTTGCAACACCAGGAACACCCTCAATCAAAACATGCCCATTCGCAAGCAACGCCCTCAGAATACTCTCAGTAACCTCCCCATGCCCAAGCACCATCTTCGCAACCTCAGCCTTAACCTTTTGCAAATCATCATAATAAACGCTTCTCCTACTATGACTTTCCTTATGAACTTCTTTATGCTTAACCTTCTTATGATGAACCACAGACTTATGCTTCACAGATTTCTTAGAAACCTTCACCTTCTTCATAACATCCCAAACAAAAAAGACTATATAAACTTTTTTCAGCCTCACAATAAACTTATAAAATCCCGAACCCTAACTTCAGTATGTGGTCATTCAAAAAAAGAAAAGATAAGATAAAAACTAAACTTCAAGAAGGAGCGTTAAGAGAACTCTCAAAACTAAAAAGAGAAAAACTATCTTCAACATCAATAGAAGAACTCAACAAAATATTCCACGTCTATCTCAAAGAAAAATATAAAATCAAACAATCCCTGACCTACGAAGAACTGGCAAAAAAAATAAAATCTAAAAAAATCAATCATCAAATCAAACTCGACATCTTCGCACTAGCATCAAAAATCCAAACCATCGAATACAACAGCGGAGAGGTAAACAAAAAAATATTCAACAACCTAATAAAAGAAACCAAAGCTCTAATCCGCAACTAACTAAAAACACCCTTCTTCTTTTTCCCGCCAACCTTCTTGCTCTTCTTTTTCCCAAATCCAAACCATCCTCTACTCGACTTTTTCTCCTTATTCTTATAAAAATTAAACTTCGGCTTCCTTAATAATATCACAACCGCAAATGCAATCGCCAATAAAATAGAAGCAATAGAAACCGGAACCAACCATTCCCTATATCGAGTATAAATCAACGGCGACTCTTTCCCAGCAATCAAATCCTTACATTTAGCAATAGCCAACTGAACTCTATCCTTACTCCCCTCAATATCCCCAGCCTCAAGCTTCAACTCCGCATCCTCCAACAAATCGTTCAACTCCAAACACTCAGGATTTTCCCTAAACATATCAGTCGCCAAAACAATCCTCTCAACCAAAGTCTCCTTCCCAATAGCCTCGACAAGTCTAACATAAAGCTTCGCAGTTTCCTGAACCATCGGCGACGTAACAGTAGCAGTAATATCAACATCATACTCGCCCGGCTTAGAATGCGACTCAAGATACAACAAAATAGTCTCATTCTCTCCAGCACCCAAGCTCTCAATCTCATTCTTCTCCCACTCAGCGCTCAAGTCCTCAGTATTAGGCGAAGCATTCAAAGCAATCCCACTCATAGCAACATCCTCTGGATTCAATACTTGTATCGGTACAACAACCTCATCAGCCAAACTCAACTCAACAGTCCCAGGAACAAGCAACTGCAAACTCCTATAAACAGTCTCCGTAACAGTACTACCCCCTCCTGAAACAGTCACAGTCACAGTCTCCGTGGCAGTCTCATTACTAGAAGCAGGTTCAGTAATCATAAACCTCGAAAAGTTAGTCGCAGTAGCAGAGATAGTATCAGCAGTTTCATTAACAGTAGAGTTCAATTCAACCAAAGTACAATTCGAAGCATTCGCACACTTCCACATTTTCAAAGCACTCTCATTCGCAACACTATGCGCAACATCCGAATAATCATAAGTAATAGTATAATTAGTAAAGTTCAAACTCGAATTCAAATCAAAAGTCAAAATCCTCCTCTCATTGGTCGGCGCATCAGTCTCATTCGTCCTCAAAGTAAAGTTAACAGCGTCACTAACATTCCCAGTCAAGTTCAACTCCCTAAAGAAAATATTCATCTCAGTAGCATTAACCAAAGGCTCATCAATCGAAACATTCAAATCAAGCAAAGCCCCATCAACAACCACAACATCCATATTAGTATTCTGATCAATCTCCGCACCATCACACCTATCCTGCACCGACATATTAGTCACCGTCGACGAATTGATACTATAAGTATTAAACGAAGTAGCCGAAGTCAAATTATAAGCAGAACTAATACTCTGATTCTCAAAGTCCTCAACAGTCGAATTAATAGTCCAAACCCCAGTCTCATTCACAACCAAAGTATAATTCTCAGAGTTAACATAACTGTCCGTATCCTGCGTCGAAACATCAGCGCTCAAAGTATAATTAATTCCAGATGGAGAAGTCACATTCAAAGTCGTACTATAAACCAAAGTATCCAAATCACTAACAACCTCAATCAAAGCGTCCGTAGCATTAATCACATAAGTCCGATTAGGACACATCTTCGTCATCGTTGGAACAGAAGTATTCCCAGCAGCCCTCAAAAGAATCAACCCAACATTCTGCGTAACATTCTGACTAGCACCAACACTCTGATTAAATGCCTGACCTCTAGCTGTCAAATAAGTAGGCGATATCGACGGCAAAGTATAACTCACGCTCCAATTATTACTAGCAACCTCCACAGAATTAGCAGTCTCAAAAATCGAACCAGCTCTAACAATAGGAATAGTAACATTAGTCAAAAAGTCCGTCCCATCCAATTCCTCAACAAACAAAGTAACTTCATCCCCAATCCTATAAGTCAAATTATTAACAGGCGCCGAAAAGTTAATCACAGCAACAAGATAAGTTATCGAAGCCAAAGTAGTATTAGAATTCCCAGCATCATCTTCACACCTAACCCTCATCAAATGAGTCCCACCACTCAAAGTCTCAGTCGACCAATTCGTAGTAGCATTAGCCACATTCACTCCCGTCAAATCACCATCAACGCTCGTCGTAGGATAACAAGCTATCGAACCATCAATATTGTCCGAAACAGTCCAATTAAACAAAGCACTCGAAGCCCCAACAGAATTATTATCAGGCATCCCTTCAGTATTCAAAACCAAAGCAGGCGCAACCGTATCCTTAACCAAAGTTCTCGTCGCTGTCGAATTAACCTTAGCAGCCAAATCAACAACAGTCACATTGTAAGTATAATTCCCATCAGCTCCAAGCGTCCAATTAATCTCCTGAACCAAACTAGTATAAGTCGTAACATTAACCTCACCAGAAGAATTATGTAGTGTAAAAGTAATATTCGCAAAGTTCGATTCAATAACAGACACATTCACATACAAACTAGTTCCATTAGTATAGCTCACATCAGCAGGAGTCGAAGAATCATAATCAACCAAAGGATAAGCCAAATCCGAAAGCACAGTCCGAACCTCCAAGCTAGCATCCACATTCCCCGCCATATCCTGAGCATACCCCTTAAACGTATGATACCCCTCACCAAGCCCAGTATAATTAATCGGCAAATAACGAGATGTTTGATTTGCATAAAGTCCAAGTATCTCTTCAGCTGAGAGTGAACGATTAAATATCATTACGTCGTCAAGAGTTCCATTGAAATAAACAGCACCACTACCTGTTGTATCCCTAACTCCGAAATGGAAACCGTTATAATTAGCCTGATTCAAAGCATAAAAACTATCCTCATCATCTAAAGAACCATCAATATACCACAAAATATAATTAGAAGAATTATGGACAATTACTACATGATACCATTGCTCAGCATTCCACGCTGTTTTTGCACTATACACAGATTTACTTCCATCTGACGTTGTGATATATTGTAAATTATTAGACCCATCCGCATCAACTTTTAATAATGAATAATGATCCGCTGAAGCAGTATGCATACCCGCATCCCATATAGCATAATCAGAAGACATATCATCCCAATCATCAATCGCCTTCACCCATAATGAAATAGTATAATTCTGAGAGAAATTCAAACTCGAATCCGCACTCACATCCAAATAATCCCCATCCCCATCAAACGAAAACCCCTTCCCAAATTTCCCAGCATCAGTCTGCGCAGCACCATCAACCGCACTCCCATTATTCAAACCCATATAATCAACAGGATCACTATTCCCACTCCATAACTCAGAACTCCCAAGTCGCCGAACCAACACAACATCATTCCCCACATCAACATCATAAATCTTCCCATCATAATCAACCTTCTCGATACTCTCAACCCTAACAACCTCACTATCTCCATTTAAGAAATAAATCACATCCCCTCCCTCAAACCTCAAATAAGTTTCAGTCACCCTTTCCAAAGAGAAATTAAATGCCGAGACGCTCCCGCCGGGAATCGAACCCGAAAGTCTGTGGAGACCCCGTTTTTGAGACGGGCGCATTACCATTGATGCTACAGGAGCACTCTCGGCAATACTACTATTAACAGAAACATTTATATAGTTTCTCAAATTCAAATAATTACAATCTGTGGAGATTTGTGTTACCATTGGTGCTATATTTTCAGCACCTTTGATTTCTTTTTCTGAAATACTATCACTAACATAAACCCTATGCTTCTCACTCACAACCAACTCACTTCCATCCTCAAGCAAAACATTATACATCTCTCCACCCAACTTAGAATTATCAAACTCCTGCCAATCCATAGGCATCTGCCACTCACTTTCACCAGTCTCCTGGTTCAAAGTCATAACCCTCTCGTCTCTATCCAAATCACCAAACAACTTCCAACCATCATCTGTTAATATCTCCGTCTCATCATCATAACACGACCCATTAACATCATCCATCCTCCACCAACTCACCAAACTATTATCATAATTAATAACCGTCGAAACATTACTCAAAACATCAATCGAACTCACATTCATAAAAATCCAATTATTAGCAGTCTGACTCCCATTCGCCAAAACCCCCGTCCCAAACGAAACCGTAGGCCCCGCCGCATCAACATTAAAACTCTGCAACCCACTAGCATCAACATTCCCAGCCAAATCCTGAGTCCACCCCCTAAACTCATGCGCCCCATCCGCCAAAGTTTCAGTATGCGAAACCCTCGAAGCATTGTATAACCCAAGAATTTCATCTGCAGACAATGAACGATTGAAAATTAGGACGTCGTCGATTGTTCCGTTAAGATAATAATTACCTCCGCCATAATAATTACCAACTCTTACT
>JABHLR010000008.1 GCA_018693315.1 archaeon | reverse complement strand
GATTTCACAAGAGACTTAAACGGCAAGCTACGGATGTTTTAGACCCAATAAAAAGGGATGCAACTTGAACTGCTGGTATTACCGCGGCGGCTGGCACCAGTCTTTCCCAGTCCTTATTCTCCTAGGTTTTTACACTAAGAAAAAGTTTTTCTATACGAAAAACACTTTGGTTCGCTTTATCACACTTGCGTGCATTGTAAAAGTTCCGCGACTGCTGCACTCCGTAGAGCTCGAAATAGTGTCTCAGATTTCGTCTCCGGGCAACTCCGCTAAGAGCCCGTAATGATCATCGCCTTGGTAGGCAGTTACCCCACCAACAAGCTAATCATCCGCAGACTCATCCTTGAGCACGAGTTTCAGGGAAATACCTTTCCAGGCCAAATCCCATATGAAGTGTTAGACACAGTTTCCCGTGCTTATTCTTCACTCAAGGGTAGATTATCTACGTGTTACTGAGCAGTTTGCTTTCCCCTAATAAATCAGAGAAAAAACTTGCATGTCTAAACCCAAACCAAATAGCTGCATCCTCCAGCAGGATAAACTGGAATTAAACAAAATTGTTCATTTATGAAATTAAAAACTTCAAATCCTTTTTGCTGTTTAAAGATTAAAGGTAACCTCTAAACATTTGCTACTAATATAAATCAATGTATAATAATATCTAAAATAATTCACACATCTGCACGATATGTTTTATTTAGAAAGATCGCTCCATTGCTTTAAGACATAACTAGAATTGATCATCATCACACTCGACTGAATCGTCGGGCGCTCATTCTAGCCTCAAAATTATCAATTGAAGCCTTGGATATTATCTCCAAAGTTATCATTTTGTAATAATACTGGTCAGAATCGCTTTATAAAACTATCGCACAATCAAAAATATTTTACCGACGACCAATTTATCCCAACCTCTCAAAAGACATATAAACATTCTTTACAAATATTAATTATGATAGTCGGAGTACCAAGTAGAACGCTACCAATAAAAAAGAATTTAAAAATTCTTAAAAAAATAGGATATGATGGATTTCAATTCGATCTATCTGTATGTGGCATTGACACTTTCAAAAAAAGCTTCCTTTTAGATTCCGAAGAAGACAAATGCGTAAAGAAGATTAAAAAATTGTCACAAGACTTAAACTTCCCAGTGCTTGCAGCTCACACTTTCTACCCACTAAATTCAGAAGACGACACCATAATAGAAACATTCAAAAAACATTTAGAGCATCTAAAAATTTTAAATTGTAAATATTTAATCTTGCACATTTCCGGATACAACAAAGACAAACAGAGATTGAAAAAAGCGATAAACAATCTAAACAAAATAAAAAGTATTTACAAAAAGAAAGGGTGCGAAATCTTATTAGAAAATGACCACAAACCATCACTTTTTATAACGATAAAAGACATTGAAAAAATAACCTCAAAGATAAAATTAAATCTTTGCTTCGACGTAACACATGCAATGCAGTCCAACGTTAACCTAGACAATTTTTACTCCAAGTTCAACAAGAAAATTAAAGCATTCCATTTATCAGATTTTAAAGAAGGAAAGGCTCATAAGGAAATAGGGACAGGAATTCTTAAGAAATTTAATTGCTTCAAAAAGATTATTGCTTCAAAAAAATTATTAATTCTAGAAGTGGGAAAAGATGTGAAAAAAGCAAAAACAATGAAAGAAGTCACAAAAATATACAAGAATTCATTTCTTGAAGTAAAGAACAAATAGTTTCCAATAAAAAATCCGTGGACTATACCCCCTTTCTTTTCCAGGCAACCCACCTAACAATCTTCCAAACCTCAAAAACAATTAATCCAGAAAGCCCAGCCAACACACTCAAACCAAGCTGCATTCCACTCAAGTTAACAAACCCAAACACACTTCCAAGCCCACTATAAATCGCCAACACCTGCAAACTTCCAGAAATCAACACAGCATAAATCAACATTTTATTATTCAAAATCCCAGTTCTAAACAAACTCTTATTTGACTTACAAGAGAAAGCAAAAAACAACTCAAAGAAAATCGCAGTCGTAATCGCCATCGTTCTCGCAACCCCAATCCCGAAATTAGCCAAGCCATAATCAAAAACCCAAAGCGAAGCGCTAACCATCAAGATACCAGCCACAACAATCCAACCCCAAATCCCCAAAAGCAAACCATCAGAACGAGGCTTCCTTCTCATAACACTTTCCTCGGCAGGCTCAACAGCCAACGCCAAAGCAGGCAAAGAATCCGTAACAAGATTCATCCACAAAATCGCCAACGGCAAAAATATCAAAGGCCACCCAAACATCAAACTCAAAATCACAACAAACACCTCTCCAACATTAGCAGCCAACAAAAACTTAATAGACTTTTTCAAATTATCAAAAACCCTTCGTCCCTGTCGAACAGCCCCGACAATCGATGCAAAATTGTCATCAAGCAAAACCATATCAGAAGAATCTCGGGCAACATCAGAGCCACGCATCCCCATAGAAATCCCGATATCAGCTCGCTTCAACGCAAGAATATCATTAACACCGTCGCCAGTAACCGCAACAGTTTCCCGCTGCCTCTTTAAAACCTCAACGATTTTCAGCTTCTGTTGCGGAGTCACCCTCGCAAAAATCACATTTCCCCGAACAACAGCATCCCACTTATCATCATTCAACTTGTCCAACTCCCTTCCCTCAATAACATTCCCCTCCAGTCCAATTTTTCCAGCAACAGCTTTGGTTGTCAAAGCAGCATCACCAGTAATAATCTTAATATCAATTCCCGCATCAAGAGCCTGCCTAATCGCATCTTTAACTTCAGCTCTCGGTGGATCAATCATTCCCGTAAATCCAACAAAAATCAAACGACTCTCAGCCTCTTTTTGGTCAATCCTTGTCAACTGCCTAAATCCAAATCCCAAAACCCTCAATCCATCACTTTCCATCTTGCAATAAATTTTCCTCAACTCGGCCAGCCTCTTCGCTGTCAACAACTTAATTTTCCCATTAACAAGCTCCTTGGTACAATTTCCCAAAACAATTTCAGGCGCCCCCTTAACATAGCTGGTTTTAATCTTACCAAAGGAACGAATAATAGACATCATTTTTCTCTCAGATGAAAACGGAAATTCCTTGACCCTCGGATTCTTCTCAGTCTCCTTCGCTTTATCAAGCCCAAACTTTTTCGCAACCTTAACCAAAGAAACCTCAGTCGGATCCCCAAGAATATTATCCTTTTCATCTCGTGCATTATTACACAAAATTCCAACCTTAAGGGTCCTTTTCTTGTTTCCATAAACCTTCTCAACAGTCAATTCTTCCTCGGTCAGCGTCCCTGTTTTGTCAGTACAAATTACAGTAGCTCGTCCCAAAGTCTCAGCAGCAGGCAATCTCCGAATCAAAGTATTGGCCTTGTGCATTTGCTTAATTGCAACAGCCAAGGTAATCGCAATAATCGCCGGAAGCCCCTCGGGAATCGCGCCAACAGCCAAGCTCACAGAAACCAAAAACATTTCAATCTTATCTATACCGACAGAAACTCCAATGGCAAAAGCAACACTAACCAAAATCAAAATAGCAATTGCAATCTTTTTAGAAAAACTATCAACCTTTTTCTCTAGCGGCATCTTCTCGTCCACAGTCATCTGAACCAAATCAGCCAACTTTCCAAATTCAGTTTCCTTTCCTGTCGCCACAACAATAGCCTTAGACTTTCCTCGAACAATACTAGTTCCGGCATAAAGTATATTTTTCCTCTCGGCCAAAATAATATCCTTACCTAAAATATCACCAATCTTACTAATAGGAAAACTTTCTCCAGTCAAAACAGCCTCGTTAGTCTGCAAATTCTCACTCTCTAAAATCCTACAATCTGCCAAAATCTTATCGCCCGCATTCAAAATAACAATATCTCCCGGCACCAAAAACTTAGAATCAATCTCCTTCTGTACCCCATCCCGTAAAACCAATACCTTATACTTCAAACTTTTCCGCAACTTGTCAATAATCTCCTCAGCCTTATATTCCTGATAAAAACCAATCCCAGAATTCAAAAAAACAATAATCATAATCACAACAGCGTCTACAATATGTCCGATCAAACCAGAAACAATCGCAGCCAAAATCAAAATATAAACAAGCAAAGAATTAAACTGCCCCAAAAAAACCATCAACTTACTTTTTCGCTTAAACTTCCGAATCACATTTTTCCCATATTCAGCAAATTTCTTTTGCACCCCGTCCTCAGTCAAACCTTTCTCAGAACTCTTCAATCTCTTCAACACCACCTCTGGCGCAGCCGCATGCCAATCCATTATTTACCGAAGACAAACCAGATTATAAACTTTTAGAATTAACTAGGCAATACCGGAGGGGCGGGAACAACCGCATCAGAATTACCAGAACTACCAATACCATCAGCCCAAATTTCTTCATCAGGAGAATCACTAGTGGCTCTCCTAATCTTAGAAGAGCTATGGCCGCGAAACAAAGAATCCCAACTAAGCAGAAAATAAAATCCAACAATAAATAATATTACAACAACCAGTATCACAACTCTCCAAATCCAATCGTGAGAATCTCTCCAACTTGCCGTATTATTTTTTACATTTTCCATATTACAAATTCATCAAATGACTTAATCCGGAATCACAGGAGGAGCAACAATTGCACCATCACCATCCAGAGTTTCATTATCAGTTCCGTTATCCGACATATCGGTAATATCAGTATTATTCACGCCAATTTCATCCTGCAAATCATCCACATCGGTATCATTGGGCAAATCATCACCATCAATAATATAACTGACAGGATCATTCACATCGCTGATATCTGTGTTCCCATCACCAGCCACATCATCACCATCGGCCCCAGAAACCCCACTAGAATCGCTATTAAAGCCGTCAGAGCCACTTTTATCATCGGAATATAAATCTGATTGAGAATCTTCCGAACCCCCCTTAATAACCCAAAATAACACACCAGCCACAACAATTAAAGCAATAACCAAAATAACCCAGAGCAATACACCAGCTTTTTTATTCACCATAACCTAACAATATGAAACCTGTTTAAATATCTACGCAGGTAGTGCAGGAGGCTGCGGAAGTCCACTAACACCATTACCCAACAGCAAGAAATACGCACCAATACCAAGTATTATCAAAATGGCAATCACTGCCCAAATCCATTTGTTATCCTTTTTTTTATTTTTCATTTTAAATACAAGCTCCATCTAGACATCCATTTGGACAAACATAAAACTCAGAGTCACCAACACCAGCAACACAAAATCCTTCAACAACAGAATCTCCAGTTGAATCATCACAAGCATGACCGCCATTATCATCAGAGACACAGCATTCATCTGTTCCAAATTCTCCAAGCGAACCAGTTGTCTCACCCTTATCGAAATAATTCTTTCCACCATCACTATCAGCACATGGCCTTCTGATCCCGACCTCAACATCAAAGGAATCCTGGGCATAAACAACACCATCAAGAGTCACATCAATACTAAATCCAACCGTACAAAGCGGAGCATCTTCAGGAGCAAAGAACTTAATAAGATCATAATGGGATTCTCCTGGAGCGATAGTTACATCATCACTTCTACCACTAGTAATCCATGATTCAACCTCAGCCTCACTAATTTCGCAATTCTGTTGAACATCAGCATCCGAAACAGTCACCTCGTATTGAAACCGACCAGCATCAGTAGTGCCTTCAACTAAATTTTTAATACCAAAAGCAACTCCAAATTCCTGGCCCTGTTTAATATTAGCAACCTGGTTAAGCAAATAGGCAACAATTTTCGTCTCGTCAGAGAATAAATTATCAATTTCACCAACAACACCAGCACCAATAAACTCAATATCATAAGGATCTTCCTCTGGTTCATCCGAGATCACAATCCCAACATCAATAGCATTATGCCTAGCGTGAAAGTCTCCAGCAAATATAATAGCAGAAGGTGGAGAATTATCATCTACACCAATAACAACTAAGTCATATTCGCCATCAGAGAACCAAACCAAACCACCCTCTTTAAGTCCATAAGCATTCTCAAATCCATGATTATCATTCGTAAGATCATCACCAACCTCACCTATAATAACACTAGCGCCATCATGGTAATCAACCAAAGTAACACGAATAGGGTCTTCTATCACAGGATGCTCATACCTTAATATATGCGCATCATAGCAAATCGCCCCAGCTGATACATCGCCAGCATCAGTCACACATTCACTTATAGACTCAGCATTAGTAAGCTCATACCCGTCAATCTCCAAAGGTTCATCAGTGTCAAAATTATTACCAATACCATCAAGTCCAGGCAATGTAGGGAAGGTAGGAAGAACAGGAGGAGCTATTCCCAAGTTACAATCACCCTCAACTTTCATTACCCAAGCCTGACCAATTGCATCATTATCATCGACCTCAGCACTAAGGGGCAGATCACCCCATTCCTGATTATTATTATCAAACATATACGATCGAGAAACTTCACAATCTCCAACCATATCTTCTAGCTTAAGTCCCTTAACCATATCAGGGCTAATCCCAACAAAGTTCCATCCTTCGTAAATCTGTCTCTGTTCAAAAGGAATTATATCAAAATGCAATCTATAAGTCATCTCGCCCCGAGCTTCAGAATAAACCCAAAGTCCAGAATTCAAAACATCATCCCCATCCATCAATTCTAATACATCCCAATCGGGGCTAGGGTAAGCTCTAGCATAATCTTGTATGTTGGGCATCAACGCATAGATAGCTTTTATGTCACCCTCAACAATATCGCCTCTTTTTATCTGATCAGGCTCGAAAAATCCATAAATCAAATTCCACCCCTCATTAACATAAACAGTCAGCTCATTATTAGGGAAATTTGGAGTACCACTACAACTTAAATCATCGTCATCACCATCAATCATACCATCACAGTCATTATCAATCTCATCAAAACAAGTTATGCCAGCATCATCAACACCCTCTACCCCACCGCAATCAGAATCAAATCCAGCATTACAACCATCGTTATCATTATCGCCATCAAGAGCAGAACAATCCTCCACCTCTGTATAATCACAAATATCATTAGAATTCATATCCAGGCATCCCATTACTTTTACAAGAGGGTCGGTAGTAGTATTCCCACCATCAGAAAACCAAGTCATAACATAATCAGAATCATCACTCAAAGAATAAACAACGCTATCAATAGTTCGTTCAGGTGTAGGATAGCCAATCACGGGTGTGCCGAAATCCTTAACTTCTTCTTTAGGAGGAATCATCTCTTCTCTAGAAGCATCCCCCATAATTTCAGTATATGAAACAACATTATTATAACATTTTACATTCAAAACAGGCCTATCGTGTCTATCATCTGGGAAATAACGAGTACAAGCGGCATTTAAAGGGAAATTAACATTGTTGTCGTGTCCTGCAAGTGCTCCAGAAACAACCACATCACATCCGTCATATCCATTTTTCGAACAAGCGATATTACCAGTCAAATATGGACCGCCAGCACCATCAGGATTTTTTACAGTAATAGTCTTATATCTTTTCGTAGTAGTTTTAACCTTCGCGGTAGCTTCAACAGTCCACTTAAAATTCCCATCATCGTCACTACAGCAAACATCACTTAAACGAGAACAAAAATAATTTTCTTCCATTGCGGAACAGCTATCACGAGAAACACAGTCAAACCCAGCAGCTTCACAATATGTAGTTCCATCACAACTCTGCTCAATCAAATTCTTAGTATAAACATCGCTTCCGACAAACGCATTCCCTGAAACAAACAAATAACCATGATCATCAGTTTCGGGCAAATAAGAAACAAAGCAGCTACCATCTAAAGAAGTACGAGCAGCACATTTTGCTGGAGAAATAACCGAAATCAATCCCGGAGACCAGAGACCATCATTTGCCAAAGAAAACGAAACACCATCCAAAAAAGGAAACTCAACCAAATCAGGAGTTACGGGGTTTACTGAAGACCCTCCATAATTAACTGCAGAATCAGCATAGTTCATACTATCCGTCAAATAATTTGCAACATCTGCCGACCAATAATTTGCTTTTTGTCCACCACTAGCTGCACCATTATCCCCAATCAAAATAACATCCATTCCATTTTCCCAAGCAGTTTTAATCACGGACAACTCAGTATCCAAAGAATTAACATAAGTAGGAGCATCGGCCCATTGATCAGAATTTTCAAAGTTACGATCTCCAATAATCAAAACACTAACCTCATCCAAATCCGCAGCAGTTAAGTCTGTTGCAGAACGATCAAGACTAACATAATTAATATCTCCAGACAAACCAGTAGGAGGCAGAACATAAGTCCCCCGCTCACCTTTATAGACATCAAGATTAATAGCATTACAATCATCAGCAACGACAAATCCACTACAAACTAATAAAAACACAAACCCCAATAAAAACAACTTCCCTCTCATGCCAATTGTTAACAATATATACTATATAAATATTTCCCAGAATTAAACACCCTGCTCAGCACCTTCGCCAACACTAACACTTTCCTCTTCGACAGCTCCACCCTTAACTTCCTCGTCAGCCTTCTCAGCCAAAGCCCTCATCTTCTCTTCAATAGCAGATTCACCAGTTTTCAAGTCAGCTTCTTTCTTTTCCCTAGCCGCCTTCTTCTTTCGAGGCTCTTCAAGAACTAATTGCTCACCAACAAAGTCTTCCAAACTAGGCAACGGCTTATCAATATCATGCGCCTTCATATATTCCCTAGCCATCAACCAGAAAAACAATCCCATAGATTTATTCGACTTATTATTCCCGATCATAACAACATCAACATCCGCAGTATGATTATTAGTATCACAAACAGCAGCAACAGGAATCCTAATATTCTTAGCATCAGCCAAAGCATTCTTGTCCAACCACGGATCACAAATCACAATCATCTTAGTCTCAATAAAATTATCCAAAACAGTATTAGTCAAAACACCTGAAGGATATTTCTTCGTAAAAATTCTAACACCAGTTAACTCAGCAAACATCTTAGCAGCTCTCCACCCAGCCTCTCTCTTGCAAACCAAAGTCCACTCATCAGGCTTATACTGCTTAATAAAATCAATTCCCTCAGCCAACTTCTTATCAACCAAAAGCGTATTTAAAATCGCAAGCCCATCCAATCTCCTTCGATAAACATACTTCCTCATCGTCGGTGTAATAACCTTAGTCCCCAAATACGAGGCAGTCTTAATATAATCTTCAAGAGGAGTCAAAATCGTCTGATCTTCTTTCTTATCGCCATCGCTAACGCTTGACGTTTTTTTCGTTTTATCAGGCTTCTTCTCCCCTTGTTTATCTAGATTTTGAGTCTCAGCTACAACAGATTCTTCAATATTTATTTCATCATTTGTAACCATATTATAATTCCGCCCAGGAGTAAACGCTACTACTTGTTTCCAAGCCCCGCACCCGATACGTATAACTAAACAGAAATTTGACTATTTAAAGCTTAGGGTAAAACCAACATATATACTCAAGCATATAAATTAATTCTCAAAGATCTATCTTCAACCCAAACATCGGAACCGGAAAAAAATACAAAACCCTTTTCTTCTTATCTCAAAATAATCCGACCCAAAAATCATACCACGCAAACATAGGACTTATTTTCATTTTCCCAACGGCAAAAAGGGTTTAATCGCTTTTCTCAATTGAGGGCGAGTCCATTTCTTCTGAAATTCATCAAACGATAAATTCCTAAACTCCTCCGGCGCCAACCTCTGAGAATCCGAAACATCAAAAACAATTACTTTCTTACCTTTTGTCTTAAATTTATTCTTAAATAATTTACCAACTCTCTTCCTCACAATTATAATAACTTCCGCCCAATCAACCTTATCCTGCGAAACCGGATTCCATTTCCATTCAGGTTTTTCAAAAGGCTCCACCCCACCCCACTTCGTAGAATATCCCTTCCCTCGAAGATACTTAGCCAAATACCTACTCCGATTCATCCCCCTCGCACAGATACATAACACTTTCATTTCACTCCTCCAATTTATCCAAGATCCTTTCAACAATCTTAATCTTTTTCTTTATTATTGTAGGAGTATTAGTTCCCTTTATCAACCCATACATTTCCTTTTCAATATTCGGCTTAAACATTTTCAAATCAGTACTGAGACGCTTATAGGGAAGCATAAACAAAGTTCTATTTTTTGCATAGATTGCCCGGCAAATCGGTTCAATCATTTCCCACTCCTCAAAACAAAACTGAAACTCATTTCTAAACTGGTGATGCTTCCAGTAAAATAGGTTCTCCTTTATTGACTTAATGGAATAATTAAAAACTTCATCAAATATCTTTTTCGGATACCTTTCAATTTCTTTTTTCCATTTAACCAGAAACTTGCCCGGATCATAAACTGCAACAGAATCAATAATTTTATGCTTAATAAAATGTTGAAGCTCCAACAGATTTTCTTTCTTTTTATAAAAACTATTGATTTTATTTTCCATATCCTTAAGGGAAATAAATGTAACATCTGCCCTTCTCCCAAAAACATCAAACTGTTCCTCCACATCTACTTCCGGATTTTCCTCATTCTTGAATGTTCTAAAAGTTTTCCTAAGAATCTTAAGAACTCTTTTCTCATCCTCCCCTTTTTTAAGAATCGCTACAAAGTCCACATCTGAACCTAGAGTATCTAGCCCAACAACAGAAGACCCATTATTAAAAATAGCAAGTACTTCCTTTTCTCCAGATAATACCTTTCGTATTTCTTCACAAATTTTTTGATTCTTCATTTTTACCATTTTATTTACCCTCTCGGGCGAAGCCCTAGTTCTACAGCGAAGCGTTCTACAGCCGAAGGTGTTCTACCCTCTACGAACGCAAAAGCGTTCGTTCTATATCCATAATCCGCTTCAACTTAATCAATCTCTCCCTACCAAAAATCCCACACTTAATAAACTGCCCACCAAACCCAACACAATAATCCGCAAGAATATCATCCATCGTCTCACCAGACCTATGCGAAAAAATCATCTTAACGTCATTCCTCTTACAAAGCTCAACAACTTTCTTAACCTCCAAAATCGAACCAATCTGATTCGGCTTAATTATCATCGCATTAATCGTTTTCCCCTCGACAGCCCGCCGCACCCTTTTCAAATTCGTCGTCGTCAAATCATCACCAACAATCAAAGTCTTCTTCGAAACATTATTCAAAACTTCCTTAAATCCACCAAAATCATTCTCATGCATTCCATCCTCAACATAAAAAATCCCAAACTTCTTCACAAGTCTCTCAATATAATCTGCCTGATCAACCTTATCCCGAATCAACTCCTTATTCTTATACCGATAATAACCCCCACCATAAAAACTCGAAGCCGCAATATCCAACCCAATCCTCAACTTATATTTCTTAGCAACATCTTTCATAATTCCCAACACATCTTCATTCGTCAACGACGTCATCCAAGGCCCCTCATCACTTCGCTTCACAGTCCAATGCTCCTGCCTCTTCTTCAACAACTTCCGAGCATAATCATAACCTCTCAAATTTACAGTCACAGCTCTGGAAAAAGTTTTCTCTTTCGGTATCAACAAAAATTCCTGAAAGTCAGGCTTCTTTCCCTTAATTGTCTTCGAATGCAATCCCCCGCCAATACAATTCCCAACAGGCATCGGCATTTTCGGTCGCAACCCATCATTCACATCATCGTTAATAAATTTCCACAACTCCTTCCCATTATCCGCAGCAGCCGCCCTCAAAAAAGCACCCTCCATCGCATAATTAACATTCCCACCAAATTTCCCCAACTTAACCTCAAACTTCCTCATCAAATTAGTCATCGCTTTCAAATCGTCAACTTTCTTAATAATAAAATTCTCATGCTTCAGCTTCGGACAAAACGCCTTCAACATCTTCATACTATGCCCGATCCCCTTCTCGTGATAACTCACAACCTCAGCCTTCCCGGTCGACTTCCCCGACGGAGCAGAACACTTAAACCGCCCCTCATAAGTCACAACCTCAATCTGCACAGATTTCTCACCACGCGAATTCTTCACAAAGCTAGGCACCACTTCTTTAATAAACATAACAATAAAACTAAAAGAACATTAATAAATCTATTCCAATTCCGCAGGCTTCTCAGTCGTAACAGCTTCACTAGCTTCAGGTTCCTCGCCAGAATCTGCCAATTCCATCATCTCTCCGCCAGCAGCAATGTCTTTTTCCTCAGCTTTCTCAGCAGCTTCTTTAGCCGCATCAGAAACTTTACTCTCTTCAATCTTAATCTTCTCAATAGATTCTTCCTTTTTCTCAGGCATTGGCTTATTAACAGAAATCGGCAAAACACCACTATCCAATTCTTTCTCAGCAATTCTCAAAGGATCGTAATTAACACCATCCAAATCCTCTTCCTTCATATCAACCAACAAGGGTGCATCCATAGAAATCTGCAAACCACGAGCTCCAATAATTCTAGCTCTCTCATACTTAGAAAATTCTTTTGCTTCAACCATCTTATCCGAAGACATGTTCCTTAACCTTAGGGAACATCTCTGTCCATTTAGATTCAGCAAGCTTTAAAATTGTTTCCATATCCTCAGTATTAATAGTTCCAGCCTTACCCTTCTGCATAGCAGTAATCCTCGGTTTACCAGCATTGTCTCCCATAGCAATAGTTAATCTAAACTTCGAAATCTCTTCCTCTTCCTTGCTAACATCAGCAACAATCTTATCACCAACCTTATGCAAAGTCATACTGTAAGACAAAACATCTTTCTCCAAAGGAATCCTCTCAGTCTCGCTGTATCCATCAATCTTATCTTCTTTCTCGTTGTATATCGGCATTCGAGCCTTACCCAAAGCAATTATAGCAGCAAGTCCAGCAACGTCCAACAAGTTCCCATCATCATTAATAGCAACAATATCAACAAAAACCTGGTAAACCTTCTCGCCTTCCTTAATACATAATTTCTTCATATCAATAAAACCAGACTCTCGAATTCCTCTGTCAATTACTCGAGCCAATTCAATCGCATTAATTCCAGGCCTTCCAATATCAAACTGTTGCGAAGCCATAGGATGCATCTCAGCACTAGTCATGAAAGTTCCTTGATCAGGTGAATCAGGATAAGGAGTAGCTAAAGCCAAATGAACACCAGCCAAAACCTCAGTCTTTCCAAATCTAACACGAATAGCACTCGCCGAATTCTTACTAATACCATCCTCAACAAAAAGCTCTCTATACTCATCAGCATTTCGACCATCAAGTCTCTTTCCTTCTTTATTCAAAAGATTCTCAATTGCTTCCTTCTGCAAGTTAGGCATAATGAATTTACTCATCTTTCCCTCCATTCTTCAAAGCTTCCATTTGAACTTTCAAAATATCATCACAAGCAACCTTACCCATCTCGATAACTTCCTTAAACTCATCAACAGAAATCTTTCCATCAAGTTGCAACAAAGCAATCTCCTTAGTTCTCGAAGTCAAAACAATAGGAATATCAGTAGAACCCTCACCATCATGAAATTCAGAATCTTCAAACTTATCCAAATCAACAACCAAAGTCTGATCAATCTTACCAACACCAATAGCCGAAACCATCTGCTTCATAGGAAGTCCAGCATGAGCCAAAGCCATAGCAGCAGCGTTAATACCAGCAACTCTAGTACCAGCATCAGCCTGCGGAATTTGAATAAAAACATCAACAACAGTATTCGGGAATCCAGTCAAATCAACAACGGAATTCAAAGCCCATTCAGTTACCTTAGAAATTTCCTCACTCCTTCTGTTCGGTCCAGGCCTAATCCTATCCTCAACAGAAAACGGCATCATACCATAATTAACTCTCAAAATTCCAGTCTTAGCATTCTGCATATGCTGCGGATGTAAAGTCCTTGGACCTCGAACAACAGCGATAGCTTTAGTCTTTCCAGTTTCAAAACTAGCAGATCCATCAGCTGAAGGAACAATTCCAACCTTAGCAGTCATAGGTCTAACTTCAGTCATCTTTCGACCATCGTCTCGCTTTGTATAAATATTCTTTGCCATTATTCTTTAGCCTCCGTTGCTGCAACTTTCAGTCCCATGTCCTTAATAAACTTTTCAACCATTCCAGTCAATCCCATAGTAACAGCGTTATCAGCAATAAATTCAACAATCTTCTTGGTAGCAACTTCCATATTAGCATCCTTTCCAGAAATCCAAACCTTACCATTCTGTCCAACAGTTACGTCACATCCAGTAGCACCTTTAATCAACTTAACCATACTTCCTTCCTTCCCAATAATTCTTGGAACCTTGTTCGGTCCAACGGAGATAATCATTCCACCCTCGATCTTACCAAAGCCTCTCATCTTCATAGACAAATCAACGCCTCGAGACTTAACATCCCAAACCTTAACAATAACAGATTCACCAAAATCCAAAAATTCCCTCATCTCATTCTTGTTAACATACATAGGAACTTCACTCACTGGCAAGAAAGCATTCTGTGCTCCGCCAAAATCGATCAACCATCCATTAAATGTAATATCAACAATAGTTCCAATAATAGAATTTCCTCTCTTAGGGTAATAAGCACCACTAACAGGAACAACTCTTACATGCTTCTCAGCAACAATAGCAATACCATACTGACCAGCAACAATATCCTCGCCATCTCGGTAAGCACCGTCACCAGGCAAAAATTCATTTCCAGATACTATCGTCTCTCCAGGAGTTACAATGTTTCTTTTTTCTTTAACCATTTTGTTTGTTCAAGATAATCAATAATGCGTTCTCAGCACCCATTGGCGCCCAATATTTTTTCTCTTAATCATTTTAGAAAAAAACGGTTTATAAAGTTTTCTACTTCAATTCCTCACTCATAACAGACCCAGAAGTAGCAGAATTAATCCTATCATAAAAATCAAAAGTCAAAGCAGTCGGCATCTCAACAACAACTTCCAAATCCCCATTATTCTTCCAACTTTCCTGAACCATAAACTCCTTAATAATCCCATAAGCCTTCCCAGTATGCAAAGCCGGAATCAACAACTTAACTTTCTTCCTTTCAATCTTAAGCGGCAACACCTTCGATAACTGATCAATAATATCATCAACCTGAGACTCAATCGGCTTATTCTTAACATTAACATGAGCCTCGCTCAAAGCTTTCATAATCCTATCAGGAGTATACGGCCGACCCTCAGGACTCACGGCATGACTCACCATAAAATCAACAACCTGCTTATACTTCACATCAGTATCAGCCTTCATCGACTCCGCAGTCCGCACAACCTCGCCACCCTTAATAATTTTCTCAGCAACCTCAATCATCTCAGTCGTCCCAAAATTATTCTTCAAATCAATATCCGAAACATGCTCACCACTTTTCAAATTATGAAAAATCGCATCAGTCAAAACAGCAGCATTAATATTTCCCTCCCCCTTCCGAACTTTCATTGCCTCGTCCAAATCTACAAGAACCTCATAATGCTTCCCACCCTTTGTAACTCGCGCAGTTGTTTGTGCCATGTTAAATATAATAATCCAATCTTTAAATAATTAAGCTAATTCATTTCCACTCTTCTTCACAATCCGAGCCTTCCCCTCAACCTCACTCAAAATCCCAGCATCAAATCTCTCAATATTAAAATCATCTCCCTGAACTTCCTTAAAAATTTCCAAGGCCAACTTAATTCCCTCGTCACTAGTTAATCCGTCCCGATATTTCTCTCTCAAAACATTCCTCAACTTCTCATCATTCTCCCCAATCGCATTTGCCTTATACATCAAATAATTTCCAGTAATATCAGTCGTATACAAAACAGGCTTACCATTAATTCCAGCAAACATCATAGAAACGCCAAAAGGACGAGCCCCACCATACTGCGTAAACTGCTGCTTCACATCCGCAATATCCCGAACAATAGATTCAGTATTCGGAGCCGAATCAAAAGTCACCCTATGCTGCTGAGCAAGCACACGAGCCTTCTCAATCAAAACCCTCGCGTCACTAGTAATCCCAGCAAAAACAACAACAATATGCTCATCAATCTCATTAATCCTATTAGCAGATTCCTCAACCAACAAAACATCCTTCTGTCTCCGGTCAGCAACAATCACAACAGAATCCTTACAAACAATCCCAATAGAAGCAGAACCAAGCCTAATCGTCTTCTCCGCGTACTCTACCTGCAAAATATGACCATCCGGCGCAAACATAGTCGCAGCCCGATCATACCCCATTTGCTGATGCTGTATGTCTTCCATATAATAAATTCAAAAACTCCCTTAATAAGCTTTATTGTCCTAAACTCCAAGCCCCTTCAGAGTCCCAGAAACCTTCTCAATCTTAATCCCCTCAAAAGCCAACGCCGCCCGAACATCATCCAGCGACTTCACCAAACAACTCCCAATAGTATATTTCCCAGATTTAGGCTCACCAGAGTCATGCCCGTTGAGGGCTTTAACATACATATAAGCCGACTTAGCAAAACCCAAAACTCCAACATATTCTAAAATCGCAGCCTCAACTTTCACATTACTAGCCCGAACCAAAAAATATCTCCGCTTATCCCGAGCCGAAGGCTTAAGCTTCAGCCTTTTTACTTTTCCTACCATTCTTCTTCTTAGCCTTAGAACCTTTTAACTTCTTCGCTTTCCTTTTTTTAAGGACAACATAAACAATCGCTACAAGAACAACAATCAAAGCAATCACAACCCAAAAATAATTCTTAATCACAACTCTCACGGTCTCGACAATATCACCCTCAATAACTTTTTCAACAACCTTCTCAATCGGTTCATTAATCAGCTGAATCGTCAACTCCGCACCTTCACTAGTAATACTATTCAACTTCACCATCAAGTCATAATAATCAACAGAACTCAAATTAAACTTAGCAGACTGTCCAACTCCCAACTTAAAATTTATCGGATCACTCTCAATAGTCAAATTAATATAATCATTCCCAATCTTGTTAACACTCAGTAAATGTCGTTCACCATCAGAATCAAAAATACTGAAATTAATTTTCTCATTCCTATTCAGTATTTTGGTATACCCACCAGAGACTTCATCGGCACTCACCTCAAAAACCTCAGGTTCAGGAACCACTGCAGCTGCCACAACACTAGAACTAGTTGTAGCTCCACCGCCACTAGGGCTACTTCCACCGGTCGAAGCGGTGGCACTCGTAGTAAAACTATCAGTTTCATTTCCACAATTCCCAGCACGATCACAAGAACTAATATTATAACTATAGGCAGTCGAAGCCGCAAGTCCAGAAACTACAACTGAATGATCTGTTACATAACTAGAAGAATTACTCCACGAACCTCCACTAACACTCACAGAAGAGTTCGCAGCCTCATCTGTTGTCCAACTTATCGTCGCCCCAGAAGCACTAACGCTCTCGGCAGCAGAACTAATCACAGGCACAGTCGTATCATAAATCAGGCTAAAATTACTATCACCCCACGACGAATTGCTTCCATTATTTACACCAAAACAATTCCAACTATAATTCCCTTCCTCGACAAAAGTAAAATTGAAAACACTAGTGTTGCTAAAACCAGAAATATCCTCAGTCTCACTATAATTCAAAACCCCGCTCGAATTCCATAAATAAAAAGTCACATTCGACAAATCGTGACTAACATCCGAAGAAACATTGCAGCTAAAATTCGTATCATTAGTGGCAGTATAATTTTCATCAACAGGCGACACCAAAGTCGTGGACACCCCACCAATAGTCAAAGTGTAATTAGAGGCATTCCCAACATTTCCCAAAACATCAGCCGCAAAACAATTCCAAGAATAAGCACCCTCTGCCATCTCGGTCACATTAAAACTCGTCTCATTCGCAATACCAGTCAAATTTTTAGTTTCATTATAATAAAGCTCACTAGAGTTCCAAATCTTAAAAGTCATATTCGCTAACTGCCAATCCGTCGCATTACAGACAAAACTCTGATTAACACTCAAGTTAATATTATTATCAATCGGAGAAACAAGCGTAACATTCGGAGCATCAACATCCAACGAAAGAAGAGCGGAGTAAATATCTACCCTCGAAAAATCATATCCACTTCCAGCACTATCATCCAAAATAACACCACTATCATTCAGAATATTAGAAATCTCACTAGGTGTTTTTGTCTGTCCACTTAGTCCAAGATACTGGTTAATAATAGCAATAGCTCCAGCGACCATTGGCGTCGCCATAGAGGTTCCAGAAGAAAGACCATATACTCCACCAACAACAGTCGAATTTATTGAAGACCCGGGCGCAACTAATATATCAGGAAAATTAGAATGCCTAAATGCATAGCTAGCATAAGCATCTGCCTTAGTACTAGCAGTAGCCCTAGTCGCATTTTCTATACAAGCTGGGCTAGAAATTCCCGCAACAGGATCTAAATAAGCTCCGCCAGTATTTCCAGTGGCAACAACAACAGCGATATTATTCGCAACGGCGTCATTTATAGAACTCGCTATAAGGGCATCACTCCCATCACAATAACTAGTATACTGCCCAGCCCCAAGACTCATACTTATAACAGAAATATTAAACACGCTGGCATTGGCAACACATCGGTCAATCGCAGATGCAACATCAGTAGTCCAAAAAACACCAGAGCTATTCGAAGCCTTCATCATAACAATATTTGTTCCAAGACCAATCCCGTGAATATCACCATTCGCCGCAACAATACCCGAAACATGAGTCCCGTGACCATATACATCCATAACATCATCGTCCTCAGTGGAACAAGTCGCATCATCAGCACAGAAATCCCAACCGCCAATAACCTTGCCACAAGTCCCAGCAGTAAATTCAGAACTACTACATCCACCAAGATCAGCATGAGAATAATTCACCCCGCTATCAATAATACAAACAGCATGATTAGTCCCAGTTAAATTCAATCCGCTCAACTCAAGATTCCACGCCGATGAAGCATTAATTATTCCAACAGAATCCTGTAACATAGTGTAATAAGTCTGCTCAACATCAACACTCTCAATATTGCCATTTTTTACCAACACTTCCAATTCACTCTTACTCACATAAGCCGAAACATAATCACCAACCTTCCTATTTATCTGACCAGATTCAATAATATCCTCGACACTAGTACTCTTCGAACTTGAAACACCAAAGCCCTTGGAAACTTTAGCGTCATTCACTTTCACCAACACCCGAACCTTCTCGGCTCCATTATCAAACTGTTCATATATAGAATCATCAACACTAACCCCACTTACAAATCCCAAAAGGACTAACCCAAAAACTAAAACCACAAAAATCTTATTCATTTAACACAACCTCACATTTGTCATCAACAAACTCACATCTCGCCTGCCCACAATCCAAAGTCCCAGGCTCACAGTTCAACGTACAACCCGCATTACTACAATTCGGTGCCTCACTTTCCAAAACACATTCCGTAGCATGACAGCAACTCTCAGGAATACACAACTCCTCGTCCTCACCTTCCCCATTCATCTCCCCAACAAACCAAAAAAATCCAATTACAAGTACAACTCCAACAATCACAATCATCCCGACCAATCCCCTATTATTCATCCAAAACTAAAACCTCAAGTCATTAAAAACATTACTAAACAAAACTTAAAAACTCCACTTACCCTAATATAATAAGATGGTGAAGATACATACAGTAGGAGGATTCTCAGAGGTCACAAAAAATATGGTCGTAGTTGAGCTCGAAGAAGACGCGTTCATTTTTGATCAAGGATTTTTCTTACCAGCAATCGTATCCATGGAAGAGCGAGACAGGGTTATGACCGAAAGAAGGCTAAAGACAATAGGAGCGGTTCCGGAGGATTCCGTGGTCAGCAAAATAAAACACAAAGTCAGAGCCCAGTTCATATCTCACGCGCATCTCGATCACGTCGGAGCAATCCCATTCTTATCAGATAAATACAACGCCCCAATATACGGAACACCATTCACAATAGAAGTCCTAGATTCCCTACTAAAAGACAACGACATAATTATTCGGAATAAAACATACAAAATAAAACCAAACACAACATTCTACGTTCAGGGTAAAAACAAAAAATACAAAGTCGACTTCATCAATGCAACTCACTCAACCGCACAGTGTCTAATGATATCAATCCAAACACCAAAAGGTGCAATAGTATACGCGAACGATTTCAAACTCGACGATACACCAGTTTTAGGATTAAAACCAAATTATAAAAGACTAAGAGAAATCGCAAAAGAAGGAGTTCTTTGCTTAATCCCAGACGCGCTTTACTCAGGCACAGAAAGAAAAACACCATCAGAAAAAATTGCAAGAGCATTGCTACAAGAAGTACTTTTAACAATTCAAAACAGGGGCGCAGGAATGATAGTCACAACATTTTCCTCTCAAATTGCAAGGCTAAAATCAATCGTAGAGTTCGGAAAAAAATTAAATCGAGAAGTAGTATTCCTAGGAAGAAGCTTAAACAAATATTCAACAGCAGCGAAAAATGCAGGAATCGCACCATTTCTAAACGACGTGAGAATTTCGACATACAGAAGACAAGTTGAAAAAACACTACACAAAGTAGAAAAAAGAAGAAAAGACTACATGGTAGTTTGCACAGGACATCAGGGAGAACCCGGATCAATACTAGAGAGGCTGTCAAGGCACCAGCTCCCATTCAGAATAAATAAAGAAGATAATATAGTATTTTCATCAAGCGTCATTCCAACACCAATAAACAAAGAACAGTTTGCAAAAATGGAAGTACGTCTAAAAAAATCAAGACCAAGAATTTTCAGAGATGCACACGTTTCGGGGCATCCGGGAAGAGAGGATTTAAGAGATATAGTAAAAATATTAAACCCACAACATATCATTCCAGCTCACGGTGGGCCTGACAAAACAGGGCCAATGGAAAGTTTGGTAAAAGAAATGGATTATAATATAAAAAAGCAATTTCACCTAATGCAAGACGGAGAGGTTCTAACATTGTAGCACCATTGACGCCAAATCGAGAGCAAGAATTAATTGGCGGATTAAAAAACGCATTGGATCGAGGGGAAACAATAATGAAAGCGAAACAAAGTTTCATCAACGCCGGATATCAAAAGGCAGAAGTAGAGGCGGCAGCGCGAAAGGTACCTGCAGCAACACAACAAATATCAAAACAGGTGGCAACAACAGCACCAAAGCCAAAGGCACCAACGCAGCCAGAACAGCAAAAACAACAGCTAACAACAACTACCACAACAGCACCAACACAATCAAAAAAACTTTCAAAAACTTTCATAATAATTCTAATAGTAAGTTCAGCATTAGTTCTAATCGGAGCAGCAATTCTGGGACTTTTCTGGAACACGTGGTTCGGATAAAATGGAAATCTATCAGCCCGCCGAAGACTCATATTTTTTTTCAGACTTTCTAAAAAAATATCTAAAAAAAAATAAAATCAACTCATATCTCGACATAGGAACAGGTTCAGGAATCTTATCAGAAACAGCATCAAAATTTCTTGACAAAAAAAATATCTTAGCCATAGACATAAACCCAAAGGCAATCAAGCTCCTCAGGCAAAAAAACTTCAAAGCAATAAAATCAAATCTTTTCGAAAAAGTAAAAGCCAAATTCGATTTAATAACATTCAACGCTCCATATCTCCCACGCGATCCACGAGAGCCAAAAGACTCTCAAGTTGCAACAACTGGCGGAAAACATGGAGATGAGATTTCACTAAAATTTCTAAAACAAGCAAAAAAACATCTCAATAAAAATGGGAAAATTTTCCTCCTAATTTCATCTCTAACCCCAATGGATAAAATAAAAAAATTCAAACCCAAGACGCTGGAAAAGAAAAAAATATTCATGGAAGAGCTACTAATTTTAGAATTTCAATGACCACGTTCGACCCCAATAATCCTTAAATACCTCACAGTCTCCAAATTCTCATGGAAACAAAGAGGACCAGATTCGCACACCTAGCAGACTGCCACTTAGGAAGCTGGCGGCAAGAAGAGCTTCAAAAACTCAACTTCAGATCCTTCCAAAAAATCATAGACACATGCATTCAAGAACAAGTAGAATTCATCCTAATCTCGGGCGACCTCTTCGACTCAGCATATCCACCAATCGAAATCCTAAAAGATTCCTTCGCCGAATTCAAAAAAGTCAAAGATGCGAATATTCCAGTTTACCTAATCGCAGGCTCCCACGATTTCTCAGCCTCGGGAAAAACATTTCTCGACGTCCTAGAAAAAGCGGGCTTCTGTAAAAATGTAGAAAATTCCACAATCCAAGAAAATGGAAAAATAAAACTAAAACCATACATGCACGACAATATCGCAATCTACGGATACCCAGGAAAAAAATCCGGAATGGAAATAGAAGATTTATCAAAAGTATACTTCAGCGAAATCCACCCATTCACAATCTTTATGGTCCATACAGCAATCAGGGCGGCCATAGGCACAGTCCCAATGGAATCAATTGAAAAACAAAAACTACCATTAGCAAACTATTATGCAATGGGGCACGTTCATAAAAGATTTGAAGATCA
This sequence comes from archaeon, assembly GCA_018693315.1. Lineage (GTDB taxonomy): Archaea > Nanobdellota > Nanobdellia > Pacearchaeales > GW2011-AR1 > JAGVXH01. The sequence continues at coordinate 90,814 of JABHLR010000008.1, read as the reverse complement.
CATAGCAAATTCCAGATATGTATATCCGGGCCCAACCTTTCCAAACAACTTTCAAGAACTATCAGACTTAAAATACGGAAGCTTTCAGCTCGTTGAAACCGATGGGGCAAACATTCAAACAAAGAATATTGAGATTCCACTAAAAGAAGTTGCATCAATAGAAATCGAAATTAATAACGGATTAACTGCTACGCGAGAGATAATTTCTCACTTAGATAAACTCGTACTCCGTGATAAAATTGTTCTACTGAAATTAAAAGGAATTTTGCTTGAAGGGAAAACGGGAGACATCCGTTTTAATGAAATAGAGGATTTCATAAAAAAGAAAGACGCATATGTTTTTCTGAAAAATATCTCATCAATAAAAATACCCGATTTAGATTTGGGAATGATGAGCTCAACAGAGAATTTCCAAGAAATCGAAAAAAGAAAGTCAAAAGAATTCTTAGGTAAAAATCCCCACAATTTTAATAGATATCATCAACAATTAATGGATGCACTTTCCATAGAGAAGAATGAAGATGAAAAAGCAGTAATCTATGAGGAAAGACTATTGTCTGAACTAAAAACCATCCTTGAGATAGAGGAAATATTATAATGTTATTTAAAAAATTAACCCTAAATAACATTAGAAGCTATGAAGATATAACAATAGAATTTCCAAAGGGCTCAATGCTTTTAGCAGGGAATATTGGCTCAGGAAAAACTTCAATTCTTCTGGGCTTACAGTTTGCACTCTTTGGATTACAGCCAGGACAAAAAGGTTCCTCAATTCTAAGACAAGGAACCGATAATGCATACACTTGTTTAGATATAGAAATTGATGGGGAAATAGTAAAATTAGAGCGAACAATAAAAAAATCAAAAAGCGGGAGCATAACCCAGGATTCAAGCACAATTACAATAGGTGAAAAGAAAGAAGAGCTTTCAACGATGGAGATGAAAGAAAGGGTAATCAGCTTATTAAATTATCCAAAAGAGTTTACAAAAAAATCAAATCTTCTATATAAGTTTACAGTATACACCCCCCAAGAAGAAATGAAGGCAATTGTCCAAGAAAAACCAGAAGTTAGACTAAACACATTGCGACATTTATTTGGGATAGATCGCTACAAAAGGATTAAGGAAAATGCAGAGATTCTACTTAAAAAAATAAAGGACGCAACTAAATTAAAAGAGGTCTTGATATCCGAGTTAAATCTTCTAAAAGAAAAATTCGCATCAGAAAATGAAATGAAAATAAAACTAACAAGAGGGGCGAATGAGATGAATTTAGATTATCAAAAGCTAATAAAAATCAAAGAAGAATCAGAAAACAAATTGAGCTCAATTCAAAATATAATAGACGAGAAAAGAGAAATAGATTCAAATATAGAAAAACTAACAATCTTATTGCAAGGTAAAAATGATTTAGAATCTAGAATGAAAAAAGAAGTTATCCTAATGCAAAAACAAATCCACGAAAAATCAGACTTCTCAGAAGAAAGATTAAAAGCAGTCTCGGAACTCTTAGAGAAACATCAAAAAATTCTTGAAGACAGAAACTCTAAATTCCTAGAAATATCCTCACAAATCTCAGTATTAGATTCCAAAAAAGAAAGACCACTAAAACTCAAAGATCAAATTGTCTCTCTAGAAAACTGCCCAACATGCCTACAGGCAGTAGGCCAAGATCACAAACACAGAATAGAAATAAAACTTCAATACGACATAGAAGAGGTTAACAGAGAGCTCGAACACAAGATTCAACAAAAACAAGTTCTAATCAAAGAAATCGAAAAAGAAAAAGAATTGAGGAAAGGTTACGAAGCCGACAAAAATAACCTACAACAAGAAAAAATAAAATACGAACACCAAAAAACAATCGAAACAAAAATCAAGAGCGACGCGTTTATTCTCGAGAGAACATCAAATGAAATTGTAGACCTAAAGGATCAAATCAAACAACTCGAAATAAAATCACAAACATTTTCGCAAGCCCAAGGAGAGTTTGTACAAACAAAAAAGGAATTCCAAAATATTAACGAAAAAATGAGAGTAAAAGAAATAACTATAGCAACACAAAATAAGGAGTTAGAAATTTTAAAAATCAGATTAGAAGAGTTGTCTAAGGAAATTCAAGATAAAGAAAAAATCAGAGAACAAATTGATCATCTTCGAGGGCTGCAAGGATGGGTGCAAAAAAACTTCATCACCCTAGTGGACTCAATGGAGAAGATGAAAATGACACAACTTCGAAGCGAATTTTCAAGGATTTTCAAGGATTGGTTTTCAATATTAGTTTCTGATTCTATTTCAGTCAGGCTAGATGAAGACTTCACTCCATTAATCATAAACCAAGATTACGAAATGGATTATAGCTTTCTCTCCGGCGGAGAACGAACCGCAATAGCCCTAGCGTATAGACTTTCACTCAATCAAGTTCTAAACTCACAATCGAATATCAAAACAAAAGGCATCGTAATCCTTGACGAGCCAACAGACGGATTTTCAATAGAACAAACAAAAAAAATGCGAGATATCTTCGAACAACTCAAGACAGAGCAATTGATTATAGTTTCCCATGAAGAACAAATCGAAGGTTTCGTTAATGAAGTAATCCGAGTCAAAAAAGACGGCATTTCAAGAATAGACTAACCCAATAACTTTTTAAACCAATTTTCAGTCAAATTATTATGGAAATCAAAATTCTAAAAGATGAAAAGAACGAACTAGACGTAGAAATCTCAAGTTTGACAATCGCAGAAGTTCTCCGAGTCTACCTAAACAAAGAAGGCGCAAAGTTAGCAGCATGGAAGCGAGACCACCCAACAAAAAACCCAGTTCTACATATTGAAGCAGACAAACCAAAAGCACTTCTAAAGAAAGCAATCGCAACACTAGAAAAAGAAATCGACAAAACAGTTGACGAATTCAAAAAGCTAAAATAATTTTATTTTTATCTATCTCTCAAACTTATTCAACCTAACCATCTCGCTAAACGGAAACGGCCTCTGGTTCGTAGCAAAAGTCATATATCTCAAATATCGATACATCTCAGAACTCCAATACTCACAAAAATTTGCAACGCCCCTATCTCTCTTCCCAGAAAACACAGTTATAATCCAATTCAAAACAGCCAAAATAAAAATCAAAGCTCCCCAAATATCCAAAATTATCCCACTCACAATTCCAACCACAATCCTCATCCACGCCTCTTTCTTCTCAGACTTCTTCTTCGCCATACAACTCAATATCTCCACACTATATAAATATATTTAACCAACGACAATCTTCAAAATTCATGACAACAGAACCAAAAATATCAGCAGGATCATTCGACCTAAACAAATTCCTATTCGGCGGCTACGAAACCGATATAATCACAACGCTCTACGGCCCCGGCGGCTCAGGCAAATCAAACTTCTGCATCATCCTTGCAACATCCCAAGCACGAAAAGGAAACAAAGTAATATTCATAGACACCGAAGGCGGATTCTCAGTCGACCGATTCAAGCAAGTCCACCAAGGCACAAGAGAAGAAATCGAAAGAGACCTCCAAAATATCCTCCTCCTAAAACCAACCTCATTCAAAGAACAACAACAATCCTTCGAACAAATGCTAAAACACGTCAAGCAGGACAACGTCTCACTAATCATAATCGACTCAATCGCAATGCTATACAGACTCGAACTCGGCGAAGCAATAACAGCAGACGATTCAGAAAAAATCTCAGAAGTAAACAGAAAACTAGCAAACCAACTCAGAACCCTAAACGAAATCGCAAGAAAACAAAACATTCCAGTCGTCGTAACAAACCAAGTCTACGCCACATTCACACAAAACCAAGAAGACCGAAATGCCGAAAGACAAGTCTCAATGGTGGGAGGAGACTTATTAAAATACTGGTCCAAATGCCTAATCGAACTTCAACACTACCACGGCAAAAGAAAAATAATCCTAAGAAAACACCGCTCACTCCCAGTCAAAGAACTCGCGTTCGAAATCATCAACGCCGGAATCAGAAAAAGAGGATTATTCTAGAACAACAAATTTAAATAATACAACACCCTATACATATATGGTCTGCATCAGACAACATCCAATCACGGGAACAATGCTAAATCCTCGAGACTATTATTTCACAACCAAAGCATACGAAATGATGACATCCGAAGAAATCACATTATCAAATCAGAGATTCTATAGGGTGGTCCATAAGGAACTAAGCGATCAAATCAAAGCATTTAGAGAATTCAGAGAAGCATCAAAAAAAAGCGTAAAAAACGACAAAACCCTCTACGCCGCAAGCGCATAACGCCCAACACTTTTCAAAGGACCAAAACTATTAAGAGAGCTAAGAGAGGCATAACTAACTTTCAAACCCAACTTTTCTCGCAAAATAAGACTCAGGCAAGCAATGATAATAAGCTCTCTTTAATGTAAGCCCAACTCTTTCCAAAAGACCTCTCCCTTGCATAAATCCAGCAAGTTCAATCGCCACACTTTTTTCATATTCCCCAATCGTCACATTCCCCGACATAAACTTCGGAGACCTAGAGGTTAATTTAGGAAAATCCATATTAATAATATCGTCCCAACGCCCATCATCATTTCTACTCATAACAACTCAAAAACTCTAAACTATAAAAACCCTACTTCTTCTTCTCAACCTTCTTCTTCCGCTTCTTAACAGTTTTCTTCTTCTTCTCAACCTTCTTTTCCTTAGTGTGATCAATAATTTTCCCATCAACAATCTCAACCTCACCACTTTTCATCTTCGCCTTAAACTCTTCCTTCTTTTTCTTCGCCTCTTCATTACTAGGACACTCCATATTAAAACAAAATCTCCAAGGCGCCCCACCTTTCTTGAAAGCAGCAACCATCGGAAACCCACAATCCTTACACATCTCCAAAGCACCCTCTTCTTTCCCGGCCTCTTCTGCAGCCTTCTTCGACATCCGAGCCGGCTTCATCATCCCCTTCGGCGGCAAACTATAAATCGTCTTACATTCAGGGTAAGCATCACACGAAACAAAATACCGACTAAACCTCTTACCATACATAACCCTCAACTTCCCCTTATGGCACTTTGGACACTCAGTCATTGTATTAGCCTCCTTCTCTTGCTCCCAAACAATCGCATTAGCATCAGCCAAACACTTACCCATTTCAGCAATATTCTTTGACATTCCCTCGGCAATCTTAGTCACATTCTTCTTTGCCTCATCCAAAACCTTTTCCTCTTTCTTATCTAAGTCTTCCGTGGCGATCTCAATACCCTCCAGTTCCTTAGTCATCTCAGCAGTCAATCCTTCGTCCAAAATAATTGGCGAATATTTCTCAAGAGTTTCAACCATCCTCATCCCAAGCTCAGTAACCTCAATACTTTTTTCTCTAGCATAACCTCTTGAATACAAAGTCTCAACAATCGCAGCACGAGTCGCCTTCGTCCCAAGCCCTCGCTTCTCCAACTCCTTAACTAAACTAGCAGCACTATATCTTCTCGGCGGCTTCGTCTCCTTCTCTTCGGTCCTAATTTCCAAAACATCAACATCCCCATCCACCGTCGGAACCTTAGCCTCTTTTGTAGAATACGGATAAACATTCATCCAACCCTTTTCCTTAATCTGCGCACCACCCGTAGTAAAATTCAAACCATTTACAACAACCTTAATTCTCTTATTCTCAACCAAAGCCGATTCACAAAAGCAAGAAATAAACCGCTTCACAATCAAATCATAAATTTTCTTATCTCTTTCCGGAACTTTTTTCGCATCGCCAGTTGGATAAATCGCAGGATGCGCAGGGTCAACTTTCTTACCCTCAGTCGGCGTCTTGTTTACAGCATACTTCACAGCCGAGGTATACTTCTTCAGCTTCTTCAAAATCTTATCATAGCCAATCGACACATCATATTTTTGGCTAGAAGTTCTAGGATAAGAAATCGAACCAGCCAGATACAAACTCTGCGCCGCCTTCAAAGTCTGAGTCGGAGTATACCCGCAATTCTTATATGCCTCAGTCTGCAAAGTCGTCAAATCAAAAGGAACCGGAGCCTTAACCACATCTTCCCTAATTGTCGTAGCTGCAACGCCCTTCTTCCCCTGTAAATGCTTAAACTTCAACAACTCACTCTCATTAAAAATATCCTTAGGGTGCTTCACCTCAACCTTCTGATTCTTCTTATCCTTCACCTGTAAAAAGATATTCCAATACGGTTCAGGCTCAAACGCATCAATTTCTTTCTCTCTGTCGGCAACAATCTTCAAAGCCGGACCCTGAACACGACCAATAGACAAAATCCTAAAAGTCCCAGTCGAACTCAAAGCCTTCATTAAACCCCTCGACAAATTAATCCCATAAAACCAATCAATATAATGCCGAGTCTCTCCAGCAATCGCCGCACCCCAATTCAAAGTCGGCAACAGATTATCAAACGACTCATCCAAAGCCTCTTTGGTCAAAAGTGAAAACTTCATCCTCTTCGCATCTTTCTGCTTACAGACAAACCTTACAACGTTCCAACCAATAACTTCTCCCTCAACATCAAAATCCGTCGCAACAATAAACTCATCAGCCTCTCGAGCCAACTTACGTAAAACCGTTAAATACTTCTTAGTAAAAGCCGACCCCTTCCTGTTAGACGAAGGCTTCCACTCAACCTCAAAATTAGGAAACGGCCCCCGCTTTGCAATCTGCTGAATCCCAAACAAATGACCAACAGCACATCCAACAATATATCGCCTAGAGCCCTTATAAAATTCATAATAAGAAACCTTATCCTTATTCGTAATCTTCTCATCGCTAGCATCACTAAGCGCCGCCGCTATCTTCGCAGCAGCCGCCGGTTTCTCCGTAATTATCAAAGTCGTATTCTTGTCAACTTTCTTCTTCGCCATATTAATTCAATAAACAGATACTTTATAGTTTTTATCTAAACCTCAATAATCTTCCCTCTCCTCCCAACCTGAACAACCTTAGTCTTCCCAATCTTATCCTCAATCCCCTCAGCCTCATGAATATGCGCACTAATCAACAAGTCCGGCTTAAAATCCTTAACAGCCTTCCTTAAAACTCCCTCCCCAGGAACCCCCGAAACCTCAGCTCCAGTCCCTTCCGCATGCAAGTGCGAAACCAAAATTCTCTTCGCCGGCTTCATCCGATCAAAATTCCTCTTAATCTCACTCAAATCCTCATCATCCAAAGAAAGCTTCCAATTCGGACTCCCAACCCCCGCAATCCCAACCCCACCATAAGTCACATAATAATTATGAATACTCTTCGCCTCCCGCTTCAACATCTCATGCTCCTCATCAAAATCACAATTCCCCGGCACAAAAACAACCTTCTGCCCCGCATCCCGAAACGGCTTCAAAATCCCAGCCTCACCCTCACTATACCCATAAATATCCCCAGCCAAAACCACCAAATCAACCTTCTCCTTCTTCCCCTTTGCCGACAACTTCCTCGCAATATCCAAATCCCCATGCAAATCCCCCGCCGCCAAAATCCTAAGCTTCTTACTCATAGAACAACATAAGAAAGATACTTTATATTTTTAACCAATTAGAAGATTCTATTAATAAAAATAAAATTCTACCTTAATAAATAAGGTAGAATAAAAAATAAGGAATTTAGCACAAGAGTTATTTCTTATCTCTATAATTCCAACAGCCGATTGTCTGAACACATCCTTTATCGAGCAAAGTTTTATTTGTCAGTTCTTCCGTTGATCGACCAAGACAAGAATTACATAGAGGGCTTCCAGTTCTCTTATCTGTTTCGACATAATTCGCACATTGCTCTGCGCATTTTCCAACATATTTCTTCTCTCGAATAATTTTCATCTCTGGAGATTCCCATGCTTCTTCCAAACTCGTTTCAGCTATGTTTCCTAGGTCTACACCCGTTGCGCCGATACAAGGCCGAATGTCTCCCTTGAAGTTTATATACAAATGTCGTCTCGGTCTTTCGCAGGCCACTCCAACATAAGTCGTATTAACTCCCCAATCAAGTCCAAAAACATCTTTGTCTATAGTTTTTATTTCATTAAACTTATCTTTCATTCTCTGGTCTTCAGGAGAAAGACAACAGGTTGCCCCTCGACCCCTCTTCAAAACAGAATCTACATCAAATATGATGTTATTCGTTCTGGCAAAAGATTGAAGAAACGCTGCTTCTTGGTAGTTAGAAGTACTATCAAATTTAGCATTTGACAATTCTGATAATGCAGAAATGTAAGCTCCAGTTAGACCCTGTCCCTGATATTCGCGCATTTTTTCTACAAATTCACGTACCTGAGTTGGCGTTATTGGTGCCTCTTGATCTTTCGGGATATTATCGGTCATCACTGATGTTACCAGTCCCATTCGACTTTGTCTCTGGAATTTATCCTGACATCTCTGCGGATCATTGAAGCCAGTCTCAACTAATAATTCCAAGGCTGCATTCCTTTTCTCGCCATATCCAGTTATAATTCTTCCAGTAGCAGGATCGCTAACAAAAGAGTTTTGGACATCTGGCAGTATAGAATTACCCTTCAACATTATTTCTACTGGGAGTTCGTAAAGTCTATCGGCCAAATCTTGGTCAATAAATTCTCCAGTCGTAAATAGCGTAGTATAGATTCCCAGATCCTTACATTTTTCCAAGATAGCCATTGTTCTTTCCTTCGCTACGGGTAGAAACGGTTCTCCCGCTCCAGGAATTCCTATTGAAGTTATTCCAACAGCACTTGCTTGCTCCAAAGCTTTCATCCATTGTTCTTGAGTCAAGGAACCCTCCTGTCTTTCACCTCCACTCGCGTAACAATATGAACAAGCCAAATTACAATGCTCAGGCTTTGTAGTTTCTATCCAAAGATTTGTAAGCTCATCCCCAGTCAAAGCAGAACCTAAACCAAATTGAACGGCTACATCCGGAGTTGTTATTTCTATTTGTTTTCCATTTTCCATTTTTAATTAAACCTCCTTTCAATAAATTTGAGTTTAATTACTTTCGACAAAATAGATCCAGTCATAACCCCAGCTACCGCAAGAAACAATAGTCTCAGCGAAATCCCAATTATCACCCCAATCACAATGTATTCCACTGCTTTCATCATTCCTTCTTCCGAAGCCTTAACCAAAAGTCTTCTTTTCTGGATTCTTTGTTTTTGTTTTTTCATTTTTATCTTTTCAATTAGATTCTATTACCACTTAATCATAGTAACTAATAACACCAGAGGTTATTAAATATTTTTAACAGAAAAATTAACAAAAAGATAAGATTTAAATACTATTTACCTTTTTATTAAATAATGGTAGTTAAATTAGATTTAAAGGACAAAAAGATACTTTACGAATTAGATAAGAATAGTCGTGCAAATCTCAAAGAAATCTCAAAGAAAGTAAGGGTAAGTAAAGAAGTAGTCTTCCACAGAATAAACCGATTAGTCAACGAAAATGTAATAGTAAAGTTCCTAACAGTCCCAGCAACTTACAGATTGGGTCTAACAGGATACAAGGTATACCTAAGATTAGCCAACACATCAAAAAAAGATCTTAAGAAAATCATCGGCCATCTACAAAAAGAGAAATCGGTTTACCATACAAGCGTTTGCAAAGGTAGATGGGACTTAATATTTGGAATCTGGGCAAAGTCAAATCAAGATTTCTTTACAGTCTACAACATAATGCTAGACAAATTCAGTAAATACATTCAAGAAAAAGAATTATCTATCACTGTAGAAAACATCCAGTTCAACAGAAGGTGGTTTTACAACGACAACTTAACACCAGAAGAATTCACATTTGGAGAAAACGAAGAAAAGATAAAAATAAATAAAGAAGACAAAAAGATTCTCGATTTAATCACGCTAAACTCCAGAATGAAACTAGTGGATATTTCTGAAAAAATAAATCTAAGTCCAAAAGTAGTCGCCTATCGAATTAAAGAAATGGAAAAGAAAAAAATCATCAGAGGTTACAAGATTTTTCTAAATCCTCAGACAATAAAATTCAATACATACAAGTCGTTCGTGCATTTCAAAAACATAAATGAAGAAAGAAAGAAAGAGTTCATTAACTACTGCAAGAATCTTCCAAACATTATCAATATGGTAACAACCTTCGCTTCGTGGGATATGGAGATGATGTTCGAGACACAAAAAGATGAGGAGTACTACAAGATAATGGACGACATCAAAGAGGAATTCAACGATATAATAAAATTCTACGAAAGCGTTTTGATGATCTCAGAACCAACCCACAAATATTTAGTCAATGCAATTTAAACCCAGCCAAAAATCCGCTCAATTCTGTTTCAATCCCAAATCTTAAAAACCGCCTCCCATTCCCATTATTATGCCAAATCTCAAAGACATAAAAAACTGGAGCACCGAAATAGAAACAGAAATAACACAAAACTGGAAAGAGTCAGAACTCTACAAATTCAACCCAAAAACAAAAAAGAAAATCTACTCAATCGACACACCGCCCCCATACATCAACTCCCCAATCCACATGGGCCACGCCGTAACCTACTGCTTCATGGACTTCTTCGCACGTTACAGGAGAATGAAAGGGCAAGAAGTTTTATTCCCACTAGGACTAGACCGAAACGGACTTCCAATCGAAATGGCAGCAGAAAAAAAATTCAAAGTCTCACCATTCAAAGTAGGCAGAGAAAAATTCGTAGAGCTATGTGAACAACTACTATCAGAAGCATCGGCAGAATCAGTCGACTCATTCGCAAAACTAGGAATTTCATTCTCTTCATACAAAGAAGGCAAAGAAATCGGCGCAATCTACAACACAGACTCCCCAGAATACCGAACACTAACACAATCCACTTTCATCGACCTCTACAAAAAAGGACTAATCTATGAAGCCTCACGGATCAACAACTGGGACCCAAAACTAAGAACAACAATCGCAGACTCCGAAATCGATTACAAAGAAATTAACTCCAACTTCAACGACATTAAATGGACAATAAAAGAAACAGGCGAAGAAGTCGTAATCGGAACAACACGACCAGAGCTAATCGCAACCTGCGGAATGGTAATTTACAACCCGGAAGACGAAAGATACAAACACCTCGAAGGCAAAATCGCAATCTCCCCAATCTTCAACGAAGAAATTCCAATCAAGCCACACCCATCAGCGCAAATCGACAAAGGAACAGGCCTAGTAATGATGTGCTCAGTAGGAGACCTAACAGACATCCAGTTCTTCAGAGAAATGAAACTAACGCCAAGAATCGCAATCGGACAAGACGGACGAATGAACGAAAAGGCCGGAGTCTTAGAAGGTTTGAAAGTTAAAGAAGCAAGAGATAAAATTATTGAACTAATTAAAGAAAAAGATTTACTTGTAAAGCAAGAACAAATCACACACCGAACTCCAATTTCAGAAAGGTCAAAAGCCGAAATCGAATTCATCGAAATGCCAGAGTTCTACCTAAAGCAAATGGATTACAAAGACGACATGCGAAAGACAATAAAAAAAATAAATTTCTATCCGAAGAATTCAAAAAAAATACTAGACACATGGATTGACTCAGTTTCAATCGATTGGCCAATTTCACGAAGACGATACTACGCAACGCCAGTCCCATTATGGTATTCAGATAACATGATCGCCCTAGCCCCACAAGGAACTTACATAGAACCATGGAAAACAAGCCCGCCAAAAAACGCAGAAGTAATCGACGCGGAAACAAAAAAAGTTTTAGGCACAGTTGCAGACTATCTAAAAAATAAATGGACAGGCGAAGAACGAGTTCTCGATACATGGTTTGACTCATCCATCTCAGAGCTTAATATGTTAAAATACAAATCAGACGACGAGTTCTTCAAAAAAGCCTATCCAGCAACCCTAAGACCACAAGGAAAAGAAATCGTAAGAACCTGGCTATACTACACAATCTTAAGAGGATTCCTAGAAACAGGAAAGCCATGCTTCACTGACACATGGATTCACCAGCACATCCTAGATGGCAAAGGTCGAAAGATGTCAAAGTCAGCAGGAAACGTTATAGATCCACAAGAAATCATAAAAGAAGATGGAGCAGAAGCACTAAGGCTCTGGTCGGCAACAGAAGGAGATTTATCAAAAGGAGATTTTGTGTGTTCAAAAGAAAAAATCAAAGCAGAAAGAAAATCTTTGAACAAATTACTAAATGTTTCAAAATTCGTAATGATGTTTGATAAACCAAAAGCAAAACCGACACTAACAAAACTAGATCAATTATTCATCGACCACATCGAAAAGATGACACAAAGCGCAGACAAATCCTACGAAACCTACGACTTCAATCATCCAGCACAAGACCTCAGAAAATTCCTATGGGACACCTTCGCATCAAACTACATCGAACTCGTAAAAAACAGAGCATACAACGAAAACAAAAACTTCACCGACGAAGAATCAAGCTCAGCAAAATACACACTCCATTTCCTACTCGAAAGATTCCTAACACTAATCTACCCAATCATCCCACAAGTAACAACACTAATCGCAAAAGAAAAAGGAATCGACTTACTAAGTTCAGAATGGCCAAAAGCAGAACTAGGAAAATCAAAGTTAGAACTAATAGAAAAATTAATAGAATTCAACAGCAAAGTTTGGAAAGATAAAAAAGAGAAAGGCATCAGCCTAAGAAATCCAATCAAAGGAATCAAAATTCCAAAAGAATTAAGCGAATTCGAGAAAGACCTAAAAGCATGTCACAACATCTAACCCAAACTTCTATAAACAATTTTCTCTAATTTATACCATGGACGAAGCACAAAAATTCGAACTAGAATCTCTCGTTGAAGAGCTCGAAGGTTACCGAGGCCGACACACGGAACTAATCACGGTCTTAGTCCCAGCAGGAGCCACACTAACCCAAACAACAAAACAACTCGAAGACGAAAAAGGAACAGCAACAAACATCAAATCCTCAGGCACACGAAAAAACGTAATCAACGCCTTAGACCGAGCAGTAAGAAAACTAAAAGAAATCGCCAAGACACCAAAAAACGGATTAGCAGTATTCTCAGGAAACGTTACAATGGCAGACGGAAAAGAATCCCTAGAAGTCTGGGCAATCGAACCACCTAAAAAATTAAAAATTAAAATATACAGATGCGATCAAACTTTCGTCACAGAACCACTAAAAGACATGCTAGACACGGACGAATCCTACGGGCTATTGATCATCGAAAGAAACGAAGCAAGTATAGGATTACTTGATGGGAAACACATAAAAAAATTACAACACATGACTTCAGGAATTCCAGGAAAAACACGAGCAGGTGGACAGTCAGCACAAAGATTCGCAAGAATAAGAGAATCCGCAGCAAAAGAATTTTTCAAACGAGTAGCCGAAGCATTGAAGAAGCATTTCTGGGACAACAAAAAAATGAAAGGAATCCTGGTCGGCGGACCAATCCCAACAAAAGACGAATTCCTAGCGCAAGGCCAACTAGTAACAGCCCTAAAAAATAAAGTAATAGCTGTAAAAGACATCGGAGGAACAGAAATGCACGGACTCCAAGAGCTAGTAGAAAAATGTCAAGACGTTTTATCAGAACAAGAAATCACAAAGCAAAGACTAATCTTAGACCTATTTTTCGAGAAGCTAGCAAAAGAACCAAACAAAGTCGCATACGGAGAAGCCGAAGTCGAAGACAGACTAAACCGCGGAGCAGTAGAAAAATTAATCATCTCAAAAACACTTCCAAGAGAAAGGGTAAAACTCCTAGAAAAATTAGCAAAAGCATCATCCGCAGAAATTCATCTCGTTACAAAAGAAACAGCAGAAGGAGTTCAGTTCGACAATCTTGGTGGGGTAGGCGGGATTCTAAGATTTGAAATCCACGACTAACAAGAGGTTAATGATAAATAAATGGCAATCCTAACCAAACTCCAAAACAAAGATTTTGAAAATATCCTAGAGAATTACAAAATTGGCAAACATAAATCTCACAAGCATCTTCCATGGGCACTGGGGAATACGGTTTATCTTTTGAAAACAACTAGAGGAAAATTTATTCTGAAGATATTTGAAAACGCTAAGGAAGATTTCATTAATTTCCAGTTGAAGATTATGCAATTGATGGAGAAAGAAAAACTACCCAGTCCACAAGTGATGTTGACGAGTGGGAGTAAGTCACTCTTAATTCTCAAAAAACGGAAAATTATAATTCAGAGATTTGTTGAAGGAAAACCAGCAAAGAGATTTACGAAAAAGTTGATTGAAGATATTGCAGAGAAGCATGGAAAGTTGAATAGGGCATTGATGAAAATGGGGCTGAAAGGAAAATATACATGGAAGAAAGATTATCAGTTTAAGCCATTGATGTTTGATGTAAAAAGGTATGAAGGCTTTGGAATACTTGAAGAGAATAAAAAATTGAGAGAAGAGTTTCGTCAGGTGAAAAAGCAAAATCTTCGGAGAAGTGTTGTTCATGGAGATTTTAATCGAGGTAACCTTTTAGTAAAAAACCAGAAGTTGAATGCGATCATAGATTTAGATGATGCCCATGAAGATTTTGTTGTTCAAGAAATCTCGAATTTTATCACGATGAGTTTTATTGATTGGGAGGGAAGAGCAGATTATAGGAAGATTAAACTTTATCTAAAAGGTTTTGAAAGATACTTCAAGCTCAATCCTAGTGAAAGAGAAGCGATATACTTTTTTATCAAGCATCGATTTCAGGGAATTATTGGTTGGCATATTTCTCAGCTGAAGAAACATGCGGATATGAGAAAGAGGCTTAGAAAGGCCGTCAAGAAATGGATACGAAAGTATGAAAGGTTTTGTGAAACGTCTCCTGAAAAATTCCTGAGAAATCTAACATGACAAAAACCCAATTCGCAAAATTCGCAATAGCAGGACTAATCTTCGCCGTCGTAAACATTCTAATACTCTACGCCCTAACAGACTTCCTCGGAATCTACTACATCCTCTCATCAATCATCGCATTCTTCCTCGGCTCAACAGGCAACTTCCTCCTAAATAAAAAATGGACCTTCAAAGAAAGAATGCGCCACGACCTCCTCGCCAAATACATCAAAGCAATGTCAGTCAACATCACAGCAGTAGTCATAACAATCGCCCTACTTTTCATACTAACAGAATTCCTAAACATATACTACCTAATCTCACAAACAATCGCAATGGCAGTTGCATTCGTCGCAAATTTCATCGGCAACAAAAAAATCGTATTCGTCTCACAATAACCTTTAAAACTCTCACAACTATTAACTAACATGGAAGAACACGAACAGCAAACGACATCTGCTCCAGTTATCACTCATTCAACAGCCTCAGAAATCGAAAACGAATTCGAGGATAAAGAAAAAAACTCAGAAGAAAAAGTCGAAGCCGCACTTTTTATCGCAGGCCGATTCTTAAATCTCCAAGAATTAATTATGCTAACTGACGTCAACCCAATCATGATCAAAGAAATCCTACACAGATTAGAAAAAAAATATTCAACAGGAACAATAAGAATAATCAGAAGAACCGACGCATACAAAATGGACATCGCAGAAAAATACCACTATCTGATCAATAAACTCGCAACAGGAAACGCAGAATTCACAAAAGCCGAACAAGAGACATTGGCAATCATCGCATACAAACAACCAATCAAGCAATCCGTTATCATTAAAATCCGCGGCAACAAATCCTACGATCACATCAAAAAATTCCGACAACTCGGCTTGGTCATCGCAAAAAAAGTCGGGCACACACTAGACCTATCACTCTCCGAAGAATTCTACGAGTACTTCAACGTCCACAAAAAAGAAGCCTCAGAAAATAAAAACAAAGAGGAAGCATAATGGAACCAATAGTAGCAACATATCTGATCATAATGTTCATTGCCCTATACATGCTATCATTCTTCACAATATTAACGATAAAAAACCACAAAAAATTATTAGACGCGCCAATCCCCAAAAAAAATTATTCAATCAGCATCGTTATCCCATGCTATAACGAGGGATCTTCGATCGAAGGAAATCTAAATGCCCTTCTCGATCAAGATTACCCAAATCTAAAAAAAATAATCGTAGTAGATGACTGCTCAACGGACGACTCATTCAAAACAGTTCAAAAATTCGCAAAAAAACATCCACAGATTATGGTTGTTCAAACTCCAAAGAACACAGGAAACGCAGCGGGGGCAAAAAATTACGGAGCAAAATTTGTAAAAACAGAATTAATAGGATTCAGCGACGCGGATTCTTACCCAGCAAAAAATGCGATCTCAAGAATGGTCGGATTTTTCAACGACGAAAATATGTCAGCAGTAACTTCATTCGTTCCAGTAAGAAATAAAAACGCGAGCTATCTGGCAAAAATCCAATCTCTAGAATATATGTTCATGGGATTCTTCCGAAAACTTCTAGATTTCGTGGACAGCGTATACGTAACAAACGGACCATTAAGCATCTACAGAAAAACAATATTCGACGAAGTAAAAGGTTTCGATGAAAAGAGCATAACAGAAGATATCGAAATCACATGGAACATGCTAAGCAGAGACTACAAAACAGCAATGTCTCTTTCCGCCAGAGTATCAACAGAAGCACCAACAAAAATCAAACCATGGTTCAACCAAAGAACAAGATGGGGACTAGGAGGATTACAGGCAATCTCAAAATACAAAAGAATGTTCTTCAAAAAAGGTTTATTCGGAGCATTCGTTTTACCATTCGTCGCAATAAGCATTGTTCTGAGCATATTCACCTTCATGTTCTCAGTTTATCTTTTGGCAAAGTCTCTAGTTGTAGCAGGATTAACGGCCGCGAAATCGACAGCATACGACGCCCCAATTTTCAATTTCGCAGACTTCAGCTATCATCCATCAATACTAATATTTTATCTAGTCGTCCTTTTCATGGCGTCGATGGGAATGTATTTTTACATACTAAAGAAAACCAAATACGGAGAAAAGGCAAGCATCAAAAGGTTTTTTAACATGCTTTTTTACCTCATAGTATACGGAACACTCTACCCAATCGTATGGTTTAAATCAATTTACAGATACATCGTAAAAGACTACAAATGGTAAAAAACAAAAACATCCACGCATTCTGGCAAGCCCTAATCGTAGCCCTACTTATATTCTGGTCAGGAATACTAGTCGGAGTATTCTTTGAAGATTCAAGAATAGCAGAAATCACATCGTTCTATTCAGACTCAGAAACAGCCATATCAGATTTCGAGATGGCATCAAACCTAGTTTTCAACGAAAACCTAGATTGCCAAAGATTAAATGACGAATCCAAAATATTCGCCGACAGAATTTACGAAGAGGCAAAAAAACTTGAACAATATGATAATTCAAACAAGATAACAGACAGAATGCTGCACCTCCACAAAAGATACGACCTACTAAGAACAATGCTATGGCAAAAAATCATCGAGAACAAACAAAGATGCAATGAATCAGTAGACACAATAGTTTACCTGTACAAATACTTGACGATAGAAATCGGAGAAGTATCCACGCAAAAAACAATGAGCAATTATCTTACGGAAATCAAAGAACAAAATCCAGACGCAATTCTAATTCCAATCGCAACAGATACAGGAATCCTATCACTAGGAATAATCCAAGAAAGATACGACATCACAGAAAGCCCATCGATAATAATAAACGAACAAGGCAAAATAAGAGATTTGTCAGAACTAAGCAACATCCAATCCCTCCTAAACTAACATATCTATCCCACCACAACATTCTTTAAAAATAACTTTTTCCCCATAAATACATGGCAAGATGCGCAATATGTAAAAAAACCTCAGACGAAACAAAACTATTCGAAGGAATCTTCAACGCCGAAATGATTAACATCTGCTCCTACTGCGCAGAAGATGAAGGCGTCCCAATAATCACAAAACCATCAGAAATACAACTCGAAAAAGCGGACGAAAGATACTCAGTAAGAGAACGAATGGAACGAATGTCAGGAAGACACGACACAACAGAAATTTCTAAAGACCAAATCGTAACACAAGGAAATCTAGCAAAACTAAGAATGCCAGCCCCAAAAGAGCAACACGAAGACGCACTCGACAACTACTACTGGACACTAAACATCGCACGACGAAGAAAAAAACTAAGCGTCACACAACTAGCAGAAAAGATGCAAGTAGACCCACAAGTAATCCAGGACATCGAAAAAGGAAGGCTTCCAGAAAAATTCCAAGACCTATTCATAAAACTAGAAGCATACCTGGGCATCAAACTTCTAAAAGGACAGACGAGAAAAATAAACTTCATAAGAAACTATGATGCAGAAAAAGAAATTCTAAAAAGAGTCGGTGAAAAAATGGGAGTCCAAGAATCAGTAAAAGATTCAGTAGACGACTACCACAAGGATGATATAGCGCTCAAAGAACAAATCGCAGAAGGCAAAATCGATTTCTCAAAAAGAGAGAAGCTACAAGACGTAAGCCTCAACGACTTAGTAGAAATGAAAAAAGAAAGAGAGATAAAAGAATCCAAAAGAAGAACGTCAGCTCAAGAAAACGCAATGATTGGCGACGACCTAGATTTAGATTTAGACGAATTATAACACAAGTAACCTAGCTATATTCATAAGCTCCAATGTCCCAACCTAAACCCTGAGGCCTTGAAACATTATAGAAATCAAAAGCATAACTCGCCACAGTTCCGTTATCAATTGCCGGACTTCCCAATAACAATGTGAAATCTACAACCTCTGCCCCATATCCATATAATCCTAAAGATGAATAATAATCTCCAGCAACAGGAGGAATATTATAAGAAACAGGAAAAACAAACAAAGGATCATCTCCAACTACTGAAGTCGCATCAGGAATAATCACAGACCCATCCATATCTTCAATATTATTACCTTGATTATTATAAAATAAATTGTTCTCCTCAGTCAAAACACTACTATTAACCCTTATACCCTCTCCTGCGACAGTATTAGCAATTATAGAATTTCTAATCACAATAGGTAGCGCACCTTCAACATAATGAGCATTTATCCCCTGGTCATAATTGTTAAATATTACACTATTTTCAATAATCAATCCAGCTCCTTCACTTGACTTAATACCTGGATTTCCATCATTAGGATTAGGAGCATAATATCCATTATTATAAATTAATGAATTAACTATCTTAACTGTATGTGGTGCATAATTATCATTAACTCTCCTCCATACTTTAACACCACCAGCCATATTATTATATGATTTACAATTAATAAGAGTCGCATCAGCCTGCAAATCAAATCCATCCTCCCCGTTATGATGGGCCGAGCAATTAATAAAAGTCAAATTTGTATGGGTCCCATATGCCGCATAAAATCCATCTGCATCGCTACTACCTGGCGACCCTGCATCATCCATTCCATAAACTTCAACATTTTGTATAAGCACATTAGTAGAATTCCCATTTCTAATATTAACTCCAACATTTTCACTTCTTTGACTATATCCTCTTCCATGAATTATACAATCTGACAAAACAAAATCCTCAACGCCCTCAACCCTAACTCCACTATTAGCAGAAAAATTGATCACACAATCATGAAGCTCTAATCCATAATTAGTAACTGTTTCATCAGGAACAAAATACCCAAACTCTCCTCCCCGAATATGCAACGGTCCATAAATCTTAATATGCGAAGCATCCCCATAAATCCGAATACCATGCCCCTCATCAAATTTCATTTCATAATCCCCATAAGGTTTAATTATAATTGGGTTCGCTTCAGTACCTGTACTATTCTCATAAATATACATATAAGAATAATCTGTTGATTCATTCCCTGCAAGATAAACTATATCCCCTGGCTCAAGATCATTCCTAATCCAATTATGACTATGAACTGTACACTTAGGGAAATTAATCGAACCATTCCAATTATTATTACAGCCATTACCGAGAATACTGTCTTTATCAACATAAATCTCATTACCAGTAATCACAGAACAAACACTCGGTTCATCCACGCAATAATACCCAGACTCCACAGCGCAACTCGACGAACACCCATCCCCATTAGTCAAATTTCCATCATCACATTCCTCCCCCATCCATACCAATCCATCCCCACAAATACAAGCCTCGCTCAAATTCGGCCTATCAACAACCGTATCGCAATCATTAGCATCGGTACAAGTTCTAGTTCGACTACTCGCAATACAATTCGACCACGATCCGCAACTCCAACTCTCAGTACAATCATCAACAACAGGAGTCACAACAACAGTATTACCACCTCCCCCGCCTCCGCCACCCCCACTACTCCCCGAAGGAATATCGATAACAGTAACAGCCTCGCCAACACCATCCTCATAAACAAACGCAACACTAACCTTCTCTGGCTTCCCATGATGAGTCATATTAAAAGGATAAACCCTCCGCTCCCCAGCTCTCGGAACAACCTCAACCCTCTCAGTCACAGAACTCCCGTTAATTGTAAAAACAAATTCAATCGCAATCGGCTCATCACCAGAAACACCTCGTTCAACCTGAACATCCAACATACTATTATTTTCATCCCAAAGCGTAATACCCCCCAGACGTTACAATCTCAATAGCCCCAATATCATCAATAGCACCACTCACATCAACACCCTCATTAATCACAGGCAAAACAAAAACCCAAACAGTCGTAGCGGCCATCGCGACTATCAAAATTATAAGAACCGTCGCAACAATCGCACTAATCCCCTTTTTATTCATCAAAAACTATAGAAAAACAAATTAATAAATCTAACTATATTCAAACGCCCCAATATCCCACCCACTTCCCTGGGGTCTCGCACCACCACCAAAATCTTTTCTAATACTTACCCTATACACATTCATAAATCAACATAGAAAAGAAACTCCTCTCCTCTAACAGTGACATTATAAACTCCACTCTCCAAAGGATTATTAAAAATAACATTAGGACTAGTCACCTGGTAATCACTAAACAAAACTCCGTCCCTTTCCACTTCTACCAAACCAGAAGTAAGTGCAAAAGTGGCCCAAAATCTTATACTCTCAAGTTCTCCGACTTCGGCCCCATTTGCTGGCCAACTACCAAAAACAGTAGACTCGGGAACATCATTTGAAACAAAAACAGTAAAATTATAATCCTCAGAACGGTGTCCCGCAACATCTCCACAATGTGTCGTTATGTCATATCTTCCAGGCAGAACATCTTCTATACCATCATAATCATCTGTAAATAAAAACTGTGATGCACTAAGCTTATCAGAAAGAGAAAGAGTACCATAACTGTGCCAGCCAACTCGTGGAGAAGTTACATCAACCCCCTCATGTACAACATCATACGCCGAATATCTACCAGATACTGGACCAGAATCATCATCACCACAAACAAAGTATATCTGCCCCCTATGCATTGGGAAATTTATAATAGATCCGTTCGGTATGGACGCCCCAAGAAGAACAGGATCAACAGCAGGAAGCACCGTAACATTCATAGTCAAAACATCCTGAGCTTGATTGTCCGTTACAACAATATCAAAAATATGATTGCCCACATGGGAATCATCCAATGCATCTCCTGGGTTATCCGTATTAGAATATATCAGTATTCTCCTAAAGTTTTCATCCCATCGCGTTCCATTATAACTTCCATAAGTACCCGGAATAACCGGACCATTAACATCCAAGAATGAAGGAAGGTTATTAAAACTAAAAACCAATTCATCATCAATATCCCCATCTTTCGCTTCAAACCAAAAATTAGAACGTGTAGACCATCCCTGTCCAACCTCTAAAGCTATATTTTTCTCATCAATCAAAATAAGACCATGATCGACTCCACTCGAATACTGATAAATCTTCGGAGGATGATTAACTAAATCCCTACCTAATGCAATCGGACCATAAGGCTCAAATAAAACATTTTCTCCATTTTCAACTCTCTGATTATGAAATCTTAAGGTAGCATTATCCCCCTGAATACTCACAACAGACATGCTAGGAGGAAATCCAGCCTCAATTTCATACAATGCTCCATTATCCCCATAATAATCATTTGCCCAAGTTACAGTATGATGATGAGCATGCCCAACAAAATTCGCAGTAGCATTATACTCCGCCAACAAACTCCAAAACCTATCCCTCATAACCCCATCAGAATTACCTGGACATCCACCATAACCCATAGAATCCCCCGTATGCCGTCCATTAGGAACCCCCTTAGCACCCTCATGATAAAACATAAATTTAAATTTAGCATCTGTATTCTGCAAATCAAGCTCAAGCCAATCAAGTAAATCCTGACCTACACACCCCATAGAAACATAATCGTCTTCGAATCTATCTCTTGGAGGATCAAAAAATAAATCATTATAATAATTATTTAACATAATAAAATGTGAATTCTTATAATCAAAAGAATAAGTCAAATTCCTATCTTCATAACCATTCGGATAAGTGGCATAAGGCCCCTCTCTAAAATTCCTCATACCTGGCAAAGATGAACCGATCAAAGGACCCAGAACCTCAGAAGTGTAATTAACAACAGCAACTCTATCCGCATCATGATTACCTAATCCCATAAAAATTGGATTAAAAGAAGGATTAGAATCCGGATTTCCTTGCCAAGCCACAACTAAATTATTATAATCGATAGCCCTATCTCTTCCAAGATCTGGAATAGAAAAAACAAGTTCAAGGTCAGGATATAGAGTATAAGCATTTGTTACAGCACTAGGAGCCCCACCCGCATTATCGTCTCCAATAAACATAAACGAAAAAATCTCATTATCGTCATAACACCCCCCATTTGAACACACCCCTGTACTACAATCAGTACCATCCAACACATTCAAATTCTCGCAAGAAGAACTCTCCCCGGAACAATAATCAACAGCATCGCACTCAGAAGAAGACTCTCTACATACATCCTCAGTCGAATTGAATTCAGCACTACAGATATTATCAATACAAACACCCACTCCACAAACACCACTTAAATAATTACAATCCGAAGATTCATCACACGAAACAACACAGCTTGCTCCATCCCAACCACAATTAGTTAAACCACAAACATTTGCGCTACAATCAGCAGAATCATCATAATCACTACAGCTCACCGCACTACAACTGTCACAAGTATTAAGCCAACCCCCTTCGTAATAACATCCTTCAGTAATACCATTACACTCTGTTTCATCGCATAAATTAAATAACCCATTACCACAATCAGCACAATTTAACCAAGCAGGCGCTAGACAAGTAACATCACAACAACTATCACTATCACTTGCACTGAGACTATTCCCAGAACAATATTCATTAGATACGCAAATATCTCCTGACTGCTCTGTACATGTTTGCAAAACAACATCCCCAGTAAACTCAAACGCTCCCAAATCAGGTCCATTCCCAGAATAAACCAACCCAACTCCCTGCCCATCAACCCAATCCAAAGAAGTGTCAAGTGTCAAAGTATTTGTTCCATAATCAATACCAACAATCCTCGCAGTCTCCAAAGAACCATCCAGTTGAATCAAATCTCCGTCCTCCATACCAAACCCATCATAAAAATAACCAACATCATCTACAATCATAGAAGTTCCCGAATCACTTCCAGAAGCACTAGTCAGATATGCCCCAGCATCAATCATATTACTTCCCTCAGCTAAATAAAAATCATGTCCATCAGCATCAACAAATTCAGGATTCACTTCAATATTATTCTGGAGCAAACTAGAATAAGTTAACTCCCAATACGAAAGCGAACGATTAGCAGGAGGACCACTCTCATAATCATCAGGATGAGCTATGATATTAATTTCTCCAGGTAAATCATTGATAATATTATTAGAGTCAAAAACATATCCATCATGTCTGATGGTATAAACCTGGAATGGTAAACTATCTGCATTTCCCCAATTCCACAAATCATAAACATATTCCCATGTGAATTGTGGATTCAAATTAGGTGGGTTAATAAAATCATTCTTATATAGAATATTATTTTTAATTATATTCCCATTAAATTGATAACCTCCACGGCCAACTTCAATTCCGCCATAATGATTATTGTAAAATACATTATTGTAAATCCTATTATCAGTATCATATTCCGCTTCATCCCCATATGATGTTAAAGATAGCCCTCCCCCATTATTATCATAAAAAACATTATTTCTTATAATCCCGTCCTGCCCCGCATACTGAATAGCATTAAATGGACCACGAGGATACCCGTTTGGATGACTAGGTGTAGCCCTAAGACTATCAGGAGCAGTATAAGCAAAAGTATTATTCTCTATAATATTATATCTTGCACTGTTACCTATGACTGTATTTTGGGGATAAGGATTATTATAATGATTCCACATAGTTGGCTGCTCACAATCAAGTACCTCCATATTTTTCTGTTCTGCATTATAAAAGTAATTACCTCTGATAATATTATTACTGCTACACTTCAAAGTCAACAACACATGCCTTCCTAAATAAAATTCATTGCCTTCGATAAGAGTATTATTAGAATAGACAATTCTAAAATTATCACTAGTTCCTTCAATTATATTATTAGCAAACTTATTATTATGGCTCTCAAATAAATGAATTCCAATTATCCAACCAGTAGTTGGCCCATGAAAATGATTATTCTGAAAAGTGATATTATGTGACCGTACCATACGAACATAACCCTCATTATTAGTCACATTAAACCCATCAAAAATAATATACTCAACTTCTTCAAGCCAAATAGGCCCGTAATTAGGATCTTGATCAAAAGTCAAATCATTTCGATCATCATATGAAGATGCATCAAGAATCACATTTCCTTCTGTTTCGAATATGATTGGATTACCTTCTACCCCAGAAGAAATAGGCTTTAACACTTCATTGTATATTCCCGGTTTTATGATTACTATATTGCCTGCGACAACAACATTAACAGCCTCAGTTAAAGTATTGTAGACTATATCATTACCAAGACCACAAACCTCGGTCACAGGATCATAATCATTACAATCATTTTCCAATAGATTATCAACAAAAATAACATTCTCATCATAAATATAAGCAACACAAACTCCCGCTAGACAATTCCCGCTAGAACAATCAGAACCAACAGAACAATCCAACCCATTAGTACACCCCGAGCAACCCCCACCACAATCAACAGCAGTCTCATCTTGATTCTTAATCCCATCTAAACAACTAGCAACAACCTCAACAACAGGAACAATATCAGCAGGAGGACTTCCGCCACCGCCTCCGCCACCGCCTCCATAACTCCCACTAGGTATCGAATCAGAATCCCCCACCGTCGACAAAATTCCCTCCTCGCCATCAACATAAATCGGAACAATACCTATAGAATCCGGAGCAACATATCTCCCCACCCCATCATCAAAATAACTCAAATTAAAACACTTCTTTTTCATCTCGTTAAATCCAGGAATCTCATCACCAGAAAAATTCCCCCTGTCCTCAAGCGTCGTCCCATTATAAGCAAACAAAACATCAATCCGACTCAATTCCTTATCCCCACCAATCCTCTTAATCTGCACACACGCGACCCCAGTTTCCGAATCAAAATAAGTATACCCTCCATCAACCGCAATAATAAAATCCGTATCATCACCCACATCCTCAATCTCATCAACCACAGGCGCAACACCCATCCAGACAAAAGCCGCGCCTGCAACAACTATCAAAACAATAAGAACCGTCGCCACAACCGCACTAATCCCTCTTTTATTCATCAAAAACTATGTAAAAAAAACTATATAAAATTATCCAAAAGAAGAATGTTGGCCCAATCGACGACGACCTAGATTTAGATATTGATGAACTATAATACTTCTCTCACCATCCAATCCATTTCATAGCTTGTAGTTATTATTATCCGCCATTCACTCCTTAGACTGAGCAAGCCCTTCCAATCGCCTCGATTCACAGTCGTCTCCTAAGTTAAAAAAAAGAGCACTCCCCCCGATAGAAGCCAATGAAGATAAACCCGTTGCGTCTCTTGAATCGTCCTCCAAGGTTTACTCACATAAGCTTATAGAAGCGAACCATATTTACCCAATGGCAAGTTACACATCACATCATTGATTATACTATCACAACAATCTGGAATCTTATCCTCTCCACTATACGCATCTCTTATAGCTCTATAGTTGTCTAAAACACCGGGGAGATCACGACGGTGAAAAAAATCAACATCCGACTTATTAGTAAAACACTCTGCTCCAGCAAGCACTGTTTGTATAAGTGCCTTGCTATGAGCTTCAATCAATTCCTCAACAGATGCAGGATTAGCTACAACTCCTCGGCTAGTCGGTTCACTTCCCGATTGCCCCTCAGTATTTTTCATTTGTTTTTTCATTTTTTAACTCCTTTCATATTTTCCCCAGAAAGATCCGCCCTATTCATACAACTCTCCATTCCTCTTACGAAAATCTTCAGCTATTTTTAACAAAGAAAATCCAATTATTCCAGAGATATTATCCTTTAAGTCTAGGGCCTTTACCTGGATTAATCCAACAGCATTAGCAACCGCATCTGTCCATTTCATATATCCAAGGCAAAAAGACCCCTTAAAATTTCTAATTGCATTTAGCACAGCTTCTTCTTCGTCAAATAGCAATTCTTTTTTGTTCAATGACGGATTAGCCACACAACGTCCAGTTCTAGCCGCCTTAACAAATTTCCATCTTAATCTAGATTTCCTAGAGCCGGAGTACTTTAAAGTATCCATATAAAAATTACTTCCGAGATCTATTAGTAGATGATTTTTTCCTCTATCCCGTATTCTATTAAATTCAACAGCCTCTCTTATAGACCTATTTAAGAAAATAAGTGGAGCCAGTTTTGCTTGATAAGCATATTTTAACGTACCCCCGGTTTTATCAATTTCATATCTCTTTTCTGTTTCTTCCTCAGATAGTGTTGTGTATACGTTCTTGAAATCTTTAGAAATATATAACGAATTACCTGTACCAATAATTCCAGTCACCCTCTTATGCTCAGACATAGTTTC
Source organism: archaeon (assembly GCA_018693315.1). Lineage (GTDB taxonomy): Archaea > Nanobdellota > Nanobdellia > Pacearchaeales > GW2011-AR1 > JAGVXH01. The sequence goes on along the minus strand of JABHLR010000008.1, from coordinate 63,823 downwards.
CAAAATATCGATAGTACTCATTCCCAAGACTAGATAAGCATATCCATCTACAACAAACGCTCCCCCCTGTATTAGAATACAATCCTTTCTTTCATCGCTTCTATAAAGATCATTTTTGAACTTATCTGAATTTTGCCAAATGTTAAGCTCTTCAAGATCTTTTTCATTCATAGGCTTCCCGCTACCTTTCTTTTTCATAAAGTCTTTCCAGTTGCTGGGTTCTTTTGTATTTGTGTTTTCCATTTTCTCAGAGGCGCGGGTAGGATTCGAACCTACGTAAAAAGCTTTGCAAGCTTTTGCCTGAACCGACTCGGCGACCGCGCCATATAGGTTGTCTCCTTGACAACTACTATACAATAGTAACAATAATTATCTATTTAAAGATTACTCCCCCGCCATAAGGGGAAGATATTTAAACTAAAACACCATATAGGAACATGGTAATAAAACAAGCACTACTAAACATGGGATTAACCGACGGGGAATCCCAAGTTTACCTGGCCCTCATAGAACTCGGAAAATGCACAACAGGGAAGATAACAAAAAAGGCGAATATTTCAAGCTCCAAGGTATACGAAGTTTTACAACGATTGCAAACAAAAGGCTTTGTTGGTTACGTAATAGAAAATGGAACTAGATATTATGATGCAACATCTCCAAAAAGACTATTAGAATTTCTAGAAGAAAAAAAACAAGGCATCTCAGATTCACAAAAGAAAATAGAAGATATTATTCCCATGATAGAAGGAAAAAGAAATCAAGCAGAGGAGCATAATCAAACCGTTGTTTATACCGGGAAAAAGGGTCCCCTAATCGTACTAAATGAAATCCTAGACAATTACAGGAATGGAATAAGGGAATTAGAAGGATTCGGAACTGATGAAGAAAATTATGCTAAGCATTTTCCAGCGCAATTAAACGAGTACCTAAGAGAAGGTAAAAAACTCAAGGCAAAAGAAAGGCTCCTCTATGCCGAGGGGTTCAGGTCTCCAAATACTTACGCCAGCATAAGATACTTACCAAAAGAATTCACCCAACCAATAAGAACGATAGTAAGCGGAGATAAGGTTTTCATAGTAGACTTTAATGAACCGATGACAACAATAATAATTCATAAAAAAGAAATCGCTCAAGCCTACAAAAAACAGTTCGAACTCTTGTGGAAAATCGCAAAACCCTAATTAACCAAGATACCTCAACCGACCAGGCCGAGGCTCATAAACCAGTCCCTCTTCCAACAACTTCTTAATCTCACCATTAATCGCATCAGGACTCGCCTCAACATCCATAATCAAAGTATCAACATCAATCCCACCATCACTCTCAGCTTCCTTAATCTTAGCCATAATCCCATCCTTCAAACTCGAATCACCCTTCTCCGCTTCAGGCAAATCCTTCCTAGCATTCTGAACTTCCAACTTCCTAACCAACAACCACCTAGAATCAACCTTCTTCACAACCTCAGGCAAAACATACAACTCACCATTCCACTCTCGCACATTCCCAATAATCTGCAAAGTATCACCCTGAACAATATTTTTCAACGGCTCAATATCATCACCAAACGCCTTCAACTTCAACTGCCCACTCGCATCATCAATAGTCAAAGTCGCAAACTTCTTTTCGTCATCCTGCACAAACTTATCAACACAATTCGCCAAAATATTAACCCTCACAACTCGCCTATCTCCAAGTTCCAAGAACAAAAACTTCCCCTCATCCATCATAGGCACACCCTTCAAAATATCGCCAATCCGCAACTTAAACGCAACATTCCTCTTCCTAATTTCCTGCCCCGACGCATCCTCTACCATTCAAAAAAATAACAACTTGACTTTATAAGGATTTATGAGATTGAACTACATACGTTGAACATACCCTCTCTTAGGCCTAAACAAATCCCCACTCTTCAACAACTTCCCAACAACTTCATCAACCTCAGCCTCGCTAACTCGTCCCTCCAAAGCCTTCGCAATCTCCTCCATCGGAATCAATTTCCCAACTCTCTTCTCCAGCTCCGCAATCGCATCCTGCACATAATGAATCTTATTCCTAGCCGAAGCCCCCTGCCCCCCAATCTTATCAATATCAAAAGTCTTCGTCTTCTCATCATACCCAACCTGCATCAAATAACTCTTCGTCAAATCAATCGCCGCAATCGCATCCTTCACTTCAACAACCTTCGAAAGTCTCATCCTAGCATGCGCCTCACTCAAACGAACCATCGCCTCCAACTGCCTCGCCCCAATCGGAATCGGCTTACTCGGCCCGTCCCCCATCTGCGGCATATTTCTAAGCCCAACATAGAAATCCTTCATCGCCTTAACAGCCTCATCACTCAAAGTCGGATTAAACTTCTGCTTAGCATACGAAATATACTTCTTCAACAAATCAGCATCAATCACATCATGCTTCGCCGCCTGCTGATGCTCCAACAAAACATGACTCGCAATCGCTTCATCACTCTCACGACTAGGAATATCCCTCATAATAAAAATCGCATCAAAACGAGAAAGCAAACTCGGAACCAAATTCACCTGTTTCGGAATAGACTGCAAAGGATCAAACCGACCAAACTTAGGATTCGCCGCCGCCAAAACAGAAGTCTGCGCCCGCAAAGTAGCCTGCACAGTCGCCTTCGAAATCGTAATCGTGTTATGCAAAATCATACCATTAGAAACAAAAGTATGATGAGGCTCAACCGTAACATCATAAACCCACTTCCCACTCCCCTGAGCCTTCGAGACTTTCTTTATCTTCATCCATCGAGCATAGCCAAAAGCCAGTTTTTTAATTCCCTCCAAACCCTTCCGCGTTTCCGCGTCCGCTTTATCAAGATACTTCTCCGCAATCAAAACCAACTTCTGCAAAAACTTCCTCTGCTTCTCTACCCCCAAATCAATAGAGTGCCCAATTTCCTTGTTCATCGAAATCCCAAGCTTTTTATAAATCCCATAAATTTTATCAGTACAACTAGGAATCAAATCCTTAATAGTCCGATAAGTCTTAGCCCTTTCGCAATACTCCTTCAATCGAGCTTTCTTATGTGAAGATAAAAAACTAATTCTCATCAAAAAGTTCGACAAATTCTCCTGCCCAGAAATATCCAGCCTCCAAACATTAGAAGTCTTATCCTCAAAAATAGAAGACGTAATCTCAAAACGCAAAAGCAAATCACTAACCTGCTCAAGCATCCGTCTATTTTCCCCAACAAGAGTAACCCGACATCCACCACCCTTGACATTAACAACAGTACCATCCCCATCAAAAAGCGCCCGAATCAAATACCGAATATTCTCATTAGGAAAACTCATAACACTCCCGGGAATCTTATTCTCTTTACACTTTTCCATCAAACAAGGATCAAGCGCCATAAATTCCCCTACAACCTTTTTAGAAACAACCCGAACTGCCATCTGCTTATCCCGACGAGTAACCCCAGCCTCAATCCCAAAATATTTCTTAATAGAATTTTTATAATCATTAATCAAAGACTCATCATTATTCCAAAACTGAATGCCATTCTTCTTCCCGCGGTTCAATTCATAACACCCATCACTAATATGATACCCAAGAATTTTACATAAATAATCATTCTTTTTCTCGTAATTCACAGATTCAATATCAATCTTAGACGGCACAGGAAAAAACATTCCCTCTTTCAATGTTTCAGCCGCAACCTCAATGATTTTTCCATCATCAACTATAAAACAAGGGTGCTCAGGAGTAACTTTAACTTTCCGCCCATTACTAAGCTCAATCTCAACCATCTCACTAGGAGCCACGTGTCGACTGACCCTATCAACACCCATAACAAAAGAATTATCAAAGTCAGTGGAAACAATCTTCACTCCATCAACGCCCAAAATCTCACAATCCTTACCTTTCAAAATCTCAGAAGAATTCTTCTCCATTAGCTCATCCACAAATTCACCAATCTTTCGAGAAGACCCATCTGCAAATTGCATTTCAGTATCATAATGATAGCATTGCTGCTCCATCGCCTCATGCATCGCACTCCGATCCTCCTCATCCATCTTATCAAACTCATCAATACAAACAATCCCCTTATTCGCCAAAACAATCGCACCAGCCTCCAACCCCCAACCCTTCAAAACATCATCCTTCACAACCGCAGCAGTCAAACCAGCAGCCGACGCCGATTTACCAGAAACATAACGAGCCTTCGGTGCAACCCCGGCAATAAACCCAAGCATAACAGATTTCGCAACACCCGGATCCCCAACCAACAAAACATGAACATCCCCCCTCATCTTCGTCCCATCACTCCTCTGCTTCTTCACCCCACCAAACAACTGAAACGCCAAAGCAGTCTTAACATTACGATGCCCCCAAATCGACGGCGCAATACTATCAACCATCTTCTTCATAAAATCCGGCGACCCAGCCAACTCCTTAATCGCCCGCTCATCCTCCTCATCAATATCAATATCCTCAAAACTCTCCTCCAATGGAATAATATTATTAGACTCAATCGCCAAATCAAACCGCGTCAACATCGCCCCACTCGACGACGAAATCGCAATCTCCTTCAAAATCCCAACAATCTTAACCCTCGAGCCAGGCGTCGTCCTCATCTCCATAGTCGGATCAACCAAATCCTCCTTCAGAAAAATCGTCATCCTCTTCGGCTGCTCACCCCCATGCAAATTATCACTCGCCTCCTCAATCGTAATCACCTGCGCATCAACCATATCCTTACTAATCTCCTTAAATCCACCCCGTCGTCCACAACTACACCGAGTCGGCTCCTTAAACTTCTTATCAATCTGCAACACAGAAATAATCGTCCCACAACTCGGACACTCAAACTTCGCATTCGTAACCAACGGCCTAACTTCCGACGCCTGCCGCACAATCCCCTCAATCGTAATCATCTTCCCTAAATGCCTCGACCGAATATTCCGAATATACAACTCCTGCCCCTTAGGCAAACTAATAAATCTAACACGAGCATCATTCGGCGCCCACTCCAGCTCCTCCAACGAAACCTCCAACAACTGCACAGTCTCCTCCGGCCGCTCAATCAAATTCTCAGCCAACTCTGGCGAATGCGCCGAAAACTCATCAAAATCAACATGCACAACCCGATTCTCCCCACTCATACTCTGTATAATCGCCTTCCGATTCACCTCAAAAAACTCCTTCGCCTCACTCAAAAACTCATCCTGATTAACAGCACTCACAGCACCTTCACCCTCATTACTCACATTCTCTTCTTCCATACAAAAGAAACAGATATCTCTTATTTAAGCATTATTGGACTTAGAAGCATATATTCAATAAACCCAAATTCTACTAACAAGAAAGTTGCCCAAGTCGGCGAAATAAAATTTTAGCTTCAGGTTGTCCTATGGACGGAAGCGTTAAGGAATTTTATTTCGCATTAAATACGATAGTTCAAATTTCATTTTTTATTAGAAAATGTAATTTGAAAGAATCGCAATATAAGTTTTGATTCCAGGGAACCTTTTTCTAAAAGGGAGCCTACTATATATCCGTAAATACGAACTCCGACCTTCCAAAAATCTTCCTACCCTCAGTAGGCGACAACGACCTCGGCCGAACATCATTCCTCTTGTAAACTCCAATAAACTTTTTCCCGCAAAACAAAGCAAAAAAATCGCCATCAAAATCCGTATCCCCAACAACATCATTAACAAACAGAGGCTTCCCAACATAAAGCGACTTAACCGCCCTCTTCTCAACCTGAACAATAGGCAAAACCTTCTTTATCGCAACCTCAGCCGGCATAATCATCTTCTTCAATTCTTTATCATCTCCAGCCTTCCATTTCTCAACCGCAGCCTCCAGTTCCTCCAACCCCACCAAACTATCCTCACCAAAAATACCAGCTTCAGTCCTACGAAGATCACCCATATGAGCCCCACCAATCATCTCACCAAGGTCACTACAAAGTTTACGAATATAAGTCCCCCCCTCAACACGACACTCAAACAAAAAATTACGACCAGTTGCATCACTTTCAGTTAAAGTCCAATGATAAACCTCCCGAACTCTCTCGGCAATCTTAACAGCACTCCTCTTAGGCGGAGTCTGCCTAATCTTTCCAACAAAATTATCATCAATCAAATTCTGCAACTCTTCAATATCACACTCCCTATGCGTCTCCAAAATCCCAACATAAGTCTTATCGTGCCGAATAAAATAATCCGCCAACTTACAAGCCCGCCCCAAAGTCACAGGCAAAACCCCACTAACCTTCGGATCCAAAGTCCCCATATGCGACGTCTTCCCAAGCCCCAACAATTTCTTAACAAACTCACTAATAGAATAGGATGTCGGACCAGCCGGCTTATCAATATTAATCAAACCGAAATTCAGTAACTTCTCCATAAAATTAAATATATATTCAACCTATAAATCTATCTAAGCATTAAAATGAGTCGGATCAGTACATCTCCTTCGTTTCGGGGGACCCTCTTTAAGGCGCTCCCTAGCTTTTTCCCTAGCCTTCTCTATTTCAATATCAATTAAATCGGCACGCACTGTCAACCCAGCACTCAAAACAACTCTTTCATTCCAAAGAATATCACCATGAGAAGCTCCCCGATGCTTCTCGTAAAAAGAAACTGTCTTCTGTCCTTTGTTTTTAAAATATTTCGTGCCAGGAGCCCTTCCTCTGTCCTTAACATCCCCGCTACAATAAACATCCAGAATCAAAACATTGCCAGGAACTGGCTCCATCATCGAATCTGCAATACCATCAGGATCAAAAAGAGATAGCATTCTAACAGGTTTCCCAGACTTATTCGCAGCCATCGTAGCATACTTCGCCCCATCACCAAATCCCATAATATAAACAGGCTGCTTACTCTTGTGAGCATGCGCCATAATTTCCAAGTGCGCTTCAGGATTTCTAAACGTAGCACAACTTACCATTCCAAGACCCCTAGAGATCCTACGCCCCAAATAATCCATATCATCTCCAGAGGCATCCTCAAAACAAGCTAGATACGGAAGGTGCTCAACCGCAGAAAGAAGGTGCTTTAATTTTCCATTAGAAATATCGCCAGGAACATCTCTCCTAACTTTTTTCTCTTCCGCAGAACCAATACTTGTAGCAGCCGCAATCGCCGCCGTTCCAGTCAAAAATCCTCTCCGACCCATACCCATGCCAAATCATATAGAATTACCCTTTAAATCAATTTGTATAATCAAGATCTACTTCAAAACTTTCCTAACAGGCATCGACTTATTCGCATGCTTCCCCTGAGCAGTGTGCTTCATCTCCTTCGAAACAGCCTTATTAGTTTTAGCAGCTTTCTCGGCCCCAGACTTCTTATCCTCAGCCTCTTCCTTCTTGTCACTAACTCCGTCTTTATCCTTATCGTCATCCTTATCTTCCTTCACTTTCTTAGGAGCCTTAGTCTTAACAGCAGTCGCAGCTTCAGCCGCTTTCTTCTCTCGAGCCATAGCAAACTTCACAACCTCAGGAACCTCAGCCAACTCAACATAAACAATACCATCAATCTTCTTCGCCTTAACTTTAATCTTATTAGCAGGTTTCTTAATTCCCCTAAACCATAACTCATTATTCAAATGCATATCAATCTTAACTTTCCTCAAATCACTATCACGAACATTCATATGCCTAACCATAAATTCCTTCAAAACCTTAACAGCTTTCTTAGCCCTCCGATACTGCGGCGCCTTCAAAACTCCCCTCTTCAATGGAACAACATACTCTCTCTCAAGCTCAACCTTCTCGCCCTTATCTTTCTTCTCAGATTTCTTTTTATCAAACTTAGTCTCAGCAGAAGCATCTTTCTTTTCTTTCTTAGGAGCTTCAACAACTTTACCTTCAGCCTCAGCCAAAGCCGCTTTATTCTCAGGAGTATCCTTAACATCATCCAATTTCTTAACGACCTTTTTCTCTTCCACTTTAGTTTCTTTATCTTCTGCCATTATCCTAAATTCTTCTTCTTCATAATTCTCGGTTTAATTTTCAAACTCTGCCTACTCCAATTCCTCTTAACATGTGTAATCCTCGACGGATGAATCTTCTTACCCTTCCCAAACTTCTTCAAAACTGTCCAAAACGGCGCCCACTTCGTCTGCCTCTTCGCTCTATCCAAATGTCTCTTCTTAGAACTCTTAGCCTTAAACTTCCTACTCGCCATCCTTAGCCTCCTCAGCTTCTTTGATATCTTCAACAACCTCGGGCTCACCAGAGTCATGCCCGACGAGGGCTTCGCCTTTGTCCTCAGCAACCTCAGTTACCTCTTCAGTAGTTTCCTCGATATCAGTATCCTGCTCAACAACCTCCATTGGCTTAGCCGCAACATCCTCAAAATTCAAACCAGCTTTCTCTTCAACTTCAATAGAATCCAATAAATCTCTACCAGCCTGAGTCAACCTTCGACCGTGCTGCATTCTCGCAATCTTCTCAACCAATCCAGCCGCCTCAGCCTGCTGCAAAATAACTCGAATAATCTTCCCACCAGCTTTTCTAAATCTATCAGGCTTACCGCCCCTATCTTTCTTAGAACCATAACGCGTCCTCAACTTCCCAACTCCAACAACACCATGAATATACAACTGCCTCAAAATACTAGCAGATCGAGTAAACCAAAAATCATCATCAACAGGAGGCCTCTCTCGAGAAACACCAGTCTTAACAAACATAGCCCATTCAGGAACCTCAAACTCAGGAACACTCTTCAAAGCCGCAGCCAAAGCTGGGATAAACTTCACAGGGTCTTTCGTAAATATTGTTCTTGCCATATTCTTGTTCAGGCTCTCTTTGCAGAGATAGATAAGCCGAAGCTCATTAACCTAATAACTCATCAAAAATTCACTATATAAATCTTACCTTTGCGCCTTCCGATACTTCACAACCGTCAAAACATACCCAACCAACTTATAATCATACTTCACCCCAAGCGCCTCAACCAAATCCTTTCCAATCTTATCAGCATCCTTCTTATCCCGACACGCCGCCTTCAAAATCGAAATCTTAATCAAAGTCTCACTCTCAAAAATACTCTTAACCTGTTCAATAAACGCAGGCGTAAGTCCATTCTTCCCAAGCTGCAATCTCTTAATCTGCTTCATAAAACAAAAAGCTCTTTAAACCTTTTAAGTCTATCTCAAAGATGCAACCAAAAAAATTCGGCGTCATCGGCCACCCAATCGGCCACAGCCTATCAAAAGTCATGCACACCAGAGTCTTCAAAGAAATGAACCTCCCACACACCTACGAAGCTTTCGATGTCGCACCAGAAAATCTAGAACAATTCATAAAGCAAACAGACCTCGCAGGAATCAACGTAACAATCCCACACAAAGTCGAAGTAATGAAACTAATGGATGCGCTAGACCAATCAGCAAAAGATATCCAAGCAGTAAACACAGTCAAATTTGACGAAACAAAAACAGGATACAACACAGACGGAATAGGATTCTTAGAATCACTAAAAGAAGAAGGCATTTCTTTAGCCAACAAAAACATTCTAGTCATCGGAGCTGGCGGCGCGTCAAGAGCAATTCTTACCTCGCTAAAAAATTCCGAAGCACGAATTTTCCTGGCCAACAGAACAAGACAAAAAGCATTAGATCTAAACGAACAACTAAATCTCAATGCAACAGTTATCAGCTTCGACCAATCCACATTCGAAAAATATCTACCAACAATCAGCATCATCGTAAACACAACATCTCTAGGAATGCACCCACACGAAGACGCATCACCAATCCCAAAAGAATCCCTAAAACCAAACCACATAATCTTCGACGTAATCTACAACCCACTAAAAACAAAACTCATCAAAGACGCAGAATCAATCGGATGCAAAACAATCAGTGGAGTAAATATGCTAGTCCATCAGGGCGCCCAGTCCCTAAGAATTTGGCTCGGCATCGAACCCCCAATCCAGGCCATGAAAGAAGAGGTTCTAAAAAACCTAAGCAATTAATTTTTCAAAAGCAAAAATATCACTCTTCTTAACCTTAATCTTCTCCTGTTTCTTAACGCTCCAAGTTCCAGCTTTCATCTTCGGCGACTTATCCATATCACTCCGCAAAAACTTGTTCACAACAACATCCCGCTTCCCATCACGCCAATCCTGAGAATACTTCGCGCAAAAAACCGCAGCCTCTTTCAAATCATTCTTCGAAGGTGACTCGCCAACATTAACAAACGGACTCCCGGGTGCCGAAGTGTGCAACAAAACATCCTTACTCCCAGCCTCGCCAACCAACTTATCATTATTCTCAGCATCACGCCCCCCAAAAACCTTCAAGCCCGAAGCCGTCACATATTCCCTAAAATTTACCATACTAAACAACAGAAAACAAACTTTATAAACAACATTCTTCTTACAGTATCATGAAAATACATCACGTATTCTACGCAGTCGGAATAGCCTTCATTTTCCTATCCGCAATTTACTTCGCAGCAGAATTCATCGCGAACCTTGACGACACAATCAAATTAATCCTACTAATCGTATCAGTCGTAGTAACTTTCACCGTCGGCGAACTAATGAGGGAGGCAAACATATAATGGTATGGTACCCCGTAATCGGCTGGGCAGCATTCTGGATAGGCCTAATCGTAGCAATAATCCTAGTATCAATCAATAAAAAATTCTACCCAGTTCTACACGTCGTATCCATATGCCTGTACATTTTCACAGCAGGATTCCTGATCGACGTTTTCAATCTACAAAAACTGGGCATCATGACAGTTCTGATTTTCTCAGCCGTGCTATTTATGGTTCTAGGACGTCATTTCTCAAAGGTGTTTGCTATCCACCATGGAAACTAAAAACAAAATATATTTGGGCATCATAGTCTTTTCGTTATTCATCGCAATCCTACTTCTAAGCTTATACTACGCCCAAGAACTAGAAGAAGAATACCACCTAGTCCCAATAATAGAATTCGGTAAAATAAATTACACAATAGAAAACGATTACATCCAAGCAGCGAATATCCAAATCGGAGAACTGAAGCTAAGAACAAAAGGCACATTTTCTAAAGATTACAAGTTCCCGGCACTAATCGGATGCATAAAGAAAAAAGTCGACGGCGAATATAAATTCGTTAACCAAAAAATACAATTTCAGTTTACACAAGAAGAGTTACCAGCGGTAAAGAAGTATAGAAGATTAGATTATTACTACAGAGATCAACAAGAAACAAAAATAGAGCCAGGGAAAGAACAGACATACAAAATAGTCGGATCAATTTGGGGACAATACAGCGAATATTTCGAAGATCCAATAATTTCACTTGTCCTCTACAAGGCCGAACAAAAAGAAGGAAACCCATTCGACTTCGGCTATTCAAGATATAATGAATTAATGGACAAAAGCTGCGAAACACTCGAAAACACAGAAGACCCATTTAGAGAAATTCCAACAAACTAACACCTTCTAAAAGTTCTTCTAGAATAAATTCCACCTTCATACAAAACACGAATCCCCAAATTCCTACCACAACTTCCAGTTCCCAAATCAACAATTTCAGTAATAATATACATCACATCTTTCTTAACACCAGGAGCCTCATCTCGTTTCGCATAAACATGATCGCCAGCACCACAAAGTCCAAATTTTCTACCACGCAGATATATTTTCAAATCGCTCATCTTACTTCAAAATTTCAACAACCTTAATCTTAAAAACCAAAGTCTTTCCAGCCATAGGATGATTCATATCAATCGTAACTTCCTTATCATCAATCTTAGTAATCTTCGCAGGAATCTGCTGCCCGTTCGGCAAAGGAACACCGATCATCATTCCCTCTTTAGCCTCAGCAGGAAACTTTTCCTTAGGGACCTTCTGAACAGCATTAGGATGCGGTTCACCATAGGCCTCAGCAGGTTTCAAAGTAACTTCTTTCTCTTCGCCAACATCCATTCCAATAACAGCATTATCAAATCCAGGAACAACCATTCCAGCACCAGCTTCAAATTCTAAAGGCTCACCATGTTTCTCGCTCGCATCAAAAACCTCACCATTTTCAAAACTACCAGTATACTCAACTTTAATCTTGCTACCTTTTTCAACTACCATATCTAATCCTAAAAAAATCACTATTTAAAACTAACTAATTCCTAAACAACTCACTAACACTCTGCCCATGAGAAATCCGATATATCGTCTCAGCAAACAAACCAGTCAACGAAACAATTTCAACCTTATCTAAATCCTGCTGCGGAATAGAATCAGTAACAATCACTTTATCAAGACACGAATTTTTCAGCTTATCCAAAGCATCTTTGCTAAACAATCCATGAGTCGCACACGCCCAAATTTTCAAAGCCCCATTATTCCTCAAAACTTCAGCCGCCTTACACAAAGTCCCAGCAGTATCAATCATATCATCAACAATCAAAACATTCTTCCCGTCAACATCACCAATAACAGTCATATTCCCAACAATCCCAGCCTTCTCTCTAGACTTATCAACAATCGCAACACTTCCACCAAGTCTCTTCGCATAAGATTTCGCCCTCTCCGCGCTCCCAACATCAGGAGCAACAATCGCAAGGTTCCTCAAAAAATCAGGATAATTATTCATAAGATGCCCAACAATAACAGGATACGCTTTCAAATTGTCAAAAGGGACAGCATAAGCGCTAGTCGAAGCAGAATTGTGCAAATCAGTAGTTATCACCCGATCAGCCTCGAGGCCAATTATCTTCGCAAGAACACCAGCAGTTATCGGAGTTCGCGGAGCAGACATTCGATCCTGCCTAGAATATTTCATATACGGCAAAACATTATTCACCTTCCCCGCACTGCTCCTCATTAAAGCATCATTAACCTCAGCCAAAGAAATCGTCCAGTCTTGCGGATTCATCGACGAATCATGAATAAAAAAACAAGTCTTCTGTCGAACATTAGTCAAAACCTGAATAAATAATTCCCCATCATTAAACTTGATAATCTCAACTTCTCCCAAACTATATTTCCGGTCCCTCGACGGATTAGAATTCAACTTCTCATAAACCTCTTTCGCAAACCCCCAAGCATTTCCCTTAGGGTCAGCCAGTATCAGGATTCCATTATCCATAACACAAAAACAAATTCAGGCTTTATAAGAACTATTGTACTCAAGAACTAGAAATCATCATCATCGCCGCTTTCTTTCTTCTTCTTCGCAATCTCTTTAATCCTTTTCAGGGCTGCGCGAACATTCTTATTCAACTGAATCATAGAATCATCAAGCTGAGCCTTATTCTTAGTCCCAGTACAAACCAACTTCCCATTTGAGAAAAGCAAAAACGTAGCAGTAGGATCTTCCAACTTGTAAACCAAACCTGGAAACTGCTCCGGCTCATACTCAGTATTCTCAAGCTCCAAAGCCAAAGTATTCAAATTCAAATCCAAGTTAATCGCGCCAGAAGCAACAATATTCTGCACCGTAATCTTCGGCTTAATCGTAACATTCACACCAATCTTCTTCAGCTGCTTAATAACCTGCTGAACAACATCTCGAACCTGCGAAACCGATTTCGTTCCAGTACAAACCAAATTACCAGAACTAAAAACCAAAACAGCAGACTTAGGCTTCTTAACTCTCAAAACCAATCCAGGAAAAGTATCAGGATTATACTCAGTATTAGGCTGTGTCCTCGCTAACTTAGTCAAAGAAACATCCTTTTCCAAAGAAGTCGTCGCAACAATATTCTGAACCTTCAACGTTGTATCCTTCTTAGAACTCGCTTTTTTCGCTACTGCCATAGAATACTATAAAAAAATTCCTTTATAAAGGCTTTGATTTGACCGTCGACACCTATTCCCCACTCTCACCTTCAATTTCACCCAAAGTAGCAATATCACTAACACCCCTATCCTCACGCAACCGAGTAATCCTAGGAAACCTCAAAGCAAACCCACTAGAATAGGTCGGCGACTTCTGGATATTCTGATACTGCACCGTCACAACAACCTCAGGCTTAACGCTAATCTTCCGCCCATCAACCTCGACAACCAACTTCTCCAACATATCCGTCATCTCCTTAAAACTCAAACCTTCTTCGGGCTTTTCTTTCAACCCAGTCGAAACTTTCCCTAACGCCAACAACTCACCATCATCACGACACGCAACATCAAAACTAGTCAACCACCCAGCTCTCTTCCCAGTCCCCCACTCAGCCCCAGTAATCACCAAATCAAAATCCTTATCCTCAGGTTTCAACTTCACAGCATGCCCAATCCGAGCCCCAGGCTTATACGGCGCATCCAAACTCTTCCCCATCAACCCCTCCTGGTTATCAGCTAAAGCAGCCTCGTAGAATTTCTCAACCTCAACCTCGTCACTAGTAATAATCTGCTTCGCCAAAACAATCTTCCACTCTTCCTCTCGAACAATCTGCTCAATCAATTTCCTTCTCTCTATAAACGGCTTCCCAATCAAACTATCGCCATTATAAAAAATAATATCAAACACCGCCAACTCAATCGGCAACTCATCACGCAACTTAGCGATATCATACTTCCTCCGAATCCTCTGACTAATCGCCTGAAAATCAGTATACTTCTTTGTCTTCGAGTCAAAACCAACAGCCTCAGCGTCGAGAATAAAACTATCGCCACTCACATGCTCCTCAACATACTCAGCAATCTCAGGAAACTGCTTAGTAACTTCCTCAAGCCTCCGAGTAAAAATCTTAACCTTCCCGTTCTTTTCTTTATTAATCATAATTCTAAATCCATCATACTTATACTCAAACGCAGCAGGTCGACCAATAATCCTAAACGCATCCTCAACCCCCTTCGCCTTCGGAAACAACATAACCTTCACAGGCTTCCCCGGCTTCAACTTAATTTTTTCCAGCGAATCATCACAAGCCCTCGAGAAAACCTCAGCAAAATCCGTAGCCTTATCATAAGCTTCCTGAACAGCAATAGCGCAAACTTTCTTATCTTCCAAATCTTTCGGTGAAAAACAATGTACAACAATCGCATCCCTCAAAATTCCAGAGCCAACACCAATCTTCAAATCACTAAGAACAGTCCTCACAACAAACTTCGCCTCCTCCGGCGTCCCCGAATGCAACAACTCAACAATATAACCAATCTTCTGGTCCACTGTCCCCTTCCCCTCAATCGTCGTCAACTTCCGCAAATTCTCCATCACCTTCTCAACACTCAACTTCTTAGAAAACAAAGCCGTCTGTTTTTTCTTCTTTCCCAAAACGTTCTCAGCAACCAAACCCAACTCTCCCAATTCCTTAAACTCTTCAACAACTTCACTCTCCGAAATCCCAGCCGCACGACCAATCGCTTTAATCACCAACTGATGCGAAATCCCAAACTCACGATTATCATAATCCGCAAACAACCGACCCTGCAAAAGATAAATCAACTCAGGCTCATCACAAATCTCACCCAAAAAATTTGCCAATATATCAGTTTTTTCTAACCCTTTCGTCGTCGACTCCAACGCCGCATAAACCTCACATATCTTCGAATAATCCATGTCAAAATAAATCCAGACAACTTTTTATAACTTTACACCGAACGATAGCCTCTTGTCGACTTAGGTCCCGCGATTACCTTACTAGCCAAAAGAGCATATGCCTCATCAAGAGGTTCGCCCCCAATTCTTCTTATTGCCATCCGAATCGAATCATAAAGATTACAACCACTTATCCATTCTTCATGGTATGAAATCATCCGTTTAGCGGCATCAGGAGTACAGCCACCAACACGAGCAACGCTATTAAGCAGCCTAATAATCTCATCTTGATCACTCGCACCCTCCCTCAGAGCCCTCTCAATCTGTACGCGATTAGCAGCAGGCCTACGAGCAGGTTTCCAAACAGGGTCCCCTAAAACAGCTCCATTGATTATAGCATCCACTTCGTTACTACTCATAAAAACAACAAAAATAACCAACTTATAAACTTTTACAATTTCAGTTATCAGCGCTTACCAACATTTATAAAACAAAACAAATTATATCATAACATGGAAATCAACGTAACGGACGAAACATTCAAAAAAGAAGTAATCGAAAAATCAAAAACAACTCCAGTTCTAGTAGACTTTTGGGCAGACTGGTGCGGCCCTTGCAAAATGCTAGCCCCAACCCTAGAAAAAATCGCAAAAGATTACGACGGAAAATTAATTGTAGCAAAAGCCGAGACAGACAACAACCAAACTAGCGCAGAAAAATTCGGAGTAATGTCAATCCCAGCAGTAAAACTTATCAAAGACGGAAAAGTCGTAGACGAATTCGTCGGAGCACAACCCGAAGCCACAATCAAGAAGTGGTTAGATCAAAAACTTTAAGCTTCTTCCACAATCTCCTGCGCAGTTATCGTTGAATTGTCCTCACCAAAACTAAATTTCCCCTTAACAAATTTCCCAGCCAAAACCCTCGGCAACCAATGCTTATCATCATCCCACATCCTATCAAACGGAATCTCATCAACGCTATGCCACTCACAGCCCATCTCCTCACTCTCAACCGGCTCGCCCCTCCAACTATTAACCGTATAAACATGAACAACCTGATCCCAATCCTCCTCAGCATGCGGAAACAAAAAAGTCAACTCAGCCACCTTCTTCAAATCATCAGCAAAAACCTCAATTCCAACTTCTTCAAACAACTCTCTCGCAGCCGCCTCAACAATTGTTTCACCCTCATTCAACTTCCCGCCAAAACCATTCAACTTCCCAACTCCAAATCCACGCTTCTTCACTCCAAGCAGCAACCTTCCATCATGCATCGGCAAAATCAAAGTAACATCTCTCATACTAAATCCTTAAGCTTCGTGGCTTCATATGTCTCATTATCACCATAAGCACGCCGCCTTCTAGGCCTTTTATTTATTAATCTTCTAGCTGCATTACGATTTCTCCTAGTAGAATAAGCCCTTCCCCCAAAACAACTACCGCCACCATTTCCACCAACCCGCGGACTAGCGCCATTTCTCATAACTATTCAACGACTCCAATCTTAATAAAATTATCTAAACCCTAACAGTTGGGAAATCTTTGAACTTAATCCCATGCCTATCGGCCTTAGTCGCCAAAGTAGCTATGGTAACAGGTTCCACATAACTCCTCTCAACAGGAGGAACAAAATCTATCCCATGCCTACTAGCCGCATTCGCCAAAGTAGCTATGCTAACCGGCTCCACATAATTTCTCCTAACAGGAGCAGCGGCAGACATAGCTTCAGTTCTCACCGCAATAACATCCTTGGGCCGCACACATACAGCAGCACAAACAACCATAGCCTTAGCAACAGCATCAAAACCATAAGACTGAGAAACATTTAATCCACTATTATTCATCTTAACACTCCAAAAATTAATTCCCTCTTCTTCTATTCGCTCTCAAACTAGGTCTAACCTTAGGTGCCTTAACTGGAGAATTCCTCAATCCTCTAGCCTTCCGACCAGCAGATGTAATTCCTCTCAAAGATCTAGCTTTCGGTGCTTTAACAAAAGCCCCAAGTTGCTTATCTTTCAAAATTCCAGGTTCACTTCTATCAACCAAAATCACTTCGTAAAAATAATGGATACCATCCTTTCCAACCAAATAAGAATTCAAAACTTCCATGTTCGTATACTTTCTAGCAACCCTAGATTCAGCAATCTCCTTATAATTCATTCTCAAATTCTTTCTAATATGCAATCTCTTAGTTCTCCTCGCTTTGTTCGGCCTAGACTTCTTATGACCACCACGCTTAAGTTTAATCCTCACAACAACAACACCCTTCTTCGCCTTATACCCCAAAGCTCTAGCTCTATCAATCCTCAACGGCTTATCGACCTTAGTAATCGCACCAGCCTTTCGCCACTCGATCATTCTCGCTCTCGAAGTCAACTTATCAGGTTTCTTCCAAGCCGCTCTCAAATATTTTGTCAAACTCATACTATCTTATCAAAAAATTCCTTTTTAAAGTTAATCATATACAACAACTTAACAAAGATTTGTGGGCAAGCGAAGCGAAGGTTATGCCTTGGCAACCTGGCAGGTTCAATACTGGATTCCCAGTCGAGCGGAAGTGAGGCTGCCAGGATTTGAACCTGGGACCCCCGCCTTATCAGAGCGATGCGCTACCTGACTGCGCCACAGCCTCATACAAATATTAACAGAAATACCAATTTATAAAGCTTAACATCACCCCTTCAACTCAACAAAAACCTTCTCTCTCTCAACACTATAGCCAATCAACTCAACCTTCAACGGAATAAACTTCACATAACACTTATCTTTAGAATACGCCTTAATCTCCAACCCCGTCGCCAAAGCAGTCACAACAACATCAGCTTTCTCGCGAACACCAGGCGCATCAATCTCATAAATAATCGTATCAGCCAATCTTCTAACTTTTGACTCAACCTCAACTTTCGGCAATCCAGCCCGCCTCTCATTTTCCGCATCCGAAACGACAGGCATTGCAATTTTCTTCTCCGGAACTTTCTGAACAACCTGACCATTCTGCATCGGCCCACGAGCAACTCTAATCTTAACACCCTTCGGCAACCCTTCACCCAAATTCGCAGAACCCAACTGGCTCTCCAGCTGCTTCACCAAAGAATTCATAATCTTATCCATTCCAAACGGTAATTTCTGCTCGACGTTAACCTTCTCTCCAGAATCCATCCGCCCCAACATTCCAAAATCATCGCGCTCCTGCTTCGCCTTAAAACCGACCCCACAGTAAGGACAATAACTAAACTTCCGCTCAATCTTCTTAGCACACGCAGGACACTTTCTTTTCATGTCAATCAAAAACAAAATCCACTTTTAAAACTTATGATATCACCGTTAACTAAATATGATGCTCTATTTTTTCAACTATGTGTTCTAGATGATGAACCTCTCTAACAACACCCTCCACAGGCTTAAACTCCTTAATCAAGTAATTCGACGAGAACTTATGCACATGCCTCACCTCATGCAAAAACCTAACTCCAAATATAGCCACAAAGAATCTCCCAATCATCGAAATCGCAAAGATAAACAAAATCACATTTATAAACGGAACACCAATCCAAGCAATCAATGATCCAATACTCGCCCCAATAAAAGTCCCAACCCCAACAAGCAAATTCATATACGCAACCCCAAACGCCTGCTTCCTCTGCTTCACCGCATCATAAACATAATTATTCGCAGCAAGATCATACCCGCCCCAAGCAAAACCACCCAATATCGCAGGCACAAGCAAAAGATAAATTTTAACACCAATGTCAGAACTAATCAAAGCCGACAAAAGCCAAAACCCAGGAAGCAAGAAAACCAAAAGCGAACAAGTTTTCATCAATTTAATATTACCAAACCTATCAGAGAACTTACCCAGCAGAGGCAAAAACATAAGCCGAAATACAATCGACGAAACAGTAATCGCCATAAACCAAACATACGAGAACCCCAAATTCCTCAACATATAAACAACCCAAAACGGACCAGCAATTCCGACAACAATACTAATAGCTCCCCTAAACAAAGTAAACCGACCAAACGCAGTATGTGGAGCCATTTTCAAAAATTCCCAAAACGAAAACTCATCCTTCTTCCTAACTTTCAACCTCGGCTCATACTGCCGCGCCAAAAGCGTCCAGGACCAAAGTCTAACAAGACCAGACACAACAAACAACAAACCAAAACCAAGCAAAGTAAATCCTAAAACATCTCCACTAACTCCACCAAAACTCTTAACATAATCCAAAACAAGCGCACCAGCAATCATAGTTATAACACCAAAAAATCCAGCAGCACGATTCCTTCTAGAAAAATATCTTCCACGTTTCTCCTCGGGAACAAGCGAACCCATCCACGAAAACCAGGCAGGGTGAGCAATCGCGGCAAAAGCATAAAACAAACCAAGAAGACCAATCAAAACCCAAACCATGTGCGGAACCCCATAATAAAATAAAACACCAGTCAAAATAATAGGAATCAAAAGCAGCATCTTTATCATAACACCAGTCAAGACAATACTCTTCCTGGAAAATCTCTCAAGCAGCGACGACGCTTTCAACTGAACAAACGCAGGCAATAAACTGACAACAGCATGCAAAATACCAACCTGACTAGCAGTCGCATTCATCGCCAAAGCAAACGGAGAGAAATACGATAACCCAAGCCCAGAAGAAATCGAAGCAAGCGACCCTTCCTTAACACTCAAATTCAAACTCTTATCAATCTTCTCCGCAACAATCGGATGATCAGCTCTAATCACCTTCTTCACCTTCTTCATGAAAATAACTAACAACAACGATATAAAAATATAGCGATTCAAAACAACAATCAATAAAAATCACCTAAACCTCAAAAAAACATGTCACAAAGAAATCCAAGACAAATAAGGTATAACAAAGAAACCATCTCTGGAGCACAAGAACAATGGAGATTCCAGAACACATTTTTTATTTTAAATACAGAAAGCCAAATCAGAATAATAAGAGAGAAGATATTAGGAGCGCTAGGCCAATGCGACGAACTAGAAGAGTTAGAGAGCGGATTATTAATTCCAAAAGGATCCCTACATGGAAAACTAGTCACAGTAAAATCTAATACAGCAGAAATAAGAGACAGGCGACGAGTTTACAACACAGAAGCATGGCGCTATGACCGAACCTTAAGGTCAATGAATGACGTAGATTTCGCCACATACTGTGAACAATTTCACCAGAAATAATTTCCTAAAATTTTTAAACACAGAGCATCTCATTATTACAAGCGTGGATAGTATAATGGTAGTATGTAAGCTTCCCAAGCTTGAGACCCGGGTTCAATCCCCGGTCCGCGCATAGGGGATTGAAGTTCAATTCCGAGGAATTCGCTTTGAGCAAAATTATACAATAGTTATTTTACGAGATGCAAATTTCGAGAGGTCCGCGCATCGTTAACCTTATTAATCCAGCTTCTATAAATCAATATGGCAGAAAAATTTTACATAACAACAGCAATAGACTACGTAAACGCAGAACCACACATAGGCCACGCGTACCAAAAAATCGTAGCGGACGTTCTAGCTAGATGGAACAAGCTGCAAGGCAAAGAAGTCCTATTCGTAACAGGAACAGATGAGCACGGAAAAAAAGTACAAGAAGCAGCCATAGCAGCCGGGAAAGATCCAAAAAAATTCGTAGACGAAGTATCAAAAAAATTCATCAAAGCATGGAAAGCATTAGACATCAACTACGACAGATTCATCAGAACAACAGACAAAGACCACGCGAAGGTCGTAAAGGAGTTCATTGAAAAATGCAACGACGCAAGCGACATCTACAAGGGCGAATACTCAGGAAACTATTGCACAGGTTGTGAGTTATACGTAACCGAAAAAGATTTAGTCGACGGAAAATGCCCAGTGCATCCAAACCGAGAAATCGAAAAAATATCAGAGGAAACATATTTCTTCAAATTATCAAAGTACAAAAAATTCCTACTAGATCTTTACAAAACAGATTTTACAAAACCAAAAATAAGAAGAAACGAAGTAAAGAAAAGAGTAGAAGAAGGATTAAAGGATCTATCAATTTCAAGAACATCTTTCGATTGGGGTATACCATTCCCACTAGACAAAAAACACGTAACATACGTTTGGTTCGACGCCCTAATAAATTACTACACAGCGACAAGAGAAAAAGGCAGGGAAGATTTCTGGGGGCAACCAACAGTTCACATTTTAGGAAAAGACAACACATGGTTCCACAACGTATACTGGCCAGCAATGTTAAAATCAGCAAAAATAGAATTACCAAAAACAACACTAAACCATGGCTTCCTAACCTTCAACGGCCAAAAAATATCCAAATCCCTAGGCAACTCAATCTCACCAATAACACTAGTAGAAAAATACGGCGTCGACGCAGTCAGATATTTCTGCCTAAGGCAGTTCTCATTTGCATCCGGATCAGACGGCGACTTCTCAGAGACAGCCTTAGTTCAAAGACATAACGACGAACTAGCAAACAAACTCGGCAACCTAGTCTCACGAACATCAGCATTGGCAGAAAAATACGGAATCAAAAAGTTTGAAGATCAAGAGTTTGAAAAGACACATTCAACAATAATTCTCGAGAAAGAAGTTGGAAAACTAATGGATAAATTTAAGGTAGATCAAGCCCTGAATAAAATATTCGCTTCAATAGATTCTCTTAATGAGTGGGTTCAAAATAAGAAGCCTTGGGAAAATAATGACCGCACAGATAGATTAGAAATTAATCAAGGAGTTTTGTACAATGTTGTTCAGTCAATCAGAGAAATCGCAAGACTACTTTCGCCATTCATCCCAGAATCAGCAGAAAAAATTTCAAAGATTTTCAAAACAGATAAAATAAAAAAAGCCCCAGTTCTCTTCGAGAAGATAGAAATATCAAAACCAAATCTTAATAAACAAGATGAGCCTAAAGAAATCATGGAAGGAATAACAACAATCCAATACGAAGATTTCACAAAGCTAGATCTAAGAGTAGCAGAAATAAAAAAAGCCGAAGAAATCGAAGGAGCAGATAAATTGTATAAGTTGACTCTAAACGACGGAACAAAAGAACCAAGAACAATCTGCGCGGGTATCAAAGAATTCTATAATGCCAAAGATCTCAAGGGCAAAAAAATAATCATCATAGCAAACCTAGCACCACGAAAACTCCGAGGCATCGAATCATGCGGAATGCTACTAGCAGCTTCAACAAAAGATCACAAAACAGTATCGTTAATTTCTCCAGATCAAGATATCGCACCAGGAAGCATTGTTGGATAAAATCAACCTCTAAAAAGTCTCGTCAAAAATCCTTTTCTCTCCTCAACTTTTCGACCATCAACCTTACAAGCAATCTCATAATATTTCTTAGAAACCTTACTCCTCGGATGAGTATGCGCAACCGCGTCCCTCAAATTCAAAGCCTCCTTAACAGCCTTATCCTCAGGAACAACACCAATAATCTGCGCCTCCAACATCGACTTAATCGCACTCAACGGCATCTCATAATTCGCAGATCTATGCCTCGTAACAACAACCCCATTAATCTCCTTCCCCATCTGCCGAGCAACCTTAACAGCCTTCAAAGCATCAGTCACCGCAGGCATCTCAGGATTAGTCACAATAATAATTTCATCAGCAGCCTCAAGAACAGCCATAACTTCCTCGCCAAATCCAGCCGCAGAATCAATAATAACATAATCGCAAAGACCACTCAATTCCTTAGCAATCCCAGGAATCTTTTTCGTATTAAATTTAGTCAACTCTTTAACGGATAAGCTCGACGGTACAATCTTTGTTCCCGACGCATGCTCATAGATAGCATCCTCAACATTAGCCTTCCCCTTCAAAACATGATTCAAAGTAACAGGAACAATCGGCGCACCCAACTGCAAACCAACATTCGGAGTATTCAAATTAGCGTCGACGATAATAACTTCCTTATCCAACTTATTCAAAGACGCACCTAAATTTATCGCTGTCGTAGTTTTACCGACACCACCTTTCCCTGAGTTTATAACAATTATTCTAGCCATTTTAAATTAACGTGATATTACCAGAAAATATTAGTTTATAAGTTTTGTTAAACTCAATTTGCAAGAATCTTTTTAACTTCGACGATAAACTTCTCAACAATCTCATAATACTCTCCCAATTTTTCCATATTAATATCAGTAGTTTTCTTAATGTCAACAATTTTAAGATTCACATTTTTCCTAAATTCACCACTCCGAGTCTTACTCAAATCAGGAATCCTCTTGAAAAAAATATACAATGGCACAACATCCTGCACATCACCATTTTTCTTAAAATATTTTTTAATAAATTCAATTCTCTGCTTCGGGCTCATCGGCATAGCAGGAATTTTACCATCCTCAACTCGCTTCTCCAAAATCGCATCAAAGCTAAGCTCAACCAAACTCTTCCAGCGTGCCAACAAATTCAAAATCACGTCACATGTTTTTGTATACTTCAAACTTACGTATAAAAGATGGTCGGCACTCGTCTTTTCCTTGATAATTTCTTCAATCATATATTACATATCCCCTGCGCAAAAAAAACCAAGTAAATTAGCTTTTTATACCTGTCGAAAATCCACAGGAAATGCAGAAACAGCACACTTAGCAGACCTAACAAACTCACCAATCCTAGACGCTGTCAAAAACCTATATTTCCCCCGAATCAACAAAATAATCTTATCCCCCCTCGCAAATTCAATCGGCGACTCCTTCTGCGCACGTTCAATCTCCAAAACCTTAACCAAATGCTCACAGGTCACAGCATCCAAATATTTCGGCGCAACTCGTTTAAGAAAATCATTCAAACCACCCTTGACCTCATCATAAATCATAAAACTACGAATCAACCTAGAAACCGCCCTCGCCGCCTCATTTATCACCCCAATCAAAAATCTCTTCTCAGGATACTCCGCATACCCCGCCATCATCCTCTCAGCAACAGCCAGATGATACTTCGCCTCAATAAAATCACTCTTCCACATCAAACAAAAACCCAAGAACTCTTTATATTAATTATTGTGATTAAGGCTTAATCCGTAGGATCAGAAACAGTAGAAGCAATATCATGAACCGCTTCTGTACTAGCACCTTCAGCAAAAAGAACACAGGCAACTCCAGATCTATACATATCACCACCACGACTTAATCCATCATCTTCAAAATTAGTTCTATACGAATCTAGTCCGTCCTTCATTGCAACCCCATAATCGCCTCAGCAATATCACCATCTGATTCTTCCAAAGCAGCACGAACTTCATCCTCACTCTTACCGCTCTTCTCAACAACCATAGCAACATCCTCATCACTAAAACTCTCACCAGCTTCCTCAACAGCCTCGCCAGTAATCTGATAAGTCTCCTGCCCCTGCATCATAACCTTCAAAACGCTCGGATCATCAATAACCATATTCCCATCATCCATCTCAAAAACAACCCTATTAACATTCAACTGAGTCTGCGAAATCCCCATCTTCTTCATCATCCCCTGCATCTTCTTAGCATTCATTCCAGGAAACATTTTAAGTATAAAAAATTCTAAGCCCTACAACCAAAACAATAACGCCAATTATCATTCCAACAACAACCCCAGGCCCAAATTTAAATTTAGAATTATACTCTTCGTTATACCGCATCAATCCGCCAAAGCCCGCACCAAGTCCATCATCAGCCATAATAAAAAGAAAGACACTCACTTTATAAATCTTTCAATATCTCATCTTCAATCCTACCACTCCTCCCAAAAGTCTGCCCGAACCTAACAACAATATAATTAATCGAATTCCAATATCTCTTCGGAAACAACTCCATCAAATCCTTCTCAATCTTATGCGGATCTTTATTCTGACTCCATCCCAACTTCTGCGAAATCCGAGCAACATGAGTATCAACCCCAATCGCCGCAGCATTATGAACCTGCACAAGATAAACATTCGCAACCTTCCGACCAACCCCAGGCAACCTCATCAACTCCTCAACACTATTTCCAATCCCATCCTTAGCAACAATCCTAGCACTCTCCTTAATATGCCGCGCCTTAGTCTTATAATAATTAATTGACCGAATAATACTCTCAATCGAACTAAGCCGTGCCCTGCCCAATTTCTCAACAGAAGAATACTTCCCAAACAAAACATCACAAATCTCAATAGTCTTAACATCCCGACTCTGCGCCGACAAAATCGTAGCAATCAAAACCTGCCACGGATCATCCCACTCCGCCGCTAACCGAATCTCCTTATCTTTGGTAAACTTCCCTAACGCCTTCAATTGCTTCACAGCTAATTTAGAATTCATAATTATCACTTCCCAATAAATTTCTTCCCACCCATATACGGAACCAAAACCTTAGGCACCTTAATCGACCCATCCTTCAACTGATTATTCTCCATGATCGCAACCAACGCCCTAGAAGTAGCAATCACAGTATTATTCAAAGTATGCGCAAAGTACCTCTTCCCACCTTTCTCAATCTTAATATTCAGCCTACGAGCCTGCGCCTCTTCCATATTCGTCAAACTAGTAACCTCAAAATACTCATTCCTCCTAGGACTCCAACACTCCAAATCACAACTCTTAGCTTTCAAATCCGCCAAATCTCCAGAGCAACATTCCAAAATCCTAAACGGAATCTCCAACGACTTAAACAACTCAACAGAATACTTCAACATCTCATCGTACCACTTATACGAATCCTCAGGATTACAAACCACAATCATCTCCTGCTTATTAAACTGGTGCGTCCGATAAATCCCCTTCTCGTCAACCCCATGGCTCCCAATCTCTTTCCTAAAACACATCGAATACCCAGTCTGCTTCACCGGCAACTTATTCCCATTCAAAGTCTTCCCAATAAACTGCGCAATCAACGGATGCTCCGAAGTCGCAATCATATACAAATCCTCGCCCTCAATCTTATAGCCCATAGCCTCAATCTCAGCAGTCGAATAAACAGCATCAAGAACCTCGCGACGAATCATTAACGGCGGCTCAACATAAAGAAAATCCTTCCCAACCATAAAATCCCGCGCATAATTAATCAGAGCCATATTTAACAAAGCCAAATCACCCTTCATAAAATAAAATCCCTTCCCCGAAACATCAGCCGAAGTATCAAAATCCAAAACACCCAAACTCTCTCCAAGCTCAGCATGCCCCTTTACCTCAAAACCAAACTTCGGAATCTTCCCAAATTTCTTAACCTCAACATTTTCCTTATCGCTCTTACCCAAAGGCACCGACACATGAATCATATTTGGAATCGTCATCATAATCTCACGAATCTCGCCAAACATCTTCCCAGCCTTAACCTCAATCTTCGCAATCTTCCCCGGAATCTCCTTCGCCTTCACAATCGATTTCTTAACCTCCGCTTTCTTCCCAGCCTTCATCATCTTATTAATCTCCTCAGAAATCTTATTTCGTTCATGCCTCAAGTCATCAACCTTCTTTTTCTCCTTCCGCCACTTAGCATCAAGCTCGACGACCTTGTCAACCAATTCTATCTTAACATCCTGAAATTTCTTTTTAATATTCTCTTTCACCAAGTCCGGACTCTCCCGAATCAATCGAATGTCTATCATAATCTAAAGAGCACAAATTGTTATTTAAATTTACCTAATCAATCCACCAGTCACCACTCCCAAATTCTCTGTCACTAATCCACAATTCTGTATCTACTACCCATGGACGAAATTTCAGAGAAAAACTTAAAAGCGAAATATAACTCTAATATATACATTAGAACATATAGTTCTAATCAAACAATACAATGGGAGACAGTTTCGATTTATTTTTCAGAAGAAAGCCAGCCATGATGCTGATAGCGCTAAAAAAAGTATCACGAGCAAAATACGGATCCCAACTAGCAAAAGAAGTCGATTGTACATATTCCCACGCCGTAAAAATCCTACAAACCCTCGAAGAAATCGGACTAGTTAGCTTCGAGAAAAAAGGTCGAATCAAAATAATCAAACTTACAAAAAAAGGAACTGACGTCGCAGAACATATCGCAGCAATTCGAAAGTTAGTCGCTTAACAATAGTTTTTTAAATCAAATTTTCTGATAAACATTATGGCTTGGTAGCTCAGTCTGGTTAGAGCACTAGACTCTTAATCTAGGTGTCGGGGGTTCAAATCCCCTCCAGGCCATATTCACTCAACCACATAATTCTTTTTAAAGTTCAGATCCTATATTTAAACGTGGCAAGATCAAAAGAGATGAGTCCAAAAGAATGGGAATTCGCATTCGGTTTAAATACAAAGGAAATACGATGGAGACTTACTACGGGGAATGTCCCCAGGATGGAAAGGGGAAGGATGATAGAATCATTGGTAAGAAGATGGTTTCTGACCGAAAGCCCACATCGTCCACAGAAATGGGTCCCAAATATTTACACAGTCGCCCCAGTATCCACACCATCAAAACCCAGAGAGAACAAGGGCGAAGATGAAGATGAAGACCGATCCCCTCTAGAAATTTTAAAACCAGACGAAGCAAGGAGCAAAATGAGGCCAATAAGAAGAGGGAAGCCACTTTATTTTACAAGGCTAAAATACGCAAAAGAATACGCAAACTTCTTGGGTGGAAAATATACAGTTTTTGAAGTAACAGGCTAATTAATTATCAACCCTAACTGTATGCTTGCACTTCACACACTGATAAAATTTCGACTCAGCCTCATCACCAGCCCTCATCTGCCGAATCCAGAAATACGCCCTCTTCGACTTACACTTATGACAATCCCAATCAGTAATCGGATTCACATTTCCTTCCTTCTCGTTAACAACCACAACAGGCACAGCCGCATCAACCTCTTCCTTCATTTCCATGTTGACCTTCCCCTTTGCAGTATAATTACATCTAGGACAACCAGCCCGAGTCTTCTTCATCATCAATAACGCACCACATTTTGGACAAAATTCCATCGAAAATAGAATATACTCAAATATATAAAATTATCTAAAACTAACAAAGCCCGCGATTGCCAGAAGGCCTGCTACCCTCATAGAAAATCAACTTCGCCCACCCAACAAACGGCACCTTAAACAAAGCTTTCCCTATAATATGATCCTTAGAAATATTCTTCTCAGAATTCAACTGCCTGGAATTAGTCTTATAATTATCACCCTTCGTAGAAAATTTATCACCATCTTCGACGACACGATGAATCAGCGGGTACTGCGCGCCAGCATTAAAAATAATCACATCCCCAACCTCAGGCTCATCAACACCAACAACAAAAATCACATCACCTTTAGCAAATCCATTTTGAAAAACCCAATTCTTAGTATCTTCTAACGAAATCCCAAAATCACCATAAACAGAACTCTCAAAAGTTTGCTCAAACCCATCCTCATAATGATACATCGAACACGACTCAACAATCACTAGCGGCAAACTCGTCCCAGTTACCAACGCCAATCCCGGAAAGAAAACAAACTTAATTATAATAAAAGCCAAAATCAAAACAACAGCAAGCGAAGCCCAACTGTCCTCCTGCAAAAAATTCCAAAATCTTTTCAACCCCTTTTTCATATTTCATACAACCAATTCAACTTTAAAAACATAATCTTTATATAGTATACACACCAAGTATACACATGACAGACATATTTGACAACACAATCCTTTGCAAGCACTGTAACAAAAAAATGCAACCAGCGACGGTAGAAAAGAATGGATTCCACCTAAGAACAGTCAAATGCGAAACATGCAGAAACCAAATTGTACATCCAGAAGATTTAAAAGAATACTCTGACTTTCAAAACCTCAAGAAAAAAAACTTCAAAGTTAAATTAAGATACGTCGGAAACTCATACGCAGTTTCAATTCCTCGTGAAATCATCGACTTCATGAACGAACAGGAAAAACAAATGAACGACATGGTCAACATGTGTATGGAAGACTTCGGACGTCTCTCACTAAATTTCAAATGGTAAAAGAAAAAACAGACAAAAAAATAACAAAGCTAAGAGTAGTCGAAGCACTACAAGACGACGCATACAAAGGAATAGTTAGAATCGACCCAGAACTAATGCGAAAACTAGAGCTAGAAAGAGGAGACATAATTTCTATCAAAGGCGACCGAGAAACATATTCAGTTGTGGACCACGCATACCCAGCAGACCGAGGCGAAGAAATAATCCGAATGGACGGTATCATAAGAAAAAACTCTAAGACAGGAATCGGCGAGCATGTCGAAATAAAAAAAGGAAAAATAAAAGAAGCAAAAAAAATCACAATCGCGCCAGCACAAAAAGGAATCGTGGTCCAAGGTGACCCAGATAATTTCAAACGAGGACTTCTAGGAAAGCCAGTAACAAAAGGTGACATCGTAGTAATGGGCGGAACTCAGCGAAGAAAGGATGTAATGGGCGACGGCTTCGGAGATTTATTCGGCGGCGACATGAACGAAATTTTCAACCAAATGGGATTCGGCGGAGGAATGCCAGGCGGCCTAACACAAATCAGATTTGCAATAGTTTCAACAGCACCAAACCAACCAGTAATCATAACAGAAAACACACAAATCACACTGTCCCCAAAAGCAGTCGACATCTCAGAAGAATCAATCCCATCAATAACATACGAAGACATCGGCGGCTTAACTGAAGAAGTAAAAAAAGTAAGAGAGATGGTAGAGCTCCCACTAAAGCGACCAGAAATTTTCTCACGACTAGGAATCGAACCACCAAAAGGAGTTCTTCTCCACGGACCACCAGGCACAGGTAAAACTCTGTTAGCAAAAGCGGTAGCAAACGAATCCGAAGCACACTTCATATTATTGAACGGTCCAGAAATCATGTCCAAGTTCTATGGAGAATCAGAAAAGAAAATCCGAGAAATCTTTGATGAAGCAGAAAAAAACGCACCTTCAATTATTTTCATCGACGAAATAGATTCCTTAGCACCAAAGCGAGAAGATGCAGGCGGCGAAGTAGAACGAAGAGTGGTGTCACAATTACTAACAATGATGGACGGATTGCAAGCACGAGGAAAAGTCGTAGTAATCGGAGCAACAAACCGACCAAATTCAATCGACCCAGCATTAAGGCGACCAGGAAGATTCGACAGAGAAGTAGAAATTTCAGTCCCAGACAAAACAGGAAGATTACAAATCCTAAAAATCCACACGCGGAATATGCCCCTAACAAAATCTGTGAAACTAGAAGAGCTAGCAAGAAAGACGCACGGATTCGTCGGAGCAGACATAAACTCTCTAGGCAAAGAAGCCGCAATGATTGTCCTAAGAAAAAACCTTCACAAATTAAATCTCGAAGAAGATCAAGAAATCCCACAAGAAGTTCTAAACCAATTAAGAGTTTCGCAAAACGATTTCGAAGAAGCCCTGAAAGTTGTACGACCTTCAGCAATGAGAGAAGTTCTGGTCGAAACCCCAAACACAAAGTGGGACGATATCGGCGGCGTTGAAGCCGTAAAGAGAGACCTAAAAGAAGCAGTCGAATGGCCACTAAAATTCCCTGACTCATTCACACGAATGGGAATCACTCCACCAAAAGGAGTTCTATTATACGGACCCCCAGGCACAGGTAAAACACTATTGGCAAAAGCAGTGGCAAACGAATCCGAAGCAAACTTCATCCAAATTAAAGGACCTTCCCTACTTTCCATGTGGGTAGGTAAATCCGAAGAGGGTGTAAGAAAAATATTCGAGAGAGCAAGACAAGTTTCCCCCTGCGTAGTATTCTTCGACGAAATAGATTCTCTAGCAGGAAAGCGAGGAGCTGGAGGAATGGGCGGCGGATCAAAAGTTACAGAAAACGTACTAAACCAACTACTAGCAGAAATGGACGGTATAGAAGATCTAACAAACGTAATCGTAATCGGAGCAACAAACCGGCCAGACATCCTCGACCCAGCCCTAATGCGACCAGGCCGATTCGACCGAATAGTATACGTCCCAGTCCCAGAAAAAGAAGGAAGATTACAAATCTTAAATATCCACACAAAGAAAATGAGAGAAAACAAAGTCCTTGATAAATCAGTAGACCTAAAGAAATTATCTGAAGAACTAGAAGGCTACACCGGAGCAGACATCGAATCCCTAGCCCGAGAAGCCGCAATGCTTGCCCTCCGAGAAAACATAGATACAAAGAAAATAACAAAGAAGCACTTCGAACAAGCAATGGACAAAGTTCAACCTTCAGTTTCAAAACACGATCAGCAAAGATACAAACAGGTCGAATCAAAATACCTCAAATCGGCAAAGGCCGCTCTGGCAGATACATCAGCTAGTTATGCTGGGTAAGAGTGAGTAAAAAACATTATAAAGGTTAAGTCACTAACACAACTATGGAAGAAGAAGCGCAACAAACACCCAATCAGAATAACTCATCTCCAAGACAACCAACTCAATCTCCACAGCCAATTATACAAGAACCCACAAAAACTTCCCATAAATGGCTAATCGTAATAATCTCTATAATTACTCTCATTATAATTATAGGAGCAATTTTTGTAATTTTTTCAGGAGATAGAAAAGAAAGCAGCAGCAATGAAGTTTTAGAAACAATAGAATCAGAATTAAATATAGTAGGATACGCATCCCAAGAAATTATTGAAGTAAAAGAAAACATAGTAAAAGATTCTCTCGAAGAAGTGTTCTATTGTGGAATTAGCACATTAGAAGTAAGCGGAGATATGGGGAGAATTTCTTTTGCAGATGATGAAGTATTGATCTGCATGGGAAGAAAGATTGTTGCAGGATGTGAAAAATCATTTATGCTTAGAGGGGATGGAGAAAGCGAAGGAAAAATTCTATATGAGATTATTGGAGGAGAAAACCATCTTTGCGACATTAGGATCACAACAATCGGAGGATGGCTATTGGATGGGCAGAAAGTATGGGGCTTGGAGAGAGAAGACTTTGACGGAGTCCCAATCAATGATAGTATGACTGATGAAGAATTAGCAAAACTCCCATTAAGACCTTTTTAAAATTACCCAGTCGTACAAACAACACTATCATCCCTAATCACAAAAGTATTCTCGGCCTGACTAACAGGACCTTTACTCTTCTCAATCAACATCGGATACTCATGCAAAATCCCACGCTTAACCATCCCCTTCAAAATCAACTTCAATTTATTCAAACTCATATCGAACTCACCAACCAAAAACCTCAAACAAAACGGACGAGTAACAAAAGTTTCCTTAATAAATTTCAAAACCTCACGAGCATCCCTATCTCTAACATTCTCATCACTCTGCAAAACATAAATCCCACCAGTCGGCCCCTCGTAAATATCCCCAACACCAGTCGTCACAAACGGTTCAATCGCGAAAGCCCCATCAAGCTCAGCCCCATTCTCATTCCTATAATTCGAAATCGTCAACCCCGCATGAATACTATCCTTCCCCAACGCATGCCCCGACAAACTCTTAATCACAGCAAACGAAGAATCCTTCTCACTATTCCATTCTTCAAGCGTATCCTGAACCTTATCTCCAACATCCTTAGCCAAAACCCCAGGCTTCACAATCTCCGTAACATCAGACAAAATCTTCTCATTCAGCTCAATCATTTCCTTATACTCCCCATCTTCTGTAAGATCAACACTAAAAGCAGTATCAGCAATAAACCCATCAACAGCAACACCCAAATCAACTTTTAAGATTCCCTCAGCAACCTTATCATCACCAGGCGCAGGCGTATAATGCGCAGCAACCTCATTCAAACTCAAATTCACAGGAAACGCCGGCACCCCACCAAGCTCAAAAATCTTAGCATCCACAGCCTCGGCCACATCAATCAACTTAATCCCAGGCTTAATCAAACCCCGCGCAAATTTCTTAATTTCCTTAGAAATTTCCCCAGCCTTCACATACGAATCAAATTCACTCTGTTGCATAAGCACCTCCGGTTTCCACATTTGGAGTAATAACCTTTCTCACAGCTTTCTTAATATGAGCAACAGCCGCCTTCCCGAGCTCACCATACCTCTTCCTCCCAGCCGCCAAAGGAACCATTCTAATCAAATACGAATCGGTCACCTCTGCTGAAGCATAGGCAGAAGGCAAAGAACTAACAAACAACTCACATCCACCACGCAAAATCTTGTACTCCTTCCTAGAATCAAAATCCTCACTCATTACCGCAGACCTAATCAAATTAACAAGCTCATCACCAACCAAAGAACATCTTTTGTCAAAACTATTCGCACGATAAACCACCTCATCACCAGACACAGCCGCAACAGGAGCCCTACCAAAATCCTTATCAGTTCGAGCCATTATAGGAAGACAATATCTAAGAGCAACACTATTCGGAACATAATTAGCCAAAACACTTTGCTTCATCTTTGGGGCAACTCGCTTAAGCAGAGCAGAATTCAACGCCTCATGGGTCGCAACAACACCATCAATCTTCCCCTGCATCTCATTTCTCAACCCCACCAACATCCTAGCATTATGTCTCTGCTCAGCCTCCAAAGCCCCCTCTGCCTCATCCAATCTTTCTCTAAGCCCAGGCTCTTCAACATTGCTCGAACTCTTTCTCCAAAATCTCATAATACAACCAAAAAATCACCATATTTATGCCTTTCTAAAACGGTATACCTAATTCCTACGCCTTCTTTCCTTAGGCAAAAAATTATACAACATATCCCCATCAACCCCAATCCTCCCCATCCCAACAAAATCCTCGCCAGCTTTCACATTAACAAATCCAGCACCAAATCCCTGATCATCATCCAGCTCAATATTCTTCCCCAAAAACCATTCCTTCTCCTGCTCCTCGCTCAAAACAAAAACCCTCTCAGTAAGTTGCTCCTTCCAAACATGCATCCCATCAACACTCAGCCTAACCTCTCGAACACCATTCCGACTAATCCTCTCCTTCCCAGCATAAACCCCAATACTTTCAATCGGCAACATCCTCCAAATCTCCATAATCTGCTCCGTCGACAAATCCCCAGAATAAGCCCGAATCCTTTCCTTCCCAGTCCGCACCAACAACTCCGGAATCTTCTCCATTCCCAAATTCGCAAGCTCCGCCACGATCTTTTTCTTCTTCGCATTATTCAAAATCTGTATCTTCATAACCCACACCCCTTCTCACTTTTCTTAATAATCTTCGAAACAAAAAACCCATCAGTATTATTGTCCTGCGGATACAACCTCAAACACTTCTTAACCTCTCCAGAAAGTTCCTTCCCTTCCCATTCGCAAACCCCACACCTAAACTTCAACGGCAACTTGACTTGCTCAATCTCAACATCAAAATTCCTAATCAAATGATCCACAATCATCTCATCCTCCTCCGGCGCCAAAGTACAAGTCGAATAAATCATCGTCCCACCAACCTTCAACAACTTCACAGCAGCCTCAGCCAACCGCCTCTGAGTAGAAGCAATCTTCTTTATCATATGAATATTCCACATCTGAAAAGTCTTCGGCGATTTCCTTAATGTACCCTCACCAGAACACGGCGCATCAACCAAAATCTTATCGAACTTAAACTGCGACTTCTTCAAAAACCTCTCACACAAAGCAACACCTTCCTTCCGTGTCACAATCGCATTCATAACACCGCACCTCTCAAGATTAGAATTCAGTATACCAATTCGACCCATCGAAATCTCATTCGCAATAATCGTCCCATCATTCTCCATCATCGCCGCAGCCTGCGTAGTCTTCGAGCCTGGCGAAGCACACAAGTCCAAAACAAAATCCCCAGCCTCAGGTTTCAAAACCAACATCGGCAACATCGAACTAATCTCCTGCACATAATAATACCCAAGCAAATGTTCCTTCGCGTTCCCAATCTCACCAGGCATCAACTTCGAATCAATAATCATAACCTCAGGAAATTCCTTAAACGGCTGCCGAACCTTCCACCCATAAGCCTTCAACCTCTTCAGCAAATCTTCAACACTAATCTTCAAAGTATTACACCTAATCGAACTCGGCGTCTTCGTATACGAAATATCAAAAAATTCCTTAGCTTCTTTTTTCCCAAGCAAAGTTTCCATTCTCTCGACAAATCCTTCCTTCGCCGGAAACTTCTCTTTCAAATACTTCGAATAATCTTTCTTCTTGTCCATAAAAAAATAACGAATTTCCCATATATAAACTACATCATAACAGAATTTATTAACACCATTCAACAGAAATTAACATGAGCAAAAAAACCCACGGCGTCCATTCAATAATAATCAACTCAATAAGACTAGTCCTAGTCCTAATTTTCATAAGCGCACTCATGACAGAAAGCGTCATCGTCGAATTTTTCTCAATCGTCGCAATCATAATAACATTCCTCCCGGCGATTCTCCACAAATATTTCAAAATAAGTATACCAGCAAAATTCGAAGTCCTAGTTTTAATGTTCATCTACGGAATCCTATTTCTCGGCGAAGTCAGAACATTCTCTCAAGTCTGGTGGTGGGACACAACACTCACTCTCATCGCATCCCTAATCCTAAGCCTCACCGCTCTCAGCATCCTCTACGTCCTCTACAAAGAAAACCGAATCGACACAAACCCACTCTTCATAGCAATCCTAACATTTTGCTTCGCGGTTGCAGCCGGCGCAGTCTGGGAAATAACAGAATTCGTAATAGACGCAATAATTCAATCAGGACTTCAACCAAGCCTCGCAGACACAATGATGGACCAAGTCGTCAACGCAATTGGCGCACTAATCGTGTCGACAGTCGGCTACATTTACATAAAAAAAGACAAAGAAATCCTAATCAGCACATTCATAACAAGACTATCAAAAAGAAACATCGGACTCTTCGGCCCAAAAAGAAAAATATCACAAAGCAAAAAAGCAATAGAAATAATCAACAAAGGAGAATCAGAAACAATAGAATTCAAATCAAGCTTTAGAACAAATCTCCACACAAAAGAATTCGACAGACGAATGGAACACAGCGTTCTAAAAACAATAACGGCATTCCTAAATACAAGCGGCGGAAACTTACTGGTCGGAGTAAACGACGGAGGACACATCCTCGGACTCGAAGCAGACGGATTCCAAAGCGACGACAAGCTAGGGCTCCACCTAACAAACCTAATAAAAAGCCACATCGGAAACGAATACCTCCCATTCATCAAATTCGAAATCATCCCAATCACCGACAAAAAAATCTTAAGAATAAAATGTAAAGAAAGCAAAAAAAGAGTCTTCCTAAAATTTAACAATGAACAGCAGTTCTTCGTCAGAAACGGAGCAGCAAGCATAAGGCTCGAAGGCGAAGCATTAGTAGATTACATCCAACACAAGTTTTAACGCATTAAGGTTTTTTAAGCCGCCAATTCCCGCGTAGAGCGCTACCACCGGAAACGAAGTTTCCCACCACCGGCAAAGCCCACCACCGATGCAAAACATCTACCACCGCTGAAATCGAAGATTTCAGTCATGCCAATGCCCACAATCCTTACACGGCTTCCTAATAAACAAAATCGGAAAAACAATATCGCTAATACAACACGGAACATAAACAACCAAAAACACAACAAGCGAAATC
This sequence comes from archaeon, assembly GCA_018693315.1. Taxonomy (GTDB): domain Archaea; phylum Nanobdellota; class Nanobdellia; order Pacearchaeales; family GW2011-AR1; genus JAGVXH01. The sequence goes on along the minus strand of JABHLR010000008.1, from coordinate 26,857 downwards.
ACCAACACAGCCCACACACTCATCGCAACACTAAAAGCCAACAAATAAAGCAAGCTAGCAAAAACAGAGAAGAAAACATGCAATGAATGAGTCAACTTAAAGAACCCAAAGAAAATCCCAACCAAAGCTCCAACAACTCCAACACCTAAAATCAAAAACGGACTCTCAAAAATAGGCAAATGAAAAACCGTCTCCAAAGCAAAAATATTCCCAGCAACCCACGGCAACAAAACATCACTAATACTCCCAATCAAAATCGCCCCAACAACACCGACGCCAACACTCCCCAAAACAGACCTCTTATATTTATAATAAATAGCTGAAGTCGCCGCCGCCGAAACCAAAATATGCAAAGGATGAATCACCTCAAAACTATTCACAAGAATCCCTGTCGAAGCCAAGTCAAATAAAAAAGCAATCGCAACAAAAACCCCAGCCAACAAACTAACAACCAAAGTAAACGGCAAATGATGCTTCAACTCATGGGCAATCGTATCACTCCTAGTAAACTTCATAAAAAAAAGAAACAAACAACCCTTTTATATTTGACCAAACTACAACAAATGAGATCTATTAGTATTTTTCAAGTCCCTTCTGAGTCTCTCGGGAGTACAATAAGGAATATTGTCTGCATCGGCATGCAAAGTCATATCAAACCAATTTCCGACACGCTTTACCGGACCTCCAGAACCACATCTGTCAAAACTATACATAGCACCACCCAAACCATTCCACGAATTATGCTTACCTTCATGAATACTAGGGTCGTGAATAGTTGCCACACCATGCCCCAAACTTACCAAAAACGCATACTTCTTATCCCGACTATGCAACACAATATTATCACCATTCTCAGGATCCTTGCCATGACCATAAACTCTAATACTAGCAATATTAGGTGCCTCATCAATATCAGCAGTATCAAAAATAGAAATACCTTCAACATCAAGTCCTCTTCCAGTATACGCCCTAGCAATTGCTGTTGTCATACCAACAAATACAAATAAGACTATATAAACCTTTCTATAATTAACTACTACTAAGTTACAACAACCTCGCAACCAAAATAATAAATAAGATAGCGTACAAGATTTACTCTTGGGAGCTATCCCCCGGAAGTCTGCAGACTTCCCCCAACGATTTTCGCACCAGCGAAAATGTTGACCTAAAACAACTTCTTCTGGCTTTCCCCATCAGCAACCGCCGAAGCATCAACACCAAATACATCAAAAATATTCTCAACCGCCGGCAGAATCTGATTCTTCATATAATAATCAATATCATACTTCACACTCTCCCCCGCCAAATAAACCCTGTCACCTACTCGCTTACCACTACCCTCCCCAACAAAATACTCAATCAACATCCCAGTCGACACAGAAATTCCACTCTGCTCCATTTTCTTCGCAGCAATAACATGAGGACCCTGAGCAACATATTCACTAATCGGCCGACGCAACTGAGTCCGAATCATCAAGTCCTCCATATCAACATCACGACCCTTCAATTTCTTAACAACATCTTTCAACATCTTCAACGACTCCTTCTCATCCCCATCCTTCATAATCTTCCCCAAAATATCACTCTGCAAATTCCGAGTCAACCGACACCAATCCCGCCGCACAGTTTCAAACCCACGAATCTTAATCTTCCCCTCTTGATCAACCAAAGCATACTTCTTCTTCGCCCCAGTAGTAGCCCCTCTCTTCGCAACAAACAATCCACGAGAATAAAAATCTTCCAAGTCCAACTCCATAATCCCAGGCAAATCACTATTAATCTCACCCAAAAATTTCATAATCTCATCCTTGCTTTTCCCATTCTGCAAAAACGCGATCGAATCAGTATCCCCATAAATAATGGTATACCCGGCATTCGTAACCTTATCCATGGTATCATGAGTATATTTCCGAACAAAAGCCAAAGTCGCAGCCGCAGCCTCACGCGAATAATACCTCGCACCAAAAAATCCCTGATAACCAAAAGTCGCATTCGCCAAAAGCTTGTAAGCATTCGACCGAGCCTTCGTCATCGCATTCTTATCAGCATTATATTCCTTCTTATACTTCTTCCGCTTATCAACAACCTCAGACAACAGCGTCGAGAAAAACCCAGGCTTATCCGCAAAATAAACTTTCCGCTTCCTACTATCCAAATCAAACTCAGGCGACTCATGAAAACCCTTACCGCCATCTTCGCTAAAAGTCGCCTTCGAAAGATTAAACGAAACAATAATACTCGCATGCATCGAAGTAAAATCAAACATAACTAAATCATTATACAACCCCGGCTTCGGCTCAAAAACAAACGCACCCTCAAACTTCCCCTTCGCCCGTCGCTCCCCAATCTCATTATGCATCGGCCGCTTCTCCGCAATCTCGTCAAACCGATCAAGATTATGCAAAATATGATTCTCAACATGCGTCGCCATCCGATCCCTCGTAATATCAAAAGCCGGTTCCTTAACAATCTGACAAAACTCATAAACATCAGGCCAAATTTTCTCAGCCAACTTCAAAGTCACAGCCGAATCCTGCAAGTTATAAGAAAAAAAATCACACCAATCCGATTCTTTCATGTTCCCCAACTTTACAAAATCAAAATCCTCCTTCTCTTCGCCAACCAATTCCTTTGCGACCTCATTCAAACTCAAAGTTTCACTTTGCAAGTACTGCGAAAAAACAGCGTCGATAAAACGATACAAATCAACATGAACAATCCCAGCAATCTTCCCGGAAGGAATTCGACCTCTCGTAAAACTAGGAGCTCGACCAGTCACGCCCAAACTCAAATTAACTTTATTCACATCAGCCCTCGCTTTCAAATAAGGCAAATCAAAACCATCAGAAAAATAACCAGTCAAAACATCAGGCCCATAATCATTAACATACTCCACAAACTTCTCAAGCATATCAGCCTCATCATCAAAAAACTCAACATAATCCCCAGCACCCTTACACTTTTTCCAAGTCAGAACTTTACGTATACCCTCACCAACAAGCGACACCATCAAAATCTCGCCCTTACCAATCTCCCGCTCACTAGTCTCAATATCATAAGCCAAAATCTTCGGAACAAATTTTTTCTGCTCAGAAACCAAAGAAATTTTTTTAGCACGAAAACAATCAATATCATCCATCATCCACTCTTCCTCAGCCTCCGCATCAACGGTATACCACTTCAACGGCTCAACCCCATTCTCCTTAATATACTTCGTAATAATCGGAACATCATACTCACGCCGCTTCTCAATCTCATCCATATCCCCAATCTCAGACGCCACATCATGCGCGTCCTTATGATTCGTTACATAAACCCGAATAGCCTTAACATCCTTTCCCAAATATTTCTTATCCAAAATCTCAGTTTTCTCAATCTTCGTAACACGCGACCCCTTCTCAACCGAAATCTTAGAAATCTTCTTAACAATCTTATCAGCGTCGGCACCATCTTTCAATATCAAGTAAAAATTCGGCTCATAAGAATCAACAACACAAACCTTCTCCCCCTTCCCATTCCGCCCAATCAACCGTACATAGTTTCGACCACCATGATCAAAATAATCATAATCAACAGGCACGAATTCAAATTCCATAAAAATCAAAAGAAATCAATCATAATAAATCTTCTCATAACACTTATAAATCAAAAATCACCTCCAAATATATGACAAATACAATCGGAGAAACAAGATTCCACCCAAAACCTCCCGTAGCGCCAGTTACGCAAGCAGAAGGAGTATGGGCAGAAATGAGGAGAGATCCTAGGCAGGAAGCCTATCATTCCCCAATAAACACCGCAGACAGCATAGTAATATCAGAAGAGGCTAGAGAGGCAGCCTACGCAAAAGTAAACGTATTAGTCTAACACCAACAACCTTATTAATTTCTAACATCTAATTATACAATGGGAGTCCAGATATCAGACATCATACCACGAAAAGAAATCGACATCAAAGATCTAAAAGGCAAAATCGTAGCGATAGACGCCTACAACACACTCTACCAATTCCTCACAACAATACGACAACCAGACGGAACACCGCTAATGGACAAAAATGGCGACATCACATCCCACCTATCAGGACTTTTCTACCGGAATATCAACCTATTACAAGAAGGATTAAAGCCAGTCTACGTTTTTGATGGTATACCACCAGAATTAAAGCAAGCAGAAATAGCAAAAAGAAAAAAAGCTAAGCAAATCGCCGAGCAAAAATACGAAGAAGCCAAATCAAAAGAAGATGTTGCAGGAATGAAAAAATATTCAGGCCGATTCGTAAAAATAACAGATAAAATAATCCAACAATCTAAAGAATTACTAGAAGCATTAGGTATACCAGTAATCCAAGCTCCAGCAGAAGGTGAATCAGAAGCCGCAACTTTAGCCAGAGCAGGAAAAGTTTACGCAGCAGCATCCCAAGATTACGACGCTTTACTTTACGGAACACCATTCCTAGTCAGAAACCTAACTTCGCCACGAAGAAAAAAAATGCCATCAGGATTATACGTCGACATCAAACCAGAACTAATAGAATTCCAAGCAGTAGTAAGAGAATTAGAAATCGATAAAGATCAATTAATATGTTTAGCAATTTTAGTCGGAACAGATTACAATCCAGGCGGCGTCCGAGGACTCGGCCAAAAGCGAGCACTAGAAATCGTACAAAAATACAAATACCCGGTAGAAATTTTCAAACACGTCCAAGCAAAATTCGATTTCATTTTTGACTGGCAAGAAGTTTTCAAGCAATTCCACGAATACGAAACATCATACAAAGAAGACATCCAATTCAAAAAACCAGACGAAGCAAGAGTAAAACAAATCCTAACCTCCCATGCATTTTCAGAATCCAGAATCGACTCAGGCCTAGCAAAATTAAAAGCGTTAGACGAAGCTAAAAAACAAAAAGGACTAGGCGATTTCTTCTAACCCCTAACAACAATATAAGCAATATACAAAACATAAAGCAAGATAAACACCCAGCCATCTCTCTTCGTCATTTCATGCCTCTTGCCAATAAACATCGTAACAAACAATGCCAGAGTAGCGAAGAACATCACAGCCAAATCAAAGCCAATCCCCTTTGGAATAGTTATCGGCCGGATAAAAGGAATAATCCCAAACACCCAAAGTATATTAAAAATATTACTCCCAACAACATTCCCAACAGCCATATCCACATTTTTCTTCAAAGCCGCAACAACACAAACAACAAGCTCAGGCAACGAAGTCCCAAGAGCAATTATCGTAGCAGAAATCAAAAACTCACTAAGACCCAACTGCCCAGCAATCGCAACAGCACCATCAACAACCCAAAGCCCACCGAAATAAATTCCAACCAAACCAAGAATCAACTTGGCATAAACTTTCCAACCATGAGATTCAATATCCTCGACAAAAGCCCCACTTTTTCTTTCCTTCCTACTGGATACAAAAACATAAACCATAAAGGCCGCAAATAAAACCAACAAAATAGAACCCTCAATAACACCCAAAGATCTACTACCTTCTCCAAAAAAAGTTTTAACAGATATCGCGAACAAAGCAAACGCCGCCAGCAAAGCAAATGGAACCTCCTTCCAAACAGTCTTCTTCTTGACAACAATCCCACCAATAACAGCCGTAATTCCCAAAATCAAAAGCACGTTCGCAATATTGCTCCCAATAATATTCCCAAAAGAAAGCCCGCCAGAACCATTAATCGCCGCAAAAACATTCACAACCAACTCAGGCAACGAAGTCCCAAAAGCCACAACTGTCAAACCAATTATCAAACTCGAAACTCCAAACTTCTTAGCAATCGAACTCGAACTATCAACAATAAAATCCGCACTCTTTATCAATAAATAAATCCCAACCGCGAAAAGCACATAAGTCAAAATCATATCCATCACCATAAATTTAAATAGAATAACCAGTATAAAAAACTAATGATAACCGCATTCCTCCTCGCAATCTCAATTTCAATCGCACTAGCATCACTCGTGCTAATTATAGTTGGTTCGACAGGACTCATTCGAGAAAACCTAGCAACAGGCGCAGTAATCGGCGTCGGCGAAACAATATCCTACGCGACAGTATCGCTCATAATATTTCTAGTAATTTCAGTAGTTCTAATTATAGTTCTAAAAAACAAAAATTAATCACTAACTATATTCCCAAATTTTCCCTAATCAATTCCGCCTGAGCACGAAACAACTCTTTCTCTTTCTTGTCATCTTCGCTCTGGGCAGCTTTTCTGCTTTCTATAAATTTTTTCCCAATCGTTTTTGCGAAGATAGCATATATAAATCCAACTATAATCCCAAACAAGATAACAATAGCACTCAGCCACCAGGTTGTAGCAACGGAGTCAACCCATACAACAAAATCTTTCCCCATCCCCTGCATCCCCAAAATCGATACGATAAAAGCAAACACGGCAGAAAAAAGAGCACTGGAGTTAAAAAACCCATTTATAGAATTATAAACAATAACAAAAAGCAAAATAAACAAAACAATAGAGAAAACAAAAATCCACGAAAGAGATAGTTCGACACCAAGTAAAAGCTTACTAAACCATCCAACATATTTATTAACAGAAACCAGTCTTTCTTCGGCCCAACTTTTATATGGGGTAAATTTTTCAAACTCAAGATCGCCCTCTTCATTTACAGGGCTAACCTTATCAATAATTTCTTTTGTTTTCTCAAGTTCTTCTACGCCAGGAACACCGGCCACATTGGGAACACCAGTAGCGCTTGGATCCTCAGGAGCACTAGCATCTTCAGCAACAACCAAACCAAAACTCATAACCAAAACAAATACTAAAAACAATACACCAGCACTTTTTATCATAAATCAAAATAGGAAATAATCTTTATAAGAGTTTGCCAAACATGCCTAACTTCCACTTGGGATTCCGGATTCAGATGCCCTAGATTCTTGCGCCATATCTTTTTGTGCTTTTGCTATTGCTATATCGCGTTCTGCCTTTTCTTTATGGGAATCTAGTTCTCCTTTCCACATCCATATTCTAAACCAACCAATAAAGAAGAACATAATAACTCCGACCACAAACGTAACCGCATATGGCCATCCCTGTCCAGCATCAGCTCCCCAGAACCTAGCCCAAGACATAGTAAGTGAATAAGCTATAAAGAAAAGCCATGTAGCCCTAGCAATTAAAAGAGACCCGACCTTCATAGTGAAAAGGAATATTATAAGGAACGGAATCACCGACAATATGGCAGATCCCATGGCGCCATACTGAAGCTCAAGAGCATTATATATTTCGACAGGAATACCAAGCATAGCGATCGCAGTGACCGCAATTGTAACACCCCATTTGACTAAACGACCACTACTCGCAAAAAAAGAAGACGTAACGGTATAAATAATCATACCCAATAAGATGGCATATAACCACCCCTTGTATTCATTAATATCCTCAGTAACACTAGTAAACTTCATGTTGGCCTTAGTCCATGCGCCTATCTCGCCACCAATTTCACCAAGTTGGTCTGCAATATCAGAATCAGTAGTAGCGGGTTGAGTCGTAGCATCTTCAGCCACAACAAGCCCAGCAAACATAGAAATCATAAATAAGCCCAACAGCCCAATCACCAAAAACTTCTTCCCATCCATATCAAACCAACAGAACAATTCTTTATAAAGATTTCTAAACTCCGTCGCAATATAACAAGTCTTTTAAAGTTCAAAACTATATTCTATCATGAAAAAAAATCTAGGTGTATTCGCATTCTTAACAATTCTGTCTGCAGCATTCGTTAGCGCCGGACCAACAGACGGTGTCAGGCAACTCCTAGACGGACTAAGGGAAGTAGCCGTTATCGTCATACAATTCGTAACAGACATAATCCTAGACATAAACACATTCGACGAATTCCTCTTCGCAAAGCTAATCCTATTCACAATAATCCTCCTTGTCGTATTTACAGTAATAAAACAGAACAAAGTATTAGGCGGAAACAAAAACAAAACGATCCAATGGATAGTTTCAATATCAGTTTCAGTTCTCGCAGTAAGATTCCTACCAAATGAGTTCGTCCAAGCAATATTGCTTCAATACGGAGCGCTCGCAGTCGGTATCACAGTATTCCTACCATTGCTAATATTCTTCTTCTTTATCCATCAGTCCAACGTTGGCCCATTCGGAAGAAGAGCGGGCTGGGTAATATTCGCATTGTCATTCTTTGCAATTTGGTCATTCAGATATCAAGATCTCGGAGACGCGAACATGATTTATTGGATAGCAATTGCATTCATAGTAATATCACTGATATTCGACAAGAGCATACACAAATATTTCGGATTGTCGGACTTTAGAAAGGTCAGAGCAAGTCATAAAAGCAAAATGGGAAGGCAAATAATGAGAGACCTTCATATTCTAGACGAAGACTTAGCAAATGGAAACATTGAACAATCAGAATATGACAGAGTGTCAGCAGACCTAAAAGCAAGAGCGGCAAAACTAAAAGAATAATTAATCTTTTCGATACCCAACTATCTTTCTATGTTTTCCAGTGCCTTCATAAATCGGAACCTCTTCTTTTGACTGGCTAACACTACTGCTACTGCCACCACTCATCAAAGCAATCGCAACTCCAGCAATAATCAAAACAATTCCAGCCCCAGCGATATAATTCGACGCAACACCTTCCAAAAACGCAATCTTCAAACTAAAAACATTAAACCCCATAGCCATCACAACAATTCCAGCAATCGCAACAGCATACCCAATCAACCTCTTCATGATATCTACAGCAATCAATTATTTATAAAACTATCTCCACCATCTAAATATATATAAACAAATATCCACACAAATAAGCATGAATAAATTCATCGGAATACTAATCGGACTGATTTTCTTATTGGTCCCAATCTACGCCTGGATCGTAGACTTCGCAGGATTCGGAGCAGCGGCACTAACCTTCCTTCAAGGCGGCGTTATGTGGATACTACTCCTGGTCGGCGCAATCTCTCTCCTGATCGGACTAAACAGTCTCAAAGATTAGTATATAAATAATTTTAAATCCAATTTTCCCTAGCTTTGCATGGATTCTTTATGTATCAAATGCAAAGGAAAAAATCTCTGCGGAAAACACTGCCACATCCTCGACAGATTCATAGACAACGCACCAAAACCAAAACTCCACTTCTCGGGAAAATCCGCACCAGAATTATTCGTAGGCAGAATCGGCTACCCATACATCAACTCCGGAATCCTAACCCCATCAGAAAACGACAACATCTCAAACTTCGCAACAGCCGAAGAATGGTCAGCAAATAACTTCTCAGTCGCAAACGTCCTAAGATTAAGAGGCCAACTAATTTACGGCAAATCAAAAACAAACATCAAATCAGACAACAGGCTAAAACAAGTAACCCAAGAACTAGCCCTATCTTCAAAGCCAGTCTCAACAGAAATCTTCCTAAAGAAAAAACCAACAATGCAAATCACACAAGATTCAGTATTCAGGCCAATGACAAATCCCGCTCCACTAAAAAAAGCAATTCTAGAAGAAAACCCAAAAGTCTCAAAAAAAGTCGATTACCTAACATCAGACTACGACGTCAAAGCCACAACAGCTCTAAAAGAACTCTACAAAACAAACATTAAAGTCGATCATCTTCAAAAATTATTATCAATAGGATTACTCGGCACAAAAATAAAAAGACGAATGGTTCCAACAAGGTGGTCAATCACAGCAACCGACGACACAATCTCAAAACAGCACCTAGAAAAAATCAGATACTTCCCAGAGATAAATCAAATAACATTATTCTCAGGAAACTTCCTCGGCAACTACATCGAAGCTCTACTGCTCCCAGGGCGATTATCATTCGAAGCAATTGAAGCATGGAAAGCAGGAAACTTTTACGTAGGCGACACAACCCAAGTAGCTCAAGATTACGAAGGATTCTTCGGCCGAAAAAAATACGCATCAAATATCACCGGAGGCTACTATGCAATGAGATTACCAACAACAGAATACCTGACAAAAATAAAACGCCAAGCAACAATCTTCATCTTCCGAGAAATCCGAAAAGAATACTACGCCCCACTCGGAGTCGGAGTAGTCAGAGAAACAGCAAGACGAACCTTCAACTCAAACCCAAAACATTTCGACACAATCGACGAAGCCTTCAAAGACATGCAAACAAGAATCGAAATCTCAATGGATGAAATAAAGGAAAAATCCTGGATACTAGAAAACTACGGAAAGCAGAAATCTATATTTGATTTCTAACTTTCTCTATCCTTACCAATTAGTCATAGAACGGCTAGAGTGAGTACGCACCTCATAAGCTTCCGTAGCTCCGTATCCATTCATCAAATTCCTATCGTTTGGCACATATCCCGGGCCGACCATTACACGCAGATAGATATCACCATATTTGTCGAGTCCAACACTCGAAGCAACCTTCTTTCCATCATCTAATTTCTCTGCTATTTTCTCAGCAACATCATAACAAGTAGTAGTTTCTGCGAATGTCGTAGGCATCAATTGACTAGATTCCCCCTTTGATCCAAAAGTTGTACAAAGGGATGCCTTATTGCTTCTGTTCTTAAGCCAAGCCACCGCCCGGTCAGCTCCAAGAAAAACACTCTTTTTATCAAAATCATGTTCCATATGTTCTAATTTATCTCCCATATTATTCATCACCCCTTTTCAAATCTTGATTACTACCATTCTCAGCACTAGGAAACCCAGTTCCCCATTTGTAAGTAGTCTGAACTTTGTCAAGTTCCTGACTCCAACGAATCATTGAAGTTTCAATATCTCTAGGAGACATGTGCGGAGTACTATGATGCGTAGTAAACAACGAGAATCCAGCATAATCTTCTTTATCTACAATATTATGGCCATTAGAATCATACCATTTAGTCGCAGGAAGCATCGTAGCTGAAAGAGAAAGTGCAGAGCTAAGATATCCCTCTTCAATCAATTTCTTATTCATCTCAATATCTTCATCAATAGTTTCTCTAGTCTGCTCAGGAGTACCAATAATTCCACTAGTGAAAACAAACACCCCAGCATCCTTCAATTTTTTCAAATTATCCAAATTCGCATGATATCTTTCAGACATGGTTCCGGAAACACTCTGTCCCTTATTCCAAGTACGCGGGTTAAACGGAACATACAAAGAAGTAGCACGACCCTCTCCAGACGAATTATATTTCAAGATCTCTTCGGTAACAAAATCATCCATCATTTCAAATTCCATCCCACCATTATTTTGCCAATACATCCCATGCTTCTTCATAAGCCCCAGCAACTTAGGCAAATGTTCCCGAACATGATTCTTATCCCAAAGGTAAGCATCATCCTGGATCACAAGTTCTTCAATACCATTTTTCTTAAATATACGCAACTGTTCATCAACCATATCATAATCAATCGGAGTTACGTGATTCCCTTCCTGACTTCCAGCAACACAAAAATCACACCGCCTAAAACACCCTTTAGAAAACATATAATCTACACTCTTCCTTCCATCAGTAGGATAAGTATGAATCGGCTCGTCAGGATAATCGTTCCCCTCAATAATCGAAGGGTCAAGCAACGGGAATTCGTCAAAATTTCTAAATCCACCATAAACAATTTTATCATTATTCCTACCCTCAGCTATGTCAGTCATGGCCGAAATAGCATCCCCGGAAACAACCTGATCAACATAATCATTATCTCTCAAAAAACCCTCAGGATCCGCAGAGATATGTTGTCCACCGAATACAACCTTTACATCAGGAAACCTGTCTTTAATAGCCCTGCCCAATTTTGTCGCTGGAATATAATTGGCAGTAGCAATCAACGGAATCCCAACAACATCAGGATTCATATCGCCAATATCATTTAATGTATCCTCAAGATCATTTCCAGTCCGAACCATTGTTCTGGAAATTTCCCCATCTTCACCAAACGCAGAATATTTATCCACAAAAGACTCAGGGGTCATAGACCTATAGTCCGCCATCTTTTGCGCCTGAAAATCCTCATAAGAAGTTTCAACAGGAGTTTCGGTTGTTTCTCCATTAATCATATCCCTCCTAAACAAAGTCCTATTCTCTAGACCGTTATTCCGAGTAACTTCATCTAAGTATTTCACATCATGCCCACGTTCCTTAAGCCCAGAAGTCATATACCACGCCCCGATATAAGGACACGTTCTTATGGGATCCCAAACTGCATCAGTCTCCAAATGCGGCTTAACAAACATAACCTTTTTCTTTTCTCTCTCAACATTTTTTTCTTTTTGTCTATCCATTTTCTTATTACCCCTTTCAAGGAGTTACTATTATCAAGGCAAAACACTAGTTAAAACATCTTATGAGAAAATGCAATAAAATGACAAGATTTAAATAATAAGTGTAATAATACTAAATATGAAGGAAAAAACATTTGGATTAGATCTAAAGGACAGAAAGATACTTTCAGAACTAGACAAAGATTGCAGACAACCAAATTCAACAATCGCAAAAAAAGTCGGCCTCTCAACCGAAGTCGTAAGCTACCGGATCAAAAGACTAGAGCAAGAAAAAATAATCACCCAATATCAAGTAGCTCTAAATCTTTCGAAGCTAGGAGTAATACAATTTAGGGTCTTATTATCATTCCAGCATATTACTTCAGGGGAGCTAGAGAAAAAAATATCCAAATTAAAAGAAAACAAAAATGTCAAATGGCTAGTTTCTTGCAATGGAGCGTGGGATCTAGTTGCAGCCCTAGAAACAGATTCGGTAGCAAATATAGATTCATTAAAAAACGAAGTTTTGAGCGCATTTTCCGGATTCGTTTCAAAAAAAGCAATATCAATAAGTTCGCGAGCATCAGTTTGCAGCAGAAGCTTTATCTTAGACGAACAAAACTCGGAAGAAAAAACCCTTCTCGATTCCTCGGAAAAAATTGACCTAGAAGACATCGACATAAAAATCCTAAAACAACTAAGCGAAAACGCAAGAAAGTCCGCAGTCGACATCGCAACAGAACTAAACACAACGGCAAGAATCATAGCCTACCGAATTAAACAAATGATAAAATTAAAACTAATCCAAGGCTTCCGAATCGCGATCAACTACGAAAAACTCGGAATCCAATTCTACAAAGGCTTCGTCTATCTCGACAATCCAGAAAAAACCAAAATTCAAGAATTAACCCAATATCTTAAACAACATAAAAACGTAATCCATCACGTAAAGGTAATCAGTAACTGGGATTTAGAACCAGAATTCGAAGTCACATCAGAAGAAGAGTTCAATAAAATCTTAACAGACATCAAAGACAAATTCTCAGACATAATAAAAAACATCGACATCATAACAATCTCAAAAGAACACAAATTCGTTTACTTCTAACTCATCAACCCAACCAAAATTCCTTGCCAATTGCGTTAAGTGAAGCTTAACCAATTTGAGATGTGATTTCCAATCACATTAGGCCGCTATTTTATTAATCCTACTAAGAGGCCCTCAATAATACCAGCAACCAACAACAAAGGAAAAATCACAAAAACAAAAAATCTCAAACCTTCCTTAAAATTATATTTCAAATTATTCCTGAAGCCTTTCTTGAACATTCCGCCCCCAATCTTAAATCCAATTCCAAGAGAAAAAAGAACAGCAGGCAACTCAAAAATTCCATGAGGCAACAACCTCCACAGAGAAGACAATCCCTCTACTTCAACAGCCGCCCTAGAGACAAACCCAAGTAAATAACCGTTAGTCACCAACATAAATAACGGGAAGAGCCCAGCAGTAATTCCCAAAATAATCGCGAAGAAACTCGCCTTAAAATTATTCCAAAAGATAAAAACAATTAATTCGGCAACACTCAGCCCCTCAAGCGACAAAATCAACTCACTAATAAAGTTAATAATTTCCTCTCTAAAAAAAATCGGGAAAACAAATCCAATCAAAAATGTAAGCATAAAAAAACCCAAAGCAAAAACCATATGCCAGCGGCTCTCATTAAAAAATTTCCAACACGACTTATAATTCCTAACAAAAAAATTCTCTCGCTTCATCGTGCAAAATAAGTACTAATCATTTTAGTTTTCCTCGGAAATTTCTTCTTCAAATAAAACCCATATCCAACCCCAACAATCAATCCACCAAGATGAGCAACATTACCAATCGGAAGCCCAGCCGCAACCGAAAGCCCCCAAAGACCAAACATCAAAACTCCCATCGCAGCCCACATCGGCATCGGTAAAACAAAGAAAACCAAAACAGGCAACCTCGGAGTCAAGACCGCAAGCAAACCACCAAGCGCCATAATCGCACCACTCGCACCGACGGCATACATCATAGGATTCCCGAAAAACATAGCACCAGTTGCACTATTCCCAAACAAATTAGCAAGAGCGAAAAATAAAACACCAGCAAAAAGTCCACCAACAAAATACAACCAAATAAACCGCTTCTTCCCAATCAGCTTCTCAATAAAATTTCCAATAAACATAAGCGACACCATGTTCGCAAACAAATGGAAAAGTCCAGCGTGCATAAACATACTCGTCAAAAAAGTCCAAACAGAACTACCAGCTAAAATTGCGGCAGGCTGAAAAGCAACATACTTACAAACACTTCCCGCACAATCGAAAGGATCAAATCCCATAAAAGTCAACACAATAAAAAATACAACATTAACAGCAATTATCCACCCGGTATAAGTAGACAAAAATCCATCTCGGCCCATCATCGCTTCCCAGAAATTTTCTTCTTTAACCTACCAGCCAAACTAATCTTTTTCTTAACAATCTTCTTAGCAACTTTCTTAACAATCTTCTTCTTAGCCGCAACTTTCTTAACAACTTTCCCCTTAACTTTCTTAACAGTCTTCTTAACAACCTTCTTCTTAGCCGCAACTTTCCCCTTAACTTTCTTAACAGTCTTCTTAACTTTCTTCTTTACTGCAAGCGTCTTCCCCTCAAGCTTAGCCTTCGCCTCAGCAACCTTCTTCCGAGCAGCCGCCCGAGCAATCTTCATCAACGCCTTCCTCTCAGCCTCTTCCTTGTCCAACTTCTTATTTATCCTAGCCCTTCTCTTCGCTTCCTTTTCTCTAATAGTCACAAGCTCACCCTGAATCAGTTCCAAATTCTTTTGAGTCCTACTAATCCTAAATTTCGTCTCTCGAATCGCAGGACTATTATCAGACAACTCATAAATCTCCGCACACTCCTCACAACTAAACCCATGCTCCAACGCCTTCTCCTCGCCAACTTCAATACCACAAGATGGACATGTGTAAAATCGTCGCGTTTCCCGGCTCCCCAAAATACCACGGAAACCCTCAATCTTCTTAACCAAAGATCCCTCCAACTTCACCAAACATTTCTCTGTCTTCAAAGTCCAATAATAAATATACCAACCCTTCCGCTTGTCCTTCTTTCTAATAAACGAAACCAAACCATCAGCAGAAAGTTTATACAAAATATTCCGAACCTGATTAATCGTCAACTCCATTTTTTTCGCAATCGAAAATTCATTAACATCTTTTTTCCCAAACAGGATATCAACAATTCGCCCAGTATTCTCACCAGCCATTTCCTCGACGAGATCATGTAGAAGTTTTACTTGCATGTACAATAAAAAATAATTTCGTTTATATACCTTTCCGTGCATCATCCCTCGACATTGTCGTAACTTTAAAATTACTATAAACCTATAAAAAAGAAATTGATTAAACTATACCATGGGATTATTTAGTAAAAAAGAAGACGTGCCAACAATTCCGCCGGCACCAACGTTGCCAACTCTTCCAAAATTAGAAGAATCAGAAAAAAAAGATCTCCCAGAATTACCATCATTCCCAGCAAATTCTAAGAACGAAAATCTTAATCAAGAAATGGTAAAATCAGCAGTTGCAGATTTACCAAATCCTGAGGAAAACGAGGTACACGTTGAAATCCCAGAAGGACTCAATGTGAAGGAAGAGGAAAAAGGGGAATCAATTATGGTTCCTCCAAAACCTTCTCCAAACGAAGTGATCCCACACCTTCCAAAAAAGACGCTAGAAATCACACCATCAACATCGACAACACCAAAACCAAAAACTCGAGAAGCCGAACCAATCTTCGTACGAATCGACAAATTTCAATCAGCCCAAAAGAACTTTGATAAAATAAAAACAAAAGTAAAAGAAATAGAATCAGTTCTCAAAAAAATTAAAGACGTAAAGTCACAAGAAGAGACAGAATTAAAAGGCTGGACTGAAGACATCGAAAAAATCAAATCAAGACTTTCAGAAGTAGACTCAGATATCTTCAATCAGATTTAACATGGCCTCAAAGGAAGAGCTCTATGTCTCGTTTTCACCAGATTCTTACAAAGAAAATAAATCTAATCTACTAATGAGCCAGGCAGATTTACTAACAACACTAAAAAGATTACACCATCTAAAAATTCTAGCACGACAAAAACAAGACCTCAAGAAAAAACTATACAAACTTTTCGCGTCAACACTCTCGGAAATAGATTCAGTCCAAGGTAATATGCCAACCCCAAAAGTTCCAAAAGTAGTCAAGAAAAAAGAAGAGAAAGAAACCAAAGAAACATTCACAAAACGAGACGACATCGAAGACGAACTCCTAGCCATTCAGGAAAAGTTAAGAGAGCTTAACTCTTAGACGGAATTAACTCTCGGCGTAAAATTTTGCATCACTCATTTTCACTTCCACCCATTAAATCAGAATATTTTTTCATAACTCTATCATAAAAGTCTTGAGGAAATCCACAACCTTCAAACTTAACCGTGCTACCATTTTCATCCTTCGCAGGACATTTATTGTTAATCAAGTTCTGAGGATCATCAATCCCTCTTTGCTTATTCGAAGAATTCATCCAAATATCTTTTAGCGAAGTTTCTTGAACATTAGCATAAACCGTTTCGCTATCAAATCTTCCAGGACAACTCTGCACAATCCCATTTCCTCTAATGTACAATCCCGTAGATGCCTGATTACAAGGCTCAGCCCCAACATAAGATGCAACCCCTTCCTCTTTTATCTGCTCATCCGTTTGAATCCCCTTCTCAACATTGAACGCATAAATCTTCGCATACAAGCCCACAAGCTTTTCATGCCAGTCTTCCATAGTCATAATCTCCTTTTGCCTCTCGTACTGCCCACAACCCTTACCACTAACCATAGACGGAGTCATGACTATAGGAGTACCTCTTTCAATAAAGAACTTATAGATATAAAAAGATTCATCAACATTTTCAGGAACAATCGGCGCATTAATCATACAAACCCTATTCGTCATCCCATTCTTATATAATTCCGAGCCAAACATATTCTCAAGAGTCTGTTCTCTAATTTGAGAATAGCCCTGAAGACCCACAGTTTCACCATTCTCATCCTTGCTCGTAACAAGATCATTCTGCCTCTCTCCATCAAACGACTGGAAAGACATAAGCAACCCAACATTATCACAACTCGCCAATCTGTCCGTCAATTCCTTAGCATTCATCCCCTGGTATTTCTGAGCCAACTCATCACTTCCAAGTAATGCCCCTTTCGTGAAAATATTCAACTGCACCCCTCTAGCTTTATACGCGTCAATAATATCGAACAACTGAGGATTCATCAACAGCTCACCAGGCCCAAGAAACTTAACACTCTTAAAATCATGTCCCTCTTCCGCAGCTATCTCAATAGCCTGATCAACCACATTAACAGTATCCTCAAGAGTCATCAACCTATTCAACTTAGCATTACCCTCATCATCCAGGACAGCTTTCTTGTCCAAATCGTAAATCTCCTTACTGTAAACTCCTCTCTCTTCATTAAAACAAGATTTACACTTATGCGCACAAACCTTACCATAATACATCGATTCCACACTTTCCTCATTGCCCGGATCATTATGCAATTCAACCAAGTCATTTGCAATATGCTCCAAATCCAGCGTGAACAATCCAGGCGTAGCATTTCGAATGTGCCAATTCTTTACTCCATTAGTCCATCCATTGCTAACCTCGCCCTCGAAAGTTACTGGGAACTTTGTCTCATATTTTTCTTGTGTCATTTTTTATTTTCCTTAGAGGTCTTTGTTGTCCCTCTATTGTAATAACATATAGTCATATACCTATATCAAAGTTTCCACCAAATTCTTGGCATAAACCACAATATTTATAAAGAAAAAACAATATATGCCAAGTATGGTAGAAATAAATAAAATAAAATTAGACAAGATAGATAGAAAGATTTTAACAGAACTCGACAAAAATTGCAGAATTCCATCAACTCAGCTCGCGAAAAAAGTCGGCAAATCAAGGCAGGCAGTAGATTACAGAATAAACCAACTGGTCAAAAGAGGAATCATCACAGGTTTCCAAGCATCAATCAACCCCCACAAAATGGGATACAAGCTCTACAAAATATATCTCAACCTAAGAAATATTCCAGCAGAAAAAGAAAGGCTATTCAAATACCTCAGAACATCCGGAAAAGTTTACTGGATGGGAGAATGCTCCGGTTCATGGGACCTAATCTTCGGTTACTTCTGCAAAAGCGACATGGAATTCTTCGAACTAAAAAACGAACTAATCTCAAAATTCAACAAAATACTTGTAGAAGAAGAAGGTCAGATCCTAGTAGACGTCAAACAATATCCAAAAATGTATTTCACAAATAAAACAGAAGAGCCAACAATGTTCGCAGGAGAAATGGAAGATAACAAAATAGACGAACTAGATTCGAGCATCATCAAAGAAGTCGTAAATAATGCGAGAATTTCACTAGTCGATCTCTCAACAAAAACCAAAGCAACAATCCAAACAATCCAAACCAGATTAAAAAGACTAGAACAAAACGGAATAATAATTCAATACCGAATCGGCGTCGACCTAAACGAATTAGGGCTAGAGCTCTACAAAGCAATAATCAAACTAGATAGATATAGCAAAGAAGACGAGCAAAAATTTCTAGACCACTTATCAAGAATTCCAAACATCCAATATTTCATCCGAAACATGTGGCAGCTAGAACCAGAACTAATCGTCGAAAGCTACCAAGAATATTACGAGATTCTAGAAAACCTAAAAAAAGAATTCCCAAACGTAATCCGAACAGTCGACACCGTCCTAATGATAACCGACGAATGGACCCCCGGATTCGACAATTTGCTAAAGCTTAACAAACCTTAAAAATCCCCATTATCTAATTAACATATGAACAGAAAACAACTAATCGAAAAGTACATCGAATTCTTTAAGTCGAAAGACCACGCCGAAATAAAAAACTCATCACTAATTCCAGAGAACGATCCAACAGTCCTATTCACAACAGCAGGCATGCACCCACTCGTCCCATTCCTATCAGGAGAATCCCACCCTCAAGGAAAAAGATTAGTCGACGTCCAGCGATGCATCAGAACAGGAGACATAGATGAAGTCGGAGACACAGTCCACCACACACTTTTCGAAATGCTCGGCAACTGGTCCCTCGGCGACTACTTCAAAAAAGAAACAATCCAATTCTCATTCGAATTTCTAACAAAAGTGCTAGAAATCCCAACCGAAAGATTAGCAGTCACAGTTTTCAAGGGAGACAGCGACGCACCAAAAGACGAAGAATCCTCACAAATCTGGCAAGAGCTGGGTATACCAAAAGAAAGAATCGCATTCCTTGGAAAAAAAGATAACTGGTGGGGACCAGCAGGAAACACAGGACCATGTGGACCAGACACAGAAATTTTCTACTGGAAACCAAACGACACACTAACCCCAGAAAAATTCGATACCAGCAATGACGATTGGGTAGAAATTTGGAATGACGTATTTATGCAATACAACAAAGACAAAGATGGGAAATATAACGAAGCAAAACAAAAAAACATCGACACAGGAATGGGCGTCGAAAGAACAATAGCAATCCTAAACAATTTCGAAGACAATTACCAAACAGACATCTGGCAACCACTAATAAAACAAATAGAAAAGCTCTCAGACAAATATTACAAAGGCAACGAAAGAGAAATGCGAATCATAGCAGACCACATCAAAGCCGCAACTTTCATAATCGCCGACGGTGCAGTCCCATCAAACACAGAGCAAGGATACGTCCTAAGAAGATTAATCCGAAGAGCAATAAGATTCGCAAAGGACCTAGGCATCCCACAAGACGCAGATGTAACAACCCCACTAGTAAAAGAGATTCTAGAAATCTACGATGACTATGACATCCTTCAAAACAACAAGCAAAAAATAATCGACGAGCTAAACAAAGAAGAAGATAAATTTGAAAAGACTTTAGAAAAAGGACTAAGGATTTTCAACAAACATTCAGACCAAAACATTGATGGCAAAACATCATTTTTACTTTTCCAATCCTATGGCTTTCCAATCGAAATGACAATCGAGCTAGCAAAAGAAAAAGGAATCGAGGTAGATGAAGAAGGATTCAAAAAAGAATTCGAGCAACACCAGAAATTATCACAAACAGCCTCAGCAGGAAAATTCAAATCAGGCCTAGCAGACAACTCCGAACAAACAACAAAACTCCACACAGCATGCCACTTACTAAACCAAGCCCTAAGAGAAGTTCTAAACGATAAAGAAATTTTCCAAAAAGGCTCAAACATCACACCAGAAAGATTACGATTCGATTTCAACTTCGACAGAAAATTAACAGACGAAGAAAAGAAAGCAATCGAAGACTTAGTCAATAAAAAAATCCAAGAAAATATCCCAGTAGAGCTAGAAGAACTCTCGATTGACGAAGCAAAACAGAAAGGAGCTCAAGGAATCTTCGACTCAAAATATGGTGATAAGGTAAAAGTTTATTCAATCGGCAACTTCTCAAAAGAAATCTGTGCAGGCCCCCACATCAAAAACACATCCGAACTCGGAACATTCAAAATCAAAAAAGAACAATCAAGCGGCTCCGGTGTTAGACGAATCAAAGCCGTATTAGAATAATTTAAAACGGAACATCATCAGCAGGGACTTCGGGTAATTTTCTTTCATTCACTAAATCTTCTTCACTCTTCCACAAGACCAATCTCTCCAGCCAAGAAATTTGCTCAGGTGACAAATCCTTCCGAAGTACAGTTTTCCTATCGGCAGGGATATCCCCATTACAAAACAAAGAACCACTAGATCTCAAGGTTATCTTACCCAGCAACGAAACAGCAGCCTTCCTTTCCCTAGCAATCTCAGTCAGAATCCCACTCCTCCTCTTAACAACACCGCCAACCTGATCAATCAACTCAGGATTATCAGGCGAACCAATCATATGAATACTAGTCCCAGAAGGCCCAGCAAATTTCGCCCGAGGATAATTATCCAAATCTTTAATCTGTTGATAAACCCCAGCAATAACTTTCTTCCTCTGATCAGTATTAGCAGTATCAGTCCCAGTCTTATCAAATAAAACCTCCGAATAAAAGATTTCCCAATTCTGAAACTCTCTCTTGTTTTTCCGGAGGTGCGACAACGAAGCCTCACCAACTATTCTCTTTTTCGTTTCATCTTTCAAATATTTTTTAGCCTCTCTTATCCCAACATCATCTTTCTGCATCATCCTAGAAACAAAATAAGCATGAAGAACATTAGCAGGAATAATATATTGGTCACCCCACCTCATCTTTATAGCCGAAAAATCCCTATCAATATCTAGAGAATTCAGATCATCAGCCCTAACAATATTATCATAATACAAATAATAAGGCTCATCCAAAAAAGGAGTCTCCCCATTAAGCCAACCATTAAGATTCTTCGGATTTTCTCCAAACATCCTCCGATACTGAGCCTTAGTTGAAACAGCATAAACCAATTGTTCGGCCAAAAGCTTACCTCCATGTTTTCCAGATTTTGATTCGATCGCCAAATTCGGAGCATAAGACTTTTTTGTATGGTCAGTCATCAAATCAGGAAATCTACTCCCCTGGCGCTCCTGCCTCATTTGAAATAAACTCGCCAAATATCTCTCAGAGTCTGTTCCAAAAACTACTTTCTTCCCTTGGTACTCATGCCCCATAAAAAATCACAACAACCAACCCTTATAAGAATTTATACACTCTATTTCTTTTTACCCAACAAACTACTCTCAATCCGCCCAAGCTTCTTCAAAACCTTAGAGATCTCCAACTCCGCCTTCCGATTCACCCTATAATCATACTCAACCTTCGTCCGATCCTTCTGCGACTGCCTATTCTGACTCATCAAAATCACAGGAGCCTGCAGTGCCGCAACACAACTCAAAACCAAATTCAACAAAATAAACGGATAAGGATCCCACTCACCAATCCAAGCATAAACATTCACAGCCATCCAAATTCCCAAAAAAACCAAAAACGAAATTATAAAAGCCCAACTTCCAGCCCACTTCGCAATCCCATCAGCCGCCCTCTGCCCAATATTCCTCGGTCCATGTATAGTCCGACGAACCTTTTTGCCAAAACCATTTTTGTTCACAACTTTTTTCATAACACACAAACACAAATCCACTTTATATACTTAGCGAATCAAATTTTGATTATCTCTTAGAGATTTATAGGTTAGAATTTCTGAAGTGTACATTTGTACATGAAGAAATTATCACAACGAAATCTACAGAGAGAATCAAAATTACTCAACATAAACAGAAGCCTTCCCCGGCTTAGCTCTCTTAGCCTTCCCCTCAGGGTCGTGCTTCCCAGAATCATTAACAGCAAAAACTTCAACAACTTTCCCAACAACTTTCCCAACTTTCTTCACATCAACCTTCGCCAACTCAAACGGCATCACATAAACATAAACCTTCTTAGCGTCAGCAACCTTCTCCAAAATCCTATTAACATCTTCAATAATCTTCTCGTTCAAATCGCCACCCTGCCCTTTCTTAGCAACCTTAGACTCGTCAAACTTCGGCCAGTTAGATTTAGAAATAAAATCCTTATTCCCCACCTTCTCCCAAAGCTCCTCAGCAACATGCGGACAAAACGGCGCCAACATTTTCAAAGCACTCTCCAAAGTCACCTTAGAAATTTCCTTCTGCTTCGCCAACAAATCAAACAATTCCTTTAACCGAATCGTAGCAGTCCTATAGTCAAACGTATCAATCTGCGAACTAACATTCTTAACAGTCTCATTCAATTTCGATAAAACCTCGTCGCTGTCCTTACCAATCTTAACACCAGAACACAAATCAACAACCTTATTCACAAATCTCAAAGAACCATTAATCCCCTTATTACTCCAGTCAATATCCTTATCCGGCGAAGCAATCCCAGACAAAAAGAACCGCGCAGTATCAATCCCATACTTCCCAGAAACCTCCTCTGGCAAAACCCCATTCCCTTTCGACTTACTCATCTTCTCGCCATCCTCACCATGCAACATCCCCTGATGAAATAATTTTACAGCAGGCTCATCGAAATCAACCAATCCCAAATCTCTCAAAAACTTAACATAAAATCTCGAATAAATCAAATGCATACAAGCGTGCTCAGCCCCACCAATATAAGTATCAACAGGACACCAATACTTCACCTTCTTCGCATCAAAAATTTTCTTAGAATTATTCGGATCACAATACCTCAAAAAATACCAACTCGAATTCACAAAAGTATCCATCGTATCACTTTCCCTCTTCCCCTTTCCAGCACATTTCGGACACTTAACGTTCAACCATTTCTCATTCGT
This sequence comes from archaeon, assembly GCA_018693315.1. GTDB lineage: Archaea > Nanobdellota > Nanobdellia > Pacearchaeales > GW2011-AR1 > JAGVXH01. Next base: position 3,218 of record JABHLR010000008.1, on the reverse strand, counting down.
CTCAAGCGGATTCCCCTTCCCAAACTTCACATCCTTAGGCAGCTTTACCGGCAAATCTTTTTCAGGCACTGGAACAGCCCCACACTTCTCACAATGAATAACAGGAATCGGCGTCCCCCAATATCTCTGCCGCGAAACTCCCCAATCTCTCAACTTAAAATTCACAACTTTCTTAGCAGCCTTTTTCTTCGCCAACCATTTGGTAATCTTATCCTTCGCATCAACATTATTCATCTCATTAAATTCATCAGAATTAACCAACTTCCCTTCATTAGTATACGCGCTTTCTCCAGATGAAAGAGCGTCACAAATATAATTAAGTTCCGAGACAGGACCATAAATATCCCTCACCTTATCAAAATCAACCCAAGCCACAACATGTTTTTCTTTCTCCTCGTCCGCAATCTCATCCTTCTTCAAATCAGAAAGCTCAACAAAAAACGCATTCATATAAGCATATCGATTCTCATCCTTGTGCAAAGCATACCACTCGCTCCTCATCTCAAAACCAATCTTCTTAATCGATTTAATATTCTTGTACCCAGTTTCCTCGTAAACCTCTCTCTTAACAGCTTCCTCTAAAGTCTCACCTTCCTCAGCCCCACCAATCACAAAAGTATTCCAATCAAACTTTTTCCATTGAATCTGAATAATTTTATTTTCCTTAGGGTGCTTGACAATCGCCTGCACAACCGTTCTCGGAGCATGCCGCTTACCTTCACGAGGCGGACATTCCTTATCACAAAAATAAGGCGCAATAACCTGCCGAACTTCAATCCCATACTTCTTAGCAAAATCAAAATCCCTCTGGTCATGAGCAGGCACAGCCATCACCATTCCAGCGCCATAATCAGCGACGACAAAATTACCAATCCAAACAGGAATCTTCTCGCCATTCGCAGGATTAATCGCATAACTCCCACTAAAAACTCCTTCCTTGTCCAACTTATCAGAATCCTTCTCCGAAACAGATTTCAACTTCTTCAAAAACTTATCAACATCCTTCCTCTGTTCATCAGTCACCAACTCATCCAACCCAGCATGCTGCGCCGACACAACCATAAAAGTAACACCAAAAATCGTATCAGGCCGAGTCGTAAAAATAGACCACTTCTTTCCCTCAACCTCAAAATCAATCTCAGTCCCATGCGACTTCCCAATCCAATTCTTCTGCATTGCCTTCGTCCTCTCTGGCCAATCCATCTTATCCAAACCTTCATACAACTCATCCGCATACTCAGTCGTCTTAAAAAACCACTGCTTCAATTTCCGCGTCTCGACATCAGTCTTATCATGCCTCCAACATTTCCCATCATGCACCTGCTCATTCGCCAAAACAGTATTGCACTTATCGCACCAATTCACCTCCGACTCCTTCTGATAAGCAAGACCCTTCTCCAACATCTTCAAAAAAATCCACTGATCCCACTTGTAATAACTGGGATCAGAACTATTAACCATCCTCGACCAATCATAACTAATCCCCAAAGATTTAAACTGCTTCGTAAAATTCGCAACAGATTTCTTCGTATAATCCTCAGGATGCTCACCCTTCTCAATCGCCGCATTCTCCGCAGGCAAACCCAAAGCATCATAACCCATCGGATGCAAAACATTAAACCCCTGCATTATCTTAAACCGCGACAAAATATCCCCAATCGTATAATTCCAAGCATGCCCCATATGCAAACCAGACCCAGACGGATACGGAAACATTTCCAAAACATAATATTTCTCAGCACCAGAATCCTTCACTTGAAAAACCTTCTCCTTCTCCCACTTGCCCTGCCACTTTTTCTCAATCTTCGCGAAGTCAATTTCCATAACAAAACCACCCCACAAATATTTTTAAACTTACTTATACCAAAGATTTGAGGTGATCAGCCACCGGACTGTTTCTGGCAAATATAATGGACACAAGAACAAGAGAGCTAGCAAAATTAGTAGTAGACCACGCGCTATTCGTAAAAAAAGGAGAAACCGTAATCATATCAGGCGGAACAGAAGCCCAAGAATTCCTAATCGCACTCTACAAAGAAGTCATCCTAAGAGGCGCACACCCAGATCTAAAAGTCGGCCTACCAGAAATCTCACCATTCTTTTTCAAACACGCACAAAAACACCAAATCGAAAAATTCCCAGAAACTCTAAACTTCAGCGTCAAAAAAGCGCAAAAATATGTAGGCATAAACACAACAGCAAACACACGAAGCCTAGCAAACTGCGACCCAAAAAAAATCGCAGCAAGACAAAAAGTAACAAGACCAATCACAACATACGTCTGCAACGGCAAGCCAGACATCCACAGAAGCACCGTAGCCTTCCCCTGCCAAGCTTTAGCTCAAGAGGCGGAAATGTCCCTAACAGACTACGAGAACTTCGTATTCGGCGCCTGCCTCCAGGACTGGAAAGCAATCGGCAAAAAAATGGACAAAGTCCTAAAGACATTTCAAGAAGGAAAATCGGTTCATCTAATCGGCGAAGGCGTTGACTTAAAATTCGATGTTCACGGCAAACTCGCAAAATCAGACATCGATGGCGAAAACGTACCAATGGGAGAAGTATTTATGGCGCCAGTTAGAGAATCCTTAAACGGCTGGATAAAATTCGACTATCCCGCAATCGAGTCAGCAAAAGAAGTAACCGACATCTACCTAAAATTCAAAGACGGAAAAGTAATCGAATCATCAGCAAGCAAAAACGAAGACTTCCTAAAAGAAATGTTATCAGCAGACGAGAACGCATCTTACGTCGGCGAATTCGGAATAGGTATGAATCCAAAAGTAACTAAGTTCACAAAGAATCTTTTATTCGACGAAAAAATGGGCGGCACAATTCACCTAGCTCTAGGAATGGCATACAAAGACAACGGCGGCGGAAACGATTCCGTAATCCACTGGGACATCGTCAAAGACATGAGCAAAGCAAAAATAATTCTAGATGGAAAAGTAGTCCAAGAAAATTCTAACTGGAAATTCTAACTAACCACCCCCACCGGGAAATGCCAAGCAAAGCGAAGGTAGTCCTTTAGGACGAACCAGTTCGACACCGGTCGTTAATTTTCAAAGAAAATAAACGCTCCCGCCGTCGACCTGACCTTTTTGGCATCGGGAGGGGACACTAAATTTTTTGTTTATGAACTTTGTTTAGTTTAATTGTCGTTGGTGGTTAGAGTTTTTAAGGATTGTCGAGGTTGAGTATATGTCTATTTACTTTTC